>NC_007517.1:3247500-3997420 GCF_000012925.1 Geobacter metallireducens GS-15 | reverse complement strand
CTGATTCAGGGAGATAGCATATGAAAAGGACCTTTCAGCCCAGCAACACTTCCCGGAAGCGCACCCACGGCTTCCGTGTCCGTATGTCCACCAAGAACGGCCGGCTCGTCATCAAGCGTCGTCGTGCCAGGGGGCGTAAGCGTCTTGCTGTGACCATCGCCGGCAAGTAATCCTCCGGTTGCCTTCCGACGCCTGGAGGCGGACCGAGGGGGAATTCCTCTGTTCACGTTCACCAAAGACGAGCGCCTACTCAAAAGAGTCGATTTTCTCAGGCTCTCGGAGAGCTCGCGCAAGATCAGCACCCCCTGTTTCCTAGTTCTTTGGGCAGCGGGGCCTGATCCAGCCTGTCGTATTGGCATCACCGTAAGCCGCAAGGTAGGTAATGCGGTAACCAGAAACCGGATCAAGCGCCTTGTGCGGGAGTACTATCGACTGCACAAGGCGCTCTTTCCTCCCCTCGACATCAACATAATTGCCCGAAGGGGAGCTGACAAGCTCGACTACCAGGGAGTCTGCAAGGAACTGGACCGGGTGGTGGAGCGCCTTGCGGGCCTCACACGATCATGCTGAAGATTCTCATCAAGATCATCGGCATCTACCAGCGCTACCTCTCGCCCCTCACCGGGCCCACCTGCCGCTTCTATCCCTCCTGTTCAACCTATGCCAAGGAATCGCTCATGCGGCACGGCCTTCTCAAAGGGCTGTGGTACAGTGCCGTCCGGATCATGAAATGTCATCCGTACCACCCCGGTGGCTACGACCCCGTCAAGTAACCATCCATCAGGAGCTGACATGGAAAAAAGGGCTTTGATTGCAGTTATCCTCTCTATTGTATTCTTCTACGGGTACTCGGCCCTGTTCCCCCCGCCGAAGAAGGAGGCTCCGGCGCCGTCCGCCCAGCAGGCGGTGACCGGTTCCCAGCCGGGAGCACCCCAGGCTTCTGTAGCGGCAGTTCCGGCCCCTTCACCTGTGCCCGCTGCAGCGGTTAAGGCCCAGCAGAAGGAGATAGCCGTCGAGACGCCGGACTATACGGCGGTCTTTTCGACTCAAGGGGGTAGTCTGACCCGCCTTGTCCTGAAAAAGTACCGCGAAACCGCTGACCTCACCGGCAAACATGTCACCTTGGTGGACGAGCGCGACCCGTCCGCTTATACCCTCTCCACCCGTGCCGCCGGCATTGGTCTCGATCCGTCTGCCCTCTTTGTGTCGAGCGCCGACTCCCTGACCGTGGAGGCAGGGGAGGAGAAGAAGGAACTTGCCTTCACCTGGATATCGCCTGCCGGCGTCACGGTCCGCAAGATTTACACTTTCCAGGGTGGCAACTACGGCATCGACATGGTCTACCAGACTGCCAATTCCGGCACGGCCCGGGTCGGCGCCGCCTTCCAGACGGTCATGACCTATCCGGCGGTTCCCCGGGTCAAGGAGAGCCGGCTTGAGACGTTCGGACCGGTGACCTTTGCCCAGGACAAGCTTACGGAGGAGAAGGTCAAGGACCTGGTCGGGCAGGGGAAGAGCTACAGTGCACCTCTCTGGAGCGGTTTTGCCGACAAGTATTTCCTCTCGGCCGTCGTGGGGCAGGGGGGGAGCATCGCCACGGCCGCTGTCCGCAGCACCCCCCGGGGGATGCTTGAGGACACCATCACCGCACCGGAAACTTCTCTGAATCCCGGCGAGTCGAAATCCGTCGCCTATCGCCTCTACTTCGGTCCCAAGGATCTGGATATCCTCAAGGCACAGGGGAACAGCCTGGAGCGGGCCATCGACCTGGGCTGGTTCGCAATGCTGGCCAAACCGCTTCTCCACAGCCTCAAGTTCTTCTACAAGTACGTCCACAACTATGGCATCGCCATTATCATTATCACGGTGATCCTGAAGATCATCTTCTATCCCCTGACCCACTCCAGCTACAAGTCCATGAAGCAGATGCAGAAGCTTCAGCCGAAGATGCAGGAGGTGCGGGAAAAGTACAAGAATGACCGCGATGCCATGAACAAGGCGATCATGGAACTCTACCAGACCCACAAGGTGAACCCCGTGGGTGGTTGCCTCCCGATGCTCGTCCAGATCCCGGTCTTCTTCGCCCTCTACAAGGCCCTCATGTTCTCCATTGAACTGCGCCACGCGCCGTTCATGCTTTGGATCCAGGATCTCGCCGGCAAGGATCCTTATTATGTGACTCCCATCATCATGGGGATCACCATGGTCATCCAGCAGAAGATGACGCCGTCCCAAATGGACCCCATGCAGCAGAAGATGATGATGGCCCTGCCGGTGGTCTTCACCTTCATGTTCCTGAACTTCCCGTCGGGACTCGTCCTCTACTGGCTCGTGAACAACGTTCTGACCATTATCCAGCAATCCTACATCAACAAGAGCATCGCCGCGGCCGAGGCCAAGTAGGGACACGATGTACCTGGAAGATACCATAGCGGCCATCGGCACGCCGGTGGGGGAGGGGGGGATCGGCATCATCCGCGTGAGCGGTCCCGATGTCCCCGCCATTGCCCGGCGGATCGTCCGGCGGGTTAACGAGAACGGTGACTTCGTGAGTCACCGTTTTTATTATGGCACCGTAGTGGATCCCGAGTCGCGGGACACCGTTGACGAGGTTATGGCGGTGCTGATGCGGGCACCCCGTTCCTTCACCCGGGAGGATGTCCTTGAGATCCAGTGCCACGGGGGATACCTGGTCACCCGCCGGGTCCTGGACGCGGTGCTCCAGTGCGGCGCCCGTCCGGCCGAGCCGGGGGAGTTTACCCGCCGGGCGTTCCTGAACGGCCGCATTGATCTCGTTCAGGCCGAGGCGGTCATCGACGTGATCCGCTCCAAGACCGAGGCGGCTCTCAATCTGGCCCAGCACCAGCGGGAGGGGCGCCTCTCCGAGCGGCTCAAGGCCGTGCAGGGTTGCCTGCGACATAGTCTTGCCCTTGTTGAGGCGTTCATCGATTTCCCCGATGACGAGGTGGATCCCGCCTCCCGGGTGGAGATCGAGGCAAAGGCCCGGGAGGCCTCGGGCCGAATTGAAGAACTCCTGGAGGGTTTCGACGAGGGGAGGGTGCTCCGGGACGGGGTGTCGGTCCTCATTGCCGGGAAGCCCAACGTGGGGAAGTCGAGTCTCCTTAATACGCTCCTCCAGGAGAAGCGCGCCATCGTCACGTCGGTCCCCGGCACCACCCGGGACATCATTGAGGAGGTGGTTAACGTCCGGGGCCTGCCGCTCCGGATGCTGGACACCGCCGGCATTCGGGAGACTGAGGATGTCGTCGAGCAGGAGGGGGTCCGTCTCACCCTGGAGAAGATACCCCAGGCTGACCTGATCCTTTTCGTCCTCGACGGTTCCCGTCCCTTTGACGACGACGACCGGATGATTCTTGCCGCCCTGGCGGAACGGCGCGTAATTGTCGTCACGAACAAGAGCGATCTTCCGGTCACCCTTCGTATTCCCGGCGAGCTGGAGGGTGTGCACACCGTTGCTATTTCCACTGCCACCGGGGCCGGCATCGACGACCTGCGGGAGGCCGTTTTCGAAACCTTCATTCACGGTCGAGCCATTGACAGCCGGGAGTATGTGGCCCTCTCGCAGACACGGCACCGGGATGCCCTGGTAAAGGCTCGGGGAAGAATCGCCGTATTCTTCGCCAATCTGGCGGCGGGCAACGATCTGGAAATTCTGGCCGTGGACCTCAGGGACGCCCTTGATGCCGTTGGGGAGGTTACCGGCGAAACGACCCCCGATGATATTCTTGAGCTTATCTTCCAGCGGTTCTGCATCGGGAAGTAGGTTTGACGAACAAGGGGTGCAACGGGTATCATTGGGTAGATGTTTCACGTGGAACATTGTGGCTAACTTCTTGTTGCCACTGACTAATTTGCTGGGATACCGTATCCATTATCGCCTCCTGTGAAACAGGATTGAGGTCATACGCAAGAGATGGAATTCATCGACTACGATAAACAGTACGACGTCATCGTGGTGGGGGCGGGCCATGCCGGCTGCGAGGCGGCCCTGGCCGCTGCCCGCATGGGGTGCGAGACGCTGCTTCTCACCATTAATCTGGACGCCATTGCCCTCATGTCGTGCAACCCTGCCATCGGCGGGTCGGCCAAGGGGCATCTGGTGAAGGAGATCGATGCCCTCGGCGGCGAGATGGGAAAGAATATCGACGCCACCGGCATCCAGTTCCGCATCCTCAATACCCGCAAGGGGCCGGCGGTCCGGGCCTCCCGGGCCCAGGCCGACAAGCAGCTCTACCGTCTCCGGATGAAACACGTCATGGAGCAGCAGGAACGCCTCTCCCTCAAGCAGGCCGAGGTGACCGGCATTGTGGTTGAGGATGGCGAGGTACGCGGTGTCGATACGAAGGTCGGGGTCCGCTACCTCGGCGCCACCGTCATCCTCACCACCGGCACCTTCATGCGGGGGCTCATCCATGTGGGGCTCACCAACTACCCCGGGGGGAGGGCGGGGGATCTACCGTCCGTGGGGCTGTCGGACCAGCTCCGGGAGCTGGGCTTTGCCGTGGGCCGTCTCAAGACGGGCACCCCGGCCCGGCTCGACGGCCGCACCATTGATTTCACCCGCCTGGAGCCCCAGCACGGGGATGACCCGCCAGTACCGTTCTCTTTCTCCACGGAGCGGATCGACCAGCCCCAGGTGCCGTGCTACATCGCCTACACCAACCCCCGCTCCCACGAGATCATCCGCTCGGGGCTCGACCGCTCGCCCCTCTATGCCGGCGTGATCGAAGGAATCGGTCCCCGCTATTGCCCCTCCATCGAGGACAAGGTGGTCCGCTTCCCCGAGAAGGACCGTCACCAGACCTTTCTGGAGCCCGAGGGGCGGGACACGGTGGAGTACTATCCCTCGGGGCTCTCCACCTCGCTCCCCATCGATATCCAGTGGGCCTTCTACCGGAGCATCGAGGGGCTGGAGCGGGTGGAGATCATGCGGCCCGCCTATGCCATCGAGTACGATTACGTGGACCCGATCCAGCTCCACGCCTCCCTGGAGACCAAGCTTGTCCGTAACCTCTACCACGCCGGCCAGATTAACGGCACCTCCGGCTACGAAGAGGCGGCGGGGCAGGGGCTCATGGCGGGGATCAACGCCGCCCTGCGGGTGCGGGACAAAGAACCGCTGATTCTGGGCCGGAGCGAGGCTTATATCGGCGTCATGATCGACGACCTTGTTACCCTCGGCACCCGGGAACCCTACCGGATGTTCACCTCACGGGCCGAGTACCGGCTCCTCCTGCGGGAGGACAACGCGGACCTGCGGCTCCGGGAGCGGGGCCACGCCGTGGGGCTCGTGCCGGAAGGAGCGTACCAACGGTTCCTGGAGAAACGGGAGCGGATCGGTGCCGAGCTTGCTCGGCTCAAGGGAACGAAACTCCTCCCCTCCGAAGCGGATCCGGATTTCCTGGCCGCGTTCTCCCTGACAGCTCTCCAGAATGCCCTCACCTATGAGCAGCTCCTGCGGCGTCCCGATATAACCTACGAGGAATTATGCCGCATCGATCCCCGGGCGGCGGAGGTGCCGCCGGTGGTTCGGGAGCAGGTGGAGATCCAGATCAAGTACCAGGGGTACATCGAGCGGCAGCTGGACCAGGTGGAGCGGGCCCGGAAGCTGGAAGGGACCCGTGTTCCCGCCGGCTTCGACTACGGGGCCCTCCCCGGCCTCTCGGCCGAGGTGCGGGAGAAGCTGGCCAAATTCCGTCCCGACACCCTGGGGCAGGCCTCCCGCATCCAGGGGGTAACCCCGGCGGCGGTGGGGATTCTGTCCCTTGCCCTCAAGGCCCGGGGGTAGCATGGACCAGGAAGCCAAGGACCTCCTGGTGCGCGGAGCGGCCCAGCTGGGTGTGGAACTCACGTCGGCCCAAGTGGGGAAATTTGCTCTCTTTGCCGCTGAGCTTCGGAAATGGAACCGCAAGATCAACCTGACCGCCATCACCACCGAACGGGAGATCGCCCTGAAGCACTTCGTGGATTCCCTCTCTCTCTGCCGCGCGGTCGGGAAGGGGGGGAAGCTCTTGGATCTCGGCTCCGGCGGCGGCTTTCCGGTCATCCCCTTTGCCATCCTTCATCCGAAGAGCGAAGTGGTGTCAGTTGACGCAGTGGAAAAGAAGATTATCTTCCAGCGCCATATGGGGAGGCTCCTGGGGCTTTCGTGCTTTCAGTCGATCCATGCCCGGGGCGAGGAACTGGCCGGGCGGTTCGCCGGTCACTTCGACTGGATCGTTTCCCGGGCCTTCTCCGACATCCCCACCTTTGTCCGCATGGCGCTGCCCCTCCTGAGGCCAAACGGTGCCATTGTCGCCATGAAGGGGCAGGGGGGCCGCGAGGAGGCCGAGACGTCCCGCCCCGCCCTGGAGGTGCTCGGTGTGGAGATCCGCCAGGTGCTGGAATTCCCTCTGCCGTTCTCCGGTGACGGGCGAAGCCTCATCGTAATGGGACGAAAAAACGAGTCATAGACTGTTTTCGCGTTATTGACACCAGATTCGCGTGTGGACGGTTTTGGGGTATAAATGAGCCTGTGCCCTGTCTCTGCTCGAGAAAACCCGTTACATCGAAAAATCTGATGCCGCTTTTTTGGGCACATTGAGCCACGGATGATGATTGTCACGGGAAAGAAGCGTGATAATCTTTTCACAGTTCCATTCACATCATCACCAAGGAGTGAACAAGCCATGAAGCATGCCATGCTCAAGAAAGGCGCCACCCTGCTTATCCCCCTGATGCTGATCTCGGCCTGCACCCCCTACCGGAGCCAGTACGTCGGTTTCCGGCCCGCCGAGGACTACGTGAACCGGCTCGTGGTAAGCGGCGTCACCATCGGCGGCGAGGCCTACGCCGACAGCGGGGCCGCCCAGAACGCCTTCGGCTTCGACATCAAGGGGAGCGGCCTCATTCCCGTTCAGATCGTCATGACCAACCAGGGAGCGAAAAACATGGAGATTGTCTCCAATCAGACCTTCCTGGTGAACGACCAGAACCGCTACTTCCAGGTGGTCCCCAACGCGGTGGCCGTGGACCGGATCGAGAAATCGACCCAGTTCGCCTCCTTCTTCGGAAGTGAAACCGGAAAGGGTGCCATTCTTGGCGCCGTCGGTGGTGCCGTTCTCGGCGCTGCAATTGGCATTGTCTCCGGGCAGAGCATCGGCGAGGCGGTCGGCAAGGGGGCTGCCATCGGTGGTGCCGGTGGTGCCGTTGCCGGCGGCCTCAAGGGGGGAACCTCGGGGGAACGGGAGCGATCCATTATCAACGACATTCGGGCCAAGGGGCTGGAAGGGAAGACCCTCCCGGCCGGGAGCATCGCCAGCGGCTTCCTCTTCTTCCCTGCCGAGGCGGATACGGCGCGGGAACTGCGGATGCAGCTCCGGGACCAGAACACCGGCTCGCTCCACAGCGTGGTTCTGAAATTCAAGTAGCAGCGCTAAGGTGCCGCTCATAAAGAGGCCCCGGGCCTCTTTTTTTTGCCATGGGAGGGGAAGGAATGGAGTTTCGCGTCTACTATGAGGACACCGATGCCGGAGGGATTGTCTACCATGCCCGCTACCTGGGTTTTTTCGAGCGGGGGAGGTGCGAGTTCCTCCGCCGGCGGGGACTGTCGGTGCGGGAGTTGGCCGACGAGGGTGCCGTCTTCCCGGTAGTGCGGATGGAGGTGGATTTCCGGGCGTCGGCGGTCCTCGATGACCTCCTCCGGGTGGAAACCGAGGTGCTTGAGGTGGGGAAGGCCACGTTCTCCCTGAGGCAGCGGGTAGTGAGGGCGGAAGACGGAAAGACCCTCGTGGAGGGGCGCGTCACCCTCGTCTGCGTCCGGCCTGGGATGAAGCCCCGCCGGCTTCCCGAGCAACTCATCGGGGCGCTCAGATCTACGAATGGGGCCGGCTAAAAGACCGGTAGGGAGACATCACACAATGCTCGGAATTATCCTTAAATTGATTGTCAACGCAGTGGCCCTCTTTGCCGTGGTCCGCCTGGTTCCCGGCATCAGCATCGCCGGTAGCGGTACTCTTTTCCTTGCGGCCCTTGTGCTGGGCTTCCTCAACGCGGTACTCAGGCCCATCATCTCCTTTTTCACCCTGCCGATCACGGTGCTCACCCTCGGCCTCTTCACCCTCGTGGTGAACGGCGCCGTCTTTGCCCTGGCCGCCTGGATCGTCCCGGGATTCAACATCGCCGGCATCGGGAGCGCCATTCTAGGCGCACTCGTCTTCAGCGTCGTCAGTTTCGTGCTCAATATAATCGTTCGGCCGGTCGAGTGAAGTCCTGGCCCTGAGGAACCTCATCCGCACCTTGCCATTGGCGGCGCCATCTGCTAGAGTCGACGTCTACCCGCTGCGGAATAGCGCGCCGATCACCGAAGGAGACCCTTTCCATGATGAGCACGAAGAAAACGGATTCCCTTGCCCACTACGCCGTCACGGTTGTGGGAAAAGACCGCCCCGGTATCGTGGCCGCAACGGCCGGGGTCCTCTACCGGCTGGGGTGCAACGTCGAGGATTCCAGCTCCACCATGCTCGGGGGGGAGTTCTCCATGATTCTCATCGTCTCCCATGAGAAACCCTTCAGCAAGGGGAGGATTCTGGAGGAGTTCCGGGGAGTGGCGGAAGAGATGGGGCTCACGGTGGCGGCCCGGACCCTTTCCCCCGACGAGGTGGCCTACCAGGCGCCGGAAGGGGAGCTCTGCATGGTTTCGGTCTACGGCTCCGACCGGCCCGGGATCATCTACCGCGTGACAAATGAGCTGGCAGAGCGGAAGGTGAATATTACCGACCTCAATACCAAGCTCATCGGCACCAAGGAAGAGCCGGTCTACGTCCTGATGCTGGAGGCGGCACTACCGGAAGGTATTGTCGTGGAAGACGTGGCGGCAATGTTCGACAAGATTAAGAAGGAGATGAACGTGGAGATTTCGGTGCGATCCATCACGCCGGTCTCCCTCTGACGCCATGCCCGCACAGCCCATCCTCTGCTATCCCCATCCCGTTCTAAAGAAGGTGAGCCATGCCGTCGCCGTTATCGACGACGAGATCCGGGGTCTTATCGACGACCTTCTGGACACCATGCGTGCCGGACCCGGCTCCGTCGGGGTCGCCGCACCCCAGATCGGCGCCACCCTCAGGGTCTGCGTGGTGGACGTCTCCGGAAGCCGTCACGGCAAGGAGAACAACCACGGTGTCCTTGTCATGGTAAACCCCGAGATCGTCCACCGGGAAGGTGCGGCTATCATGCGGGAGGGATGCATGAGCGTCCCAGACTACACCGGCGACGTAGAGCGGGCCACCACCATCACCGTCCGGTTCCGGGACGGGGAGGGGACGGAGCGGGAGATCTCCGCCAGCGGCTTCGAGGCGGTCGCCATCCAGCACGAGATGGACCATCTGGACGGGATCCTCTTTTTGGATCGGATCGTGTCGCTCAAGACGGGGCTGTTCCGGAGGAAGAACTACAGGTAGCGTGAGCTGCCGGATGGATAAAACTAAAGCGGGGAGGCTGCTGGCGCGGCCCCCCCCGAAGACTGGCGTCGTAGTCTGTGGCGGTTACTTCATCTCTTTCAAGTCCTGCACTTCTTTCTTCCCGGCTTCCTTCATCTGCTTGGCCTTCTCCTTCTTCTGCTTCACTTTGCTCTTTACCTTTTCGTGCTTTTCAGTGGCCTGGGCTTTTTTCTTCTCAACCTGCTCCTTTACGTCGGTCTGCTTGTCGGAGACCTTCTTTTCCTTTTCGGCAAGCTTCTCTTTCGCGGCCTTTTCCTTCTTCTGGACCTTTTCCTTTGCCTTATCCTCCCTCTTCTGGAGCTCGGCAGAGGGGGAGGGGATGGTGTAGTCGGCGGCCGAAGCGATACCGGCAAAGGCGCCGAGGGTGATGCAGGCGGTCAGGGTCAGCAGGGTTTTCTTCATGGTCTTCCTCCTTGGTATTGGTGTGAATGCCCGTACGGGGTACGGGAAGAATAGAATGTGATCGTCGTATGTTCAAGCATTAACTATCGGCCCTTCAGATAGGCCACCACCTCGTCGGTGGTGCGGTTGGCGGCGGTGGCGCAGTCGTTGAGGCCGATGCCGCGGTAGGAGTTTCCGGTAAGGAAGAGCCCCGGGAGGGCCGAGGAGCGTTCCTGGAGGGCCGCCAAGCGCTTTCCGTGGCCGACGGTGTACTGGGGGATGGCCTGGGGATGGCGGAAGATCCTGATGAAGGAGGGGTCCGCCGTGATTCCCATGGTCGCCTTGAGATCTGCCTTCACCCGCTGCATCACCTCCGCGTCGGAAAGTTTCACGTACTCGGGGAAGCAGGCGCCGCCGAGCATGCTCCGCAGTAACACCTTACCCTCTGGGGCACGGTTTTCGAAGATGCTGGAGTCCCAGAGGGTACCGAGGGTGTTCATCCCCTCATCCTTGGGGATCAGGTAGCCGAAGCCGTTCAGGTCGTAGGCGATCCGCTCCCGTTCGAAGCCGAAGCAGACCACGGTCATGGAGGCGTAGGGGATCTCCCCCAGCACCTGGGCCATGGCGGCGTCAACGCCGCTGACGATGCCGGCGGTGGCATGGGCCGGCGAGGCGAGAATCACCACGTCGGCGTCGATATCGACGGTGGGTGTCTTCAGCCGCCACGGGACGCTCGATCCCCTGGTCAAGCCCGTCACGGGCTGACCCGTAACCACGGTCGCGGAACCGAGCTGCTCCGCCAGGATGTCGGTCAGCTCCTGGATCCCCCATCGGAAAGAGGTGAGGACTCCACCGGGGCCGGCGGCGCTCGATACCGCCTTTCCCTGGGCCGCTTCCTGCTTCTTCTTTTTCGCCAGTTTGATCATGGCTTTTATGAGGCTACCGTATTCGTCCTCCAGTTCCGCGATGCGGGGGAAGCAGGAGCGGAGCGACATGGTTTCCGGGTCGCCGGCGAAGATCCCCGACACCATGGGGGAGATGAGCTTCTGGAGGGCCTCCTCGCCGAGGCGCCGGCGGCCAAAGGAGGCGAGGGTCTCGTCGGTGCCGTCGGTCCGCTTCGAGATGAAGGGTTCCATTGCCAAGCGGAGTTTGCCGGGCCACGAGATGAGGCTGCTCTTGAGAAACGTGGGGCCGTTCTCGGGGAGCCGGTTCAGAACGCCCCCGGTGTAGATGAAGCGCTTACGGGCGTTATCGTTACTCCGCAGGAGCCTTTCCGAGGCACCCAGGTCCCGGCAGAGGTCGAGGGTCTGGGGCTTGGAGTCCAGAAAGCCGTTGGGCCCCCACTCGCAGAGGTATCCCTCCTCCTTGATGCTCCAGATCTTGCCGCCGACCCGCTCTTCCTTTTCCAGCAGGGTCACATCCAGCTCGATGCCCGCCTCTGCTCCTTTATTGCGCAGCTCAAAGGCGGTTGCGAGCCCAGAAATGCCGCCCCCCACCACGATAACTTTTTTCATCCCTGCTCCTCGCCGTTCGATGAATGCACTCTGATCATTGATAGACCCTGCATGGGCGGCTGTCAAGAAAGTAAACATGGAGCCTTCTCCAGCTGAACCGTTGACAGGGTACTCCGGAGCGCTTACATTCTTTCAAGACCTACGGAAAGGATTTTCAGATGGCGCAAACGGATTACTACGAGGTACTCGGCCTGAAGAAAGGGGCCACTGAAGCTGAGATCAAGAAAGCTTACCGGAAGCTGGCCGTCAAGTACCATCCCGACAAAAATCCCGGCGACAAGGGGGCCGAGGACAAATTCAAGGAGATCAACGAGGCCTATGCGGTCCTCTCCGATCCCCAGAAGCGGGCCCAGTACGACCAGTTCGGCTCCAGCGGCTTCCACCAGCGCTACAGCCAGGAGGACATCTTCCGCGGGTTTGACGTGGGGGACATCTTCAAGGACATGGGGTTCGGCACCGACGACATCTTCTCCCGCATCTTCGGCGGCGCCGGCGGTTTCCGCCAGGGTGGGTTCGGCTTCGGTGGCGGTCGCCGGCGGGGCGAGGACTTCACCATGGAGGTTCCCGTTACGTTCCGGGAATCGTATGACGGCGGAGAAAAGCGAGTGGCCTTCATGCGAGACGGGAAGCGGGAGGAGCTCGCCGTCAAGATACCGGCCGGGGTGGAGGACGGCGCGCGGCTTCGGGTAGCGGGGAAGGGGGGCTTTGGCCATGGCGGCGGACCAACCGGCGACCTCTACCTGATCATCAAGGTGGGAACCGATCCCCATTTCACTCGGGAGGGTGATGACATCGTGGTGGAGCGGAAGATCCGCTTTACCGACGCCCTCCTCGGTGCCTCCCTCGACGTGCCAACCTTGGAGGGTACCAAGCGGATCAAGATACCCGCCGGCATCCAGCCGGGGACCAAGATCCGCCTCAAGGGGCTCGGCTTCCCCCGCATGGGGAAGGCGGGAAAGGGAGATCTTTTCGTGCGGATTGGGGTGTCAGTGCCCGAGAGCCTTACCCCGGAGCAGAAGACCCTGGTGGAGGAGTTGCGGGGCAAGGGGCTGTAAAGGCCGGGACCGGGGACCAGGGATCGGTAAAAGCGAAGAAAAACGTCAAGAGCATCCGAACCAAAAGTCGGCGAGAAGCGGGTGGAGGTTGGTTTACGGTTTTGCTGGTCCCCGGTCCCCGGTCCCCGTTTCCTGTCTAATCTCTATGGCCGCCCCCTTGCGGAGGTCGGCCACCCACTGGTTGAAGCGCTCTTCCGACTTTTTCCGGTAGAGGATGTCCTCCACTTCGGCCTTGACCTGTTCGAAGGGTTTCGGTGTGCCGGCGAAGCGTGCCTCCAGCTTGACGATGTGGAGCCCCCCCGAGACATAGATGAGGTCGCTCACCTCGCCCGGCTTCATCTTTATGAGGCTCTCCTCGAATTCGGGGAGGATGTCCCCCTTGCGGAAGGTTCCCAGATCGCCACCGGTATTCTTTGCCGCAGGGTCGTCTGAGTGCTGGCGGGCCAGTTCGGCAAAGTCCTTGCCGTCACGGGCCTCGTGGAGGACGGTCAGGGCGGTGGTCATGATCTTCTTCACCTGGTCGGCCGGCATCTTTTCATCGAGCTTGAAGTAGATGTTGCGGGCCCGGAAGTTCTCCTCGCCGCCAAACCGGCCGGGGTTCGCCTCGTAGTACTCCCGCATCTCCCGTTCACCGACCTGGATCTTCGACCGCACCTCCTGGCTTACAAGGCGCAGCCGCTCCAGCTGTTCGCGGATCTGGACCTTGTACTGGTCGAAGGAGAGCCCCTGATTGGCCAGGGCCGATACGAGGGACTCCTGGGAGAGCTTGTTCTGCCGCTTCACGTCCTCGATGGCCTGCCGGACTTCCTCTTCGCTTACCTTGATGTCCAGCTCCCGGACTTTCTGCTCCACGAGCTTCTTGTCGATGAGGCGGTTAAGGGCCGTCTCGTCCAGATGGACGAGGGATTCAGGGGGGGGCGGAGGCTGCTGGCGCTCAGCCTCTTTGAGGATAGTGGCCTTTTCCTTCTCGACCGCGTAGGAGGTGATGATTTCGTCGTTGACGACGGCAAGAATCCGGTTGACCACCTCTGCGTGTGACGGTGAGGGAAGGGTGGCGATAAGGACAAGGGTGGCTGTGATGAGGGTTTTGATCATGGTTTCCGTTGGGGAGGGGGCACGGGGCTGCCGACGTTGCTGCCGGCAGCCCCGGTGCGCTTACTTCGTTTCCGCTTTCTTTGCCGGAGTGCTCTCGGGGCCCGCGGGTGCCGGCTTTTCCGCGGCGGCGCCTCCGATTCCCTTGAGGACGTCCTCCTTGATGGTGACCTTGGCCCCCTTCTTGATGTCATCCTTGAGCTTCTGGAAGACTTCCTGCTGCTTGCTGGGGAGGATGGCTGCCCTGAGCTGCTCTTTCACCTCGTCGAAGGTACGGATGCCGGCCGGCCGCTTGCCGGTCAGCTTGATAATGTGGTAGCCGAACTTGGTCTTGACGATGCCGGAGGTTTCCCCCTCTTTCAGGCCGAATACCACCTTTTCGAATTCGGGGACCATGGAGCCCTTGCTGAACCATCCCAGGTCGCCTCCCTTGGCCGCGGCGGAGTCGATGGAGTGCTTCTTGGCCAGCTCCTCGAAGTTCCCCCCTTCTTTGAGTTCCTTGAGGACCTTCTGGGCTTCGTCCTCGCTCTTCATGAGAATGTGGCTCGCGTGGACCTGGGGACCGGTCTTGAATTTGTCCTTGTTTTCTTCGTAGAATTTCTTCATCTCCTCGTCGGAGACTTTGGCCTGCTCCTCCACTTTCTTCTTGAGGAACGCCTCCACTACGACCCGCTTCTTGAGCTCCTCCAGCTTGGCTGCCACGTCGGGGCTCTTGTCCAGGCCGTCCTTTCTGGCCTGCTGGAGGATCAGCTCCCGGACCACCATGGTATCGAGGAGTTCCTTTTTCCCTTCGGCAGTGTCGGCCATGGGCTTCAGGTAGGGGGGAAGGTTTTCCAGCTCCTTCTGGAAGTCGCCGGTGGTGATGGTGTCGCCGTTAACCTCGGCGATCACTTCCCCGGCCTTCTTGGCGGGGGCCGTGGCAGTGCCGGTTTCGGTCTTTCCTTTGCAGCCGGTGAACGGGACCGCCAGGAGGGTGGCCGAGAGGATCGTCAGAACCGCTGTTCGTTTCACGTTGAAACTCCTTTTCAGGCTCATTAAGTATTGAAGAATCTTACGGAAGCTAGCACATCACCCAAGCCTTTTCAAGAGATTTCTGGCCTCTTCCAGGACCCCCTCGAAGGAGGTGTCGGCAAGCTCCGCCGTAAGCCGGAAGTCCGGTGAGAACTGGTATCGCTTCGGGTTTGAACGGATGAGTCCGATGATGGTATCCGGAGGGACCGGCGTCTTCTGGTGGAAGCTGAGGCAGAGGCGCCTGCCGTCGAATTCCGCCATGGTGATCAGGAAGCGCTTGAAGTGAATCCGCAGCTTCATCACTTCCAGGAGGTACGTGGCGGCCAGGGGAAGCTTGCCGAAGCGGTCCACCAGTTCCGCCATGACTTCGTCCACTTCTTCCTCGCTTTCGGCCTGGGTGAGCTTCTTGTAGATGATAAGCCGCTGGTTCGGCTCCCGGACGTAATCCTCGGGAACGAAGGCGGGGATGCGGAGGTTGATCTCCGGCTCCACCCGCTCCAGCCGTTCCTCACCCTTCAGGTTCTGGATCGCCTCCTCCAGGAGCTCCGTGTAGAGGTCAAAGCCAACGGCGGCTATGTTCCCCGACTGCTTGGCCCCGAGGATGTCGCCGGCGCCGCGGATTTCGAGATCATGGGTGGCGAGCCGGAAACCGGCGCCGAGTTCCGTCAGTTCCTGAATAATCTTCAGCCGTTCACGGGCATCGGACGAGATGGCCCCTTCGCCGGGGATCAGCAGGTAGGCGTAGGCCCGCTGCTTGGAGCGCCCGACGCGACCCCGAAGCTGGTAGAGCTGGGCCAGGCCGAAGGTGTCCGCCCGGTCGATGATGAGGGTGTTGGCGTTGGGGATGTCGAGCCCCGACTCGATTATGGTCGTGCAGAGCAGGAGATTGGTCTCCCCGTGCATGAAGCCGAGCATCACCTTCTCCAGTTCCCCTTCGTCCATCTGGCCGTGCCCCACGGCGATCTTCGCCTCGGGGACGATGCGGCGCAGGTGCTCGGCCCAGTTCATGATGGACTGGACCCGGTTGTGGACGAAGAAGATCTGCCCCCCCCGGCGCAGCTCCCGCATGACCGCCTCCCGGATAAGGTCGTCGGAGGAGCGGGCCACGAAGGTCTTCACCGCCAGCCGGTCCACGGGCGGGGTGTCGATGATGGAGAGATCCCGGATCCCCATCATGGACATGTAGAGGGTCCGGGGGATCGGGGTGGCGGTGAGGGTCAGGATATCCACCACCGCCTTGTATTTCTTGAGTTTTTCCTTGTGGGTGACGCCGAAGCGCTGCTCCTCGTCCACGATGAGGAGCCCCAGGTCCTTGAAGGTCACGTCGCTCTGGAGCAGGCGATGGGTACCGATGATGACGTCGATGGCCCCTTTCTTCACCTTCTCAAGGATTTCCTTCTGCTCCTTGGGCGTGCGGAAGCGGGAGAGCATCTCTACGGTGACCGGGTAGGCGCCGAGACGGGCCTTGAAGGTTTCCAGGTGCTGCTGGGCCAGGACCGTGGTGGGGACCAGCACCGCCACCTGTTTCCCGTCCATGACCGCCTTGAAAGCCCCCCGCATGGCCACCTCGGTCTTGCCGTAGCCGACGTCGCCGCAGACAAGGCGGTCCATGGGCTTCGCGCTCGTCATGTCGCCGATCACATCCATGATGGCCGACATCTGGTCCGAGGTCTCCTCGTAGGCGAAGGAGGCCTCAAACTCCCGGTAGAGGTCGTCGGGGGGGGAGAAGGCATGCCCTTCGTGGAGCTGGCGGGCAGCGTAGATCTGGAGCAGTTCTCCGGCCATCTCCTGGACGGCGGCCCGGGCCTTCCCCTTGGCCTTTTCCCAGGAGGTCCCCCCCAGCTTGTCCACCCGGGGTTCGAGCCCCTCGGCCCCCACGTAGCGCTGGACCAGGTTCAGCCGGTCCACGGGGAGGTAGAGCTTGTCTCCCCCCGCGTACTCCAGGAGGATGAAGTCCCCGGCGCAGCCGCTCAGGGAAATGTGTTGCAGTCCCCGGTAGATGCCGATGCCGTGGTCCAGGTGGACCATGTAGTCGCCGGGCTTCAGCTCGGCCAGCGACGTCATGATCTGCTTCTTGCGCAGCTCCGAGACCCCGCGCCGCTTCTGGCGGCGGCCGAAGATCTCCTCTTCGGCGATAACAATGAGCTTCTCTTCGGGGAGCCGGAACCCCCGTGAAAGGTCGCCGATTACAACGTCCACCTTGCCGTCGTCCCGCTCCCGCTCGGCGGGGAAGGGGCGGTCGGAGATGTTCAGGGGGAGGGGGTAGTGGGAGAGGAGCTCGTAGAGGCGCTGGGCCTGGCCCCGCTGGTGGCAGGCGACGATCACCCGCTGCCGTTCCTCCAGCCAGCCGTTGAGCCTTGTCACCAGAGGCTTCAGGATCCGCTCGCTGTCGGAGGAGACATCCACCTTGAGGTCGGTGTTTTCCTGGATGTCCAGGGCGAGGGCTGTTTTTTCGTCGCTCTCCCCGGTTACGGTCAGGTAGGGGATGGTCACGAGCCGTCCCGCTTCGATGCTGCCGGCGGTTTCCGAAGCTGTCAGGAAGAATTCCGCCGGTGACGCGAAGAGGTCTCCCCGTTCCCGGGCCTGGTCCTCGGCCGTTACCAGTTCGCGGTCGAAACGTTCGTCCTCTTCGGCCAGGGCTTCCGGGTCCAACACCACCCGGACTGCGTCGCCGGCATAGTCGAAGAGGGTCTCCAACCGGGGGTGGAAGAGAGGGAGGAGCCACTCTACGCCGGTGGGATAGAGGCCTTGCTGTAGCTGCTCCAGAAGTTCTCGCCGGGCCACGGGGGATATTTCCAGCTCGTCGCAGCGGGCCTTGATGTGGTGAGAGGCGGACTTCAGCACTTCATCGGTCAGGACCATCTCCCGGGAGGGGAGGAGAAGGAGCTCTTCCAGGGGAGCCAGGGAGCGCTGGGATAGGGGATCGAAGGCCCGGATGGTCTCCACGAAGTCGCCGAAGAACTCGATCCGCACCGGCTGTTCGAAACCGGGGGGGAATATGTCCACGATCCCTCCCCTTACGGCGAAGGTTCCCCGGTCTTCCACCAGGGGGACATTCAGGTAGCCCAGGGTGACGAGTTTTGCGAGAAATTCATCCCGGTTGCTTTCCTCGCCGGGGAGGAAGTAGAGGGAGGCGTTGTCCAGCATCGTCCTGGGGAGCACCCGCTGCCTGAGGGCGTCCGGTGTGGTCACCACGGCGGCCGTCTTGCGGTCCATGAGGCGGCGGAGGCAGGCGAGCCGCTGGCCGGTCACGTCGGCGTGGGGCGATCCCTTTTCGAAGGGGGCCACGTCCCAGGCGGGAAAGGAGAGGACGTCGAAGGGGCGCCCGCTGAAGAAGCGAAGCTCGGTGCAGATCTCGGCGGCCCTGTCGGCGTCGGGGGCGATGACGAGGAGGGGGCGCTCCGCCGTTTTCAGAAGCTGGGCCAGGAGATAGGCCGGGGCCGATCCTTTGAGACCGGTGAGGGTGACCCGGCCGGTTTTTGGGGCGAGGTGGCCGGTGATCCGGTCGATGAGCTGGCTGTCTACGAGGGGCATTCCGTCTTCCTTTGCGTCGTAAGGGTGCTCTGGAACGATACCAGCGCGGGTGTGAAAAGGCAAGGCTGCCCCCTCGGCATATCCCTTGGTGAAAGGGGTTCCGGGGGCGCAGGACCGGGTTCTCGAGAAAAAAATGCTCAAGGAAGGCGAAAAATGTCCGATACGGAAAGAGGGGACAATGTCGTCTGCCTCCGGCAAGCCCGCCCCCCTGTTCGCACTACGCCCGAGAGGAAGTACCGTCCATGAAGCACCTCCTGTTCCGTTGCCTGGGAATTCCGATCGTCATCACCACCTTCTTCGTCTCCGTCGGCAGTGAAACGCCGGCCGCCGCCTCCCCGGCGGGGAAGAAAAAAACCGAGTCCACCGAAGTCGCGGCCTCTTCCCCGGCGAAGCCGGCCCTTGCCTATGCCGAGTATGTGCGTCTCGTAAGCAGGCGGGGTGTCGCCGGGCGTGGCCACGCCAAAAAGAAGCCGGCGAAGGCGGCAAAGGTGACCCGTACTGCAAAGAAAGCGGACCAGAAGGTGGTTTCCGCAAAAGCCGAGCCGACGCCGGTCGTTCCCGTCCGGACCGTTGCGCCGGTCGTGGCAGTCGAGCCGAAGCGGGGAGGGGGATGGCGGCCCGGTCCGGCAGAGGTGCGCGAGGTCCTTGGCACGACCCGCGATCTGTCGGGGGCGAACCTGCGGGGGATGAACCTGGCCGGCCTTGATCTGCGCAACGCCTCCCTGGCCAATGCCGACCTCTACCTGGCTAATTTGGCGGGGGCGTGCCTCGACGGGGCGAACCTGCGAGGGACATCCCTCGAAATGGCCAATCTGCGGGGGGCAAGCCTCAAGGGGGCCAAGCTCTCGGGGGCCGGCCTCTTCATGACGAACCTGGAAGGGGCCGACCTGGAGCGGGCGGACCTGACGGGTGTCTATGCCGTGGGGGCGAACCTGCGGGGTGCAGCGCTGGCAAGCGCAAACCTACGGGGCGGGCTCTTCACCAATGCGGTCATGGCGCGGAGCGTGGCGGTGCTGACGGAGGATGGAGAGGGGAGGGGGGGCGGCACGGTGACAAAGGCGACGGCACGGGACGATGCAGCTCGACCCGACCCGGCCGAACGGCTCACGTTCCTCAAATTCTGACCAGTTTCCCTGCGTTGCGATAACAAAAAAGCCGGCTCCCCTCGAGGGGATGCCGGCTTTTTTGTTGGCTGCGGAGGCCGGGTGCTATGGCGTATCGTCCAGATACTCCCGGGAGTATCTCACGTAGTTGCCGGCCGAACGCTTGAGCCAGGCGATCTCGTCGGGGGTCAGGTCCCGCTTGTACCGGGCCGGCGCGCCGACCCAGAGGGTATGGGGTGGGATGACGGTTCCCTCGGTGACGAGGGCCCGGGCACCCACCAGCGCCCCTTCCCCCACCACCGCCTTGTCCATAACCATGGCCTGCATCCCGATGAAGGCGCCGTTTTCGATGGTGCAGCCGTGGAGGGTGACGCTGTGCCCCACGGTCACGTCGTCACCGATGACGAGCGGGGCGCCGGGGTCGTCGGCGTGCTTCTTGTGGGTCACGTGGAGCATGGTGAGGTCCTGGATATTGCTCCGGGCGCCGATCCGGATGAAGTTCACATCTCCCCGGACCACCACGTTATACCAGATGCTGCTTTCGGCCCCCACGGTCACGTCGCCGATGACCACGGCGGTTTCGGCGATGAAGGCGGAGGAGTCGATCCGGGGGTTCATCCCCTGAAAAGAACGTATCATCATAGACCTCGACAGGTTGGATTTTTCCGATCACGGGTCCCCGGTCCCCGCATCTCAGTCCCTCGGTATGGCGATCATCCGGTCCAGTGCCCGCTTGGCTTGCACCCGGATATCCTCAGGCACCTGCACCACCGGCGCCATGGTCGTGAGGGCATCGAGGATGTCCTCCAGGGAGGTGAGCTTCATGTTGGGGCAGACCAGGGCCGGCGAGGCGAGGATGAACTCCTTGTCGGGGTTCTCCAGGCGGAGCTTGTAGAGGATTCCCGCCTCGGTGCCGATGATGAAGCGTTTGGCCGGACTCTTGCGGCAGTAATCGTACATGCCGCTCGTGGAGCAGGCGTGGTCGGCCAGGGCCACCACCGCCGGGTTGCATTCGGGGTGGCAGATGAAAAGGGCATCGGGATTCTCTGCCTTCAGGCGCGCCACCACGTCGGCCTTGAGCCGCTCGTGGGTGGGGCAGTAGCCGTCCCAGAAGTGGAAGGCCTTGTCCGACTGCTTCGCCACGAACTGGCCCAGGTTCCGGTCGGGGACGAAGATCACCTCCCGGTCCGGGAGGGAGTTGACCACCTTCACGGCGTTGGCGGAGGTGCAGCAGATGTCGCTCACGGCCTTCACTGCCGCCGAGGAGTTCACGTAGGTGACAACCGGCACGCCCGGATGCCTGGCCTTCAGCTCCAGGAGTCCCTCCACCGTCACCATGTCGGCCATGGGGCAGCCGGCGTCGCGCCGCGGCAGGAGCACCGTCTTATGGGGCGAGAGGATGGATGCCGACTCGGCCATGAAGTGAACACCGCAGAAGACGATCACGTCCGCAGCGGTTTTGGCCGCCTCTTGGGAGAGCCCCAGGGAGTCGCCGGTGATGTCGGCGATTTCCTGCACCTCGTCCCGCATGTAGTTGTGAGCCAGGAGGACGGCGTTGCGCTCCTTGAGGAGCCGCCTGATTTCCTGCTTGATGGTATCGGCCTGCATGGGTGTGTTTCCTTTCCCGTTTTCCCGTATACGGGCGAAATTGGATGATACTAAATCAACGTTCGCCCCGATGTCAAACCCTTTGCCCGTCCATGGGCGGGGCCTCGATATGGCGCCCTTGACACGACTCGGCCCACACTCTATTATTTTCACATCCTTTGGTCAGAATTGAGAAGGTGTTTTGCGGCGGGCCGGCGACTCCGGTCGCTGTCACGGGAGGTATACGAACATGTTTGGAATCGGCATGCCGGAGTTGATAGTCATCCTTGTCATCGCCCTGATCGTTATCGGTCCCCAGAAGCTCCCCGACATCGCCCGGTCCCTGGGGAAGGGGCTGGCCGAGTTCAAGCGGGCCTCCGACGACTTCCAGCGGAACATGGCCGAGGAGGTCCGGAACCTGGATGAAAGGGAAAAGGCCGAAAAAGAAGCCCAGACCGCCGCTGCTGACCCGAAGGGGGACCCGGCTGCCGAGGTTAAGGCCCATGGGGACCGGGCAGCAGAGACTGCGTCCAGGGGAGGCGACGGGGCGAAGTCGGCTTGAGACGGCCTGATACGAGATGTCGGAAATGAAAAAGGCGGGCTTGCACCCGCCTTTTGTTATTTGAGGGCCTTGAGCCTCTCCTTGGCCCGCCTCGCCTCCTCGGTGGAGGGGTGCTCGTCGATGAGTTTCCGCAGCACGTAACGGGCGCTCTTCACGTCGCCGATCTCGTTGAAGGCCCCGGCCTGTTTCAGCATGGCCGCAGGTACCTTTTCCTTGCCGGGGAAATTTTTGATCACCTCCTGGAATTCCAGGATTGCCTGTTCGTATTTCTTTTCGCCGTAGTAGGCCTCGCCGGACCAGTAGTGGGCGTTGACCGCAAGTTCGTGCTTCGGGTGCTGTTCCAGGAAGCGGGCAAATGACTCCCGGGCCGCAGCGAAATTGCCGCTCCGGTAGGCGTCGAGCCCCTTCTGGTAAAGGGCTTCGGGAGTCGCAGGCTCGGGGGGCTTGGCCTGGGCCGTTTCCATGTCCGTCACCTTCTTCTGCACCGCTCCTAGCCTTTCCTCCAGGGAGGAAAGGCGCCGTTCCAGGTCTTCCTTGAGGAGATTCACCTCCTCGGTCGGCTTCTTGGCGGCCAGGGAGAGGTCGTCCACCTTCCCGGCCATTACCTGGAGGTCAACCTTCATGGCGTCCATGGATGCTTGGAGGTCCGCGAGCCCCTTACGGGCGCCGGCCCGCTCCTTCTCGAAGTCCTGCAAGGTTGTCTCGATGCCGGCCCTGGTCTCCGTCCGCACCCCTCCCAGGTCCTTCTCAAGGCGGAAGATGCGGGTCTTCAGTTCCTCGTTGTCCCGTTGCACCGTCTCCAGGTCGCTGCGCATGGCGCATCCCGACAGGGCCAGCAGCACGACGAGCGATATATTCCGTACGATGTTCATCGGCGTCTCCGTAGTTGTTGCCCGGCAATAGAGAAAGGGAGCCGTTGCCGGCTCCCCTCCCGTTTTCCCGGACGATGGTTTTATTTGACAATGAGGAATTCGGCCCGACGGTTTTTCGCCCAGGCTTCTTCGGTATGTCCCGGATCAAGGGGCTTCTCCTCACCGTAACTGATGATGGAAAGGCGATTGGCGGCGACGCCGAGGGTCACCAGGTAATCACGGGCCGCCTTGGCCCGCTTTTCCCCCAGGGCCAGGTTGTACTCGTCGGAGCCCCGCTCGTCGCAGTGCCCTTCAATGAGGACCCGGGCATTGGGCTGCTTCTTGAGGAGGTACTCCGCGTTCTTGGAAAGGATATCCCGGGCGGCCTGACTGAGGACGAAGGAGTCGAAATCGAAGAAGATCCGATCCAGAGTCGCCGTGACGGTGTCAAGGGCCGTGGCCGGTTGGAGGGTTTCCGTCTTGACGGGGGCCTCGGGGATGGGCTGGGCCGCAATGGGCTCCTCCTTCACCGGCGGAGCAGCGGGTTTGGCCGGAGTTGTGGGTTGGGGGGCCGCTACCGGCGGTACCGCCTCTTCAGGCTTCACCATCTCCTTTTTGGCGCAACCAGCCGCAACGAGACCGAAACAGAGCAGGGCAACGAGACCAAAGGTGCATTTACGCATACATCTTCTCCTTTTGTTGTTAGACAATCGCCTGCCGGAACATGATCACCGGCCGGTCACCGAAAATTCTGTTTTCATTATAGAGAACGGTGCTTCATTTTCAACACCTGCCTCACCAACGCGGCGACCACGTGGGATGGGAGTCCCTCCCCTTCCCGCCGGAAACCCGGGTCTGGCCGCTGCCGTCGGCCCTCATCACGTAAATCCCTTCACCGCCGCCGCGGGTGGAGCTGAAGGTGATGAAACGGCCGTCGGGAGACCACCGGGGATGCTCGTTGCTTCCCTCGCTGGTGAGCCTGGTATCGTTGGTTCCGTCGGGGTTGATGGCGTAGATCTGGAACCCTCCCTCCTGGCGGCTGTAGACGATCCGGTCACCCTTGGGGGACCAGCGGGGGCTCACGTTGTAGTTGCCGCTGGTGGTGAGGCGCCGGACCCCGGTGCCGTCGGCATTCATGATGAAAATCTGGGGTTTGCCGAGCCGGTCGGAGACGAAGACGATCTTGCGGACGTCGGGGGACCAGGCGGGGGAGACCTCGATGGCGCTGGTGTTGGTGAGCCGGTGCGGGTTCTTCCCGTCCCGGGAGATGGTGTAGATCTCCGAGTTGCCGTCCTTGCTCAGGGTCAGGGCGATGGTCTTGCCGTCGGGGGACCAGGCGCCGGTGGCGTTGATCCCCCGGTAGGAGGAGATCCGGGCCTCGGCGCCGGTGAAGAGCTCGCGGCGGAAGAGGTCCGGATTTCCCTGGCGGTAGGAGGTGAAGATGATTTCCTTCCCGCTGGGGGAAAAATCGGGGTTCAGGTTGATGGAGCGGTTTTTCGTGAGCTGCTGGACGTTGTGACCGTCATAGTCCATGAGGAAGATCGCCTTGGCGCCGGCCCGGGTGGAGACAAAAGCGATTTTTCCCGTGAAGGGGCCACGCTCCCCGGTCAGGGCGGCCATGATGTCGTCCGAGAAGGTATGGGCGATTCTCCGGACATCGCCGGGACGGCCCGTGTACCGCTTGGCCAGGATCTCCTTCCCCTGGGTGACGTTGTAGAGGCGGAACTCCATGGTCATGGCGTTTCCCGTAACCGTGTAGCCGCTCTTGACCAGAAGGTCGACCCCGGCGCCGCGCCAGGGGGCGAAGTCGAACTCTCCCGGCCGGATGCCGGCCGAGGCCGCGGCGGCCGAGGGGGCCGTGACGGTGAAGGGGCCGGCAAGGACCATGTCGAACTGGAGCGCTTCGGCCGTCTCGCGGGCCACCTGGGGAGCATCGGAACCGCCGAGGCGCCGTGGGGAGTCCACGGTGAGGGTCAGTTTGTGGGTTCCCGCAGCCGTCACTTCCCGATACCCTTCCTGGGAATGGAGGAGTGCGGGGATCAGGCAGAGCATGATGGTGATGAGAATGAAGAGACGTCGTGTCATTTTTTTCCCACTCCCTGTGGTCTGAAGATGAAACCGTAGTCGAATTCGCCGCCGCCGGGGGGCGGGACAAAGGTCTTTTCGGCCCGGGCGATGGCCTTGTAGACCGATTCCTCGAAAATTTTGTCGCCGCTCGAACGCTCGATCCGCTTCCGCGCGATGTGCCCGCCGGCGTCGATGGTGAGTTTTACCACCACTTCCGGTGCCTTGCTCTGGTGGGCGATGGTGGACTGGAAGGCGTCCGTGAGCCGGGACTGGATATAGCTGGCGTAGTCGCTTCCGGCCTCTTTCCCGGTGCCGCCGGGGGTTCCCACCCGCTCCGGCTGGCGGCCGCTTCCTGCGGTCTTGCGCCGCAGGGAGTCGAGGGCCGCTTCTTGGCGCCGTTCGTCGATGGCCCGCTGGAGTTTGTCCATCCGCTCCTCGAAGGCCTTGCCGGCATCACTCTCCTTTGAGGAACTCTTCTTCGGCGTGGCCGCCTTTGTCGGGGTGCGTTTCTGGGGAAGGGCCATCTCCGCGGGCTTCGGTGGGGGAGACGGCGCCGCTGGGGGCGGGCTCCCTCCGGTTACGGGACTCCCGGCTTGGGGAGCGGCCACCGGCAGGTTCACGACATCCACGTAGTAGACGGGCGCCTCTAGGGGGGCGGGGGAAGAGAAGTGGTGGAGGAGGACAAAGGCGGCGACGGAGGCGTGGACGACGCAGGAAGCGGCAACCCCCCACCCCAGCCCGGTATCTCTCGGTTGGCGGGTACGGCTCATTTTGTCGGGGCTGGCTCCGTCACCATGCCGAGGCGCTCGATGCCGGCCCCCTTGATTTCAGCCATGGTTCGCACCACATCTCCGTAGGGGACATCCCGGTCGGCCTTGAGGAAGACCTCCTTCTTGGTCCGGTTGGCCACCATGGAAGTCAGCTTTCCCTTCAGGTCCCCCGGAGCCACCTCCGTGGCGTTGATGAAGACCTTGCCGCTTCGGTCGATGGAGACGACCACCGACTCTTCCTGGGTGGCCATGGCCTTGGTTTCCGCCTTGGGGAGGTTCACCTGGACCCCCTGCTGCATCATGGGGGCCGTAACCATGAAGATGACCAGGAGCACGAGCATCACGTCCACCATAGGGGTGACGTTGATCTGCGACATGGTGCCGCGGTCGCCGTTGTTTCTGCTGCCGATTTCCATGGTCTGCTCCTACTTCTTGGTCACGGTCCGCTGGACGATATTCAGGAACTCGGTGGAGAAGTTGTCCATGGTGGCGATAAGAACCTTGATCTTGTACTGGAAGTGGTTGTAGGCCATGACCGCCGGGATGGCGGCCACCAGGCCGATGGCGGTGGCGATGAGGGCCTCGGAGATGCCCGGGGCCACCACGGCCAGGGATGCCGACCCGGTCTCGCCGATCCCCTTGAAGGCGGTCATGATCCCCCAGACCGTGCCGAAAAGGCCGATGAAGGGAGTAGTGGAGCCGGTGGTGGCCAGGAAGGTCACATACTTCTCCAAGCGGGTGATTTCCGAGGTGGTGGCGCGGCGCAGGGCCCGGGCGATGTTCTCGATGCCCCCCAGCTCGGTGCTCATGACATCCAGCTCCTCCTTCTGGTCCCCCTTCTCCACGAGGCGCTTCAGTTCACTGTAACCCTCGCTGAACAGGACCGTCAGGGGAGAGTTGGTGAAGCGGTCCAGTTGGGAGTTGACGGCATCGAAGCGCTTGGTCTTCCAGAAGAAGTCCAGAAAACGCTCCGACTCGCTGTTGGCCCGGTAGACCTGGAGGAGCTTGAAAAAGATGATTGCCCACGAGACCACCGAGAAGAAGATGAGAATGAGCAGAACGAGTTTTACGACAAGACCGGTTCCCGCAAGGTGTAACACGGTATGAACCTCCGTTAATAATTAATGGGTTACGTGATCGCTGAACAATAGTCCCGGCCCGCCGTCGCGTCAACCGTTTTCCTGAAGCCGACCGAAATCGGCAGAGAATAATCTTAGTAATATTCGGGCTTTCGATCCTCGAAGCAGGGGATCTGCCGCCGCCAGGATTGCATTTCGCCAAAGTCGAGGGTGGCGCTGATCTCGCACGGCTCATACCCCCCCTCGGCCAGGTGCTCCCCCTTGGGGCCGATGATGAGGCTTGAACCGAAGAAGTCCAGCTTTCCCTGGATTCCGCAGCAGTTGGCCGCCACCACGAAGAGCTGGTTCTCGATGGCACGCGCCTTCAGGAGCGCCTTCCAGTGCTCGTCCCGGGGCTTGGGCCATTCGGCTGGCACCACGAGAATCTCCGCCCCCTCCACCGCCAGCCGCCGGGTCAGCTCCGGGAACCGGAGGTCGTAGCAGATGAAGACGCCGATCCGTCCCACGCTGGTATCCACCACGAGCCAGCGGTCGCCGCCGTCCAAGGAGCGGTCCTCCCCCATGAGGGAGAAGAGGTGGATCTTCCGGTAGGAGCCGACCAGCTCCCCCCGGTCCAGGACGTAGGCGGTATTGCAGACCTTTTCCCCATGGGGCTCCGGCATGCTCCCGACGATCACCATCCCCAGCTCCCGGGAGAGCCGTCCCAGTTCCGTCACCACCTCGGGGGTCCGCTTTGCCAGCTCGTTCAGCTCCCGGTAGGCATAGCCCGTGTCCCACATCTCGGGGAGGACCGCCAGGGCGCACCCCTGGGCGGCGAGGCGGCGCAGCGCCCCCTCCACATACCGCATGTTGACGTCCACATCGCCAACCTTGATGGTGAACTGGACGGCTCCTGCCTTCACGGTACGCGTCATGCCGATCTCCCTCCGGGTCCTTTTGGGGTGCCTGCGGAACGCCGTTTAGTGTAGCGGCATACCGGGCCATTTTCAACCAAAGAAGTTTGGACTTCCACGTAAAAACTGGCGTATCATCGGCACTAAATGGACGACACGACAGCCCTCTACATCCACATTCCTTTCTGTGTGCGCAAGTGTCTCTACTGCGCCTTCGCTTCCACGGACGAAGCCCCCCTCGCGATCGGGGAGTACACGGCGCTTCTCCTCCGGGAGATGGAACTTCGGGCCGCCGCGCTGGCATCCCCACTGCGCGCCACCACCCTCTATCTGGGAGGAGGAACCCCGTCGCTGTTGGAGCCCGACCTTGTCGGGAATATCATCGATGGCGCCGCCCGCCTCTTCTGGCTCGATCCGTCGGCGGAAATCACCCTCGAAGCCAATCCCGGCACCGTCACGGCCGACTCCCTCGCGGGGTACCGGGGCGCTGGGGTGAATCGCCTCTCCCTCGGGGTCCAGTCCTTCGACGACCGGATGCTGGAGCGCCTCGGCCGGGTCCATACGGCCCGGGAAGCGAAGGACGCCTTTGCCCTGGCCCGCCGGGCCGGCTTCGACAATATCGGTATCGATCTCATCCACGGGCTTCCGGACCAGAGTCTTGACCACTGGCGGGACCAGCTCCGGATGGCGGCAGCCCTTCGGCCGGGGCACATCTCCGCCTACGGCCTCACGGTGGAGGAGGGAACCCCCTTTGCCCGCCTGGAGGATCAGGGTGTATTGGCGCTTCCGGACGAGGATGACGCTGCCGCCATGTTCGAGGAGACGGCGGAGGTCCTGGCGGCGGCCGGCTATGAACAGTACGAGATTGCCAACTTCGCTCTGCCGGGACGCCGCTCCCGCCACAACCAGGTCTACTGGCGGCGGTGGAATTATCTCGGGTTCGGCGCCGGGGCCCACTCGTTCCTGCGGGAGCCGTTCCCCGGCATCCGCTGGCGCAACCCGGATGATCTCGGCACCTACGGATGCTCCCTGGCGGATGGGGTTCTGCCCGAGACGGACATTGCCCTTCTTGCGGAAGAGGACGCCATGGCCGAGTGGCTCTTTCTGGGGCTCAGGATGCTCGAAGGAATCGAGGAAGCGCGGTTTCGGGAGGAATTCGGCCGGCCCCTCATGGAGATCCACGGCACCGCCATCGAGGGGTTCTGCGCCGCCGGTCTCCTCGTGCGCGGGGGGGGGCGCCTGCGGCTCACCCGCCGGGGGGTAATCCTCTCAAACCGGGTCTTCGCGGCCTTTCTCTGACCGGTCCCACTGCCGGAAATCTCCGGAAATCTCCTTGACAAAGAAGAGGGGCGTTGTTACCTTTACCCCGTTAGCACTCACCAACTCTGAGTGCTAATCTTCTTTGTGGGGTCGGTATGGGAGAAGGGCTTTCAGAGCGCAATAAAAAGATCCTTGAGGCGATCATCGAGGACTATATTGTGACCGCCGAGCCGGTGGGAAGCCGGGCCGTCACGCGGCGGCACGGTCTCAACCTGTCGCCGGCCACGGTCCGCAACGCCATGGCCGATCTGGAGGAGATGGGGCTCCTTACCTCGCCCCACACCTCTGCCGGCCGTGTTCCCACTGACCGGGCGTACCGTTTTTACGTGGATTCCCTTCTGGCGGTGGGGCGCATCGACAAGGCCGAGCGGGAGCGGATACGGAAGCGCTACACCGGCGCGGGGCGCGACATGGGTGCGGTCCTCCACGAGACGACCCGGCTCCTGTCGTCGGTTTCCCACTACATGGGGATTGTCCTAGCTCCCCGCTTCTCCTCCACCACCCTCCGGCACATGGAATTCGTGAAGCTGGGGGGGCGCCGGATCCTGGCCATCCTGGTGGCCGATAACGGCGCGGTCCAGAACCGGCTCATCGAGTCAGAGGAAGAGTTCGCCGAGGCCGACCTGGTCCGGATGTCCAACTACCTGAACGAGCTTCTTCAGGGGCTTCCCGTCGCCCAGGTGCGGACCCGTATCCTGGAGGAGATGCGGAACGAAAAGGTCCTCTACGACACGCTCTTCTCACGGGCGCTCAAACTTTCGGAGCAGACCATCGTGGAGGGTAGCGCCCAGATCTTCATGGAAGGGCAGACCAACATTCTGGATCAGCCTGAATTCGCCGATGTGGGGCGCATGAAGGATGTGTTCCGGGCTTTCGAGGAGAAGAACCAGCTGGTGAACCTCCTGGACCGCTGCATCTCGGCCCAGGGAGTCCAGATTTTCATCGGTTCCGAGACCCACCTGAACCACATGGAGGGGTTGAGCGTCATCACCTCCGCCTATGTGTCGGGGAAAAACACCCTCGGCGTCCTCGGGGTGATCGGCCCGACCCGCATGGGGTACGGCAAGGTGATCCCCATCGTCGACTACACCGCGAAGCTTGTGAGCAAGCTGCTCGAAGACGAGTAGAGTAAGAAAGGAAAACCATCGTGGACAAAAAAAAGCACGGCTCCCACGCAGGAGCGCACCATACCGATGAGCCCGCAGCCGAAACCGTGGCCCCGGCAGCCGAAGGGGCACCTGCCGCCGCCGACCGAGTGAAGGAGCTGGAGGAGGCCCTGGCCGCCAAGGAGGCCGAAGCGGCCGCCAACTGGGATAAGTTTGTCCGGGAGCGGGCCGACCTGGAGAACTACCGCAAGCGGACCCAGAAGGAGAAGGAAGAGCTCCTCAAGTACGGCAACGAAAGCCTTATCGTAGAGATCCTCCCGGTGGTGGACAACATGGAGCGAGCCCTGGATCATTCCGATGATGATAGTGCCTCGGCGGTCATCGAGGGGGTCCGGATGACCCTAAACATGCTCCTGTCCACCCTGAAGAAGTTTGGGGTCACGGTTGTGGAAGCCGAAAAGGGAACCCCCTTCGATCCGGCGGTTCACCAGGCCATGTGTCAGGTGGAAAACACCGATGTGCCGGCCAACAGCGTGGTGGAGATCTTCCAGAAGGGGTACCTCCTGAACGAGCGGCTGATCCGCCCTGCCATGGTTTCGGTGTCCAAGTAGATTTTTTTCGCCGTCCCCTTGTTTTTCACCGGGGCGATAACTAGGTTCTGTCTCAGAGACACACTAAAGGAGGAACAGTAACATGAGCAAAGTCATCGGTATCGACCTGGGTACCACCAACTCCTGCGTTGCCATCATGGAGGGGGGGGAGCCCGTTGTCATAGCCAACTCCGAGGGGAGCCGCACCACGCCGTCCATGGTGGCCTTTGCCGAGAGCGGCGAGCGTCTGGTGGGACAGCAGGCCAAGCGCCAGGCAGTCACCAACCCGGAGAACACCCTCTTCGCCATCAAGCGCCTCATCGGCCGCAAGTTCGACACCGACGAGGTCCGCAAGGACATCTCCATCTCCCCCTTCAAGATCGTCAAGGCCGACAACGGCGACGCCTGGGTGGACGTACGGGGCAAGATGTACTCCCCCCCTGAGGTCTCGGCCATCGTGCTCCAGAAGATGAAGAAGACCGCTGAGGACTACCTCGGTGAGACGGTCACCGACGCGGTCATCACCGTGCCGGCCTACTTCAACGACTCCCAACGCCAGGCCACCAAGGACGCCGGCAAGATCGCGGGGCTCAACGTCCTGCGGATCATCAACGAGCCGACCGCTGCGGCCCTGGCCTACGGCCTCGACAAGAAGAAGGACGAGAAGATCGCCGTCTTCGACCTGGGTGGGGGTACCTTCGATATCTCCATCCTGGAGCTGGGTGATGGCGTGTTCGAGGTGAAGTCCACCAACGGCGACACCTTCCTCGGGGGCGAGGACTTCGACCAGCGGGTCATCGACTGGATCGCCGACGAGTTCAAGAAGGACCAGGGGATTGATCTCCGCGGCGACAAGATGGCCCTCCAGCGCCTGAAGGAGGCGGCGGAGAAGGCCAAGTGCGAGCTCTCCTCCTCCATGGAGACCGACATCAACCTGCCGTTCATTACCGCCGACGCCACCGGGCCCAAGCACCTCACCATGAAGCTCTCCCGTGCCAAGCTGGAGGCCCTCTGCGCCGAGCTCCTCGACAAGCTGGAAGGTCCCTGCCGCACCGCCCTCAAGGATGCCGGCCTCTCCCCCTCCGAGGTGGACGAGGTGATCCTCGTGGGGGGCATGACCCGGATGCCGGCCGTCCAGAAGCGGGTCCAGGAAATCTTCGGCAAGGCACCCAACAAAGGGGTTAACCCCGACGAAGTCGTTGCCATCGGCGCTGGCATCCAGGGCGGGGTTCTCCGGGGCGATGTGAAAGACGTGCTCCTGCTGGACGTGACGCCGCTCTCCCTGGGGATCGAGACCCTCGGCAGCGTCATGACCAAGCTCATTGACAAGAACACCACCATCCCGTGCCGGAAATCCCAGGTCTTCTCCACGGCCAGCGACAACCAGCCGGCGGTCACCATCCATGTCCTCCAGGGCGAGCGGGAGATGGCCTCCGACAACAAGACCCTCGGCAACTTCGAGCTGACCGGCATCCCGCCGGCACCCCGCGGTGTCCCCCAGATCGAGGTCACCTTCGACATCGATGCCAACGGCATCGTCCACGTGTCGGCCAAGGACCTCGGCACCGGCAAGGAGCAGTCGATCCGGATCACCGCTTCGTCGGGCCTCTCCAAGGAGGAGATCGACAAGATGGTCCGGGAGGCCGAGTCCCACGCCGCCGATGACAAGAAGAAGCGGGAGTTGATCGAGGCCCGCAACCATGCCGACACCCTGGCCTACTCCACCGAAAAGTCCCTCAAGGAGTACGGCGACAAGATCGGCGACGACGAGAAGAAGAAGATCGAAGAGGCCGTGGCCGCCCTCAAGAAGGCCATGGAAGGGGACGACGTCGACGCCATCAAACAGGCCACCGACGCCCTGACCCAGGCATCCCACAAACTGGCCGAGGCGGTCTACGCCAAGACCCAGACCGAGGGCGGAGCCCAGCCGGGCGCCGAGGCCGACGGCGACACCGGCGCCAAGGGTGGCGAGAAGGTGGTGGATGCCGACTTTGAAGAAGTGAAGGACGACAAGAAGTAATCAAAACACCACTGGCTGAAGGCAAAGGGGCCAGGGGCGCAGGGGGCGGTTATATCCCCCTGCCGTCCCTGGCCCTGAGCCGTTTGCCCTAAAGGATATCACTTGGCAGAAAAACGCGACTACTACGAGGTTCTCGAGGTCCACCGCAACGCGTCGGACACCGAGATCAAGAAGGCATTCCGCAAGCTGGCCATCCAGTACCACCCGGACAAGAACCCCGGCGACAAGGAGTCCGAGGAGAAGTTCAAGGAAATTACCGAGGCTTACGAGGTTCTCTCCGACTCCCAGAAGCGGGCCCAGTACGATCAGTTCGGTCATGCCGGCCTCGGGGCCGGCGGCTTTTCCTCTGGCGGCTTCGGTGGTTTCGGCGCCGGAACTCCCTTTGGCGACATCTTTGGGGACATCTTCGGCGATATCTTCGGGGGGCGTCCCCGGGGGAGCCGGGGACGGCGGGGGGACGATCTCCAGTACAACCTGGAGCTCTCCTTCGAGGAGGCCGCCTTCGGGGTGGAGAAGGAGATCCTGGTACCCTTCGGCAAGCGGTGCGACGAATGCGGCGGCAGCGGCGCCAAGCCCGGCACCGAGCCCAAGGTCTGCCCCACCTGCCGCGGCGCCGGCCAGGTCCGGTTCCAGCAGGGGTTTTTCAGCGTCAGCAAGACCTGCAGCCACTGCAATGGCGAGGGACGCGTGGTGGAGAACCCGTGTCCCACCTGTCGGGGGAACGGCATGGTGCGGGACACCAAGACCCTCTCGGTGAAAGTACCGGCTGGCGTCGAAACCGGCACCCGCCTCAAGATGACCGGAGAGGGGGGGCAGGGGACCAAAGGGGGGGGCAACGGCGACCTTTACGTGGCCATTGCCGTGAAGGAGCATCCAATCTTCACCCGGGAGGATAACGACGTCATCTGCGAGATCCCCATCAGCTTCGTCCAGGCGGCCCTGGGATGCGAGATGGAGGTGCCGACCCTTGACGGCAAGGTTTCCATGAAAGTCCCCGAGGGTACCCAGTCGGGGAGGATATTCCGCCTCAGGGGCAAGGGGGTTCCCCAACTCCAGGGGTACGGTCGGGGCGACCAGATGGTGGTCGTCAAGGTGGAGACCCCCTCAAATCTCAACAAGCGCCAGAGGGAGCTCCTTGAAGAATTCGCCCGCATCAGCGGCGAAGACGCCCACCCCATGAAGAAGAACTTCTTCGACAAGGTCATGGACCTCTTTAGCTGATCCCTCCAATGACCACGGCCGCCATCCCCTCAGGATGGCGGCCGTGCTTTAACCCTGTTTCGCCCCTCCCGAACGTCAGCCAGCCGTCTCCATTCGCCCTGCAAGAGGATAGCTCGCCTCGTGCCGGTGGATGGCCCCCTTTGCGGCAAGGATGCTCGAATAGAGGTGGAATGCGTCGACCGTGAACGGCTCGCAGTGGAAGGAGGCATTCCGCGCCAGGAAGGGGGCGACGTCACCCTCCCGGTGTTCCCTCAGGCGGGCCAGGGTGATGTGGGGTGAGAAGGGGCGCTCTTCGGCAAGGATGCCGGCTGCTACCATCGCCGCCTCAACCTTCTGCTGGAGCTGCTGGAGGGGGGCTCCGCCGCTGAGCCCCACCCAGAGAACCCGCGGACGCCGGGGGGAAGGGAAGCAGCCCACCCCCTGGAGGGAAAGGGGGAAGGGGGGAGAGGTGATCTCTGCCAGGCCGCGACGGATCGCCGCAGCGACGGCATCGTCCTCCTCGCCGATGAACCGGAGGGTCAGATGGAGTTGGTCCGGTGGAAGCCACCGCACTCCGGGGACTCCCCGGCAGATATCAGCCACTGACCGTTTGACCTCGTCGGGAAGATCGATTGCCACGAACAGGCGCATGACGCGCCTCCTTTCCAACCCGTCAGCGGGTGGCGATGCGCTGGTCGGCTCCGGATGTTCTTGCCCTGAAGCGCCCCGCAGAACCCGAAATCACCGTGCCGAACGGTTGCGACAGCCGGTTCAGCCGCTCGATAACCTCCGCTCCCTTGCGCCCCGCAAGGATGCCGGGCTGGTAGCGGGTCTCCCGGTGCAGAACGTTCAGGGGTACCAGTTCCACGGAGGTTTCTTCGTCGGAGAGGGTCAGCCGTGCCATGACGCTCCGATCGGCGGCGGTGCTCCGGCTGCCGAAGGCGAAGTTGCCGAGGCTGTAGAGAATCGGCTTTCCCCGGTAGAATTCGATCCCCTGGAGCACGTGGGGGTGGTGGCCGATGATGGCGTCGGCGCCGGCATCAATGGCCAATCGGGCAGTCTCCGTCTGGTACTGCTTCGGAAACTCTGCCCGTTCCGCCCCCCAGTGGAACGAGACCACCACGTAGTCGGCCTCCGCCTTCGCCCGCCTGATATCCTCCCGTACATGGGGGGCGTAGCCGGGGGCGGTGCCTGGCCGGTTCGGGCCAGCATAGAACTCCGACGGAAAGGTGAGGGAATAAGCGAGGAAGGCGATCCGCTTCCCCCGCACCGAGACCACCGCCTCCCGGCGGGCCTCGGCCAGTGACGCGCCGGCGCCCGTGTGGGCAATGCCGTGGCGGGAGAGGGTCGCCAGGGTGTCCTGGAGTCCCTCATTTCCGTAATCCATCATGTGGTTGTTGGCCAGGGTGAGGACCGAGAAGCCGGCCCGCTTCAAGGCTGCTGCAGCGATGGGGTTTGTCCGGAAACGGTACGTTTTGTCCCGGTACTCGGTTCCGCGCTCCGTAAGGGGGGCCTCCAGGTTCCCCATGGCAATATCGCCCCGCCGAAGTTCCTGGGCCGTCTTCGCGAAGGGGTAGTCGTATCCCGACCGGGAGAGGGTCGGTGTGGCGCTGCCGGCGAGCATGATGTCGCCGACGCAGGTGATGACGATTCCGTCGGCGCCCAGGGCCGGGACGGCAAGGAGGGTGACGATGGCGGCAAGCATAAGCCGGACCTGGCGCATGGGGACTCCGAGGGGGAAAACGGTTGACTCTTGGGGATACGGATGCTAAGAACTATAGCTTTAATGCCTGAAAAGTAAAGGACTTATCCATGCTTGACCCCAAACACCTGAGGGAAAATTTCGAGTCTGTCGAACAGCGTCTTGCCACCCGTGGCGGCGCGGTGACCTTGGACCGGTTCCGGGAACTGGACTCCCGTCGCCGGGAACTCCTCCGCGAGGCCGAATCCCTCAAGGCGGTGCGCAACGCCGCCTCCGAGGAGATCAGCCGGATCAAGGACAAGAGCCAGGCCCAGCCCCGCATCGCCGAGATGCGCGAAGTCTCCGCCAAGATCAAGGTTCTCGACGACGACCTCCGGGGGGTCGACGACGACCTCCAGGCGGTCCTCCTGACGATCCCCAATATCCCCCACCAATCGGTGCCGGTGGGCGCCTCCGAGGCCGACAACCGGGAGGTGCGGAAATGGGGTGAGCCTCCCCGTTTCGGGTTCACCCCCAGGCCCCATTGGGAGATCGGCGAAGGTCTCGGTATCCTCGATTTCGAGCGGGGAGCCAAGCTCACGGGCGCCCGCTTCACCCTCTACCGCGGTGCTGGTGCCCGGCTTGAGCGGGCGCTTATCAACTTCATGCTCGACCTCCATACGGAGAAGCACGGCTACGAGGAAACTCTCCCGCCATTCATGGTCAACCGCGAAAGCATGACCGGCACCGGCCAGCTCCCCAAGTTCGAGGAGGACCTCTTCCACCTGGACGGCACCGACTACTACCTGATCCCCACCGCCGAGGTGCCGGTGACCAATATCCACCGGGGCGAGATCCTGAAGGGAAGCGATCTTCCCCTCTCCTACACCGCCTACACCCCCTGCTTCCGGAAGGAGGCTGGCTCCTACGGCAAGGACGTGCGGGGTCTGATCCGCCAGCACCAGTTCAACAAGGTGGAACTGGTTAAATTCACCCATCCCTCCACCTCCTATGCGGAGTTGGAACGGCTTCTGGCCAATGCCGAGGAGGTGCTCCGCCAGCTCGGTCTCCACTACCGGGTGGTGGAGCTTTGCACCGGCGATATGGGATTCTCGGCCGCCAAGACCTATGATATTGAGGTATGGCTCCCGGCCCAGGATACCTACCGGGAGATCTCCTCGTGCAGCAACTTCGAGGATTTCCAGGCCCGTCGGGCGTCGATACGCTTCCGTGAGGACGACAAGGCCAAGCCCGAATTCGCCCATACCCTGAACGGCTCAGGGCTTGCTGTTGGCCGGACCCTGGTTGCCATCCTTGAGAATTACCAGCAGGAGGATGGTACCGTGGTGATTCCCGAGGTGTTGAGGCCCTACATGGGAGGATGTTCAAGCATCGGCCGTTAGATGCGGTGAAAAAATTAGGTTCTTCAGGGAATTCCGGGGAAGATTAATAAACAACAACGGCAGCACTGCGGTATCTTGATGGTTCCCCAACCAAAAAAGATCGCAGGAGGCTGCCGTTGTCGTATTCCGATGTTATCGCAATTGCGGGAGGGTGGGAAGGATATCGTGTTGCTGGGGCACGCACTATCGTCACAAGTGATGCCAAACGGATCGAGGTAGAACTGATTGCCCTGTCCCAGGATGAGATGGTGTGTGGCTCGTGCGGTGGGCGTTGCACAAGCGTCCATGAAACGACCAAGCGCGTAATTCGAGATTTGCCGATTCTCGATGCTCAGACTTATCTGATCGTTCACCGCCGCAGGCTGCTGTGCCCTCAGTGTGGGCCAACGCTGGAGCGTCTGTCATGGCTGGCGAAATACGCCCGCGTGACGCGCAGGCTTGCAGAGAGCGTAGCGCGACTGTGTGGTGTCGTGTCTGTGAAGCACGTGGCGCAGTATCTGGGGCTTTCTTGGGACCAGGTGAAGGAAATCGACAAGCGCTCACTCACAGAGCGGGTCGGCACCGTCGACCTCTCAAACATCGAAGTTCTCGGGATGGATGAGTTCGCCCTTCACAAGGGGCACCGCTATGCGACGGTTATCATCGAGCCATACCGTAAGGAAGTCTTATGGATCGGCAAAGGCAGGAGTCGCGAGAGTATCCGTCCTTTCTTCACGCAGCTTGGCCCACATGGCTGTAAACGGCTCAAAGCGGTCGTGATGGATATGAACGCATCATATGAGGAGGAAATCAAGCAGCACTCGCCCCAGGCAGACATAGTCTACGACCTGTTCCATGTGGTGGCGAAGTATGGCAGGGAAGTGATCGACAGGGTGCGAGTCGATGAGGCAAACCGCCTGAAGGAAGACAAGAAGGCACGGAAGGTAGTCAAAACATCGCGGTGGTTGCTGCTACGAAACAGCGAGAACGTCAAGGGCGACGACATGCTTCGCCTCCAGGAACTGTTGGAGGCAAACCGCAGCCTCCTTACGGTCTACCTGCTCAAAGACGATCTGAAGCAACTGTGGAAGTTTACCTGCATTGAAGAGGCGGGACTATTCTGGGAGCAGTGGCACCAAAGGGCGATGGAGAGTGGAATACCGCCACTCATCCTGTTTGCCCGCCGGCTAAAGGGCTATCTCCAAGGAATCCTCAATCACTGCCTCTGGCCCCTTCACACCGGAATCCTCGAAGGCATCAATAACAAGATCAAGGTGATCAAAAGAATGGCCTACGGCTTCCGGGATCACGAATACTTCTTTCTCAAGATCAGGGCCGCTTTCCCCGGAATTCCCGGATGAACCAAAAATTAATTGCGTGACCACGGAAAGTATGCTAAACAGGACGTTCCGTGTGGCTGCGTAGGGCGGATAATAAGGTTGGATCGGTTGGACTCCCGGAGGAGTGGCCGAGTGGTTTAAGGCGGCGGTCTTGAAAACCGTTGAACGAAAGTTCCGTGGGTTCGAATCCTACCTCCTCCGCCATTATCAGATATGAGTTTAAGGGAGAGATGGCCGAGTAGGTCGAAGGCGCTCGCCTGCTAAGCGAGTATACTGGGAAACCGGTATCGAGGGTTCGAATCCCTCTCTCTCCGCCAGTTGACAGCGCGACGGCGGTGCCGGCGCGATTCGGATTGAGGAGGCCTTGTGGGGTCGGTTTTCAGGCTCTTTGTGGTAGTTGCCATGGTAATGGCAGCGGTTGCCGGTTGCAGCAAGAAGGAAGAAGCAAAGCCTGAGGGAATGGCATCTCCCCATGGGGAGGCGGCGACAAAAAAGAAAGAATCGGTAGTTGTCGTCCCTGAAAGCGTCAAGGGGAAGTGGAAAGCGGTCAAGATCGCCGTCACGGATAAGGCTGTCAACAAGGAAGCCGTTTACACGGTAAATATCGGCTCTCAGCTTGCAATTCCCGGCTCGGGACTTACCATTGCGGTGGACACGTTCCTCCCCCAATTTACCATGGATGGAACGACCCTGACGTCCCAGTCCAATGAGCCGAAAAACCCGGCAGCCCAGATCCGAATCATTGAAGGTGGAAAAGAAGTTTTCAAGGGATGGCTTTTTTCGCTGTATCCGACGACCCATTCATTCAGTCATCCCAAGTACGGTTTTACGCTGGTGGATTTCATTCCTGCCAGTTAATGCATGCGCGCTCGTAGCTCAGCTGGATAGAGCACCAGACTACGAATCTGGGGGTCAGGAGTTCGAATCTCTTCGAGCGCGCCATTTTTACAAGAGGGGTTACGGCAAGAGCCGTAACCCCTCTTCTTTTCAGGCGTGGGGCGCCCACCTGACAGCGTGACCGGTTGAGCGATGAATGTGGCCGAAATGGTACGAAACCTGCTAGTCTTATGCCTTGACGAGTTGTTCATAGCTACTGTTCTCTTGATGGAGTCATACGTGAAATCACATATCCCCTACATGCGGCGCCGGGTTGTAGCCGTTGCGGCGTGCGGCGTTCTCTTCCTGCTGTCCGTTCTGCCAGGATGCAAGTTCAACAAGGCACAACAGGAGAGCAGTCGTTCCGTTGAGACGTTGGAGTCAACGGCGATTGCTGGAAAGAAGACGGTTGCTCCTCCTCCCCAACCAGAAGAGCCACGCTTTAAACCTGTTTCCAGTTCGAGGGTTGCCACGCCGAAGAACCGGTACCGGACCGGCGAGAACCCCGAGGTGGCCGCGCAGGCCGGATGGCCCGTGAAGAGCCCCAACCCGTTGCCGGGGGCGATCCTTCCCGGGAGGCGCATCGTTGCCTATTACGGGAATCCGCTTTCAAAGAAGATGGGGGCGCTGGGCGAACATCCGAAGGATGACATGCTGCGGCGCTTGAAGGAAGAGGTGTCCCGCTGGGAAAAGGCGGACCCCTCGAAGCCGGTGCAACCGGCCCTTCATCTTATTGCAGTGGTAGCCCAGGGTGACCCTGGCAAGAGTGGCAAATACCGGATGGTCATGCCGGATGACGTGGTGAATCAGGTGCATGAATGGGCACGGGAGGCCAATGCCCTCATGTTTATCGATATCCAGACGGGGCACGAGAACATCAGGACGCTTCTGCCGCGCTTCGAGTGGCTCCTGAAAAATCCCGACGTTCATCTGGGCATCGATCCTGAATTTAACCTTGTCAAAAGCGGGGCGAAGCCGGGGACGAAAATCGGCACCTACGATGCTGCCGATATCAACTACGTCACCGAGTATCTCAGCCGCCTGGTAAAGACCAATAACCTCCCTCCCAAGGTGCTGACGGTACATCGCTTTACCCGCAACGGCGTCACCAATGCACGCAAAATCACCCTCCGGCCCGAAGTGCAGATCGTCATGCACATGGACGGCTGGGGCGCACCTTCGCTGAAGCGCGATTCCTATGCCGACTATATCGTGGCAGAGCCGGTCCAGTATACGGGGTTCAAGCTTTTCTACCACAATGACACCAAGAAGGGAGACCCGATGATGACCCCTCGCGAGGTGCTCATGCTGGATCCGAAGCCCCTGTACGTTCAGTATCAATAACCGACGGAGAGGAACCGGATCGGATGGTTCGCCGTAAAGCCGAGGGAGTGCGGGACGACAGCTACTGGATGGGGAAGGCCCTGCGAGAAGCGGAAAAGGCCGCTGCCCGGGACGAGGTCCCCATTGGTGCTGTCGTTGTCAGAAATGGCGCAGTAATCGGTCGTGGGCACAACCTGCGGGAAAATAAGCAGGACCCCTCGGCCCACGCCGAAATGATAGCCATCCGTCAGGCCGCCAGGCGACTCGGGTGCTGGCGCCTTACGGGATGCGTTCTCTATGTGACCCTTGAGCCGTGCCTCATGTGCATGGGGGCCATCATCCTCGCCCGGTTCGACCGGGTGGTCTTCGGCTGCCATGATCCCAAGGGAGGCGCGGCCGGTTCCCTCTACGACCTCTCCGATGACCGCCGGCTCAATCACCGGGTTGAACTCACTTCCCGGGTGCGGGAAGAGGAATGTTCCGCAATCCTGAGCGGTTTTTTCGCCGATCTCCGCACACGGAAAAAGAAGGCCCGTCGCGCACCATCGGCCGGTATCTGATCTCTCCTCCTGTAAGCCTTTTCCTCCAGTAATTGACACAAGCGTGTAAAAATCATCCTTGCGGAGAGGGGGGAGAGGGATTACACTTTACTCCACTTTGGTACCCTCTATTACTCCATTCACGCCAGATATGACCGGCGTCCGCCATCCCGCAACGAAAACAAGGAGGAGAGCGCATGAAGAAAATCGGAGTTGTCCTTTCCGGCTGTGGTGTTTACGACGGTAGTGAGATTCACGAGGCGGTTTTTACCCTGCTTGCCATCGACCGGAACGGGGCAGAGGCGGTATGCCTGGCGCCCGACATGGAATTTCGCGAGGTGAACCATCTCACCTCCCAGGAGACCGGCGCCGTCCGCAATACCCTCGTGGAGTCGGCCCGGATCGCACGCGGCAAGATCAGGAACGTGGCGGAGATTGCGGCTGCCGACCTGGATGCCGTCGTCTTTCCCGGCGGTTTCGGGGCGGCAAAGAACCTTTGCAATTTCGCGGAGAAGGGGGCAGATGCGGCCATCCATCCCGAGGTGGCGCGGCTTATCCGGGAGATGGCCCTCGCGAAGAAGCCCATTGGCGCCATCTGCATCGCTCCGGCTCTCATCGCCGCAACCCTCGGCCGTGACTACAAGCCGAAAGTGACCATCGGGACCGACGCCGGCACGGCGGCAGCAATTGCCGCTACGGGGAGCGAGCATGTTGATTGTCCAGTTACGGAATTTGTGGTGGACCGGGAGAACAAGATTGTCACCACCCCCGCCTACATGCTTGCCAACCGGATCTCTGAAGCGGCCGAAGGGATCGAGAAGGCGGTGAAGACGGTCATCGACATGGCGTGAAGACGGTGCGCCAGCACATTCTAATCAAGGAGGAGAAAGGATGAAGCGATTGGTAACCGTGGCATGGATTGTTGTGGCTGTTGCCGGCCTCAGCGGCACGGCGCTGGCCGACAGCATCAAGGGAAAGTTGGGCGTTACGGGGCGGCTCGGTGTTTACCTCCCTGCCGAGAGTGATTTTGACGACCGCAAGTTGGAGACCGACGTCGGGTTCATCGGCGGAGGCGGGGTGATCTACGGCATTACCGATAACATAGCGGCCGAGATCGACGTGACGCATACCGAATTCGGCTCCAACCGCGTTTCGGGACTGGACGAGGGGGACTTTGAGGTTGTGAACGTCTCCCTGGGGGGGCAGTATCGATTCCTGTTGCCCCAATCCAAGTTTGTCCCTTACGCAGGGGGTGGTCTCGACATCCTGCTGATCGATTATACGCGCCCTTCGGGCACAAAGGCCCATGTGGACACGGGAGTTGGAGTCCATGTCAACGGGGGTGTTGATTATTTCGTCACCAGACAGCTTGTGTTGAACGCCGAGGTCAAAGGGGTTATTGCTCCCGAGGTCGACATGACGGCGGAAGGCAGACCGGGAAATTTTGACCCGAGCGGCGTTGCCGGTACCGTGGGTGTAAGATTTTTCTTCAATTAGCTCATTTCTGGAGGGGCGGCCCGGCTGCCCCTCCGACACATCTCTCCTTTTTCGCATCGCTACGAAAATGTGCTGGGGCGCTTCGCGCCGCTGCGAAATGCCCGATGCCGCGTCACTGTCCCTCCTCCAGATGTAAATGCCCGCCGTACAACGATCCGCGTGTTAACAGAAATATAATGTGACCTGATATGATGTAAAATATGAAACTGTAGTAAAATGATATACACATAAGGAACATTGCCCGAACTGCCTGTAACCACTGAAGAAAAAACCATAAGATGCGAAGCGGGCATCTGCTGGCACGATTTGTGTAGTTTAATTCTGCGCAAAGGAACATGGAAGACGTCGAAAATGCGTCGTCAATTCTTTGCCAGGCCAGTGGTTGCGGGAAAATTTCCCGACCTGTTATACGTCTTGAAGTGGACAGTAGACAGAAGGGTGGGTTTATGGACACGACAGTTATTGATGAGGCTATTGACAAGTACGTGAACGAGCGGATGAAAACGGGGAAAAAGTCGGCGGCGGACCGGTTCATCTCCTATGCATACCTGAGATATGCAGGGGACGAGCTGGCTGAATTCCTCAAGAAGGTGCGGGGGCTTTCCCGCTACTATGTTGATTTCCTTACGCTCATGGAGAACCCCTTCAAGGGTCCGGAACTGGCGTGGTTTGCCTCCATGATCACCGTGGGGGTCGTCTCCTGCTACATGATGGGAAACGAGGATACCCGAATCGCCGGAATCTTCGTTTTTTCCGGCACGTTGGTCCACGCTTTGTCTCTGCTCAGGATGGTGGCGAAGAAGTGGCGTGAGATCGGCGTCATGATTGCCATCTACCGCGAGATCATCGAGATCGTGGAACGGGAAGCGAAGACCCTGGCGTAAAGCCGGAAAAGAGGGTTGCTCGCATCATCCGGCGCGAGCCCTCTCCGAACGTCCTTTCTCCGGGCGGCCATGCAGGCCGCCCTTTTTTGTGCCGAAGAACGGGGAGAGGTCAGTGGGGTTCCTTCAGGTCGAAGATTGGGAAGATGCGGGAAAGGAGCCAGAAGAGGGCGAAGGGGATAGAGCCCACCATGAGGGCGCCGAAGAGCCCCTCCTTGAAGGTCTCCATGTCGTGGGGCCAGATCGGCATGTGATAGTGCATGAACCCGGCAAAGGAGGCGGAGAAGGCCTGGCCGCCGATGACCACGTTCCACCGCATCATGAAGACCCCGAAGAGGACGAGGACCGTCCCGACCACCGCCCGGCGGACCGTGAGTCCCGGCATGAGGAACAGGATGAAGGGAACCAGGTTCCCGAGCCCGTACTGGAGGATGAAGATTGAGGTGAAGTCCTTGCCGTAGATGACGCTTCGGAGGATATCCCACGATTTGACCGCCGTGTACCCCCGGAAGATCAGGTCGAGAAGCTCCAGGGTGATGGCGAGGATGAGGAACATGATGAGATACCTGGAGGTCATCGTCACCACCTGGGTCTCCACCCCTCCCAGTTCACCGGGGGAGGGGAGGGAGGGGTTCTCCTTCCACCGCCAGGCAATGATGAGTTTTCTCAGCTCCATGGTGATGACGTAGGTGAGAATGCAGAGGGCAATCCCCGAGACCACCGCCGAGCAGATGAAGATGACCGGCATGAGCGGCGTCATCCAGAGGGCGTTGGCCTTCACCGAGCCGAAGATGAAGCCGGCGTAGCCATGGAGAAAGCAGGCCACGGGAATGCCGACCGCGGCCAGGATCTTCACCGCCCTCTCGTCCTGCTCCAGGGCGTGGTGGCTCACGTCCCAGGCTCCCATCACGAGGATCGAGTAGAGGCCCATGAGGAAGGTTTCGGAGAGGGTGCGGTTCGGCTTCAGGCGCAGCTCCCGGGCGGTGGTGACGAAGTAACCACGGTAGACGAACCAGAGCTCCGAGGCGACGATCATCCCGTAGGTGAGGAAGACAATCCCGAAGGCGGCGATGGCCGAGGTGAAGTGGGGGGTCATGAGGACATTGAGGTTCCGCTGGGGCTGCTGGAGGTGGAGGAGGAGCGGCATGGGGGCGCAGGGGAGTAGGGCGAAGGAAAAGACCAGGGAGAAACGGGCGATCTCCTTCAGCTTCGTGACGCCGAAGACGTGGTAGAGGGACGACAGCACGAAGGCCCCGGCCACAAGACCCGTGAGGAACGGGTACATGACGATCTGGATGGTCCAGTAGATATACTCGTTGGGATAGACGAAGAGCTCCTTAACGGTCCAGGCTTCCCCATGCAGCATGGCTAGCGTACCTCCTTGGACAGGCCGATGTAGTAGACCTGGGGCTTGGTTCCGTACTCCTCCTTGAGGATGCCGACCCGCTCGGTCATGATCACCTTGGTGACCGGGTCGTCGGGGTCCCGGAGGTTGCCGATCTGCCGGGCCCCGAAGGGGCAGGCGTCGACGCAGGCCGACTTCATCCCCTTGGTGATCCGGTGGTAGCAGAAGTTGCATTTCTCCGCCGTCTTGTGGACCGGGTGGAAGAAGCGGACCCCGTAGGGGCACCCCATGATGCAGTAACCGCAGCCGATGCACCACTTCCGGTCCACGAGCACCACCCCGTCCGCCGTGGCGTAGGTGGCCCCCACGGGACAGACCTGAACGCAGGGGGGATTCTCGCACTGGTTGCAGAGTTTCGGCACAAAGAAGGCCTTCTCGATCTCCTCGTCCTTCACCTCCCGGAACTTCCCTTCTCCCACCTCGATTTTCTTCGTGGTGAACCCATCCCGGGCCGCCTTGGGGGAGTCTATCAGGACTTCACCGTCCTTCTTCACCACATAGCGCTCCACCCAGGTGCGGGAAACATTGGCCTCATAGGGTACCTCGTTCTCCAGTTTGCACGCCTTGACGCAGAATCCGCAGCCGACGCACTTGTAGGCATCCACCAGGAAGGCCCAGCGGAGTTCCGGCTTTGCTGCCAGAAGCTGTTTCGGGTCGATGAGGTGTAGGGCCGCCGCCGGCACCGCCATGCCGGCCACGACAACCATGCTCCGCTTGAGAAACTCGCGTCTATTCATGGCGTTTCAGCTCCTCCAGGTTCGGGTGGTGGGGGTCGTGGCAGAGGCTGCATTCGGCCTCGGGATTGTGGGTCTCGGGATCGATGCCGCGGATCTTCGACCTGCCGCTGGATGGTGTGTCGAGCTTGGCGTGGCACCGGATGCAGAGCTTGCGGCTGTGGTCGATGGTGAGAGTCGGCGGGTCTTTCGGGTGGTCCAGGGCCGGCCCGTGGCAGTTTTCACACTGCAGGACACCGTGGGGGGAGCGGCCGATGCTCTCCACCTTTTCCCCGTGGCATTCCTTGCAGTATGCCTTGGTCTTGTACTTGACCGTGACCTTCTTCCACTCCTCCTCGTTTCCCTTGCGGTGCCAGCCGTACATGTAGCCCCGCTCTCCGATGCCGAAATCCGCGGGAACCACGAAGACCCTGGCAACGAGGATGAGGATGACGAGACCGAGAGCCACGAACAGGGGGCGCCAGACATGACTTTTCACCGGGTTGCCTCCTTGAGAGATGTGAAGGAAAAGCTGATCGCTAAGCCGATTTTGATGTTGTGTTTTGTTGATTGTATAAGTAGTGAAAGGCTATTGCAATAGGCTGGTTCGTAAATTTTCTGAAAAATATAACGATGTTATTTTATTTTAATGCTGCATGTCCCCTTCCCGATCCTGGGCGCACTCTCGGTGGCGACTATCCTGATCTCGCCGTTGCCCATGTCGTAGACCCAGCCGTTAAGGGTTAGTTTTCCCTCTTCCACGGCCCTGCGGACAAAGGGGTATTCGCGCAGGTGTTCCAGCTGGAGGCGGACATTCTCCTCCACGATCAGCTTCATCCGCTGCTCATGGGGAATATCTATGTGGAGCGCCCGGAGCTTTTCGTCGACCCGTTCCTTTGCCTTGTAGGCGTTGATGAGCCAGATGGGAATGTATTTGTCGTCGCTGTTTTCCTCGTCGAGGGCCTGGATGCCGCCACAGCCGTAGTGGCCGCAGATGACGATGTCGGGGATCTTCAGGTGGTTGATGGAGAATTCCAGGACAGCGGAGAGGTTCCAGTCGTTGGCGGCGACGATATTCCCCACGTTGCGGTGGACGAAGACCTCGCCGGCCTTGGTCTGGGTGATGGTGTTGACCGGCACCCGCGAGTCGGAGCAACCGATCCAGAGAACTGTCGGTTTCTGTCCCCGCGTCAGTTCGACAAACAACTCCTTCTCCTTCTCGAACGTCTCGGCCACGAAGCGCCGGTTTCCTTCCAGAAGCGTGGTAATCACGGAATACCCCCCACATCCCGCATTGCCCGGAGGGTGTCGAGGATTGCGGCGGGCTCCAGGCGCCGGGTATAGTCTGCATCCACAAAGGAAAGCCGGACGGTCATGGTCCGGTCGATGACGAAGGTGCCGGGGAGAGGGAGTTCCCAGGAGTCGTCGCCGTTGTACTCGGCCAGGTCGACGCCGAAGCCCAGGTAGATCCGCCGTACCTCGGCGCCCACCGGGTAAACGAGGCCGAAACGTTTCGCGACACGGTTCCCCACGTCGCTCAATACCTCGTATTCGAGGAAGTTCTTGAGGAGGGTCGCCTGGGTCTTGTCAGGGGTCTGGGGGGAGATGGCGAGGAGCTCTCCCCCCAGTAACTTGAGCTGGGGAAGGATTTTCTGGTAGGCCCGCAACTGCAGGCTGCAGTAAGGTCACCAGGCTCCGCGGTAGAAGGTGATTACCGAGGGCCCCCGAGCTGTGACCGACGAGAGGCGGACTTCCCGCCCCACGGCGTTGGGGAGGGCAAAATCCGGTGCAGGGGAGCCCACCTGCAGTGCCCGTTCCACGATCCCGGCGCGGATGAGTTCCTCCGCAGACCGATCCATGGCGGTAACGACGTCAGGAGATGCCGTTGCCCTGAAGTTTTCCCGAATCGCGTCAAGCTCCTTCTGGAGCTCGAAAATGAAGGTCGGCTGCTCACCGTCCATGGGCCGCCTCCCGTGCAGGGGCCGACAGGCACTGTGTAGTCTGAATCGGGGTGTGGCGGAACAGTTATCTGTCGGCCGGGCTGGAAGAATGCAAACGGTGCCTCTGGGCACCGGTCATGGGAGAATTCCGGTCAGGCGACCCGGGAGAGGTTGTTTTCACGCCGGCGCCGTTCGGGGCCGCCATAGGATGTGTCGCCGCTGTGGCGGACCTGGTCGCGACTGACGGTCACCCATTCGTTGCCCCGGTGGAAGGCGGAAATTTTGCCCGTGGCGATGTACTCCTCAAGGCGCCACGCCTTCACCATGTCGTAGGTGTTGTCCTGATATCTGACCCGTATGAGCATCCGTGCCACCTCCTGGAAAAAAGATTGGTCGGAACGGTCGACTATGGTCACATTCTAACAGTGAAGGGGCTGCTGTCAAACGGCCGGTCATTCTCCCCGGGTAGGCTTTTCGGATTTCGGGATTGTCCGCCAGTTCCCCGGCCGGACCCTACGGACGGTTTCCAGCACGTATGCCCGGTGGGCGATATAAAGGGCCATGTGGCGGAGGTGAGTGCCATGGTGTAGCAAAGGTCATCGGGGTAATACTTTGTCCTTGTGCAACGTTACCGATGGTCCTATGGGCAAGTGTCGAAAATTATTACATAAAATTTCATTAACGCCGCTAAGTTCGTCGAACGCCTTTACAGTGGGCACATCCTTTAATCAAAAAAGAACTGTTTATTGGCATGTTATAATCTGGAACGCACATTGCATTAACCTTGATTAATTGCATAAAGGCTTTGCCACGGATGACGCTTTCACCTCTCGGGAATCCTCTAACCATTCCCGAACATTCCTTATGCTGCAAATGCGGAGCCACTGTGAAGGCTCCATGCCCCACCGTTAGTCTTCTATGTAATCCCTATGTGCCATCAATGGTTTTTTCCGCTCAACTGATTGGAATGTAAAACAATCCGACAGGAGGTGATGTCTCATGAGGAATACAATGGCCTGAGACAGAAGTCGAGGGGCGTGTTTGCATGGTGTCAGTTGGCGGGAGTGTGGATACGACCCCCTTTTCTCACCATGTCAGGGTGCAAGCCTGACAACCTTGCTCTTTGTATTGGCAAGGCAGTTTTACTACAACTATCAAGGAGGATAGTATGAGATATTTCAGGCGGATAGTACCTTTCGTGCTCCTCACGCTGACTGCCCTGGCGTTTGCAGGCTGCGGGGGAGGAGGTGGTGGTGGCGCCGCGCCGGCCGCAACCCAAACAGACACCTACCGCTTCTTTGCCGGCAGCCTCCACGCCGTCGACCCGGCAAATCCCGCAAACCCCCTGGTTGTTGACAGCGAAGCGCATGCTGATGAAGCAACCATAGTACACGGCACCATCGACGCTGCCGCCAAGACGGTGACCGATCTCCACGCCCGCACGGTGGTCTACGTGAAGGGGGGGAAACTGTACAAGGTAAGCGCCCTGAAGGGGGCGACTCCTGCCCCGGTCCAGCTCTCCAGTGCGGCCGACGTTCAGTCCATTGAAACGGTTGCACCCGACCTTGCCAACCATAACAATGCGCAGGTCGTTTTTCGTGCAGTCGCGGTAGCACCCACACCTACACCCACACCGGTACCGGTAGAACCGGTAGCTATTAAGCAAGCGTCATTGGCAGCAGGAGATGCATCGGGAACAAGCTATAAGATGGTCAGGGTGGGGATGAGCGCTACGGATACACCGATCCCGGCCAAGGAACCCCTTTCAGCTCTTAACGACCAGACCGGCGCCATCATCGGTTGGCTCGCCTTTGAAGACAATGCCAATGTGATCAAACGATACGATGCGAACTTCCAGAACGGCAAGGATGTTATCCCCTATAAGAACAGTGTCGCGTTCGTGGACTCCACCCTCGAGGGGATCTTCATGGAGGTCGACGGCGATCTCTATGGCTACCATGTGGCCACGGGGGAACTCAGGAGGCTCACTTCCACCGCAACGGGTATATATGGCAACACCGTAAAGGACGGCGATCATCTCTACGTTACGGACGGTGGCTATAACATCCTGAAGGTGCCCCTCGGCAATCCGACATCGGCTGAGACATTCGTGCCGACTGATGGCGCATGGGCGATGCCTTTCGGCTTTACCGACACCAAGGTGGTGTATTACCAGGGAGGAAAGATGCTGGCGAAACCGAAGGTGGGCGGAGAGCCTGTCATCCTCTCCCCAGCCGGGTGGGGGTTCGTGGGAGCCAAGGGGACAGTTGTTTATTTCAACTCCTCTAAGGAAGGAATTCCAACGGCGGTAGCCGTCAGGGATGACGGAACCGTCCTGAGCGAGACTGCCAATGCCTACTGGGTCGGTGCCTCAGTCTCCAACACCTATGCCCCGGCGGTCAGCTCAACTCCCCAATACATGGTCATGGCCACCGGCTATAAAACCGACGGGACGGGGTTTGGGGGAGGTGCGCTCCAGTCCTTCGACGCGGCAACCAACAGGCTGGTGGCAACCCTCGGCACCATCCCGGCTGATGTCCGCTGGATAGAGGTGTATGGCCAGATTGGCGTCGACGTCCTTGGATATGCATGGGATAACAATGACGATGACGTATTCTTTATGAACCTCAAGACCCCGAACTCCCTGGTACGTATGTCCAATACCCCTGAAGTCGACGAGTGGCCACTTCCCGTGCTTGACTATGATTGGTGGCGGTGGAGTTAATAAAGATTTCTCCCCCTGCGGTAATCCCGCAGGGGGAATCTCCCTCTGTATTCTCTTCCTGATCAATTCTCCCTCCCCTTCCATTCCAACGTCCTCCCCGTAGGTATCCGTCCCCTTTGCCGTGGCTGTTGCACGAGCTTTCCTTAGGGAATGACTGCCGCCGGTCCGTCATGCAACTCTCTAAAATTATTCCTAAAGTTTTTCTCTCCCCTGCCGAAGAGAGTCTCAGGGTCACCGAAAATTCTGGTGACCCCGAAAACGGAAGAAATGGAGAGGAAGAAGACGTATGCGACTGGTTCTCACGGTGTGTGTGCTCGTGTGCCTGGCCGCCTCTGCCTGGGCGGGGGAGACCGAAGTTTTTCTCAAGAGCGGCTACTTCGACTGGAAGGAAACCGTCAGCGATAAAGGGGTTATCAGGGAAAGGGGGCTGGTGAGCGGTGCCGGCATTGCCTACACCGGCTTTGTCGGGGAGAGGGTGTTCATCCGGCCGTCTCTTGAGGTCTGGGGGGGGAACGTCGACTACCGGGGATTCCAGGTGGGGACCTGGGCACCCCTTGAGGGTGATACAACCTATTTCGGAACCACCGAAGAGGTCCGGGTGGGGCTGAAGCTGCCGGTGGGGGAAGCTTTTTCGGTTTCGCCCTTTGCCGTGCTGGGCCATAAATTCTGGCTGAGATCCCTTTCGGTCGAGGACTGGAACAGTTTTTACGGAAGGATCGGTGTGCGGGGTGCGACGAAGCATCTGTTTGCCGAAGGAGGAGTCACCCTCCCCGTGTACACCCGCGTTCATACCGACTGGAGTTCGGATGGGTACAACGATTTTGTCACCGAGCCCAAGAATAAACCGTCGGCTTTCGCCGAAGCCGGCGCCACATTCGGGCAGTGGAGGATCGGCGTCTTCTACGAGCAGATGGAATTCGGCCAGTCCGACACGGTGCGGGTGGAGAAATCTTCCGGTTCCGCAGGTGCGGTCCTGGTAGCCTCCGGTGCCTTCCAGCCCGATTCCGTGGCGCACCATGTCGGGCTTAAGGTGGGGTTTGCCTTCTGAGTTTTAAAGGCGGCCGCTCTCCTCGTCGCTCGGCGCGAAGCCGCGCCGCATGGTGTTCTCGGTCACCGTTCGCGGGTCCATGAAGTGGAGGAGGTAGTCAGGTCCCCCCGCCTTGGTCCCTCCCCCCGACATGCGGGAGCCGCCAAAGGGTTGCCGCTCCACGAGGGCGCCGGTGATGCCGCGGTTGAGGTAGAGGTTTCCCACCCGAAACTCCCGCCTCGCCTTTGCCAGGTGCTCGGGGCTGCGGCTGAAGACCCCTCCCGTGAGGGCAAACCGGGGGGCGTTTGCCCATTGGATGGCCTCATCGAAGTCCTTGGCCCGCATGACCGCCAGCACCGGGCCGAAGATCTCCTCCCGGGCGATGCAGTGCTCGGGCCGGATGCCGCCGATGATGGTCATGGGGACGTAGTACCCGGTGCCGGCCGGCACCGGCCCTTCGTGGAGGAGCTGCCCCTCCGTTTTCCCGATTTCAATGTACTCCCTGATCCTCTTCATGGCGTTGTCGTCGGCCACGGCCCCCATGGAGTGGGCCGGGTCCTCCGGCGGACCCACCGAGATGGCCCGGGCCATGGCCACGAGCCGCGCCACGAACCGGTCATGGATGGCGTCCAGCACGATGACCCGGGAGCAGGCCGAGCACTTCTGCCCCTGGAACCCGAAGGCCGATGAGAGCACCTGGGGGACCGCCTCGTCCAGGTCCGCGTCGTCGTCGATGATGATGGCGTTCTTCCCCCCCATCTCGCAGATGACCCGTTTCACGTTGGCCTGACCAGGCTGGACCCTGGCGGCCCGCTCGTTGATCCTCAAGCCCGTCTCCAGGGAGCCGGTGAAGGCGATGAGGCTCACGTCCGGGTGGTCCACCAAGTAGTCTCCCATGACCGAGCTCCGCCCCGGCACGTAGTTGAAGACCCCGTCGGGGAGCCTCGCCTCCCGGAAGAGCTCCGCCAGGTGCCAGCCGACGATGGGGGTGAGGCCCGACGGCTTGTAGACCACGCAGTTGCCGGTGACGATTGCCGCCGCAGCCATCCCCGTGCTGATGGCCAGGGGGAAGTTCCAGGGGGCGATGACCGCGGCCACTCCCCGGGGCTCGTAGCAGTAATGGTTCAGCTCCCCCGGTGCGTGGCCGAGCCGTTGGGGCTCTCCCAACCGCATCATCTCCCGGGCGTAGTATTCCAGAAAATCAATGGCCTCGGTCACGTCGGCATAGGCCTGGTCCCACTGCTTGCCGATTTCGAGGATCTGCCAGGCGGAGAGGTCGAAAATCCGCGTGCGGGCTATCAGAGCTGCCTTGAGGAGATAGTCGGCGCGGGTCCGGGGATCGGTGTCGCGCCACGCCGGAAAGGCGGCCTTGGCTGCGGCGACGGCATCCCCCGCCTCCTTTGTCCCGGCCTGGCAGATCTGCCCCAGGACCTCGGAGGGGTTGTTGGGGTTCACGGTCGGCATGAGTTCGGCGGTCAGGACCTCTTTACCGTTGATGAAGAGGGGATAGGTTTTTCCACGTTGAGTCCGCACCCGGGCCAACGCATCCGGAAAGGCGGCGCGGTGGTCGGGCCGGGTGAAATCCACCATCGGCTCGTTCCCGAAGGGGGGGAGACCGTCGGGGCCCGTCCGCTCCTTTTCCGGCCTGGCGGCCCGGGCTTCCCGCTCCCGCTCCGCCGCCACGGCCGGGTCTTCCAGGAGCTGTTCGATCCGGGCCTCCTCGGCAAAGCTCTTGCGCAGAAACGATTCGTTGGCGGTGTTCTCCAGGAGCCGGCGCACCAGGTACCCCATCCCCGGCACCATGCTCCCGTAGGGACAGTAGAGGCGGATGCGCCCCGCAACCCTGAGGATCCCCTTGCGGACCGGCTCGGCCATGCCGTAGAGGACCTGGAACTCGTAGCGGTCAGGGGGGACGTTCAGTTCCCGCGCCAGCTCCATGACCGCCGAAATGGTGCGGATGTTGTGGGAGCCGCAGGCGAAGTGGCAGACGGCGTGGTTTTCCAGAATCTTTCGGGACTGGCGCTCGAAGGCGGCATCGGTTTCGGCCTTGATGGTCCATACCGGCACCTCCCAGCCGTTCTGCCGGGCCCGGACGGTCTCGTAGTCCCAGTAGGCCCCCTTCACGAGGCGGATGGAGATCGGGACCCCCTGCTCCTTCGCCCAGGCCAGGAGGCCGTCCAGGTCCCGGTCCGTATCCTTCTGGTAGGCCTGGAGCGCGATCCCCAGGTGGGGATAGCCCGGATGCTCCAGCCTGAGGCGGCGAAAGACCTCCAGAGTCATGTCCTTGAAGCGGTACGATTCCATGTCGATACAGAGGAAGCCGTTTAGCGCCATGACCTTCCGGAAGATGCGGCGCATCCGGTTCAGGATGGCGACCACCGACCCCTCGAAATCCTGGGGATTGGCGAGACAGTAGAGGGCCGTGGGCTTTACCGCGATATTCACCCTGGGGGCGTGGCCCCAGTCGAGATCCGGATCGCCCCCCGTGCCCGGTAGTCCCTTCCAGGTTCCCTGCTCCTTCTTCAGCGTCTCCAGAAGCTCCAGGTACGTGTTCGTGTAGGCCTCGGCCTCCTCCTCCGAAAGAGTCGCCTCGCCGAGGACATCCACCACGGCGGCGAAGCCGTCTTTCCGGAGTTTTTCCAGGTTCTTCACCGCCTCCTTCGTGGTTTCACCCACGATGAACTGGCGGGCCATATCCTCGACATTGGAGGTGAGCACCCGGTTCAGCACGGCGCCGCCGAAGGAGCCGAGCATCCCCGCCACCTTGGCCCCAGTGGCCATGAACGGGGGCATTGCCTCCTCATCCCCGAAGTACTCGCGGATGTGCTCCGTCAGGAGCCTGCTGGTGGTGAGGGAGGGGAACACGTCCACGAACCGGAACAGCTGGACCTTGAACTGGTCGTTCCGCATGCTCCAGTCCATGGCCTTTCCCATCCAGGCCCCCTTGTCGAAGAGGGACGGCTTCTCGCCGGCGATGCTGGTGAAAAATTCCTTGCCGCGGCTGACGATTCTGGCGTTCAGTTCGCTGCTGTGCATGCTGTGCTCCTTCGTGAGGGCCACCGGGGCGAAGCTCGTGGTGTCGCGTAGTCTGTCTTTTTAAAAAACCCGGTGAGATGCTATAAAAGGGTACAACCATTGTAATCCTGCATGGCGACGATGCAACGGGAGGGAAGCCTTATATGGTTCCGGCTGGTGTAGTCATTCGAGCAGAAAAACGAGAGGGAGGAACGCAGCGATGAAAGTGGGAATCATCCGGTGTCAGCTGACCGAGGATATGTGTCCGGGGAGCACCGATTTCAAGGTCGCCCGTGAGGGGAGCCTGGCCTTTGCGGAAACCGGGCCGGTGGAGATCATCGGGTTTCTTTCGTGCGGCGGCTGCTCCGGCAAAAAAGCCGTGACCAGGGCCAAGATGATGGTCGAGCGCGGAGCGGAGGCGATCGTGTTCGCCTCCTGCATGAAAAATGGCAATCCCATCGGGTATCCCTGCCCCCATTTCGCCGCCATCAAGGGCGCCGTGGAGAAAAAGGTCGGTCCCGAGACCCGGATCATCGACTGGACCCACTGAGTTCCCGCGCCTTAAATGGTCTCGTCATTGAGCACTACGCGCAGGGCGCGGATCCCTTCCCTGAAATCGGTTACGGTGTAGGACGAAGGACGCCTTCGGGGGGATGCTGTACCGTATCCCGGCTCCAACACGATGGTGGTGCTGCTCCCCTCGGGGAGGATGATCTCCCGCTCGGTGGCGACGTTGTCGGCGGGGAGGGCAACCACCATGTGGTGGGTGCCCGCCTTGACATACAGGGTCTGCGTGAACCGGTACCTCATCCCCTCGCCGGCCTCCGGGTCGCGGAGTCCGAGGGGCTCGCTGCGCTCCGGGCGGGGATCGCCTGAAAGCTCCGCAGTCTGCCCCCCGATGTTCAACAGCAGTTTGTATTCCGGGGTGCCGTGGACGTCTCTGCGTGAATAGATTTCCGGCCCATGGGTCTTCAGGGACGACACAACCCGAAGCTCGGCATAGCCCGGCGGTAGAGACTGCCCCTGCGCTTTTTCGACAAAAACATCCTGCCGCGTGGCGATGGCAGCGGTTCGTGCCAGTTCGGCAGTCCCCGCGCAACCGCCAAGGATGGCAAGGGTGACGACGGCCAGCACGGTCATGGTGATCCGGTTCATACCTCTTCCTCCACCTTCCTCTTTTCAAACCAGCCATACACCGACGGAATGACCAGAAGCGTCAGCAGGGTGGACGTCACCAGTCCGCCCACGACAACCGTTGCCAGCGGTTTCTGAATCTCCGAGCCGGTGCCGCCGGCCAGGAGCATGGGGATCAGGCTGAAGATGGCGATGGAGGCGGTCATCAGCACTGGCCGCAGTCGGTCGGCGGCACCTTTGCGGATGGCCTCCTCCAGTTCCAGCCCCTCCTCCCGCAGTTGTGAGATCCGTGACACCAGCACGAGGCCGTTCAGGACGGCAACGCCGAAGAGGACCACGAACCCCACCGAGGCCGGCACCGACAGGTACTGCCCGGAGATGAAGAGCGCGAATACCCCGCCGATCAGGGCAAAGGGGAGGTTGGCGATGACCAGGAACGCCAGGCGGATCGAACGGAAGGTGACGTAGAGGAGGAGCAGGATCAGGCCGATGGCCACCGGTCCGATGATCATCAGCTTCTTCATGGCCCGCTGCTGGTTCTCGAACTGCCCGCCCCAGGTGAGGTAGTAACCGGGGGGGAGCTTCACTTCTTCCCTGATCTTCTGCTTCGCCTCGGAAACGAAGCTGCCGATGTCCCGGCCGGTGATGTTCATCTCGATCCCGATGCGGCGCACCCCGTCCTGGCGGCTGATCTGCACCGGGCCTTCGATCATCTTCACCTCGGCCAGCTGCTGGAGGGGGACGTTGACCCCGGTCTTCGTGGTGATGATCAGGTTGTTGATGGCGTCCAGGGAGTTGCGCTTCTCCTCCGGCAGACGCACCGTGATGTCGAAGCTGCGGTTCTCCTCGTAGAGCTGCGATGCCGCCTTGCCGGCAACGGCGATTTCGATCACCTTCTGCACGTCGCTGATGTTGAGGCCGTAGCGGGCGATTTTTGCCCGGTCGATGTTGACGGTCAGGTAGGGCTGTCCGGAGACCTTTTCGGCGTTCAGGTCGGTGCCGCCCCTGATGGTGGAGAGGACCTTGGCGATCTCCTGGGACTTTGCACTGAGCACGTCGATGTCGTCGCCGAAGAGCTTGAGGATCAGCTGCGCCCGGGTTCCGGCCACCAGCTCGTCGATGCGGCACTGGATAGGCTGGCTGAAGCCGAAGGTGATGCCGGCGATGGACTCCAGGGACTCGCGCATCTCGTTGGTGAGCTCTTCCTTGGAGATGTCCCGCGGCCATTCGTCCTTCGGCTTGAAGATCCCCACGTAGCCGGTCTTGTCCGACCCCCTGGTGTCCAGGGCCACGCCGGTCTGGCCGGTCCGCGACACCACCGTTCCCAGCTCGGGGAACTGCTTCAGTTTCTCTGCAACCCGCTGGTTGACCTCCATGGCCTTGGCCAGGGAAACACCGGGGAGCAGGGAGACATCCATGTCGAAGGAGCCTTCATCCATGGTAGGGATGAACTCCGTCCCGAGCCGGGTCACCATGACGAGGGAGACCACCAGGAGCGTTCCGGCCACCCCGAGCACCACGCGCCGCTTGTTCATGGCGTAGTCGAGGAGCGGCTCGTAGAGCCGGTGGGCCCGCTGCATGATGACGCTCTCCTTTTCCGGATCCGGCTTCAGGAAGAGGCTGCAGAGCACTGGGATGATGAAAATGGAAAGGAGCAGGGACGCCAGGAGGGCAATGGCCACGGTGATGGCCAGGGGGCCGAACATCTTCCCTTCGATCCCCTCCAGAGCCAGGATCGGGATGAAGGTGATAGCGATGATCATTTCGCCGAAGATACTCGGTTTGCGCACCTCCATGACCGCCTTCAGCACCGTCACCAGTTTGGGATGGCGTTCCCCTTCTTCGCTTAGGTGCCGCTGCACGTTCTCCACCTGGATGATGGTGGTGTCGATGATCATCCCGATGGAGATGGCCAGGCCCCCCAGCGACATGAGGTTGGCGCTGATTCCCGAGAGCTTCATCACGACGAACGTCGCCAGGAGGGAGAGGGGGAGGGCGATCAGGACTACGATGCTCCCCCGGATGCTGTTCAGGAGCAGATAGAGAACGATCAGGACCAGGATAGAACCTTCGATGAGCGCCTTGTTGACCGTGCCGACGCTGGCCTTGACGATGTCGCTCCGGTCGTAATAGGGAACGATCTTGATCCCTTCCGGCAGGACGTTGTTCTCGTTGATTTCCTTCACTTTTTCCGCAACCCGGCGCACCACGTCGCGGCTGTTCTCGCCCCGCAGCATCATGACGATGCCGCCGACGCACTCATCCTTGCCGTCCTTCATGGCGGCCCCCATGCGGACCGCCTCACCCACCTTCACCTGGGCCACGTCGCGGATGTAGGTGGGGGTCCCCCCCGCCGACCTGAGGACAATGTTCTCGATGTCCCCCACATCCTTGATCAGGCCGACGCCGCGGACGATGTACTGGTCCGTCCCCCGCTCCAGGAGGTTGCCCCCCACGTTCTCGTTGTTGCTGCCGATGGCGGTGTAGACGTCATCCACGGTGATGCCGTACTTCAGGAGCTTTTCCGGCGCCACGAGCACCTGGTACTGCTTGAAATAGCCGCCGAAGGAGTTGATCTCGTTCACCCCGGCCACGTTCTTCAGCTGCGGGGTCACGATCCATTCCTGGACGGTCCGCAGGTTGGTCAGGTAGGCCGTCTTCTGCTGCGGATCCTGGGGCATCTTTCCTTCCAGGGTGTACTGGTAGATCTCCCCCATGGCGGTGCCGATGGGCCCCATGGCGACCTCGACTCCCTTCGGCACCTTCTCCCGGGCCTCTGCCAGTCGCTCAAACACCAGCTGCCGGGCGAAGTAGATATCCACGTTGTCCTTGAAGACGATGGTGACGATGGAGAGGCCGAATTTGGTGACCGAGCGCATCTGTTCAATGTCGGGGAGCCCCCGCATGGCCATCTCGATGGGGTAGGTGACGTTCCTCTCAATTTCGATGGCCGACAGGCCGTCGGCGTGGCTGACAACCTCCACCTGGATGTTGGTCACGTCGGGAAAGGCGTCGATGGGGAGTCTCGCGTACGAATACAGTCCCGCGACGATAATCAGCAGCGCCAGGAAGATGATCATTCCTTTCTGCCGCAACGTATAGGCAATGAGTTTTTCCAGCATGAACTGTATCTCCTGTAGTCGTAACACCTTCTCCCCATGGGAGAAGGTGGCCGAAGGCCGGATGAGGGGAAAACAGGGAGGCAGCAACATATCCCCCTCACCCTAGCCCTCTCCCATAGGGAGAGGGTATTATCATTTGCCGTGGCCGTGCTCGTCGGTCATCTCACCCTTCTTGATCTCCGACTTGAGGATGAACGAGCCCTTGACGGCGTAGTTCTCACCCTCCTTCAGACCGGAAACGATCTCCACCAGACCGCCGGCCGCCCGGCCGGTCTGCACGGGACGGGCAGCGAATTCGGAGTCCTTCTCCGCGATGAAGAGCACCTTTTTCCCGTCCAGGTCCTGCAGGGCATCCTCGGGGACGGCCAGGACCGGCGGCGCGTCGGCCGCCAGCGTCAACTCAATAGTGGCGAACATCTCCGGCTTCAGCTTCCGCCCCGGATTGGCCACCTCGACCCGGGCCTTGACCGTGCGGGTTGATTCGTCAACCAGGTCGGCGATGTAGGTGATCCGCCCCTTCAGTTTCAGGTCGGGAAAGGCGCTGACGGTGACGGCGGCAGTCTGCCCCCGGTGAATCTTGACCAGATCTTTTTCGTTGATGTCCACCATCACCCAGACCGACGAAAGGTCAGCCACGGTGTAGAGGCTCTTGGATGGGTCGGCCAGCTCGCCGACGATGGCGTGTTTTTCGGTGATGATGCCGCCGATGGGGGAGCGGACCGGCAGGAGCGGCTTCCGGTGGTTTGCCTTTCCGAGGTCAGAGGTTGAAACGCCATAGAGGGAGAGGCGTTCTTCATCGGTATGGAGTTCCGTCTGCGCCATCTTGTAGTCGGTCTCCGCCTGGAGGATGTCCTTGCGGGCTGCAATCTTCTTCTCCACCAGCGCCTTGATCCGGTCCATATTGGACTGGGCCAGGGCGAGCCGTGTCTTTGACTGGTGGTAGCGGTTCAGGGCCTCACCCAGTTCGACGCTGTCCAGGGTCACCAGGGGCTGCCCGGCGGCGACGCCGTCTCCGAGGGAGGCCCGGACGCTGACGATCTTGCCGGAGATGCGCGGCGAGACATGGGCGATCCGGTCGGCATTGGCCTCCACCTTGCCGGTGGCGCTGATCGCGCCGGCGAGCCGCTGTTTTTGGGCCGGAGCAACGGCCACGCCGTTCTGCTTCTGCACCTCGGCGGTCATCTTGATCGTCCCTTCTTCCCCATGCTCATCATGGCCTTCATGACCTTCCTTCTCTCCCTCGTGCTTCCCCTCTTCGTGGCCTCCCTTTTCATCCGTATGGCCGGCCTCCTTCGTTTCGGCGTGCTCGCCGGCGCCCCCTTTCACATGGGTAGAGCGATAGACAAAGGCACCGCCGACGGCCATGGCCAGGATGATGCCGATTATGATTCCGTTTTTCCTGTTCACTGCGCACCTCCGCTGGTCTTGTTCTGGAAATCGACCCCCACCGAGGCTTCGAGCCGCGCCAGGGCGGTCTGCCGGTCGGCAAGGGCGGCGAGGTAGCCGTCGTGGACCTCAATGTATTTCTTCTGTTCCTCGATGACTGAGAGGATCCCCACCTCGCCCAGCTGGTAGGCCTCCTGGATGATCTTCAGGTTCTCCTCCAACTGGGGGAGGATGCCGCCGGTATAGAGGTCGAGGGCCTTGTCCGCCGTCGCCAGCCGGGCATAGTCCCCGTCGATCTCCCGGGCCACGCCCGTGCGGGCGAACTCCAGCCGGTTCCCGGCGCTCTGCGCCCTGGCCCGGGCTTCGAGGATGCCGGCCTGGTTCCGGTCGAATACGGGGAGCGGGATGGAAAGTTTCATTCCCAGGAGGTTGTCGCGGGTCTTTTCTTCTCCGACGCCGGTGGCGTCCACCCGTTGCTCGTGGGTGTAGCCGACTCCAACAATCACATTCGGGATGCGCTCCGCCTCGGCCAGTTCCACCGCGGCGTCCCCCCTGTCGTGGGCAGCCTGGAGCGCCTTCAGGTCGGGGCGGTTTTCCAGGGCGAGGCGGGTGAGCTCATCGGGGGGGATAGTTACGGGCTGCCGTTCGGGAGAGTCGGCTAAATTGACCTCATCCCCTGTCGGGAGCCCCAGGAGGGTCAGCAGTCGGGCCAGAAGGGGGCTGAGCCCGCGCACGGTCTCGATTTTTCGCCCTTCGCTCCGAGCCAGCTCCACCTGGGCGAGATTCACCTCAAGCTCCGGGATATCCCCGGCTGCCAGGCGCTCCCGCGTTATCTCCAGCAGCTTCCCGTTCAGTTCCACGGCCCGCTGGGCCAGCTCCCGCCTTTTGTGGGCCAGCATGAACTCGGCAAACGTGCTCTTCACCTCCAGGGCAAGGGTTCTTTCCCGGTCGGCAATCTGCTGGCGGACCTCCTCCGCCTCCACCTCGGCGACGGCCCGGCGCTTTGCCCGCTTGCCGCCGGTGAGGAATTCCTGGGAAAGGCCGATTGAGACGACGTTCTCGCCGGAACTGCCGGTCAGGGCACCGGTATCTCCGGACAACTCCAGGGTGGGGTTGGGAAAGAGCGCGGCCCGCTCCAGCCCGGCCCGGGCCACCTCCTTTTCGGCGCGCAGCGCCTTCAGCTCGCCGTTGTTGACGAGGGCATACTCCACAGCCTGCGGCAGGGTCAGCGAGTGCATTTCACCCGAGGCTCCCTGGGGGGAAAGAACCAATGACGCCAGGAGCAGATGGACCGCTCCGGGCACGAAACGATACGCTCGCGACAAGACAGCACCTCCTTGCTGATTTGCTGGGTTGAATTGTGGGTGACAGAGTGGCGCTGAAGGGTGGAAATTCGGACTAAGGGCGCACGAATTCCCCACGGCTGCGGGGCCGTTGCTTCAGCGGATCAGGCTTGTATCTGGGGAGGGACAAAGATGGAGCGGTACACGTCCGGTGGCGCGTTGAGGTGTTCGAGGAACGACAAGCTGATGACAAGAGGCGAATAGGAAATCAGGGGGGGCTGGCTGTTCAGCGGGGCGTGGCACGGGCAGGAGAGACAGCAGTGGCAGTGCCCCTCGGTATCCCCGCCATCATCGGGACAGCAGGGGCTTGCGTCTCCGCAATCCGCCTTCAGAACCGTCCCGGCCTTGGCGCAGGATGCCTGGGGGCAATGGTCGTTATCCTGCGCGAAACAAAGCCCGTTGCCGGCAATGGTGATGACGGCCATGATGAGCAAAACGGCTATGATTTTGTTGAACATGGCTGGTCCCGTACGCAATTGCCAGGCTTTCATGAAAGTGAGGAATATCATAATTGTGGGATGTCGGGCGTGTCAATGAACAATCGGCTCCAGGGCAAAAAGCTCTTGTCCGGCAGTCTGTTAGGCATCCGAAAAGATAAAAACAGCGACTCTCATGCCGGTCCGCCGGGAATTCCCCCGTAGATCCGGCACCAGTTTCCCCCCATGATGAGCCCCACTGCCCCGGCGGGATAGCCCGCCCCCAGGAGGCGCTCCGCCAGGAGGGGAAGTCCGCCGTGGTCCTCCGCTCCCTTTGCCGTGTCGTCGAACCCGCCGAAATCGCTCCCGATGCCGACCGCCTCCGGTCCATGCCGCTGAACCACGTGATCGACCTGGCGGAAGAGGTCGTCGAGGGTCGCCGTTCCTCCGGGAACAAGCATCTCGGGAGCGGCGGAAATTCCCACCACCCCTCCCCGGCGGGCAATCTCGGCCACCTGGGGATCGGAGAGGTTGCGGGGGCGGTCGCAGAAGGAGCGAAGCCCCGTGTGGGAGGAGATGAGGGGGCCAGTGACGAGGGAAGCCACCTCCCGGAAACCAGGCTCGGCCAGGTGAGCCACGTCGAGGATGAGGCCAGCGCCGGCGATGCTCCTCACCAGACTTTTCCCCGCAGCGGTCAGCCCCTTCGGGTCGGTAACGCCGTTGCCGTCGGCCAGCCGGTTTCTGCCGGCATGGGTCAGCCCCACGGCCCTCACTCCCCAACGCCGTACCTCGTCCAGGTCCAGCTCCAGCAGGGCGTCGGCATTTTCGACGAGAAAGACGATGCCGGGGGGGCCGCTTCCTCCGAGGGCGGCCGCCATCTCCCCGGGACTCCGGAGTAGCGCGAACCATTCCAGGTATCGGCAGGCGTAGTCGTGGAGCCGCCGCATCTCCCGCGCGGCGCTCGCGGGACCGTTGTGGCTGTCGGCGCAGTAGAGGGCAGCCACCAGCACCCACACTCCTCCCTTCTTTAGTGATTGGGCGGTTACCTGCCCGTCTGCCACCTGCTCGAAGGGGATTCCGGGGTGACGGCGCATCAGGTCGTAGACGAGGTCCACGTGGCCGTCGACGACCGGGAAGCGCGGCGGTTTTTCAATGAAGTCCGCGGGATGCAGCGACACAATCGCTCCTCATCGGTTCCGCAGCAGCGGAACGAAAAAGAGCGGGCAGACCATGGCGTCAACCCGCTCGGAAAACTTCAGCGATCATTTCCTATGCCGGGGCATGGCACGCAGGTGCATGACATGCGGGTGAGTGGCAAGCCGGCGAATGGCACGCCGGACCGTGACAGGCAGCCGTCGACATGGCTTTTGATTCGATCGTCCTGATCTTCAACACGGGAATCACCTCCTTTCCGTGGGATGAGAAGAGCGTGTCAAGGGGCGGGTGCCGCACCGTCGCGGACGAGTCCCATCCCCGTGAACACGGTAAGGGCGTCCTTGCACTCTTCGCTGAACGCGCCGGAATCCATGGCGTCGCCGTACTCTCCGTACAGCGTCGCCGCGATCTCCTCGCAGGTGGCCAAGCCGTTGCAGAGGAGGAGAAAATCCTTGCCGAACCGGTTGATCTCCATCACCTCAAGCCTCTCCCCCGAGGGATAGAAGATGAGGAGCGTCGGCTCCGGGGGGTAGGACTCCCTGAAGATGCCGCTCTTCAGGTCGGCGATGATCGCCGGCAGGTTCCGGCGGAATTCGGACACTGTGACTTCTTCCCGGAGCACCGGCCGGCACTCCCCAGCGGGGTCGCCCTTGAGCGGTCCGGCCCCGTCCGCGCGGGGCGGACCGCGATGGGTCGCCCGTAGCGCCAGGGTCTCGTAGGTGAGGATTTCGGCGAAGTGGGGCCACGAGGCGCTTCCGGCCATGAGCCCTTCGGCATGGCAGGGAAAGCGCTCCAGGAAAGCGGTTTCGGCCGTCGGGTCATCCTCGCGCCACCCGTCCTCCTCCAGCCGGGAGAGGATTTCCCGGAAGAGGTTGCTGGGAGGCCGGCCGAGGGCCAGGGAGAGGAGGATGAACGACTTGGGGTAGCCGTTGAGGATGAGGGGAAACCACCGGGCGATCCGGTCCAGCTCCGCCAGGGGAACCCCGGCGCAGGGGAGGTTGTAGAAGGAACTGAAAAGGAAGGGGTCGGCATCGATGAGACGCTCGTCGTCGGCCAGGCGGCGGCCATGGTCGAATTCGAGGCCGAGGGAGAAGTAGGTGTCCACCTCCCTGACAAGGCGGCCGGTATAGCGCCGGTGGAGCTCGGTCCCCGCCAGGACCGTCGGGAGCTGGACGAGGGGAGCGCTGTTCCCCTGGACTCCCGCCTTCAGGGCGAGGAAGAGGGTTTGGTCGATATCCTCGCGCTCCTCCTCGGGAAAGCCGATAACAAAGCTCAGGGTGGGAACCATCCCCGCCTCGGTGGTCTCCCGCACCCGCTGGTAGAGGATCCCCTCGTCGATCTCCTTGCCGATGAACGCCAGGGTCCTGCGGGAGCCGGAGTCGATCCCGTAGCACATGGACTCGCACCCCGCTTCGCGCATGAGGTCGAGGAGCGGCCTGTCGAGGGAATCGAGCCGGGAGATGCAGTACCAGGGGACGCGGTTCAGCCGGGCATCGATGACCCGGTTGCAGAACTCCTCCACGAAGCGCCGGTCCGCCGTGAACTGGTCGTAGGCGAGGACGAGGCACTCGGCGCCGAAGCGGCCGTGGAGTTCCTCCATCTCGCGGATCAGCCGGGGAATGGAGAAGGTCCGGGTCCGTCGCCGCCACATGACCGACTCTGAGCAGTAGACGCACCGGTGGGGGCAGCCTCGCCCCACTTCGAGGATGGCGATGCTCCGGGGGATGCCGCAGGCGTCGCGGTAGCTGGCCAGGGGGGGGACGAGGGTGTAGTCGGGGAGGGGAAGGGTGTCGAGGTCGGCAATCAACTCCCGGTCGGGATTGCGGACGATCTCCGTGCCCCGGCGCCAGGTAACTCCCGCTACCTCCGCAGGATCATTGCCGACTGCAAAGGAGGCTGCCAGTTCCCGGAACGTCACCTCTCCCTCGCCCCGGACCACGGCGTCAATCCAGGGGAAGCGCTCAAGGGTGGGGACGTCGAGGAAGGAGACGTTGTGCCCACCCGCCACGATGCGCAGGTCGGGCTTTTGTTCCTTGAGGAGCCGGGCGATCCGGACGACTGCCGGGAAGGTGGTGCATTGGGCGGAAAAGCCGACCAAGTCCGGATCGTCCCGGAGGATCATCCGTGCCGCCTCCCCGTACAGCTCCTTTCCCATGCCGAGGCTTCCCTGCCGCAGGGCCAGCACCAGGTCGCGGATGACCGCACGGTGCCCCGCCTCACCCAGCACCGTGGCGAGGCTGATGAGTCCCAGGGGGGGGAGATTGTAGAGGGACTGGAGATGAAAGGGGGGGAAGACCAGGGAAATGTTCATGGGCCGCTACCTCCCCGGCGTTCCCGCCTCGAACGCAAAACCGGGCGGCTGTTTCTGCCGGAGTAGCTGAGAGTGTAGCACACAAATCGACCCGTGCAAGGCGGCGGGCCAGCGACCGTTTTGTCCGCTCTTGACCGTGGATCCGCGACGGATTCAGGTTTACTATTTTCCCGCGCCCGTATACTCTCTCCCGAAAAGTGCCCGCGTCCGCGCGGTTCTATGGAGAGTGCCGATGACAGATGGAGTCGATACGGTCAAAAAATACCAGTTCGCCAGCGACAACTACGCCGGGATCTGTCCCGAGGCCTTGCAGGCCATGGAGGCCGCCAACAGGGGGTACGCCTGCTCCTACGGCGACGACCCCTGGACGGAGAAGGCGTGCCGGCTCCTGCGGGACCTCTTCGAGACCGACTGCGAGGTCTTTTTCGTCTTCAACGGCACCGCCGCCAACTCCCTGGCCCTGGCATCCCTCTGTCACTCCTACAACAGCATCATCTGCCACGAGACCTCCCATGTGGAGACCGACGAGTGCGGAGCCTCCGAATTCTTCTCCAACGGGACCAAGATCCTCCTCGTCTCCGGCGGGCACGGCAAGGTGGACCTGGAGGCCGTGGAGCACACGGTGAAGCGCCGCACCGACATCCACTATCCCAAGCCCAAGGCCCTGAGCATCACCCAGGCCACGGAGCTCGGCACCCTCTATTCGGTGGAGGAGCTTCAGGCCGTGGGGGAGCTGGCCCGGCGCCTCGATCTGAAGCTCCACATGGACGGGGCCCGCTTCGCCAACGCCGTTGCCACTCTCGGCGCGGCCCCCGCCGAACTCACCTGGAAAGCGGGGGTGGATGTCCTCTGCTTCGGCGGTACCAAAAACGGCATGGCGGTGGGGGAGGCGATCATCTTCTTCAACCGGGACCTGGCTTCCGAATTCGACTACCGCTGCAAGCAGGCGGGGCAGCTCGCCTCCAAGATGCGCTTCCTGGCCGCCCCCTGGGTCGGCATGCTGGAAAGCGGCGCCTGGCTCACCCGCGCGGCCAACGCCAACGCCTGCGCCGCCAGGCTGGAGGCCCGCCTGCGGGAGATTCCCGGCGTGGGAATCCGTTTCCCCCGCCAGGCCAATTCGGTCTTCGCCGACTTCTCCCCTGAGGTGGCCGCCGCCCTCCAGGAGCGGGGGTGGCACTTCTATTCCTTCATCGGCTCCGGCGGGGCCCGTTTCATGTGCTCCTGGGAGACCACCGAGGCGGACGTGGATCTCCTGGCGGCCGACCTTTCGGCCGTCGCCTCGCGCCATGGGTGAGGAGTTAGAATTTTTTCTTAAGACGCATTATTTTTATATGCACCCGATACGAGGTTTAGTGATGAGTAATATCAAGCTGTTACACTGATGTGTTTCAGGGAAGGAGAGATTTCCCTTCCCAGCATGTATGCCCCCCCTATACGATTTCCTCCCCCGCCGTATCTCCGTTGCCGGATGCTTCGAATAATCATTCAGTAATTTCAATATGTTATAAAATAATAATAAATTTTCATACTCCTGGCATGCCCGATGCTATGTAAAAGACAAAAGCAATCAGTTAGCACCGGAAAACAAGGAGGATGTCATGAAAGCCATAGCCAACGCCCTGATCGTTACGATAGTCACCGCTTCTTCAGCCCTTGCCGCCAGCGGCGCAGCCGCCGACGAAGGGGGATTCCTCGCCCCGTTGTTCCTGACCCTGGGCGCCGCCGTCATCGCCTTCCAGACCATCCCGGCAATCGTCCTGCTCGGCTCCATGGTAAAGGGGCTCTTCTCGGGCAAGGAAGAGGAAGGTGCCCGCTAGGTTTCGGAAACAACCCGGTCAGAGACCGGCACAATACGAATACGATGAGAAAGGAGACGGCCATGAGAGCGAGAACTGCAGCCGGCACACTGGCACTGGTAATGGGGAGCGTAACGTCGGCCCTGGCGGCATCGGGAGCACGGGAAGACAACAGCGGCGTGTTCGTGTGGATTTTCCTCGGGTTCTGCGCCCTGATCATCGTGGCCCAGATGGTCCCGGCGGTTCTCACCATGCTCGGCATGGCCAAAGGGGTTAAGGAGAGCTTCGGCGAAAAAGCTGAGGTGAAGAGCCGCTAGAACGCACGGCAACCACTGCGGCCTCAAGATGATCGGGTGCCCGGCACGGGAGAATTAATGGAGCCGCAAGCAAAAAGGCCGTCCCCTATGAGAGGGAGACGGCCTTTTTGCTTGCCTGCTGATAGCCTTCAGGTTTTCAGAGAATTCCTTGCAATGCTCCTCTATTCGGTATAGATAGTGTTCTCATGAAAGAGTGGAGGGTTTCTCTTGCAGATAAAAGGGTTCTGTGGCCGGTCATAGTGACCGTTTCCCTTGTCCTCGTGTTTCTGGGGACGAGAACTCCGAACATAGCAAGACCCCAGAAACCCACGTCACGGCCCCGTGCCGTAATTGAAACTCAGGTAAAAACGACACAGGCAGGTATTGAAAAACACGGTCAGGCGGTTGAACTCTGCCATCGAGCCGAGTTCTTCAATGTATCAGCGCCACGGGTTTCAGCCGTCCATTTCGAACCCCACAAGATTGTTTCTTCCGTACTCTGCTTCATTTCCGCCAGAGCACCTCCCCTAGCGTACGCCTGATACATTTTGTTCTCTCTGTTCGTTGACGTCAGGCATGTTCCGGACGTAATCACCATTCATTCCATTTTCTGATTGGCACTGATCTCTGCTAAAACCTTCTCTCTAGGGAAGAAGGTGGCCGAAGGCCGGATGAGGGGAGCGACACGATATCGCCACTCCCCCCTCACCCTGGCCCTCTCCCTCAGGGAGAGGGGATGATGTAATCGCCGAAGCGGAAAATTTGATGCCAATCAGCTTCCATTTTTACCAGGAGAAGTATCGCCATGAGAAAAATGTTGTGTCGTGTCACAATGTTAAGCATCGGAATCCTTGCGGTGGCAGGTTGTGCCAAAAACGAGACGATAAAGAAAGATGAGATGGTCCCGGTCGCATCAAACAAGACTGCTCAAGCGGCCGTTGCCAAGCCGGCAGTAAAGGATGGGGGAATCAAGACTCCGCCGGCCAAGGAGGTTCAGTCCAAAGACCAGTCCAAGGAAGGTGCCGCAAAGGGCACTATGACAGAAGCTCAACTGCAGGCTGCCCTTACCAAGATTTTCTTTAATTTCGACTCGTCCGTGCTTTCTTCGGAAGGGCGGGAAACACTGGTCAAGAACGCCGAGTTGTTAAAGAGTGCCAGTTTCAAGGTGCGGATAGAAGGGAACTGCGACGAGCGGGGTTCTGACGAGTACAATCTTGCCCTTGGGGAGAGGAGGGCACAGGCAGCAATGAAATACCTGCTTACCATGGGTGTGCCGGCCGATCGCCTCTCCATCATCAGTTACGGAGAGGAAAAACCCGCTGATCCGGGACACGACGAAGCAGCCTGGGCAAAAAACAGGCGGGATGAATTCGTCGTAATGGTCAAGTAACGGAAACCATGGGGGCAAAGGAGCCGGAACGGCTCCTTTGCCCCTCTACCCACGCCTTGCCACGTTCGCTGCATCACTCTGCTGATGGCTGGTTGGCAAGGCGACCTTCCTACCACTTCACCGACTGGGGTTCCTTTTTTACGAGAAGGACCGAGCAGGGCATCTTCCGGACGATCTCCTCGTTGCTCCTTCCGAACAGGAAATGCTCGAGACGCCATTCTTCATGGGAGAGCATGATCAGAAGATCGATCTTCAGCTCTTCCACCGCCTTCAGGATCTCCTTGGTTGGCTCCCCTTTCCTGATCAACTCGGCCACCGGGAGACCATTGCTTCGTTCCCTCTCCAGAATCCTGTCCAGGTCTGCCTTGGCCTCCCGCGTGATCTTCTCATACTCCTTTTCGAGGGAAACAACGGGGAGGTTCCATCCTTCAAGTCCAAACGGATTGTGAATTGCGTGGATAAGAAAGAGTTCCGCGCCATACTTGCGGGCGAGGGAGACGCCGCAGTGAACCGCCTCCTGGCAGTAGGTGGTCATTCTGCTCACCACGAGAATACGCCTGAAATCTTCCATGATTTTCACCTCTGTCAGTAAATTTGAACGCCTTTCCTGCTACAAGTGTAACACGGATCAAGTGCGAGGAAAGTAGTCGTCCGGGCGGTTGCCTGTGGAGCGGGACGGGATATCCTTTAGCCTGACCCACCGTTATCAGGATGAAGGCACGCAAAGGACTGCAGAGAATGAACCAGAACCCTGTAAACGAGGAACGATCCGCTGAGGATCCTTCGCTGCAAACGATCCCCCTTGTCGAGCTCTTCGGCCGGCTCTCTTCTTCGCCCGAAGGACTTTCCCCCACCGAGGCTGCCCGACGTCTCGAAAAGGTTGGCTACAACGAACTCCAGGAAAGGGAGCCCTCCGCCTTCCGGAAACTCCTCACCTTCTTCTGGGGGCCTATCCCATGGATGATCGAGGCTGCGGCGTTGCTCTCTGCGCTCGTGGGGCACTGGGAGGATTTCGGAATCATCATCGTCCTCCTCATGGTGAATGCCGTCGTGGGGTTCTGGGAGGAGTACCAGGCGGGGAATGCCATTGCGGCCCTGAAGCAGACCCTTGCCCTCAAGGCAAAGGCCCGGCGTGGTGGCGAGTGGCAGAGTGTGCCTGCCCGGGAACTGGTCCCGGGAGATGTGATCCGGCTCCGGCTCGGGGACATCGTCCCGGCCGATGGGCGCCTCATCGAAGGAAATCCCCTGGAGGTGGACCAGTCGGCCCTGACTGGCGAATCGCTCCCGGTTTCGCGAGGGGTGGGGGAGGCGGTCTACTCGGGAACCGTGGTAAGGCGGGGCGAGGGTAATGCCCTTGTCTACGCCACCGGCCGGGAGACATCCTTCGGGAAAACCGCCCGGCTCGTGGAGGAGGCCCGGACCGTCAGCCACTTCCAGCGGGCCGTTCTCAAGATCGGCGATTACCTCATCATCGTCGCCATTGGCCTCGTGCTGCTGATCATCGCCGTGGCCCTCTTTCGGGGGGACCCAATCGGCGAAACGCTCCAGTTCGCCCTGGTTCTGACCGTGGCGGCCATCCCGGTGGCGATGCCGACCATCCTCTCGGTGACCATGGCGGTGGGAGCCCGGATCCTGGCCGGCCGCCAGGCCATCGTGAGCCGCCTTGCCGCCATCGAAGAGCTTGCGGGGATGGATATCCTCTGCTCCGACAAGACCGGGACCCTCACGAAGAACGAGCTCACCCTCGGCGCTCCCTCCTGCACCGAGGGGATCGACCCTGACGCCGTCATCCTCGCCGCGGCCCTCGCTTCCCGAAGGGAGGACGCCGATCCCATCGATCTGGCCATTTTACGAAAACTCCCGGCAGGAGCATCCCTGGAAGGATACCGGGTGCTTCGCTTTGTCCCCTTCGACCCCGTGACCAAGCGGACCGAGGCAACGGTTTCCGCCCCCGACGGGACCACTTTCACGGTCACCAAGGGAGCCCCCCAGGTCATCGTTGGACTTGCGTCGCCTCCCCCCGAGGTCCGAGCCCGGATCGACGCAGCCGTGGAGGCGTTCGCGGCCCGGGGGTTCCGCTCCCTCGGTGTGGCCCGCGCCGACAAGGAAGGGGCGTGGCGCATGCTCGGCATCCTCCCCCTCTTCGACCCCCCACGGGACGATTCACGGGAGACCCTGGCCGCTGCCCGTCGCATGGGGACCCGGGTCAAGATGGTGACGGGGGATCAACTCGCCATTGCGCGGGAAATCGGCAGGGAGCTCGGCCTTGGGGACCGGATTCTCGATGCCGCGCTCCTTACCGGCGCCGACTACCGGGAGGCCTCACGGCTCGCCGACGCCATCGACAAGGCCGACGGCTTTGCCCAGGTCTTCCCCGAGCACAAGTTCCACATTGTCGAGGCCCTCCAGCAGCAGGGGCACATCGTGGGGATGACCGGCGATGGCGTCAACGATGCTCCGGCCCTCAAGAAGGCGGATGCGGGAATTGCCGTCTCCGGGGCCACCGACGCCGCCCGGGCCGCGGCAGACATCGTTCTCCTCACCCCCGGCCTCTCGGTCATTATCGACGCCGTCACCGAGAGCCGCCGTATTTTCCGACGGATGAACAGCTACACCATCTACCGGATCTCCGAGACGATCCGGGTTCTCCTCTTCATCACCCTCTCGATCCTTGTCTTCAACTTCTATCCGGTCACGGCGGTGATGATCGTGCTCCTGGCGCTTCTGAACGACGGGGCGATCCTCGCCATTGCCGTCGACCGGCAGGAGGCGGCCCCGGAGCCCCAATCCTGGAACATGCCGGTGGTCCTCGGCGTATCCACGGTGCTTGGCATCGTCGGCGTCGTCGCAACCTTCGGTCTCTACTACCTGGCGGAACGGCTCTCGGGTCTTGGCCGTGACGTCATCCAGAGCCTCATCTACCTGAAACTCTCGGTATCGGGACACCTCACCATCTTCGCCGCCAGGGCGCGGGGGCCGTTCTGGAGCAACCGGCCGGCCACGGCCCTTCTGGCCGCCACCGTCGGCACCCAGCTCGTCGCCACCGCCATCGCGGTCTATGGCCTCTTCATGGCTCCCATCGGCTGGGCATGGGGCGGGATCGTCTGGGCCTACGCCCTTGTCTGGTTCGTGATCGAGGACCGGGTAAAACTGGGGGCCTACCGCATCTTTGACCGGCGGGCCCCGGGACTGCTGGAGAAAGTACGGCGTTGACGTTGTTCAACCTCCTGGCAATGTCACAGGCATCGGATATTCGCTAATAAGGTTGTCACAACGGTGAAAATTGGTGTATTGAGTGTTGTGGTTTTGCCTCTTCATTAAAGCGTCATGCCAGAGGTTGGCGGATTATTTCATTTCATCGGAAGGAGAAGTGTCGTGAAGAAGACGGTTGTTGCAGTGGTAGGGATGTTGCTGTCGGCGACAGCGGCGCATGCGGAGCACAAACTGCTGATCACTGACGTTCTGGAGCAGAAGCAGATGGAGGCCCAGGCCCGCTTCGAGTACTCCCACACCAGAGGGGATGTCAGCAGCCCCATCGATGGTTCGGGGACACGGACGACCAACATCCTCGAGTCCGTTTACTCCCTCGGTGCCGGTCTCGGGCATGGCCTGGAGATAACCGCCTCGATTCCGTTCGTTTTTAACGAGCGGGCAAAGACGGAACTGAGCGCGGTCGAGGCTGAATTTGAAAAGCGTGACGGCTTCGGCGACGTTGCACTCGAAGCCAAGTATCGGTTGCTTGGGGGAGAAGAAGAACCGTTCACCGTTGTCACCGGCCTCGGCCTGAAATTCGATACCGCCCGGAAGAAGGACGCAGGGACAGGCACGACGGACGTGAGTCCCTTTATCGCGGCAAGCGCAAACCTTGGCCACCATTACCTCCCCTATGCCGTCTACCGCGCGACCATCAGGAATCACGACATGCAGGACACCCATACCCTTTCCCTCGGCCTCGAGAAGGAGCTTAACCATACGGTCACGCTCGACGCGAAGATCGATGCCAACTTCAACACCTCGACAGCTGACATGGGTGCCAACGAGGATTTCGTCTTCGAAGTGTCGAGTTACCTTCAGGTGGCGCACAACTTCTATCTGATTCCTTCCGTGGCCTACACGGTCGCCACCGATGCCACCGACAAGGCTGCAGAACTCCGCTTGGGGCCGGCTGACGGATTCCGTGGCGGCCTCTCCCTCTATTACCTCTTTTAAGCGTACGTTCCGCACGATAAACCCGATTCAGGGCGTAGGCCCCACAAGAAAAGTCCTCGCTCAACAGCGGGGACTTTTCTTGTGGGGCCATCACGTTCCGCAAAGGACAGGACCGGCACCAGGAGAGTCTGAAATTTTTACAGATGTCAGGGCGGCACCTGACCGTGGATATCCACGACCAGGAGGGTGCAGTCATCTTCCGGAGGGTCGGCGGCGCCGAACGAGCGAAGGCCCGCGAAGACGCGGTCGAGAAACTCCATGTGGTCAGGGGAGTTGCCCGCCAGCGTCTCCTTCAGGCGCTCCAGGCCGAACCGGTCCCCGGCGGGATTGACGGCTTCGATGATCCCGTCGGTATAGAGGAGCAGGCGGTCGCCCTGTTCCAGGCGGACCGACGCGGACGGAATGTCGAGGGCCTTGAAATACCCGAGGGGGTTGGTGGTCGGGGGAAGCTCGATGATGCCGTCGGCGCGGCGGATAAGGGGAGGGACATGCCCGGCGTTGATGTACTCCAGTTTCAGGGTTGTCGGGTCGATGATCCCCATGAAGAGGGTGGTTGAAAAATAGAGGTCGAACGTTCGGGACCGCTCGGCAAAATGGGAGAGAAAGGCATTTACCTGCGCGGCCAGTCCCTTCGGTTCGATCTGGTCGAATGCCGCATGGTGGATGAATCCGTAGAGCATCGACATCACGACGGATGCGTGGAGACCGTGGCCGGTGACATCGCCGACAATGAGGGCCAATCGGCCGTCCGGCAGGGTGATGGAGTCAAAATAGTCTCCGCCCAGCACCCCGGCCGTGCGATTCTTCACGCCGATACAGTTCCAGGTGCAGACCGGCGAACTCTTCGGGAACAGGAGCCGCTCCACCTCCCGTGCCAGTTTCAGCTCGAACGGATCTACCCGTAAGCCGCCCTTGCCGCGCTTTTTCTCAGTCATAGTCCCCCAGATCCCTTTCCGCGTTCAGAAAAAGGATGTTGTTTTCTAGGTGCACGTGCTTGTGGAGGTCGTCCTCGAACTCCTTCAGTTTCCGGTAGGTGACCGCGTAGGTGTTGCAGGCGTCGTCGGGGATCGCGAAATCCCCGGCAAGGCGGCGGATGGTGTGAATCGCATCCCCCACCTCTTCGTGCTCCCGGCGGAGCCTTGCCAGATCCCCCCGGATGGCGTCGATATCCTGCCGTTCCGGCCTCTTCCCCGCTTTTTTCGCCGCATCGGCCCGCTTGACGGCCGGAAAGAAGATTTCCTCCTCCTCGCGCAGATGGGTTGCCAGATCGGCGGCGACCTTCTCGAAGATCGCGGCGATCTCCTTCACTTCGGCATGGCGGCCGCCATGGACCTCGGCAACCTTGCGGGCGTACAAGACGATCTGCCCGGCATTGTCCTTGATGTAGGCATGGTGGACGGCAACGATGTAGTCGGCCAGGAACGAGAGTTCCCACACCGCAAAGTTCTGGCTCCGCTCCATCGGTTCCCTCTTCGCTGCTTCGATCTCGTCCAGGATAACGGCCGGGTCGATCCCTTTCTGTCGGCAGGCAGTATCAAGGGGAACATTTCCGCCGCAGCAGAAGTCGATCCCGTGCCGCTCGAACACCTCCGCCGTCCGGTAATCCTCGGCCACGAACCCACCGATGGTCCTGACGGCGCCTGCATCTTCCTGCTGCGTCTTTGTGTCTTCCATCATCGTCCCCCCTTGGATAGTTGCTGCACACACCTACGTTATCGCATTCCCCTGCGAGGTCAAGCCACCTTCACCTGCTTGTTCTTCCCGGCGGAAGCAGGCAGGGGAGCCCGGATTTGTATTTCCCGGAAAAGGTTGTACTGTTGACTGTGCGCCCGCCTGATATCAGATGGTTGTGATGGACGATACGTCCCAATGTCCAAGGATGGAAGCGGGGAAGGAGGGACGCACATGGCCGAACGAATCACGCCGGTCGAAACCCTTTCGCCCTGGTGGCGGAATTCCGTCATCCTGGTCCTCGTGCTCGGGTTCACGGTGTTGATCTGGATTGCCGTCCGGAGCTACCGGGATGCGCCGCCGATCCCCGACAGGGTGGTGAGCGGGGACGGCACAACCATCTTCACCGGGGACGACATCCTTGCGGGACAGCAGGTGTTCCTCCGGTACGGCCTCATGGAGAACGGGACCATCTGGGGGCACGGCGCCTACCTGGGGCCCGATTTTTCGGCGGAATACCTCCACACGCTGGCGGGCGATACTGCCCAGTCCCTCGCCCGGCAGCGCCATGGCCGGGATGCCGGAGGGCTGAATGCCGCGGAGCGGGAAACCGTTGCCGGCGCGGTGGGGACCCTTCTGAAGGAGAACCGCTATGATTTCCGGACCCGGACCCTCACCTTCCTGGAGCCCGAAGCGGCTTCGTACCGGCAGCAGATTCGGAAATGGCGGGACTATTTCTCCCACCCCACAAACGATGGAGGACTCCCCGGCGCCTACATCAGCGACCCGCGGGAACTGGAGCAGCTCACCTCCTTTTTCGCCTGGACCGCGTGGGCGTCGGTCGCCAACCGTCCCGGCAAGCCGTATTCCTATACAAACAACTTCCCCTATGACCCGGCGGTCGGCAACCGACCCACCAGCGATGCCTTCCTCTGGAGCGCCCTCAGCCTGATCATGCTCCTGGGCGGCACCGCGGCCGTCCTGTTCGCCTTCGGCAAGTTCGATTTTCTCGGCTGGCGGGGGAGGGGGGAGCATATCCATCCCCAGATGCTCCCCGGCGCCACCACCGACAGCCAGCGGGCCACGATCAAGTACTTCGTCGTCGTGGCGCTCCTCTTCCTCGCCCAGACCCTGGTGGGAGGGGCAACGGTCCACTACCGGGTCGACCCGGAGAGTTTCTACGGGATCGACATCTCCTCCCTCCTTCCCAGCCACATCCTCCGCACCTGGCACCTCCAGTTGGCGATCTTCTGGGTTGCCACCGCCTATGTGGCGGGGGGGCTCCTTCTGGCCCCCTCCCTCGGCAAGGAGCCCAAGGGGCAGGTGGGGGGGATCAATTTCCTCTTCGGCGCCCTGGTCGTTGTCGTGGTGGGGAGCCTCGCGGGCGAGATGCTCGGCGTCCGGCAGATGCTCGGCTCACTCTGGTTCTGGTTCGGCCACCAGGGGTGGGAATACCTCGACCTGGGGCGCGCCTGGCAGATCCTCCTGGCGGTGGGGCTTGTGGTCTGGGGATTCCTCCTGTTCCGGGCGCTCGCCCCGGCCAGGCAGGACCCGGAGCGCCGCGAGATCGCCTCCCTCTTCCTGTACGGCGCCCTGGCCATACCGCTTTTCTACCTCCCCGCCATGTTCTTCACCGGCACCACCCATTTCTCCGTGGTGGACACCTGGCGGTTCTGGATCATCCATCTTTGGGTCGAGGGATTCTTCGAGGTCTTCGTGACCGCCATGGTGGCGGTCATCTTCTACAACCTCGGCATGGTCTCCCACCTGACAGCGGCGCGGGTGGTCTACCTGGATGCGCTCCTCTACCTGGGAAGCGGCATCGTCGGCACCGGGCACCACTGGTACTGGACCGGGCAGTCCGCCGTCACCATGGCTCTTGCCGCCATGTTCTCGGCCCTGGAGGTGGTCCCCCTCACCCTCCTTACCCTCGATGCGTGGGACTTCGTCAAGCTCACCCGGGGAAAGTGCGACGTCTGCAACAAACCGGTCTCTATCCCCCACAAGTGGACGTTTTACTTCCTGATCGCCGTCGGCTTCTGGAACTTCGTCGGCGCTGGCGTGTTCGGTTTCCTCATCAACCTTCCCATCGTCAGCTACTTCGAGGTGGGGACCATGCTCACCCCGAACCACGGCCACGCCGCCATGATGGGGGTCTTCGGCATGCTTGCAGTGGCGCTTACGGTCTTTGCCCTGCGCCAGGTGCTGACCGACGAGCAGTGGGCCGGACCGGAGAAATTCGTCCGGTTCTCCTTCTGGGGGCTGAACATCGGCCTGGCCCTCATGGTGGTGACCAATCTCTTCCCCGGCGGGGTGCTCCAGCTTTTCGACGTCCTGGACCACGGCTACTGGCACGCCCGGGGACCCGGGTTCCTCAACGGGACGATCCCCCGCCTCATCGAGTGGCTCCGGATGCCGGGAGACCTCGTTTTCATCGTCGCGGGCGCTTTTCCCCTCCTGGCCGCCACGGGGCTCACCTACCGGATGGTGAGGAAACGGTCGTGAAGGAGGAAGAGGTTCGCGCATATCCAACGTCAGTGTGTTCAGTAACCCCACGAGGAGGAAACAGCTATGACAAAAGCACCATTGGTGGACAAGGACGTATGCATCAGTTGCGGGCTCTGCGTCGACAACATTCCCGACGTGTTCCGCTTCGATGACGACAACAAGGCGGAATGCTTCGACCCAAACGGCGCCGCTGAGGATGTTATCCAGAGCGATGCCATCGATGCCTGTCCGGTATCGTGCATCAGCTGGAGCACCGACCCCGATTACCTGAAGAGCTTCGCCTGAGCGCCGAACTCTACCAGGCACCCATGCAGCTCACGATCTACACCGTGGGGCATTCGACGCGCAGCCTGGAGGAATTCGTGGTGCTGCTGCGGGCACACGGCATCAGGCAGCTTGTGGATGTGCGCACGATACCCCGCTCACGGCACAATCCACAGTTCAATCGCGACACCCTAGGGACGTTTCTCCGCAACCGCCGTATCGGCTACCGGCACATGAAGGAGCTGGGAGGGCTGCGGCATGCCCGGGCCGATTCGGTGAACATGGGGTGGCGCAACGCCTCCTTCCGCGGCTTTGCCGACTACATGCAGACACCGGTGTTTGCCGCGGCCCTGGAAAAGCTTATCGTGCTGGCCAGTAAACGACCGACCGCCATCATGTGCGCCGAGGCGGTTCCCTGGCGTTGCCACCGCTCGCTCATCGGCGATGCGCTCGTTGTCCGGGGGATCGAGGTGAAGGACATCATGGGGATAAACAGCGTGAAACAACACCTCCTGACCCCTATGGCGAGGGTCGAGGGGGGGCAGGTAACCTATCCGGCTCAGGGGGAAGAGGATAGCGGCGTTTCCGCTCGAGGGATCAAAACCGCCATAACGTGAAGAATACTTGTCGCCATGAGCTAAGGAGAATTGTGCCACCGGAGGTGCCGGCAACAGGGGAGGAGTCCATGAAAAGGATCACGTTCAAGGTCAACGGCGTTACGCACTCGTTCGCAGGGGAACCGGAGATGCCGCTTCTGTGGTATCTCCGGGACGAACTGCACCTGACCGGCACCAAGTACGGCTGCGGCAAGGGGCTCTGCGGGGCTTGCACGGTGCAGATCAACGGGGAGGCGACGCGCAGCTGCATAACGACCATGAAGAGCGTGGCGGGGAAGAAGATCGTCACCATCGAGGGGTTGAGCGCCCGGGGAGACCACCCGCTGCAAAAGGCCTGGCAGGAGCTGAACGTGCCCCAGTGCGGCTACTGCCAGAGCGGCCAGATTATGCAGGCCGCGGCTCTTCTCAAGGGAAAGCCCCATCCGACCGATCAGGAGATCGACGAGGCGATGGGAGGCAATATCTGCCGCTGCGGAACCTACGAGCGGATCCGCCAGGGGATCAAACGGGCAGCGGAGGTGAAGCCATGAGCGCCGTGGTTCGCATGAGCCGCCGCGGATTTCTCAAGACGACGTTTTCGGCGGGGGCCCTGATCCTCTGCGCCCGTGTTCTTCCCGGCGGAGCCCTCGACGCCCTGGCGGCGCAGACGTGGCATCCCGGCGTCTACCTGGGGATCGAGCCGGACGGCACGGTGATCATCGTCGCCCATCGCTCGGAGATGGGGACCGGCATCCGCACCTCTCTGCCGATGGTGGCAGCCGACGAGCTGGACGCCGACTGGCGGCGGGTCAGGGTCGAGCAGGCCATCGGCGACCCCCGGTACGGCGACCAGAACACCGACGGTTCCAAGTCGATCCGCGATTTCTACGGCGCCCTGCGCCAGGCCGGGGCCACGGCGCGTCTCATGCTCGAGCGGGCCGCCGCTGCCCGGTGGGGAGTGCCGGTTGCCGAATGCCGGGCCAGCAATCACCAGGTTGTGCATACCGGCGGCAAGACCCTCGGCTTCGGCGAACTGGCCGCCCTTGCCGCACGCCAGCCGGTCCCCGCCGCGGATGAGCTCCGCTTCAAGGCGCCGGCCGACTTCCGCTACGTGGGCCACGGGGTGCCCATCGTCGATCTGGCCGGCATCTGCACGGGAAAGGCCGTCTACGGCATCGACGCCCGGATGCCGAAGATGGCCTATGCCTCCATCGAGCGGCCGCCGGTCCTCGGTGGGAGACTGAAATCCCATGATGACCGGGAAGTCCGCAAGGTCAGGGGAGTGCTGCGCACGGTGGTGCTGGAGACCCCCATCCCTCCCTACGGGTTCAAGGCGCTGGGGGGAGTGGCGGTGATCGCCGGGAGCAGCTGGGCGGCCATGGAGGGGCGCAAGAAACTGAAGGTCGCCTGGGAGGCAGGGGAGAACGGCAGCTATGATTCGGCAGCCTTCGAGAAATCGCTCCTGGAAACCGTCCGGCAGCCCCAGAAGGCAGTGAGGGCCGTCGGGGACGTGGATGCGGAATTTGCCAAGGGGGGGACGGTGCTGGAGGCGGAGTACTATGTTCCCCACCTCGCCCACGCCTCCATGGAGCCTCCGGCGGCGGTGGCCGAGTTCAAGAACGGCAAGGTGACGGCCTGGGCCGCGACCCAGAACCCGCAGGCGGTGCAGGATGCGGTGGCCAAGGCGCTCACGATCCGCAAGGAGGACGTGACGTGCCACGTGACACTTCTGGGGGGCGCCTTCGGCCGGAAATCGAAACCCGATTACGTCGTGGAGGCGGCGCTGCTGTCCAAGAACGTCGGCAGGCCGGTGCAGGTCACCTGGACCCGGGAGGACGACATCGCCCACGACTACTACCACGCCGTGGCGGCCATGTACCTGAAGGCGGCGACGGATGCCCGGGGAAAGCCGACCGCATGGCTGCAGCGGTGCGCCTTCCCGCCGATCCCCTCCACCTTCGACGCGTCGGTGCGCTACGGCGGTGACGGGGAGCTGGCCCAGGGGTGGGTGGACGTGCCGTTCGCCATCCCGAACCTGCGCGCGGAAAACGGACCGGCAGAGCCCCACGTCCGGATCGGCTGGTTGCGGTCGGTGGCCAATATCTACCACGCCTTCGCGGTCCAGTCGTTCACCGATGAGCTTGCCGCCGCCGCGGGGCGCGACCGGATCGAGTATTTCCTCGACCTTCTCGGCCCGCCCCGGACCATCGATTTCACGGCCGAGGGGACGAAGAACGCCAATTACGGCAAGCCGGCCGATCAATACCCCTGGGAGACGGGACGGCTGCGGCGGGTGATCGAAGTGGTGGCGGAGAAGTCGGGGTGGGCGAAGCGGAAACCGGAAAAGGGGCGTGCGCTCGGTTTTGCCGCCCATCGGAGCTTCCTCACCTACGTGGCGGTGGTGGTTGATCTCCAGGTGGACGACCAGGGGCGGATCACCATCCCGCGGATCGACATGGCCCTGGATGCCGGGCGGGTGATCCATCCGGAGCGGGTGACGGCCCAGTTCGAGGGGGCCGCCGTATTCGGCGCGAGCCTTGCGCTCATGGGGGAGATCACGGCAGCCCATGGCCGGATCACCCAATCCAACTTCGACAACTACCCGGTGGCGCGGATGGCCGAGGCCCCGCGGGAGGTCCACGTGCACATCGTCCCCTCCGACGCCCTGCCGACCGGCGCGGGTGAACCGGGCGTTCCCCCCATTGCGCCGGCGATCTGCAATGCGCTCTTCGCCGCCACCGGCCGGCGCATCCGCCGCTTGCCGGTCAAGAACACGAAGCTCGTGTAGCCGGAGGGGCCTGTGACTATCGTTGCCGTCATGTGCGGCATTGCCCTGATCGTGGTGGTGCTCTGGGAGGGGTTTGAGACCATTGTCCTCCCCCGCCGGGTGACCCGCCGGTTCCGCATGACCCGCTTTTTCTACCGGCGCACCTGGCTCCCCTGGGTAACGATGGTCAACGCCTGTGTCCCGCCGCGGCGGCGGGAAACCTGGCTGAGCTTTTTCGGCCCCCTGTCGCTCATCCTCCTGCTCAGCATCTGGGCCTTCGGGTTGATCGTCGGCTTTGCCCTCCTCCACTGGGGGCTTGGCTCGGCCATCGTAACCCATGACGGGAGCAGCGGGCTCCTTGTCGACCTCTACCTGAGCGGCACCACGTTCTTCACCCTCGGGCTGGGGGATGCCATCCCCCGGAGCACGGCGGCGCGCTTTCTCGTGGTGCTCGAATCGGGGATGGGGTTCGGCTTTCTCGCCCTCGTGATCGGCTATCTGCCGGCCCTCAACCAGTCGTTCGCCAGCCGCGAGGTGAGCATCTCGCTCCTGGATGCCCGGGCCGGTTCACCTCCTACCGCCTCCGAAATGCTTCGCCGCCACGGCCACGAACGGGGGATGGACGCGCTCCGGCAACTCCTCCACGAGTGGGAGAACTGGTCGTCGGAGTTTCTGGAGGGGCACCTCTCCTACCCGGTCCTTGCCTATTTCCGCTCCCAGCACGAAAACCAGTCGTGGCTGGGGGCCCTGACGGCGATCCTGGACACCTGCGCCCTCCTCATGGCTGGCGTGGACGGGGCCTGCGAGCGCCAGGCGGAACTCACCTTCGCCATGGCCCGCCACGCCGTGGTCGATCTCTCCCTGGTCTTCAGGACCAGGCCGCAGGAGCCCGCGTCACCACGACTTCCGCCCGAAAAGCTGGAGGATCTCCGCGCCCTTCTGGCGGAAAGGGGACTGAAGCTCCGTGAAAGGGATACCGTTGACCGGAAGCTGACCGAGCTGCGCTGGATGTATGAGCCCTACGTCCACGCCCTGGCAGCGTACTTTCGGGTCAAAGTTCCCCCCTGGATCGCCGCGGAAAACCAGCCGGACAACTGGGAGGTGAGTGTCTGGGATCGTCGCACCGTCAGCAGAAAGGTTACGGAAAAGGCCAAGGGGGAGCATTTCTAGTCGCCCTGCGGAATGATCCGTGCGGCCTTCTATGGCCTGATCTCGACAATGGTGCCATTGGGCGCCAACGTGTCAATTTCCTCTATTTCCTCGTCCGTTACGGCAATGCACCCCTTTGTCCAGTCCACCCCTGCGTGAGCATCTCCAACCCACGAGAAACCATTCTTGATGCCGTGGATCATGATGTTTCCGCCCGGGGAGACTCCGAGTTCCCGGGCGCGCTTCCTGTCCCTCTCGTTGGGATAGGAGATATGGAGAGCCCGGTGATAACGGCTATCCCTGTTTCTGGCATCGATGGTGTAGGCTCCTTCCGGGGTTTTGTTGTCGCCTTGCCGTTCTTTCGGGCCGATGGGGTCTCCCCCCAGGGCGATCCTGTAGGTTTTGAGCACCGCCCCCTTTGAGATCAGCATCATGCGTCGTGCCTGTTTTTCTATCAGGATCTTGTCGAGCGATGGCTTCCGGATGGCGTAGGCAAACACATTTTTTTCAAGCGCTTCAATCTTTCCCCGCAGGGCAGCGATCTCATCCTCTTTGCCCGTGAGCTCGCGCTGGAGGGCCTCGATCCTCGTTTGCTGCGTGGCAATCGTCGCGTCCTTGACCGGGACAGTATTGATATACGATGCCATCGTCTGACTGTTCTGCCGGTAGTGGCTCCCGGGATAATCCTTTATGACCCGCTGAAAGCACTCCAGGGATTTCTGATAATCTTTGCGCTCGTTCTTCGGGTACGAATAAACGATACCCATCTCGAAGAGAGCCCTGTCGCCCGCCGCAGGTTGCTGGTCGACAATCTGCTCGTATTTGCTCAGCGAGGCCTGGTAGCTTCCCTGATTAAACAAGTCATTCGCTTCTTCAAAGGTCGGCTTGGACTGAAGGTGACCGCATCCCGCCATGAGCATCGGTGTTACCAGGATGCCGATACGAAAAAAGCTAAGGCGTTTGCCCGGCCGGCTTTGTTTTGTTGCCGTATCGGCCAAAGACCGTCCTGATTCCGCAGACGGTCCACGGCGAAAGATTTCCGGTCCCCTCATCTCCTCACCCCTTGCTGGAATCATCAGGAATATCCCGTTCCGGGAGCCTGATGTCCGTATGTTCAAAATGTCCGGCCGGACCCACCTGCCGGATAAGGAAATGGCAGGGCGCGTGGACCCTGCCATTTCTTGTCCGGGCGTCGCAGGTAACGCGACGGCCCCCTTGAATGTGCCTTACTTCCTCATGGATTTCTGGAAAGTAGCGTCAGCCTTTTTCGCCTTTTCATCGGCGATCCGTTCCCTTTCCTCAGCCGCCTTTATAGCACTATCGGCGCGGGCTGTGGCATTATCTGCCTTTGCTTTGGCCGCATCGGCTGAGGCCTTGGCTGCTTGTGCATCCTGCACTGCCTGCTCGACTTTCGCATCAAGCATTCTTTGATCCGCCTGCACTCTCTCCAGGTCACCGGAGGTTGCACAACCAATCATGGTGACAGGGAGAACGAGCAGCATTGCGATCAGCAAGAGAATCCCTTTCATCGCTAATCACCTCCTTTCTCTCTAGGTTGCCCAGCCAGGAAGAGGGGCTGTCTACTTCCCAGCAGGATCAATCAATATGCCGTCGATTTCCAAATCGATCTTCAGGCGTTTGGCCGCATCCCTGGCCCTACTGCCATCAGCGAACGGGCCGGCGATGACACGGTAGGCGTTGTTCTTTGCCAAGACCCGTGCCGGTATCGGAGGGCCCTGGTGGTTGATGATGGCGGCAATCCTCCGGGCCTCAAGCTCGTTACGCACATCGGCAGCCAGAACATACCAGGCATCCGGTTTCAGGTCCGGTATTTCCGGTCTGCCGTGCAGTGTGTCGGGGTGCCCGACTTCCATGGTTTGCGGAATCCCTTTTTCACTTCCCTGGCGCAGTTCGAGGATGGGAACCGGAATCCCCCGGGCCTCGGCCTGAACTTTTCTGATTTTTGTCCAGTCAAGCGCACGGCCTGTTTTCTTTTCAATGGCTCTCAACTTTTCATACACCTTCGTCAGTTCGAGAGTGCCTGCGTCTTCCAGCGGGGTATGGGCTTCCAGGTAAAGCACCCCGTCCCGTTGACCGATGAGGTAGGGTTGGTTGACAATGGCCACCGGGGTGTTGACCGGCGTGTCGTTATAGAGCACCTCGATGTTTTCCGGATAGAGCCTCATACAGCCATTGGTTGCCTTAAGCCCGATGCTGGCCGGCTTGTTCGTGCCATGGATCAGATACCCCGGTTTGCTCAGGTAGAGAGCGTATTCCCCCAGGGGATTCTCCGGCCCCGGCGGAACTTCCGGGGGGAGCGGATCCCCCTTCTTTCGATGGTCCTCGGCAATTGAAGCAGGCACATGCCAGGTCGGCCGGGCCGCCTTGCGATACACCCGCGTTGGGCCGGTGGGGGTGGGGCGCTCCTTGGTGCCGACGCCGACGGGGTAGGTGGATACCGCCAGGGAGGCGCCATCGCCCTTGTACTGAAAGAGCCTCATTGTGGCGACGTTGACCACAATCCCTCGTCTCGGGGTGTCCGGCAGGACAAAGCTCAGGGGCAGGATGACCGGTTTTCCGGCCTCGGGCGCCCAGACATCCATGCCCGGATTGGCGGCGCTGAGTGCCGTGATCCCCAGACCGAAATGTCTCGCAATATCCGGGAGCGTATCCCCCTGTTCAAGTCTGAGGACGGCAAGCCGGCCAATGACGTCGTCGCCATTGGCAACGGGAAAGTCATTTCGTTCGATCTCCGCGGCAAGATGGCCTGGCGCAAGCGATGATTGCTCCTGGGCACCCCTGAGTACAGCGCATCCTTGAAGGGATAGGATACATACCCCTAGAGCGATCAGGCGAAAACAGGCGGTAGAGAGGGGCAGGTCAGCGATTCGGTACATGGATTGAGTTCGGTACCTTTCTCGAGAATGGGTAAGTTCCGCGTCAAGACACAAAAAAGCCGGGACCAAATATCGCGTGATATTTCGGCAACCCGGCTGTCTCAGGGAGACCCTATAGGCTTTCCGCCCCATTCTCGCGAATGGTTTAGTATTATCGTCTACCACCAACTATTTTGTTGCAGTTTTCCGGCGCCCACAGGCACCGCCACGTCAGAGACGCACTCCTTGTCGGCTCGGCCTCCAGTCATGGTTTGCACAATAAAAAAGCCGGGACCAAATATCGTGTGATATTTCGGCAACCCGGCTGTCTCCATGAGACCCTATAGGCTTTCCGCCCCATTCTCGCGAATGGTTAAGTATTGTCGTCTATCTACTCAAGCAAAATTTTTGGCAATAGTACATCACAATGAGGCTTTGTCAATAGTATTCTTGAAGTCCCGGGTGACAAACAGCCAGCGGATCAGTCCCTTCCTAAAGCAGGATTTTGCGGGAGTGTCGGCATTGCCCGGCTGATCAGGCTCCTCCGCCGCGTCGAAGTTCATAGGGCCACGTCATTATGCCGCCATCCAGGAACTTGACATCCCTGAAGCCGGCAGCATCGAGGATCTTCTGGGCCTCGTAGCCTCTGAGGCTGATTTTGCAGAAGGTGACGATCTCTTTGTCCTTGGGGAGACTCTCCAGCTTTTCCCTCAATGCCCCCAGGGGGATAAGCGTGGCCCCCTCGATGCCGACCTCTGCATGTTCCGCGGGAGAGCGGACGTCGAGGAGGATGAAGTCGTCGCCATCATCCAGCATCTGCCTCACCTTTCGGGGGGAGATACCCCTGGCGTGGCCGGCCAGTTTGTTCTTCAGGATATCCGCGGCCACGATGAGGTTGTCCATGGCGGCTGAGTAGGGGGGTGCGTAGGCCAGATCCAGGTGCGAAAGCTGGTCGGCGGTGGCGCCGAACGTAATGGCCGCGGCTGCGGCGTCCACCCGCTTGTCCACGGCCCCCTCGCCGACAGCCTGAAGCCCGAGAATCCTCCCGGTAGCCCGGTCTGCCACGAGCTTTAGGGCGATCGGTTTCGCGCCGGGGAAAAAGTGCGCTTTGTCGGGGGCCGGCGAGAGGACGGTTTCGACGTCATACCCCTGTGCCCTCGCCTCGGATTCAGTGAGGCCGGTCTTCCCGGCGTTGACACTGAAGACCCTGAGGATGCTGGTGCCGAGGATTCCGGCAAAGGTTGCCTCCCCCCCGGATGCGTTTATCCCGGCGACCCTCCCCTGCTTGTTGGCGGTGCTGCCGAGGGGGACATGAACCTTTTTCCCGGTAACCAAGTGGGTGGTTTCGCAGCAGTCACCGCAGGCGTAGATTGCCGGGTCGCTGGTCCCCATGCGGGAGTCGACGGCGATGGCGCCAGTGGGGCCGATCTCCAATCCGGCCTCCTTCGCCAGCTTCACGTTCGGCGTCACCCCTGGTGCCAGTACCACCACGTCAGCCGGGATCTCTCCCCGTTCGGTCAGAACTTTATTCACTACTCCGGTGCCGTCAAAACCGGCCACCCGGCAAGAAGTCTCAACCTCGACACCGTTCTGACGGATATGCCTTTCAACCAGACTCGCCATCTCCGGGTCCAGTATTCCCGGCAGAAGCTGGTCGCGCATCTCGACGATCGTGACCTCCAACCCCTTCTGCCTCAAGGCCTCTGCCGTTTCCAGGCCGATCAGACCGCCGCCGACGATACAGGCTCTCTTTCCCGTCACGGCCCGCTCTTTCAGCAGTTCCGCATCCTCAATGGCCTTGACCGTCAGGATGTTGCCAAGATCCCGGTTCTTCAACGGTGGAAGGGACGGCGAGCTCCCCGTGGCCAGAACCAGCCGGTCGTATTCAAGGGAGAAGGCTTTCGCGCTCTCCTTTTCGAACAGCTGGACCGTCCTCGACTGCCGGTCGAGGCTGACCACCTCGGTTCCGGTGATAACGTGGACTCCCTTCACCTTGTTGAAAAAGGCTGCATCTCGCACCACTCCGACCGGGGTGCTCATCAACTCTTTTACATCGGCTACGGTATCCGAAACGAAATAGGGAATACCGCAGGCGCCGTAAGAAATAAAATTGCCCCGCTCGATCAGAGTAACCTCCGCATGGGGGTTCATCCTTTTTGCCTTGGAGGCGGCCTTTGCCCCCGCAGCGTTGGCTCCGATCACGACAACTCGCAGTTTCATGAGAGACCTCCGTAGCTTAAAGTCTTGTGAATGGTGCAATTCGAATATATAGCTAATACCATTTTGAGGTCATTTTTGAAACCGTCTTTTGTCAGTTACACTAAACAGCTCTTTCCGGGACGGGTAGAACTCGAGCTTCAGTGGCAGATGCTTCAGAGGAGGCTTTTTGAAACCGTCTTTTGTCAGTTACACTAAACAGCTCTTTCCGGGACGGGTAGAATCTCGAGCTTCAGTGGCAGATGCTTCAGAGGAGGCTGGATGCACTCTACGTGGACAGATTGGAGGGTGTCCCAGGAGACAAAACCCTTTGATTTACTGGCAGCTACAATGGGAGAGTGGCGACAAAAAAAGGCCGTCAATCCTATGGATGACGGCCTTTGTCCAATTTGGCTCCCCAGCGCGGACTCGAACCACGGACAAGGTGGTTAACAGCCACCTGCTCTACCGACTGAGCTACTGGGGAATGAGTTGTTTCCGCAGGTTGTTAACCCTACGGTGCTTTTTGCTGGGTTTTGACTACAAGCACATGTTGTAAATGCCTGAATTTACGTTCCGAAAACCTTGTAGCATAAAGCGAAGATTCTTGTATCACACCGGATTTGGGATGTCAATAACAAGATTCCCATGCCGCGATTATCTGCTCTGTTCTTGACAGGACACGTCATGGAACTCAAGTGCTAAAGAAGAACAAACCGCCATCGCCGCCATCCTCTCCGACATGGACACCGGGAACGCCTCCCTGGAACAAAAGCGCGACAAAACCCGGCTGCTGAAGCAGGGGATGATGCAGGAGCTGTTGACCGGGAGTATCAGGCTAGTGTGATGGAGTAAAATCACTCAGTGACTGAGTAAAATTGGTTATGCTCTGAATTGCTCTATGATACAAGGCGGTTATGAGCTACGAACGTCCCCTTTTAGCACCCCTTCGCGCTGCCTTGTCCCGCCCGACGCCGGTGGTTCACGTCCTGATCGGCCCGCGGCAGGTGGGAAAAACCACCATTACCCGCCAGATTCAGGAATCCATCGGCATCTCCTCCATCTACGCCACCGCTGATAGCCTGGTACCGCTGGATTCGGCCTGGATCGAAACCCAGTGGCGCCGTGCCGTGGCCGAAGAGGCCGCGTCCGGCGGCCCGGAGATCCGTGTCCTGATCCTCGGGTCGTCGGCCCTGCTGATGCAGCAGGGGCTGACCGAAAGCCTTGCCGGCAGGTTCTTTCTGCATCGCTGCACCCACTGGGGCTATCCGGCGTGACCCATCCGGAGAATGAATCCATGAGAGCCTCGTCCGCAGAATCTGTGGGTAGTTGGCTGAAAAAATAAGGGCATTGCCCCTCCGTGAAGGATAAGATTGTTTTTGCGAGAAACGATCAAGTCCGACACGGGAGAAGCAATGCTTATCAAGACTGTACTGAACAAGTTCGAGCGTTTCAAGTCCTTCATTTACGGAGATTGCCGACTGGCGAAAGTCGGCGGCTCAGAAGCACTAGTCATTGACATCAAGGCTCGTCGCAACAGCAAGCCCGAATGCCCGGAATGTGGCAAGCGAGGCAAGACATACGACACGCAACCGGCCCGACTGTTCGAGTATGTGCCGATCTGGGCGTTCAAGGTCTTCTTTCGCTACGCTCCCCGTCGGGTTCTGTGCCCAATCCATGGGGTAAAGGTTGAATCCCTCCCCTGGGGGTATGGCAAAGAGCAAATGACGATCTCGTACCAGGTCTATCTTGCCCGGTGGGCTCGGCGACTCTCCTGGAAGGAAGTTGCCGAAATCTTTAAGACCAGTTGGGACAGCATCTTTCGGGCGGTGCAGTATGCTGTCGATTACGGCCTGGCAAACAGAAACCTTGATGGCGTTACGGAAATCGGTGTTGATGAAATTGCCGTCTTCAAGGGCCATCAGTATCTTACGATGGTCTATCAGCTCAATGCCGGCGTCAGGCGTCTTCTCTGGTGTGGTCCGCAACGTCGGATAAGAACGCTACTGCGCTTCTTTCGGGAATTCGGCAAAGAACGCAGCGCCAAGCTCAAGTATGTCTGCAGCGACATGTGGGCACCGTATCTCAAGGTTATCGCCAAGCGGGCACCCAATGCCGTGAACATCCTCGACCGCTTCCACATCATGCGGAAGTTTAACGAAGCGATTGACGAGGTTCGGCGCACCGAAGCCAAGGAGTTCAAGGCCGTAAAGCAGGAGAACGTCCTGGAAAAGGGCCGTTGGTTGCTGCTGAAACGGCCGGAAAATCTGTCCGAGAAGCAGACGTCACGATTGGGAGATTTGCTCAAGCTCAACCTCTCATCAATCAAGGCATATCTGCTGCGCGAGGACTTTCAGCAGTTCTGGGACTACCAGCGGTCTGACTTTGCTGGCAAGTTCCTCGACGACTGGGTCATCAGGACAATGCAAACTGACCTGGAACCGATGAAGAAGGTTGCCAGGATGTTACGCAACCACAAACCGATGATTCTCAACTGGTTCAAGGCAAAAGGCCGACTTTCCAGCGGCGCGGTAGAGGGTCTGAACCTCAAAGCAAAACTGACTATCAGAAAAGCGTACGGTTTCCGAACCATCAAGTGCCTGCAAGTGGCGCTATATCACACACTTGGCGACTTGCCAGAACCCCTGTGTCACCACAGATTCTGCTAAAGAGCCCCATGAGAGGAGTTCAGGCATGACTCCCGTAGGTCAGATCGAGAAGAAGACCCAAAACCGCATCGTCGCCAGTTGAAAGAGCAGATCCCCCTTCTCCTGGAAAAATGGGAAGAACCCATCGTCGTCCAGGCCGCCGCATGGGGGGGAAGCGGATGAAAACCAAGTGGGGGTCTGCAACACCACGGCCCTCGGATCTGGCTGAACCTGGAGCTGGCCAAGAAACCGGCCCCCTGCCTGGAGTATATCGTCGTCCACGAGCTGGCCCACCTGCTGGAGCGGCACCATAGCGATCGGTTCACGGCCCTCATGGATCGGTTCATGCCCCAGTGGCGTCTCTACCGCGATGAGCTGAACCGGGCACCGCTTGGGCATGAGGCGTGGGGAGCCAGTTCACCAGCGATGCATTCACCAAGGTGCTCAAGGACGCCAATATCCGCATCTCCATGGATGGGAAGGGGCGTTGGCGGGACAACGTCATGATCGAGCGGCTATGGCGGTCCCTCAAGTACGAGTGCATCTACCTGCAAGCCTACAAGACCGGCAGTGAGGTTCGCCAAGGATTGAAACACTGGATCGAGTTCTACAACAGGCTGCGCCCGCATTCCAGTCTGGACGACCGGACTCCGAATGAGGCATATTGGCAAAAACCCCGGCCTGGCTACGCCGGCCGGTCGCTCTTACTGGCGGCATGACTACAACTGGCTATCCACCTTATTTGGGCCGCCAACCTGTCCTACTAACCGGGGCCACCTCTATGTGCCGGCGCTTGGGAACAACGTTGGGCTATCTCAGGCAATCTTTTATCGCCTCCCAAGGAATTCCCCCATCCCCTCCTCTACGACTTTTCTTCAGTTTTTCCTTTTTAAGTCGATAAGCTAGTGAAAGGCTTCTTCTTTGGTCTGGCGCCCATACACGTTGAATCTGTACGCCAGTCCGCCCGTGGCCGATTTTTCCCCTTGGAGTCAATTCCGTGAAACAAGTCATGAGCATCAAGACCAGGATGAGCGTTATCGCCTGTTGCCTTGTGGCGGGCTTTCTCGTGCTGACGGCTGTTCCTGCCTACATCTACATTTCCAGCGAGCTAAAGAGGCAGATCTCCAGCGAGCAGTTCGCATTGGCCAGGTATATGGCTGCCCATTTCGACGACAATGTCGACATGGCGAGGGAGAAGATCGCAAAGTGCGCGGCAGCCCTCAATCCCGCTGAAGTGAACGATCCGGCCGGTCTTCGGGAATTTCTGGAGTTCGAGCAGGAACTCCAGACATTTTTCGACCAAGGGATGTATGTGATCCGTCTTGACGGCACCCTGGTCGCGGCCACCTCCCGGGATGCTGCCCTGAGGAAAATATCTCCCGACGAAATTGATCTCCTCGTGAGGGGAAAAGCCGTGTCGAATGCCTGTGCTTCGCCCCACGGGCCGATCCCCTGCCTGACAGTGGCCGCTCCCATCCGTGACCGTTCCGGAAGCCTGGTCGCGGTGCTGGCGGGACGGCTCGATGTCACCAAAAAGCATTTTCTCGGCGAGCTTACCGCTTTGAAGGTGGGGAGCGACGGATACGCGTACGTTATCGATTCCCGCCGTACTCTCATCATGCATACGGACCGGATCCGGATCCTGGAAACACTGCACGTCGGCGCCAACGAGGGAATCGAAAAGGCCCTCCATGGCTTCGAGGGAACCGTGGAGAACACCAACGCAAGCGGCGTGCGCGGCCTCACATCGTTCAAGCGACTTTCCTCGGCCGGCTGGATTCTCGCGGTTCATCTTCCCCTCCAGGAGGCGTATGACTCCCTCTACCGTGTCCGGTTCTACTTCGGGATCATGTTGGCGGCCGCCATGTTTTGTTCCGCGATGGTTGTCTGGTTCGTAATGGGAAGGGTTGTGGCCCCCCTCCTTTCCCTGACCCGGCACGTGAGGGACATGGCCGAAAAGAACGGAGCGGACAGGCTGGTACGCGTCGATACCCCCGACGAGATTGGCGATCTGGCCCGGGCGTTCAATGGCATGGTCCGGAAGATCGAGCAGCAGCGGGGGGAACTGGAGCGGGCCAAGGATTTTCACCTCTTACTCTTTGAAGAGTTTCCCACCCTCATTTGGCGGATGGGCCTCGACGGACGGTGCAACTACCTGAACCGGACATGGTTCGAGTTTACCGGTAGGAGATCCGCCGAAGCTCTCGGAGACGGCTGGCTCGAAGATATCCATCCCGACGACCGCCCGGAGGTTGAGCACTGCTTTGCGAAGGCATTCGCCGCCCGTAGCGCCTATGTCATGGAATACAGACTTCTCCACCGCAACGGAGAATTCCGCTGGATCGAGGACAATGGCAGACCTTTCAATGATCTAGACGGCAACTTTGCCGGATACATCGGTTTCTCCCTCGACATAACCGAACGGATGAGAGCGGTAGAGGCGCTAAGGGAGTCGGAGCGCTTTGCCCGTTCCACGGTCGATGCCCTGTCGAGCCATATCGCCATTCTGGACGCCACGGGAACCATTGTTGCAGTCAACAAAGCGTGGCGGGAGTTCGTCCTGGCCAATCCACCTCTGTCAAACAATGTGAACGAAGGAGCCAATTATCTGGCTGTCTGCGATGCGGCGGTCGGTGAGGATGCCGAGACGGCGCAATCCTTTGCCCAAGGGATACGGAACGTGCTGGAGGGGAAAGCTGCCGTTTTTTCCCGGGAATATTCCTGCCATTCCCCCGAAGAGAAATGTTGGTTTGTCGGGCGCGTCACCCGCTTTTCGGGAGATGGTCCACCCCTCGTGGTTGTTGCCCATGAAAACGTGACGGTCCGGAAGCTGGCGGAGGAGGAGCTGGCCAGAAGTCGGGAGGAGCTTGTCGCGAAGCACAAGGAGCTCAAAAGTGCCTTTCTCCAGGTGGCTCAAGGAAAGAAAGAGTGGGAGCTCACCCTTGATTGTATCGGTGACTTGGTCATCATGGCGGATGCCGCCGGTCGGGTCAGGCGGTGTAACCGCGCCGTGACCGAGCTTGCCCGCAAGCCCGTGGACGAGCTGATTGGCCGACCGTGGCCCGAGGTTGTTATTCTTCCTGAGGTGGAAACCGATAGTTACGCGAACGGGGGAGGTGAAATACACCACAGGGAAACAAATCGGTGGTTCTTGCTCACCTCTTATCCGTTCACCGGCACTGGAACGGAGAAGGGCGCTGTCATTACGCTCCATGACGTGACCGAGGCCAAGCGGTCTGCCCTTGAACTGGAGCAGGCCAACACCGAGCTGAAGGAAACCCAGTCCCAGATGCTCCAGAGGGAGAAAATGGCTTCCATCGGCCAGTTGGCGGCCGGCGTGGCCCACGAGATCAACAATCCCATGGGGTTCATTACCAGCAACCTGGGAACGCTGCGCAAGTATGGGGACAAGTTGTTGGAATTCATGGCGTTTATTGCAGAGAAAGCGGAAAGTCACCTTGATCTGCGGAAGGAAATCGAGGCTGAGCGGCGAAGGCTCAAAATCGACTACGTGGCCGACGATCTGGAGAACCTCATCACTGAGTCATTGGAGGGGGCCGAGAGGGTCAGAAAGATTGTTGCCGATCTCAAGAGTTTTTCCCGGGTCGACGAGGCTGAATACAAGGTGGTTGACTTGACCGAGTGTCTCGACAGCACCATCAACATCGTCTGGAACGAGCTGAAGTACAAGGCAACCCTGAAAAAGGAGTACGGAGAACTGCCGCCGCTCCGCTGCTACCCCCAGCAGCTTAACCAGGTCTTCATGAATCTGCTCGTAAATGCGGCCCACGCCATCGAAACCCAGGGAGAGATCACCGTCCGGACCAGGTCGAAAGAGGGGTGGGTCAGCATCGCCATCGAGGATAACGGCTGCGGGATTCCCGACGATGTCATGGCGAGGATCTTCGAGCCGTTTTTTACCACCAAAGAGGTCGGAAGGGGGACGGGGCTCGGGCTCTCCATCAGCTACGACATAGTGAAGAAGCACGGCGGTGAGATCACTGTGACCAGCGAACAGGGGAAGGGAACCACCTTCGTCGTCCGTCTGCCGTCATGCGCTGCTGGCCAGGGGTAGAACGCCGGCTGTTGGCCGTGAACCGGTCATGAGGATGGGCCTCGGTGATACTTGATGTACGCAGTCTGAAACATGCTAAAGGAATCGGCTACTTTTGCCGATAAGTTAGCTGTAACTATTTTTTTTAAAGGCAAGCACATGCGACCCTTGAGCCTGAAATCGAAGATGAGCATCACGGTCTTTCTCCTGGTGGCCGTGCTGATGTCCTCTCTGGCATTCTTCTCCTACGGGTATTTTGAAGGGGAGTTCAAGCGGTTGATTTGTGCCCAGCAGTTTACGCTGGTATCGTCCCTGGCCGACGAGGTGGACGACGAGCTGGCGACCAGCAGCGCCCTCCTCCGGGAGACGGCGAAGCGGATGCCTCTGGACGCATATGGAGACCCACTCAAGGCCCAGAGATACCTCGACGGCTGCGCGGAAACCCTCTCGGTCTTCGACGACGGCCTCTCCCTCTTCTCTCCGGAGGGAACGCTCATGGCTGCGACCCCCCATGAGCCGAACCTCCTGGGAAAGGACTATTCTTACCGCGAATACTTCCGCCAGACGGTTGCCACCGGCCGCCCCCACATTTCCATCCCTTACTGCACCACCAGGCAGCACCGGAATCCGGCCGTCATGTTCACCGTGCCGCTCTTCGGGACCGATGGAAAGCTTGCCGGTATCCTGGCCGGGAGCTTTGACCTGCTGAAGGACAATTTCCTGGGAAAGATAGAAAAGACCAGGGTCGGCAAGACCGGGTATCTCTATACATTCAACGCCGACAGACGACTCATTACCCATCCCGACAGTCCGCGGATACTGGAGACAGTGCCCGTCGGGAAGAACATCGGCTTCGAGAGGGCACTCCAGGGATTCGAGGGGAGCATGGAGAATGTGACGTCCCGTGGAAACAGGGGGATCACATCCTTCAAGAGGCTCAGGAACGCCAGTTGGACCATCGCTGCCCACTATCCCGTGGATGAGGCCTACGCCCCGGTCCATGCTGTGAAAAAGTACTTACTTGCTGCACTCGTGGGGGCGATTCTTCTGTCGATCTTCGTTGTGCGGCTGACCATGGCGTACCTGACCGCCCCGCTCCTTCACTTCACCAGACATGTGGCCAACCTCGGCGACATGTCGCCGAAAGGGAGGCGTTTCTCCGCTCCGTCGCGGGACGAGATCGGAACCCTGGCCGAGACCTTCAACGCCATGGTGGCTAGGCTGGAAAAAAAAGAGGAGGAGCTGAAGCGGAGCAAGGAGCTCTACCAGGTGGTGGCCGATTTCTCCACGGACATGGCGGTCTGGCGGAATTCCGACGGCACGATGGCCTACGTCTCTCCCCACTGCTTCCAGATCACGGGGTACACGGACGCCGAATTCTATGCCGACCCAGGGCTCATGGACCGGATCATCCATCCCGATGACCGTGACCTGTGGATCGAGCACAAGGAGACTGTGGGTACCGAAATCCAGGCAACTCCCCTGGAATTTCGCATCGTCACCAAGGCGAACGAGGTACGTTGGGTCAGCCATTTCTGCCGGTTCGTCCACGATGAAGCCGGGGAGCTCATCGGGGTCCGGGGGAGCTTCAGCGATATCTCGGCAAAGAAGATGGCCCTTGATGTCGTTATCGCCCAGAAAAACTTCGCGGAAAATCTCATCAGCAGCGCGACAGCCCCCATCTTCGTGCTTGACAGCCGGAACCGGATCCTTTTCTGGAACAAGGCGTGCGAAGAGCTGACCGGATACCCGGCGGCCACGATGATCGGCACCGACCGGCAATGGCAGCCGTTTTATTGCGGCAGGCGGCCCACCCTGGCGGATGTGATCATTGACTGCGGGGAGGAGGCAACCCTTTCGGAACTCTATGAGAAATTTTCACCTTCTCAGCTGGCCAAGGAGGGTATGCAGGCCGAGGGGTGGTATTTGGGCCTCGGCGGCAAGAACCGCTACATCCTCTTCGACGCCGCCCCCATCAGAAATGCCGAGGGGGAGCTGGTGGCGGCCATCGAGACGTTCCACGACATCACGGACCGGCAGATCGCCGAGGACAGCGTGGTTCTCCTGAAGGATTTCTACCTCACCCTGTTCGAGGAGTTTCCGGCCCTCATCTGGCGTTCCGGCACCGATGCGAAATGCAACTATTTCAACAAGACCTGGCTCCAGTTCACCGGCCGTTCCCTGGAGGAGGAACTGGGGGGCGGGTGGGCCGAAGGGGTCCACCCGGAAGACCTGGAACGGTGCGTCTCCACGTATCTACGGGCGTTCGACAGTCGCGAACCATTTTCCATGGAATACCGCTTGCGTTGCCACGATGGTGACTACCGGTGGATTGTGCACACGGGGAGGCCCTTCCAGGAGCCCGACGGCGCTTTCGCCGGGTATATCGGGGTCTGTTACGACATTACCGACCGCCGGCGGGCGGCGGAAAAACTCCGCGAAAGTCAGCGGGACCTCGCGCAAAAACACAAGCAACTATCCACCCTGTTCATGGAGGTTGAAATGGCCAAAAAGGAGTGGGAGCAGACACTAGACTGCATTGGCGACCTGGTGATCCTGACGGACAACGAAGGACACATCCGGCGCTGCAACCGGGCCGTCGTCGAGCTTGCCGGTCTTCCCTACCAGGATGTCCTTGGGAGAGAGTGGCGTTCGATCGTTCTCTCGCCCGAGATGGAGAGGATCCGGTTCACCCAAGAGGGAGGAGAGCTCTTCCACAGGTTGACGGAACGCTGGTTCTTCTGCGCCATCTACCCCTTCAGACAAAAAAATGAAAGCGGGATGAGTGGGAGCGTCGTCACACTTCACGATACCACGGAGCTGAAAAAGGTCGGCGAAGCCCTGGAGAAGGCCTACGGCGAGTTGAAGGAGGCCCAGGGACAGATGCTCCAGCGGGAAAAAATGGCCTCCATCGGGCAGCTGGCCGCCGGCGTGGCCCATGAGATCAACAATCCCATCGGTTTCATCATGAGCAACCTCGGAACCCTCGGTAAGTATCTGGGACGGATTCGGGAATTCATCGCCGCCCAGGATGAGACCATCGCCGAACTGGAAGGGGAAGCGGTGTCGCAGCGCCTCGCCCAAGCAAAAAAGACGCTGAAGATAGAGTACATCATGGGAGACATCGACGGCCTCATCACCGAATCCCTCGACGGGGCGGAGCGGGTGAAGAAGATCGTGCAGGATCTCAAGGGATTCTCCCGGGTGGATGAGGCAGAGGTGAAGGTGGTGGATCTGCGCGAGTGCCTCGACAGCACCATCAACATCGTCTGGAACGAGTTGAAGTACAAAGCGACTCTCAAGAAGGAGTACGGCGACGTCCCTCCCCTGCGGTGCAACCCCCAGCAGCTCAACCAGGTATTCATGAATCTCCTCGTGAATGCCGGCCATGCCATCGAGAGCCAGGGAGAGATTACCGTCCGGACCTGGCGTGAGGGGGAGGACGCCTTCATTGCCATTTCCGACACTGGCTGCGGGATTCCCGAGGAGATCAGAGCCCGGATCTTCGAGCCCTTCTTCACCACCAAGGAGGTGGGAAAGGGGACGGGGCTCGGGCTTTCCATCAGCTACGACATCGTGAAGAAGCACGGCGGCGAGATTACCGTGGAGAGCGAGCAAGGCCGGGGGACCACCTTCACCGTGCGGTCCCTGTCCGGGAGAGGAACTGATATGGACGAACAGGTACGCATTCTCTGTGTGGATGATGAGATGAACGTGCTCCGGTCGCTGGGACGGATGTTCCTCGACGACAACTACGACATCCTTACCGCTTCGTCGGCGGCCGAGGGGCTGGAAATCCTCGAGCGGGAGTCCCCGGTGCAGATCGTTATCTCTGACTACCGGATGCCGGTCATGAACGGGGTCGATTTTCTCCGTAAGGTCTGTACCCAGTGGCCCGACACGGTCCGCATCGTCCTGTCGGGGTATGCCGACACGGCCGCCATTGTCGCCGCCATCAACGAGGGGCAGATCTACAAGTTCGTCCCCAAGCCGTGGACCGACGACGAACTCAGGGTTACAGTGATAAACGCCCTGGAGAAGTACCAGCTCCAAAAGCATAACGCCAAGCTCCTTGATGAGTTGAGCCGGTCCAACGAGGAGCTCGTCCTTATGAACGAGAACCTGGAGGCGATCGTTGCCGAACGGACCGAGGAAGTCCTGTTCCGCAACCGGGCCCTCAGTGCCGCCCAGAACATCCTCGACGCTTTGCCGGTGGGGGTCCTGGGGATGGACACGGAGGGGACGGTGGTCCAATGCAACCGGAGTGCGGCGCGGCTTCTGGGGCTCGATGAATACGCAGTCGTCGGTAGAGGCGCAGCCGAAGCCCTGTCGCCGGAGATCTGTGCGTTCATTGACGAGCTCGCCCGGGAAAAGACCTCCATGTGCCGGCTATTGGCCGGTGTCGCCGGAGTCCGGAGTCTGGGGGTGTATCTCAAGGAGGGGGAGCAGGAGGGAATCGTTCTTGTCTTCAATGGGGAGGAACCCCTATGAGTGCCAAAATTCTGTTCGTGGATGATGAAGAGCATATTCTCAACTCCTTGGAGCGGCTCTCCGCGGATATTTCCGCATTCAAGAAAAGGGAATTATTGCCGAACGATAGTAAAGAGGGAGTACACGTTCATGTATGAACTGCCGGAAACTGCACCGGTACGGGTGCTTTTCGTCGATGACGAGGAAAACATGCTCAAGTCCCTGAGCAGGGTTTTCATGGATGAGGAGTTCGAGGTCATCACCGCTCCGTCGGCCAGGGAAGGACTGCGGATTCTCATGGAGACGGAGGACGTGGGGGTTATCGTGTCCGATCAGCGGATGCCCGAGATCACCGGGGTCCAGTTTCTGGCCCAGGTCCGGGAGATGTTCCCCGAGACACTCCGGATCATGCTGACCGGATACGCAGACATTTCGGCAACTGTGGATGCCATCAATCGCGGCGGCGCCTATCGGTACATCACCAAGCCGTGGAACGACGAGGAACTGGTCCAGATCATCCGCGACGCGGTCAACCAGTACCGGCTCGTTCAGGAGAACCGGCGCCTCACGGAGATCGTCAACAAGCAGAACGAGGAGCTCAAGGAGTGGAATGAGAACCTGAAGGTGCGGGTCCTCGAGCAGACTACCGAGATCCGGAAGAAACACGAAAACCTGAAAGAGCTCAACGAACGGCTCCGGAGCAATTTCAAGGACACCGTCACGGCGTTTTCCCGGCTTATAGAACTGGGGGGGAAAAAGCGTCACGCCGAAACCGTGGCGACCCTCGCCATGAACATTGCCCAGGCAATGGGGGTTTCCGCCGGGGAGGTGGAGACGGTGCACAACGCGGCCCTGCTCCACGACATCGGGGAGTTGGGGATAGCTGATGCGATCCTGAAGAAGGACCTGTCAGAGATGACTCCGGGAGAGCTGAGAGAGTACATGCTCCATGCCGTGAGGGGGCAGACGGCCATTGACGCCATTGAGGAGCTCACCCCTGCCGGGGTCCTCATCCGCCATCACCACGAGCATTACGACGGCAGCGGTTACCCCGACGGCCTGCGGGGAGAGGCTATTCCCCTCGGCTCCCGCATCATCGCCATAGCCGATTTTCTCGATAGGGCCATACAGAAGCTGCACGGTTACACTGCCATCGACTACGGCCTGCGGAGCGTCGCCGCCGAGTTGGGGAAGAAGCTCGATCCGTCCCTCTATGAGTCCCTGCGCAAGTTCGCCAAGCACGTCTACTATGTGAAGGAAACGGATACCAGGAAACTCGGCGAGGTCGAGGTGGGAATCGCCGAGCTTTTTGTCGGCCAAGTGCTCTCCCGCGACATATACAGTGGCACCGGCCTCCTTCTCCTCAACCGGGGGGTACGCCTCGATGTGGTCAAGATCGAGGCGATCCGCCGCTACTACCGCCTCGACCCTCCCCCTCACGGCGTCTTCGTGGAAGTATGAGCGTGGGTAATGATTGAATACGACGAAGCACAAAAAAAGATGGTCTTGAAGCTGGTCTACTACGGACCAGCCATGTCGGGAAAGACTACAAATCTACTGAAACTCCACGACCTGATCACCCAGGAGGGGCGTGGAGAGCTGATGGTCCTCGACACGACTGACGACCGGACCATATTCTTCGATCTCCTCCCCTTTTTCCTCGTGGCGCCAAGCGGCTTGAAGATCAAGGTGAAGGTCTACACAGTGCCGGGGCAGGTGCGCCACGATGCAACCCGCAAGGCGGTTCTTCAACGGGCAGACGGAGTGGTCTTCGTGGCTGATTCCCAACTCTCCGAGGCGGCCAACAATTTCGAGAGTTTCGACAACCTGGAGAAAAACCTTGCCTTCGTGGGAATCGATATCGAAAAGGTTCCCCTCGTGATCCAGTTCAACAAGAGGGACCTGACAAACATCGTGAGCGAGGAAGAGATCGCCCGGGTCTGGGAACCCACGGGGATCCAGGTGACGGGCGCATCGGCCCTGGAGGGGTGGGGTGTGGTGGAGACCTTCACTAGGCTTCTGGAGCTTACCTATGCTGCCATCGACCGGAAGTACCGGCTCCTGGATGAGCACGGACTCGGCAGCGAGAGCTTCGTGCGAAAGATGACATCGGTTGAAGCGACGCAGGGCATAGCTGGATTCGTGTAGGGGCGCCTTCATGGCGCTCTGCTCATGCGATGCGAGGCGCTATAGAGTGTGCCCAGTGGATGTTCAAAGAGACCTATCATGAAAAACCAACATACATCAAACGTATCGGCCAAGCGCCTCAACTACGTGGTCGGCGAAGAGCGGCTCCTCAGGGACGTCATCACCGAGACAGAGGTGATCCCGCTCCTCAGGGGTGCCGTACGTGCCGGCGCCCGTGCCGCGGCCCTCGCCGATGCCGAGGGAACCACTCTCTGGTCCCATGCCGCGCCGACCGACGGAGGGGAAGCTGCCTCCCTGGGGCTCCGAGGGCCCGCCATCCTCCTGGAGGGGGAGCCGGTGGGGTCGATTCTGGTGAAGGGAGAGAGGGGAAGGGAGGAGTTCCTGAAGGGGATTGCCGTCATGCTCACGGCTGCGGTGAACCTCCTGGTGGGCTCGAACCTGAAGAGGATGCTCACCACCGAGATCCACACGACGGTGGTGAACCAGTCCTACGAGGAGCTTCTGGAAACTAACCGGAAGCTTACTGCCTCCGAGGCCCGCTATCGGGAGCTGGCGGAGAGCCTGGAGATCAAGGTGGAGGAGCGGACCGCGGAGCTGAAAAAGGCCCTGGCCCGACTCCTGCAACAGGAGAAGCTCGCCTCGGTGGGGCAGCTGGCGGCTGGCATCGCCCACGAGATCAACAATCCCATGGGGTTCGTCACGAGCAACATCCGGACGATGCAGAAGTATGCAGGGCGCTTCGTGGAGATGCTTCAGTTCGCCCGGGATCTCTTCCCCGTGGCGGGGGGAGGAGCGGGCGGGGAGCGCTTTGCCGAGAAGTGGCGCCAGTTGAAGCTCGACATGGTACTTGCCGATGTGGACGAACTTGTATCCCAGAGTCTCGGCGGGGCGGAGCGGGTGAAAAAGATTGTGGCCGACCTGAAGGGGTTCTCGCACATCGACGACCTAGGGGAAACGGTGGCGGACCTGAACGCCGAGATCGACCGAACCCTCGCCGTGCTGGTCCACGAGATCCCGGCGGGGACCGAGATCGCCAGGGAGTACGGCTCCATTCCGGGACTCAGCTGCCGGGCGGGGGAACTCTGCCAGGTGTTCCTCAACATCATCATGAACGCCTGTCAGGCCCGGAGCGAGGGGCTCAGGCTCACCATCCGCACCGCCCTGGAGGGGGATGCCATCGCCATAACCATCACCGACAACGGCCCCGGCATCCTGCCGGAGCTCCTGGACCGCGTCTTCGAACCCTTCTTCACCACCAAGCCGGTGGGCCAGGGGATGGGGATGGGGCTTGCGGTGGCCCACGAGGTAGTAACCGCCCACGGCGGCACGGTGGAGGCTGGAAGCACGCCCGAAGGAGGTGCCTCTTTCGTGGTGAGACTGCCGGTGACAGGGGGATAGCATGGCAAAGTTTTCGGAACTCTTCAAAACCGTTGCTGCCGGCAAGGAGCCCCCGCCGCCCCTTTTGCCCGATGACGACGCCTCGCTGGTGGAGTACAGCGAGACCGAGAGCAGGTTCACCCTCCTCTTCGTCGACGACGAGGAGGGGGTCCTAAGGGCGTTGCGGCGTATTTTTATCGACGAGAACTACGAGATCCTCACCGCCGAATCGGCCGAAAAGGCTTTGGAGATCCTTGGAAAACATTCGGTGCACTTGGTCGTCTCCGACCACCGGATGCCGGGGATGACCGGCGCTCAGCTCCTCAAGGAGATCAAACAGAAGTGGCCCGATACCATCCGGATCATGCTGACCGGCTACGCCGACGTCCAGTCGATCATGGGGGCGGTGAGGGAGGGGGCGGTCTTCAAGTTCATCACCAAGCCGTGGAACGACGAGGACCTGCGCCTCACAGTGAGTCTCGCGCTCCAACAGTATGCTCTCATCCAGGAGAACAAGAAGCTCAAGGAGATCGCCAAGGCCCAGCAGACGAAGATCAGGAACTTCGCCGGGCTCTTCGATGAGGACAAGTCGATGCTCGGGAGCATCCTGACCGAGGCGGGGGTGATCCGCAAGGATGACTTCGCCGCGGTGCTCCAGGGGAAGAAACCAGGAGAGCTCCTGGTGGACGCCCTGGTGAGGACCAGCGTCTCCACCGAGGCGAAGATTCTCAAGACCCTCCAGAACCACCTGGGCGTCGAGTTCATCGACCTGCGGGAGGCGAACATCACCCCCGGGGTGGTGCGGTGTCTCCCCCGCGACATGTGCGACAGGCACCGCCTCATCCCGGTGCGGCTCGACGGTAACCGGCTCACCATTGCCATGGCCGACCCCTCCGACATCTTCAAGATCGACAATATCTCCCGGGTCCTGGGCCTCAAGGTGATGCCCCTCCTCTCCACCAGTTCCGAGATCCAGGCCCAGCTCGCTCGGATCTACGGCGAGGGGGCCGCCGCCATCGTTTCCGGTGGCGGAGAGGAGCTCGACGAATTCGGCGAACTGGAGCCCCTGGACGAGATTGACATCGTCATTGAGGACGAAGAGGCCGACGTGAGCGTCGACGAGTTGATCGGCTCCTCCAAAGTCCCTCCCATCATCAGGGTCGTCAACGCTGTCATCTCCGAGGCGGTCCGCTACCGGGCCAGCGACATCCACATCGAGCCCAAGACCAAGTGCACCGTGATCCGCTACCGGATCGACGGGCTTCTCCACGGTAAAATCAGGATCCCCTCCGACATCCACGCGGCGGTGGTTTCGCGGGTGAAGATTCTCGCCAAGATGGACATTTCCGAGCGGCGTAAACCCCAGGACGGCCGGATCACGGTCAAGGCCGGAACCAGGATCGTAGACATGCGGGTCTCGACCCTCCCCACCATGAACGGCGAGAAAGTGGTGATGCGGATCCTCGACAAGAGCGCTTCCATCAAGGGGTTGGACGAACTGGGGGTACTTCCCGATGACATGAGGAAGCTGACCGTTCTCAGCAAAAAGCCCCAGGGGGTCATCATCTCCACAGGCCCCACCGGGAGCGGCAAAACCACCATGCTCTACTCGCTGCTGTCTGCCATGATGGACAGCCACAAGAACTTCGAGACCATCGAGGAGCCGGTGGAGTACTTCCTGGAGGAGGCGAACCAGGTGGCGGTCCGGGAGAAGATCGGCCTCTCCTTTGCCCAAGTGCTCCGCTCGACGCTGCGCCAGGATCCGGACGTGATCATGGTGGGGGAGATCCGCGACCAGGAGACCGCCGACGTGGCGTTCAAAGCATCGCTCACGGGCCACATGGTCCTCTCCACCCTCCACACCAACAGCGCCGTCGCCTCCATCACCCGCCTCATGGATATGGGGATCAAGCCGTACATCATCGCCTCGGCCCTGGAGGGGATCATGGCCCAGCGGCTCGTGCGGCGGGTCTGCGAGGCGTGCAAGACCGCCGTCCCCCCCGACCGGGACCTCCTGGAGCTTCTGCGGGTTCCCGCCGACTACCTGAATGGAACCGTCTACCAGGGGAAGGGGTGCGACAAGTGCAACAAGACCGGCTACCGGGGGCGGATCGGGGTGTTCGAACTCTTCGTTATGAACGATGACTTCCGCCACTTCATCAGCAGTCACTACCGGGAGTCAGAGCTCTTCGAGATGGCGCGGGCCAACGGCATGAAGACGCTCATCGAGGACGGGATTGAGAAGGTAAGGCTGGGGCTCACGACCCTGGAGGAGCTCCTGCGGGTGATTGGCCCCCAGATGGTCTACGAGCGGGCCTGCCCCCACTGCGGGAAGATGGTGGACGCCAAGTTCCTCTTCTGCCCCTTCTGCGGGACTTTCAAGAGCAACTGCTGTAAGGGATGCAAGATGCCCCTGGAGGAGGAGTGGTCCGTTTGCCCCTTCTGCGGGGTGGAGAAGGGGACGGACAGCCTGACTTTGATGGAGGAAATATGAAAAAGACCCTGCTGCTGGTGGATGACGAGCCCTTTGTCATTAATTCGCTCCGGAGGGCCCTCGCGGACGAGCCCTACGAGATACTGACTGCCGGAAGCGGTCAAGAGGGGTTGGCGCTTTTCGCTGAGCACCGGGTCGGTGTGGTGGTGTCCGACGAGAAGATGCCGGGCATGGGGGGAGCCGAATTTCTTGCTGCTGTCCGCGAGCGGTACCCCGAGACGATCAGGATCATGCTCACGGGTCATGCCTCTATCGATGCCACCATGAGGGCGGTGAACCAGGGGGAAATCTACCGCTTCTTCACCAAGCCGTGGGATGACCTGGAGTTGAGATTTGCGCTACGCTCAGCTTTTGACAGGTTGGTGCTCGAAGAGGATAACCGGCGTCTCCTGCGAACGGTGAAACGCCAGAGCCAGGAACTGAGCGCTCTGGAACAGAAGTACCCCGGGATCACCGACGTGGAGAAAGATGCCGATGGCGCTCTGGTTCTGCCGGAGATTTCGGTTGAAGACATCAACAATTTCATTGAACGATGCAACAGAGAGTATCAGAAGACCTGACGGGTTTGTGGAGACATTGCACGGTTGCACGGTTTGTCACGGGGCATTTCGGGGTGGGTCTGCCTTTGAAGCCGATCAACATCAACGATTTGTTAATTTGGACTGCAAATGTTAACTGGCCGATAACATTATGTAATTGAGCTTGAAGTGTCCGTCTCCAATCGCCATATTGCAGCGTAATTGAACGCATAAAAGCCCATGGATGCTGTGTCCATGGGCTTTTATTGTTATCTTCATGCTCACTCGTTCTACCGACTGAGCTACAGGAGAATGAATTGTTCCCGCAGGTTGTTAACCCTGCGGCGCTTTCTGCTGGATTCTTTGGCTACAAGCACCGTTTTGAAAGTACCCGAAAATACACTCCTCAAAACCCTATGACGAAAAGCGAAGAATTTTTTACCACACCATATTGGGGTGTCACAGTATTCCTAGTTGATGGCGCAGGGCTGACCGCCTGAAGGACGTACCCATAACAATCATCCCTGCCCGCGCTTGATAAATGTCCCCTTTTCGTATTCCTCGAAGGCAATCCGGAGTTCATCCTGGATATTCATGACGATGGGGCCGTACCAGGTCCAGGTACGAGGGATCGATGACCACGTCCCCGACCGATCCCCGGACGCCGTTGATCTCGCCACAGATGACCTTTGCCCGGACATCCCCCTTGAGCATGAGGTCGGGAAAGTGATGCCGAGAGCTATGGCGGAAGGGGGCTCACGCCCGGAACGTCCGTTCCACGATCGCCCGGTTGTAGGCGGCAATGACTTCCCGTCGCGACAGAATCCCGATAACCTTTCCATTGCCGGAATCGACAACCGGCAGTTCTTCGATGGGGGTGAGGTCCATCTTCCTGAGCGCAGCGGCGAGGCTTTCGTCGCCCTGCACGGTGATGACGTCGTCGGTGGCCATTTCCCCGAGGGGAACCTTGTCCAGGATGTCCGGTTCGAAGGCGACGCCCAGGAAGTCATGGATCGTGACGACGCCGGCCAGGCCGCCGCCGGCGTCTACCAGGGGAAAGGTGTGCTGGCGAGGGGTATGGGCGCGTTCCAGAAACTCACGGATGGTCATCGATTCGGGGAGAACCTCCGCATCGTGCATCATGACTCCCCTCACCTGGATCTTCTCCAGTATCGTCTCCTCGCGCCCCGTTCTCAGGTCGATCCCCCGGGCTGCAAGGTCGGCGGTGTCGATGCCGTCCTTGCGGAAATGGCGCGCCACGGCAGTGCCGATGGAGCAGGCAAGCATGATCGGAATGATAACCTTGTAGGAACCGGTCATCTCAAACAGGAGGAAGATGCCGGTCATGGGCGCATGGGTGACCGAGGCGAGGAACGCCCCCATTCCCACCAGGGCATAGGCCCCCGGCGTTGCGGTATGGAGCGGAAAGAGGAGGTTTGCCAGGAAACCGAAACTCATGCCGGTCACTGACCCTATGAAAAGCGACGGGGCGAAGGTTCCCCCCGGCAGCCCCGAGCCGATCGTGACGCAGGTGGCGGCCATCTTCCCGACGATGAGGAGCGTGACAAGGAGCCATCCCACGTCGTTGCCGACGGCCTTTTCAATGAATCCGTACCCGTTTCCCTGGACCTGGGGGAGGAGGACCCCGACACAGCCGGCGAGGAATCCCCCGAGCAGCGGCTTCCAGAGGGGATTCACCCGGAGCTGCTCGAAAAACTCCCTGGTTTTTCCATAGCCAGTGATGAAGAGGGCCGCGACGCAGCCGCACACGATCCCTAACAGGGCATACAAGACCAGTTCCAGGGGGTGGACGAGCTGGTAGGCCGGTACGTCAAAGGCGGGGATGTCGCCGTACATGGCCCGGGAGACGACCGTGGCCATGCCGGATGAGATGACGATGCTCGTGAAAGAGGAAAGCTCGAAGCTGGAGAGAAGGACAATTTCGTGGGCAAAAAAGACGCCGGCGAGGGGGGCGTTGAAGGTGGCTGCCACGCCGCCGGAAACTCCGCAGCCGATCAGGACCTTGAGCCGTTCCTCCGGCATGCCGAGCAGATGGCCAACCACGGAGCCGGCCGTGCCGCCGATCTGGGCGATGGGGCCTTCCTGGCCGGCCGAGCCGCCGGAGCCGATGGTGAGGGCCGACGAAATCCCCCTGGTGAACATGAGCCGCAGGGGAAGTCGTCCCCCCCTCAGGTTGACCCTCTCAAGGAAACGGGGGAAGCCGAAGGCCATGTCCTCTCGGTACCAGATGAAGAGGGGGAGCATGATGGTCGCGCCGATGACGGGAAAGGCCAACGCCCAGAGCCGGCTTGCGTCCCAGGTGTCGGGGGAATAGCCGGTCAGTCGGGCACCGTTGTCGATGATGAGCCAGCGGAAAAAATCGATGCACGAACGGAAGGCGTAGTTGCAGAGTCCCGCCAGGAGCCCTATCCCCACGGCCAGAACTGCCATGAGGGTGCTCTCGCTGATCCGCAGACGGGAGAGGAGGGCCAGGACACTCCGCCGTAGCCGAACGAACCGGCGAAGCAGGTGGAGGTCGTGGATCAGGACCAATGGCGTGGGCCAGAGCGGAGCTCGTCGAGGGGGTTGCTGTTTCATGGGCACGCAGATTTTATACTGACGCCACGGGAATTGCGCAACTGATTTTCCCAGCGCGGTTCTAACGCGGCGGCGCGGACTATTCCCCGTATTCCCGCAGCACCGTCTCGATCCCCTTCAGGGGGGACGAGGCCGTTTCGGGGCGGTTGCCCAGGGCGAACCCGAGGTCGCGGAGCGCCCTGTCGAGCAGGAACGAGCGGAGGAGGGTCGCCAGGTCGTTCCGGTCTGCCGGAACGAGGGGACTGTTCCCCATCCGTTCGAGGTACCCCGCGAGGTAGCGGCAGCTCACGTGGTAATAGCAGGCATCCGCCCACGGCTCCAGAAGCTGGACGTCTCCGGAACGGCCGTTCCCATGCCGTGCGAGGGCAGTCAGCGTGGCAGCGTGGAAGGAGCGGATCATTGATGCCACGTCCCTCAGGGGAGAGCGCTTGATGCGGCGCTCGCTGAGGGTCCGGTCCGGCTCCCCCTCGAAGTCGAGGATTACGAAATCCTTGCCGGTGAAGAGCACTTTCCCCAGGTGAAAATTGCCGTGGATGCGGATCTTCATCGTCCCTATCCGCCGGCCGACGATTTGGGCCAGCCAGGAGAGAATCTCCTTTTCGGCCCCCAGGACCCGGTCAGCCGGTCCCTGGTCGTCGATCGGCAGAAGATTGCGGTTCTGGGACAGGAGCTGAAGGGTGCGCCGTGCCTGGTTGCGCATGGACTGGTACACGGAGCGCTGGTAAATGGTTGAATACGCCTCCGGTTTCCAGGCCGGATCGTTTCCCCCCGCGGCAAGGGCCAGGTGGAGTTCGGCGGTTCTACGCCCGAGAAGTCCCGCCATTTCCAGATAGAAGCCGCCAATGAGATTCGCGACCGGTTCCGGAACGGTGCAGGCGCTGCCGTCTATGAGGCTCGAGAACCGCTTCGGCGGAGGAGGGATCTCGCCCCGGCGGGAGAGAATCCGCTCGAAGTACTGGCCGAGGAGGTGGAGCGCGAGCCGCCAGCCGTTACCCTGGTTTTTCACATATTCCTGCACAAGGCCAATGGTGCATGGTTCGGTGCCGGGATGGCGCAACTCGAGACTCGCCTGGAAGGGGACAATGTTGGGGTAGCGGGACTTTTCCGTCAGAAACCGGACCAGCTCCACCTCCGAATTCACCCCCGGTTCCACCGTGCGGTACAGCTTGAACACGTGCCGATCGCCATAGAGGATGACACTGCTCGCCTCTTCCCCCGTGACGAGCTCGGAAATGAGATGCTCCGTTTCCCGCATTCCTTCGGCGTGGCCTCCTCTCCCATGGAGCGGTACGACGAGGCTCTCCCGTTTACCATGGAGTCGGCGCCGGCCAAGGGCAAGGGCGAGGAGCGCGTCCCTGAACTCCCGGTCATGGAGCGCATCGCAGAGGATCCCTGCTTCGTCCCCCACGGAGAGGGATGCAATGGCCGCCTGTGGCGATTCGGCATCGACCCGTTTCGCCCCGGGGCCCCGGAGAAACGCAACGGGGATCAGGTAGGTTTCCGGCGCGCCGTTCTGGTAGCGGACCTCCAGGAAGAACAGGGGAAAGACCTGGTCTGATGTCCGCAGAAGCACGGTGTCGCGCAGGGCATAGCCGATGATTGCCCGGGCTTTCCCCCGGAACCAGCCGCTTCGGTTCAGGTAGTCGGTGGTCGCCCGTTCCAGGCGGGTGTCCCCTCCGGTATGCTGGAGGGCCTCCCACCACGGGAGTCCTCCCGGGAGGTTGATCCGCGGCAGTTCTCCCTCTGGCAGGCGTGGCGACTCTGCACGGCTCAGGATGAACCAGAAATGATCGTGGGGGCCCAGGGTGAGGGGGTAGGGGATTTCGCGGATGACCGGAAACCGGTTCCGGCTGAAGAGGTCTGCTGGCGATATGCCGGCGAACTCCTTCAGGTCGAGGCTCACGGCCTGGGCGAAGCGGGAGAGGTTTCCCACTACGAGGATCACCTCGTCTTCGTGGCGCCGGAGAAAGGCGAGGACCCGGTGATTGGCCGGATAGAGCATCTCCAGGGTGCCGCTGCTGAAGGCCCGGTGGCGGCGGCGCACGGCGATGGTGCGGCGCATCCACCATAAGAGCGACGTGGGGTTGCGCTCCTGAATCTCCACGTTTACCGCCTCGTAGTGGTATTCGGGGTCGATGATGACCGGCAGGTAGAGCCGCTGGGGGTTGGCGCCGGAGAAGCCGGCGTTGCGGTCAGGGCTCCACTGCATGGGGGTGCGGACGCCGTTGCGGTCCCCCAGGTAGTAGTTGTCCCCCATGCCGATCTCGTCGCCGTAGTAGATGATGGGGGTGCCGGGGAGCGAGAAGAGAAGGGCGTTCATCAGCTCGATCTTCCGCCGGTCCCGCTCCATGAGCGGAGCGAGGCGCCGCCGGATCCCCAGGTTGATCCGCGCTTTCGGGTCGGCGGCGTAGATCCGGTACATGTAGTCCCGCTCTTCGTCGGTGACCATCTCCAGGGTCAGCTCGTCGTGGTTGCGGAGGAAGATGGCCCACTGGCACCCCTCGGGGATGGCGGGGGTCTGGTCGATGATGTCGATTACGGGGAAGCGGTCCTCCATTTCGATGGCCATGTACATACGGGGCATGAGGGGGAAGTGGAAGAGCATGTTGCACTCGTCCCCCTCGCCGAAGTAGGCGATGGCGTCTTCGGGCCACTGGTTGGCCTCGCCGAGGAGCATCCGGTTGGGGAACGAGGCGTCCACGTGGGCCCGGAGCTTCTTCAGGAAGGCGTGGGTTTCGGGGAGGTTCTCGCAGTTGGTCCCCTCGCGCTCGAAGAGGTAGGGGACCGCGTCGAGGCGCACCCCGTCCACTCCCATCCCGAGCCAGTAGTCGATGACCCGGAGCATCTCCGCCTGGACCTTGGGGTTGTCGTAGTTGAGATCGGGCTGGTGGGAGTAGAACCGGTGCCAGTAGTAGGCCTTGGCCACCGGATCCCAGCTCCAGTTGGAGGTTTCGAAGTCCTGGAAGATGATCCGGGTTCCTTGGTAGCGGTCGGGGTTGTCACTCCAGACGTAGTAGTCGCGGTGGGCCGATCCCGGTTTGGCCCGGCGGGCCCGCTGGAACCAGGGGTGCTGGTCCGAGGTGTGGTTGAGGACCAGCTCAGTGATGACCCGGATGCGGCGGGCGTGTGCCGCCCGGAGGAACTCCCGGAATTCCCGCAGGGTGTTGTAGCTGGGGTTCACGCTGTAATAGTCGGCGATGTCGTACCCGTCATCCCGTAGCGGCGAAGGGTAGAAGGGGAGGATCCAGATGGCGGTGATCCCCAGGGATTGGAGATAGTCGAGCTTCCCCATGAGGCCCCGGAAGTCCCCCATGCCGTCGCCGTCCGAGTCGGCGAAGGCCTTGACGTGGAGCTGGTAGATAATGGCGTCCCGGTACCAGAGGGGATTGCCGCCCCGCAACGGTTCTCTGCGTGCCATGGGGTACCTCCTTGTCACTCATCCCTTCATGCTTCCAGCAGGGCCACGGGAAAATCCGAGAGCACGGCGGAAAGGGGGAGGGTCGCCACTCTCTCCTGCTGCGACATCGCGACCCGCTCGCCGGTGAAGATGTTGCGGCAGGCGCGGCCGCTCCCCGCGGCAGGGATGACGAGCCGCGTATCCTCCCAGACCGCGGCACCCAGGGGGGGAACCCCCAGCCGGGTGAAGAAGCGCGGAGCCACGGCAATGGCCATCGCGCCGTCGTGGCAGCGCGCGAAGGCGCAGACGTTGTCGCTCTGTTCGCCCTGAACCTCAAGCGGAAGGTATGTGCCGAGCTCGAAGAGGGAGCGGTTGGCCCGGCGATGGGCGAGGGCCTTCCCGATGAGGAATAGCTTCACCCGGCCGTCGGCCATGGTTTCGAGGAGCTCCCGCGTCAAGGCAAGGGGGCCCCGCTCCTCCTCTGCCGTCCGCAATCCATCGAGCATGGCGATCCGCTTCGCGAAATCCACCGGCCGGCGGTTGTCCGGGTCCACGAGGCTGAAGTCCCAGAGCTCGTTCCCCTGGTAGAAGTCCGGGACGCCGGGTGAGGCCACCTTGAGCAGGGTCTGGGAGAGGGAATTCAGCATTCCGCAACGGATGAGGGGGGGAAGGGTCCGCCGCAGGTCGGCAAGGAAGTTGTTGGCGGTGACGTCCTGGAGGATGGTGTCAACGAAGTGGAGCGCCGCCTCTTCGTAGACCGAATCCGGGTTGATCCAGCTCGTGTTCACCTTGGCCTCCCGCATGGCCTTGAGCATGTACTCCCTGATCCGTCCCACGAAAACGTCCCGTTCATTCCCCGTGAAATCCTCTGCCGGCCAGGCGCCGACGATGGTCTGGTAGAGGAGGCACTCCTCGTTGCGGCTCGGCACCTTGATCCCCTGGACGGTCGCCTTGTGGGGGCGGTTCATCCGGCTCCAGCGCATGAGGCAGTCGTGCCACGCTCCAGGGTCCTCCGAGAGGACGCAGATCCGGGCGCGGACATCCTCGCTCCGCTTGGTGTCGTGGGTGGAGGTGGTAAGCAGCGCCGTCGGGATGCTCCGGGCCCGCTCGATGTTCTGGCCGTGGAAGGCCTCGATGGTGATGCCGAAGCGCTCCGGGGTTCCTCCCACCTCGTTGAGGGCGACGAGCCGGTTGTAGACGTAGAAGGCGGCATCCTCAAGCCCCTTGGCCATGACCGGTCCGGTGAGCTGCTGGACCCTCATGACAAAGTCGAGCCACTGCTCCTGCTCATCCCCGCTGGTGCTGTCATGGAAGCGGAGCAGGAGCACATCCTCGATGAAGGTGAAGATCGATTCGCTCATGGCCGGATTGCGCCGCTTGGCCCTGGCCACGGCATATTCGATGTACTGGCGGTCCCGGTCAGCCACCTTGCGGGTTGCCGTGTAGGTCCGGTAGACGGGGAAATGGGCGATCACCTCCAGCAGTGCCTTGGTGAGGCTCCCGAGGGTGAAATCGCGGGTGTGGCGGTTGGTCTCCGAAAGCTTGTTGAGGTAGTGCCCCAGGGTGTTGATTTCGCCCCCCATGGAGAACTTCATGACCTGCTTCTTCTTCTGATAGGCGATCTCGGGGAAATCGGGCTTTTCGTGGATGAACCGCGCGTAGACGGTGTCGAACCGGCGGCCGTTGCGGGTATCCACCAGGAGGCCGGTCGCGGCGTTGGCGAATTCGTACCCCGTGGTGCCGTGGACCGGCCAGTCCTCGGGGAGCCGCTCGTTCTTCATGAGAATTTTTTCGCCGATGATGTAGAAGGGCTTGATCCGGGGCGAAACCTCCAGCATCTCGTCGTAGAGCTGAAGGATACCCTCGGCGAGAGTTCCCGCGGGTTCTTCCTCTTCCCTGGCCCTGCTCCTGTTCCCGAGGCCTGCCAGGCGCGTCTCCAGGAAGCAGCTCCGCTGGAGCCGCCTGAAATAGTCGGTGGGGTTAAAGAGCCCGTCGGCGTGGTCGATCCGCAGCCCCGTCACCTTCCCCTCCCGCACCAGTCCCAGGACCAGCCGATGGGTCTCCTCGAAGACCCGGGGGGTCTCCATCCGTATGGCGCCGAGGGCGTTGATGTCGAAAAAGCGGCGGTAGTTGATCTCGTCGGTGGCGGTCCGCCAGTGGGCGAGGCGGTAGACCTGCTGGCGCAGGATTCCGTCCAGCAGGTCGAAGCTGCGGGGATTCCCCTTCTCGCCATTGAAGATCCGGACATTCTCATCGATGAACGTCTTGACGGGCCAGTAATCACGGCAGAGGGCCGCGAGCCGCAGCTTGATCACCTCCTTTTCCCGATAGCGCTCCCGGACCAGGTCCGGATCGCGCTCCGTGTAGAAGGGGAGGTGAGAGATGGCGGTCACGATGCTCAGGAGCTCCTGGTACGCCTCGTGATCAGGGGGGAGGAGCCGCTCCAGTTCCTGGAGCCGGTGGGTGAGGAGGGGGCAGTAGGTCTTGGGGATGATGGGGAACCGGTGCTCGTAGTAGCTGATGAAGAATGCCCCTTCCTCGAAGGAGAGGACCAGTTCCCCCTTTTCCAGAGCCGTTCCGTACTGGTCGCCGAGGACCGGAATGAGCACCTTGTCGGCCAACTCCTTCTTGACCGGCGACCAGTCCACATCGAAAAAGGCCGCGTGGGGCGAGCTGGGGCCGTTTTCCATGAGGTCGAGCCACCGCTCGTTGCCTCCCCCCTCGACGCACATGTGGTTCGGGACGAAGTCGAGTACCTGCCCCATGCCGTGGCGCCCGAGGCAGTCGCAGTAGGAGTCGAAGTCCTCCCGGGTGCCGAGTTCCGGGTTCAGGCGGTTGTGGTCGACGATGTCGTAGCCGTGCATGCTCCCGGCCCGGGCCTTGAAGAAGGGGGAGGCATAGACGTCGCTCACCCCCAGGGCGCTCAGGTAGGGAACGATCCGCTCCGCATCCTGGAAGCGGAACCCCTCGTTGAACTGGAGGCGGTAGGTTGCCGTCGGTATCCGTGCCTTGGCAAGGTTCGTCTGGTTCATGGGTGACTCCGTGAGGCGGCGTAGCTCTTACCCTGTGCCGTAGAGCGTGACGCTGAAGGGCGCGAGGGTGAGGCCTGCGCCATCGCCGTCAGCGCCGATTCGTTCCGGCGCGATGCTCCCCGGACCGCCCCAGCTCTTCCCGGCCGAATCGAGGAGCTTGCGGCATTCGCCGTGTCTGAAGGGGAGCCGGACGGTGCGGGGAGTTTTCCCCAGGGCAAAGAGGGTGATGAGTTCTCTCCCGCCATGGCGATAGCGGAGGGCGATGACCCGGTCCGCTTCCAGCCCGACCACCGCCACCTCCTCCCGCTCGGGGTGGCGCAGGTGCGGAAGCTCCCGGCGGAGCCGGATCACTTCCCGGTAAAAGGCGTACAGGGAGCGGTGCCACCCCTGGTGACGGCGCTCCGGGTCGATTCTGGCGGCGAGGAAGGTCTCTTCGGCCTGGGGGTCAGGCACCTCGGCCTCCCAGCCGAAGGAGGCGAACTCTTCCCGGCGCCCCTGCCGCACCGCCTCCGCCAGCTCCGGGTCGCCGTGGCTCGTGAAGTAGGGAAAGGGTGCGGTTTCGCTGTACTCCTCCCCCATGAAGAGAAGGGGGAGGTAGGGGGAGAGGATGACCGCGCCGGCGGCCAGCTTGAGCTGCTCCAGGGAGAGGCGGAGCGAGGGGCGGTCCCCCCGTAGCCGGTTTCCCACCTGGTCGTGGTTCTGGGAGAAGACCACCAGCTGCCGGGGTGGACGGGCCGCCGACGGGCTGCCGTGGCGGCGCCGGCGGTGGCGGGAGTATTGGCCGGAGTAAACGAACCCTTCCCGAAAAGCCTTCTCCAGATGGCCGAAGAGGCCGAAATCCGCGTAATACCCCTGACGTTCCCCGGTGAGGTACGTCATGAGCCCGTGGTGGAAATCGTCGCACCACTGGGCGTGGCAGCCGTGTCCCCCCCATTCCGGCGGCGTGATGGTCCGCACGTCGTTCAGGTCGCTCTCGGCGATGACGTGGACCTTCCTCCCCAGCTGCCGGGCCAGGGAATCGACCGCCTGGCTGATGTCCAGAAGGATGTGGCGGGCGCTGAAGTCGTAGATGCCGTGGATGGCGTCGAGGCGCAGGCCGTCCACGTGGTACTCGCTTACCCAGTGGAGGGCGTTGGCGATTACGTAGTGGCGCACCCCGTTGCTGTCGGGTCCGTCGAAGTTGACGGCATCTCCCCACGGCGTGCGGTAGCGGTCGGTGAAGTAGGGGGCAAAGGGGTGGAGATAGTTCCCCTCGGGGCCGAGGTGGTTGTAGACCACGTCGAGGATCACGGCGAGCCCCCGCCGGTGGCAGGCGTCCACCAGGGCCTTGAGCCCGTTCGCCCCTCCGTAGGCGTGGTGCGGGGCAAAGGGGAAAACCCCGTCATACCCCCAGTTGCGGGTGCCGGGAAACTCCGCCACCGGCATGAGCTCCACCGCGGTCACTCCCAGCTCCGCCAGGTAATCGAGGCGCCTGATTGCCGCCGTGAAGGTACCCACGGGGGTGAAGGTCCCCACGTGGAGCTCGTAGGTGATCAGTTCTTCAAGCTTCAGCCCCCGCCACTGGCCATCGGTCCAGCAGAAGGAGACCGGAGCCACCACTTGGGATGGACCGTGGACCCCGTCGGGCTGGCTCCGTGACGCGGGGTCGGGACGCCGGAGAGTGCCGTCAAGCAGGTACCAGTAACGGTCTCCCGGGGCCATGCCGGCGATGGTCCCCTGGAAGTATTCGCCGGCCCGGGAGAGGGGGTACGATGCCTCTTTCCCGCAGGGGATGACCGCCACCGACTCGGCCAAAGGGGCCCATACCCTGAAGCGAACTCCCCCGGCAAGGGGGGTCGCCCCCATGTCCAGATGCCACTCTCCCATGTCTGCACCTTCCCTGTGCCGTCAGCCGGGTTATGGCTGCGCCGGTGCGCGGCCGTTTTCCGGCAGGGTAAGAGGGCCGACTCCGTGGCCCCCGCCTGCTGCAATCATCTCTGAAAGACTAACAGGCAACGGCATGGATGCAAAGGGTTCGGCCGAGATGGAGCTAGGGACGGTCTTTGCCAGAGAAATAGCCCTTTTTGACTTAGATCAAACTCAAACCGGGAGGGAGCCTGCAATACTGTCATGCAAGTAACCGCTCACTTGCAAAGAGACCGACCATGAAACCACGAAAAAAAGAGCCCACGGAAGTAAGGCGACAGCAGATTACCGAGGCGGCCCTCAGGATTATCGGAACGAAAGGAATAAGCGGCGCAACAACAGCGGAGATCGCCTCTGCGAGCGGCATCTCCGAAGGGAACCTTTACCGGCACTTCAAGGGGAAGGAAGAGATCCTCGGGTCGGTGATCGACAAGATCGGAAACGATCTCGCATCGATTCTCGATGCCGCTGCGGATATCGCCGAACCACTGCGCAGACTTGAGGAAATCTTCAAGCGGCACCTCTCGTACATCGAAGAGCATGTGGGCATTCCCCGCACCATCTTCACCGAGGAGGTTCTGGTGCTGAACGAGACCCTCCGGGAAAAAGTCAGGGGAAATCTCATGCACTATTTCAGGGGGATCAGCGCCGTTATCGAACAGGGACAGGAAGCGGGGGCATTGAACAGGGAAATGGACCCGAACGCTCTGGCCACCATGTTCATCGGCACGGTCAATTTTACCGCCCTGCGGTGGGTAATGAACAAGTTTTCCTCGAAACTGAGCGATGAGGGGGAAAGGCTCTGGGAAACCTTTGTGAAGTCGCTCGTCTGCAAGGTGTGAGATTGCAGGCAAGATCTTTCAACTCGCTCACTAGTGAGAGGCGCTCATTCAGCACGGAAAAAAGACTGGCGCCATCGGGCATGTTGTTGATCCGGCGGCCGCCGCCTCGATGCTGATAGGAATGGTGCTGGCAATGACCCTCAAATGGTCGCTGAACGGTCATTCCTTTTCCCTGGTCAATGAAGGGATGAAGCTCTGGCGCAATTACGAGGAATATCTGACTTCGGGGATTTTGCGGACTCAACCTTCATAACGGAGACGGGCATGAAAAGGTTAGTGATCTTGATGGGGATGGTTCTTCTGCCGCATGGAGTCTTTGCAGAGGCTGGCGTGCCGGCCTTCGCCCTTTCCCGGGTGATTGATTTCGCCCTGGAGAACGAGCCGAAGCTTTCGGTCTTGGGCAAGGATATCGAGGCGGCAAAACACACCGTCGACGCCGCCAAGGGGGGGAGGTGGCCAAGGCTCGATCTGGAGGCAGGCATCACGCGCTACCGCTATGCCGCTCCCATCACCCCTATCTCCGGGGCCCCGCAGAATGGCGGAGGATTCCCCCCCTTCGACAAAGACATCTACGATGCGTCGCTGACCCTGAAGCTTCCCATCTACCGGGGGGGACGCCTGGTGAAAAACGTGGAGATTGCGGAGATCAACCGGCTGATTGCGGAGCGGGCCCTTCATCAGGGGAGACAGGAGCTGGTCTTCAACGTCACGAGCGTCTACTGCAAGATCCTGGAGCTGGAGGAGCTCCTCAAGGCCCACGAGCAGAATGTGCGGCAACTCGAAGAGCACCGGCGAGTCACCGAGCAGTTTGTCAAGGCCGGGAGCGCGGCGCGGGTGGACCTCATGAAGACCGACGTGGAGCTCGCCCATGGCCGTCAGCAGGTCCTGGCGACGCAAAACGCCGGCGCTGCCGCCTATGCGCTGCTGCGCTCCCTCATGGGGGTGGACGAAAGCTACCCGCGATTCACCGTGGCCGAAGAGCCTTTCCCTGAAAAGGGGTATCCGCCTGAAGAAAAAGCGGTCGAGGTCGCCCTGCGGCAGCGTCCCGACTACCTGAAGGTAAAGGCGCGGACGGAACTTTTCCAGGCACGGCTCGACCTCGCCAGGGGGAAACGCCTCCCATCCGTGGATGTGGCGGGGGAGTACGGGGAAAGGGCGGGGGATTCCTTGTCGTTCAAGGAGAACTGGAACATCGGTCTTCGGCTCTCCTACCCCCTCTTTGACGGCGGGATAACCAGAGCGGAGATCAAAAAGGGGATGGTGGAGCTGGAGCGGACCGGCGAAGAGCTCCGTGCCGTGCGGCTTTCGATCGTCCGGGAGGTGAGGGAGGCGTATCTTGCCGTCGCCGACGCGGAGAAGAGGCTTGCCGTGGCGCGGGAGGCGATCTCCTCGGCGGAAGAGAACCTGCGGGTAGAGCAGTTGAAGTATGAAACCGGGGTCGGGACGACGAGGGACGTGATCGACGCCCAGACGGCGCTCCTGCGGGCAACGACCGACCGGCACCAGGCCTCCTACGACTTGGCGGCGGCGAAGGCGGCCCTGGACAAGGCCTTGGGGAGCAACGCATACGGGGAGGTGGCCTCACGATGAAAAGGAAACTGATACTTCTAATACTTGTGGTCGTCATTGCGGGTGTTGCCGCCTTCTTCCTGCTGAATCGGAAAAAGGACGATACCGGTATCCTGCTAAGCTCCGGAAACGTGGAGGTGACCGAGGTGGATCTCGGCTTCAAGGTTCCCGGGAGGGTGGAGAGGCTCCTGACCGACGAGGGGAGGAAAGTGGTAGCGGGGGAGGCCGTGGCGGTGCTCGACCGCTCGGAACTCCTGCGCCAGATGGAAGCGCAGCGGGCCGTCATCGACGCCAGCAGCGCCCGGCTCCTGGAACTGCAGCACGGCTCCCGCCCCCAGGAAAAAAGGAGCGCTCGGGCCATGGTCGCATCGGCATCGGCTGATCTGGAAAAGGCTGTAAAGGACCTCGAACGGGCCGAGACCCTCTTCAGAAACGGCGCCATCGCCGCCCAGCAGCGGGACGTCGCCAAGCGTTCCTTCGAGGTGGCAAAGGCCCAGCAAGATCATGCCGTGCAGAACGAGAGCCTGGTAAAGGAAGGACCGCGCCTGGAGACGATCAGGGCGACGGAGGCCCAGGTGCGGCAGGCCGGGGCACAGCTCGGGGTCTACCGGGAGCAGCTGGCGGACATGGAGCTGAAAACGCCGGTAAAGGGGGTGGTCCTGCGGAAAAACGTGGAAGCGGGTGAAACCGTTACCGCCGGGACCCCCATCTTCACTGTGGGGGAACTGGAGCACCCCTGGGTGAAGATCTATGTGAAGGAGGACAAGCTGGGGCTCGTGAAGCTCGGCCAGAAGGCCGAGGTGACGGTCGACACCTATCCCGGCAGGAAGTTCGCGGGGGTGGTGACCTACATCTCCTCCGAGGCGGAATTCACTCCCAAGAACGTGCAGACCCAGGAAGAACGGGTGAAGCTCGTCTTCGGGGTCAAGGTGAGCGTGGACAACCCGAACCAGGAGCTGAAGCCCGGCATGCCGGCCGATGTCAGGATCGTGACCGGGGACCGGGAATCGGGGACCAGGAAATGAACCCGGTCATCCGTACCGACAACCTCACCAAGGGCTTCGGCCCGCTGACTGCCGTGGACGGCCTGACCCTGGAGATCGGCAAAGGGGAACTGTTCGGCCTGGTGGGTCCGGACGGCGCCGGCAAGACCACTACCATGCGCCTTCTGACCGCCATCATGGAGCCTTCGTCCGGCGAGGCATGGGTGGCCGGGCATTCGGTCCGGACAGAAGGAGAGCGGATCAAGGAGCGGATCGGCTACATGTCCCAGAGATTCGGCCTCTACGAAGAGCTGACCGTCATGGAAAACATCACCTTCTACGCCGACCTCTACGAGGTTCCGAAACGGGAGCGGCCGCCGCGCTTCGAGCGGCTTCTCGGCTTCTCCAACCTCACCCCCTTCAGGGACCGGCTGGCGGGAAAGCTCTCCGGCGGCATGAAGCAGAAGCTGGGGCTTGCCTGCGCCCTCATCCACACCCCGGAGATCCTCTTTCTCGATGAGCCAACCAACGGGGTCGATCCGGTCTCCCGGCGGGACTTCTGGCGAATCCTCTACGATCTCCTGAAGGAGGGGATCACCATCTTCGTCTCCACCGCCTACCTGGACGAGGCGGAGCGCTGCACGAGAGTCGGCCTCATGCACCGGGGGAGAATCCTGGTCGACGACACCCCGGCGCGGATCAAGGGTTCCCTCGGCTTCCCGATGGTGGAGCTCTGGACCGGCGAGGCAAGGCTGGCGGAGGAGATCGTGCGGGGAACCGACGGAGTGCGGAGCGTGAGCATCTACGGCGACAAGCTCCACGTCTCCCTGGAGCGGAGCGGGATCGAGGAGCTGGTGGCCGGGAGGCTGAAGGGGGAGGGAATCGAGGTGAAGGGGCACCGGCCGATCCTCCCATCCCTGGAGGATGTCTTCATCGCCATGGTGGAGGGGAAATGAACGGAAACGGTACGGCAGTGGAGTTTGGGGGGCTGACCCGGGTCTTCGGCGACTTTACCGCCGTGGATCACATCAGCCTCACGGTCCGCAAGGGGGAGATCTTCGGCTTTCTCGGCCCCAACGGCGCCGGAAAGTCCACCACCATCAAGATGCTCTGCGGCCTCCTCACTCCAACGGCCGGCAAGGGGATGGTGGGGGGCTTCGACATCATGGGGGAAGCGGAGGAGATCAAGAAGACCATCGGCTACATGTCCCAGAAGTTCTCCCTCTACGACGACCTCACCGTTGAGGAGAACATCAACTTTTTCAGCGGGATCTACCGGGTGCCGAGGGAGAAGAAGCGGGAGCGGAAGGAGTGGGTCTTGGAGATGGCGGGGATCGCCGGCAAGCGGGGCGCCCTCACGCGGACCCTCTCCGGCGGGTTCAAGCAGCGGCTGGCGTTGGGCTGCGCCATCCTCCACGAGCCCCCCATCATCTTTCTCGACGAGCCGACCTCCGGGGTCGACCCCATCTCCCGGCGCAACTTCTGGCGGCTCATCTACGACATGGCAAGGGAGGGGAAGACCATCTTCGTCACCACCCACTATATGGACGAGGCGGAGTACTGCGACCGGCTCGCCCTCATCTACCGGGGACGGATCATTGCCGAGGGAATGCCCGGCACCCTGAAGGAGCGGCACATGGCCCGGGATGTCCTGGAGATCGAGGTGGAGGGGGTGGTGGAGGCGCTGGAACTCCTCGACAGTCACGGCATTGACGCGGCCATCTTCGGCAGTGTCCTCCATGCCACCGTGGAAAACGCGGCCGACGATATCCCGCGAATCAGGGAGGCCCTTGCCGGGGGGGGGATCGGGGCCGTGCGGATCGAGAAGATCGTGCCGTCGCTGGAGGATGTGTTCGTGACGTTGATCGAGACGTCGTGAACAATGCTTGCAAAGTCCCCCTTTAAAAAAGGGGGGAGCAAAGGACTATCGCCATGAAACTCTCTCGCATCCGCGCCATAGCCAAGAAAGAGCTGATCCAGGTTATCCGCGACCCCCTGAGCCTCGCCATGGCGTTTCTCATGCCGGTGATCCTCCTCTTCATCTTCGGCTACGCCATCACCATGGACGTGAACAACCTGCGCACCGTGGTCTACGACCTGGACCGAAGCTCCCTGAGCCGGGAGCTCGTGTCCCAGTTCCGGGAGTCGGGGTATTTCACCATTGTCGCCACCCTGGAGCAAGGCGGCGACATCGACGCCGCCCTGGACGCGAACCGGGGACAGGTGGCGCTCTGGATCCCGGAGGATTTCTCCGAGAACCTTCGGCGGGGGAAAAGCGCCCCGCTCCAGGTGGTGGTGGACGGAAGCGATTCCAACACCGCCACCATCGCCCTGGGCTACGTGGAGGCGGTTGCGGAGCGCTTCAGTCAGCGGACTTCGGGAGGGCTCGCGACCCCCACCATCGATCCCCGGGTGCGGGTCTGGTACAACCCGGAGCTGAAGTCCCGCAACTACATCATTCCCGGCCTCATCGCGGTGATCATGGCGGTCATCGCCGCCCTTCTCACCTCCCTCACCATCGCCCGGGAGTGGGAGCGGGGGACCATGGAGCAGTTGATCGCCACCCCGGTAAAGCCCACCGAGCTGATCGCCGGAAAGCTCATCCCCTACTTTTTCATCGGTTTCATCGACGTGGCCCTCTCGGTGGCCATGGCGACGCTCATCTTCGACGTTCCGTTGCGGGGGAGCCTCCTTCTTCTCGCCCTCCTCTCCTCGCTCTTCCTCTTCGGCGGACTCTCCCTGGGAATTCTCATCTCCGTGGTCGCCAGGTCCCAGCTTGTGGCGAGCCAGATCGCCATGGTGGTGAGCTTTCTCCCCGCCTTCCTCCTCTCCGGGTTCATGTACGCCATCGCCAACATGCCGACGCCGCTGCGGAACGTGACCCGGGTCATCCCGGCCCGCTACTTCGTCTCGATCCTCAAGGGGATCTTCCTCAAGGGGAGCACCCTCCGGCTCCTGGCGGCGGAAACCGCCCTCCTCGCCCTCTTCGGCGTGGTGGTCTTCATCCTGTCGGTCAGAAAATTCAGGAAAAGGATCGTGTGAGATGTTCGAACGGATAAGAGAGATGGTAATCAAGGAGTTCAGCCAGGTCTTCCGGGACCGGCGGATGAAGGCGATCATCTTCGTCACCCCCATCCTGCAGCTCCTCATGTTCGGCTACGCGGTCACTACAGATGTCAAGAATATCACCACCGCCGTTTACGACCTGGACCGCTCATATGAAAGCAGGGAGCTTGCCCGAAGACTTGAATCCTCGGGCTACTTCACCATCACCTCCACCCCTGCTTCGCCGGAGGAGCTGGGGGAACTCATCGACCGGGGGAAGGTCCTCGCTGCGGTGCAGGTGAACCGCGGGTTCGGCCGCGACCTGGCGCGGGGGATCCCCACGGAGGTGCAGGTGATCGTGGACGGCACCGACTCGAACACCGCCTCTGTCGCCATGGACTACGCCACGCGGGTCATTGCCCGGTTCGGCAAGGATATGGGGAGCCGGGCGATGACCCGGCCCCTCGCGAAGACGGGGAGAGTCGATCTCCGCCCCCGTGCCTGGTACAACCCGGATCTTCGGAGCCGAAACTACAACGTCCCGGGGGTCATCGCCATCATCATCATGCTCACCTCTCTGCTGCTCACCGCCATGGCGGTGGTGCGGGAACGGGAGATCGGGACCATGGAGCAGCTCATGGTAACCCCCCTGAAACCGGTGGAGCTGATCCTGGGGAAGACCATCCCCTTCGCCGTCATCAGCTTCTTCGACATGGCACTGGTGACCACGGTCGGGGTCTTCTGGTTCGGCATCCCCATAAAGGGCTCCCTGCCGCTTCTCACCCTCGCCACCGGCATCTACCTCCTGTCGGTCCTCGGGATCGGGCTCTTCATCTCCACCATCTCCCGGACGCAGCAGCAGGCCCTCATGGCCACCTTTCTCTTCTACATCCCGGCGGTGCTCCTCTCCGGCTTCATGTTCCCCATCGAGAACATGCCGGAGGCGATCCAGTACGGCACCTTCCTCAATCCGCTCCGCTACTTCCTGGTCATCATCCGGGGGATCTTCCTGAAGGGAAACGGCATCGGCGTCCTCTGGCCCCAATTGGCCGCGCTCCTGGCCCTGGGGGTGGCGGTCATGTCCCTGAGTGCCCTGCGGTTCCGCAAGAGACTCGGCTGAGATGGAGGTGTCCGTGGCGATGAACGCGACGGGAAAAGGGGACGGTTTTTGACCTCGGTCAAGGAATTACAAGTCGGTACCGGGTATATAAGTGTAGAATAAAACATGGCAATTTAATGAAAGGGCAACACGCGACCATGAAATTTTCGCATGTACCCATACAGGCCGTGGCCATGGTGATGGTGGTGCTTCACCTGTTCCTCTTCCCCCTGGTCCACGCCCACGGCCTTGCGTTCGTCGAGCCTGGCGGGCCCCACGCCTCGGATATCGTCTGCCTTGCCACCGATGCTGACGCCGGCCATGACTCCACGGAGGACGCCGGCCATGACTCCACGGGGGACCATCACGGCAGCTCCGGCATCTGCCATCCGGACACCCCTTTTGTCGTCACGCATAGTCAATCCCATGCCGTAACGCAGCTCATCGTGGAACTCTCCCCTTCCTATGCCGGCAGACTCCTCCTCGGCTATCCCCGGCCCCTGTATATCCCCCCGAGGAATGCTGCCTGACCATGGGCGCCCGGAAAACCATGCGGGCGTGATTACTTCAAACTCAGAAATCAAAGAACAGGAGACAGATAACCATGAACACGAAAAATATACTCTCTATCAAAACGGCGGGAATCGCGGCAGCCATCGCCCTCTCCCTCGCGCTTCCCCAATTCGCCTCGGCCCATTGCGATACCCTCGACGGGCCGGTCGTTCAGGACGCGCGGAAGGCCATCGAAGCCAAGGATATTACCCCGGTCCTGAAATGGGTACGGCCGACGGATGAACATACGGTAAAGAGTGCTTTCAACGCGGTGCTGGCCGCCAAGGGGAAGAATGCCGAGGCTGCGGAGACACGGTTTTTCACGACCCTCGTCAAGGTCCATCGGGCCGGCGAGGGAGCACCGTTCACCGGCCTGAAGCCCGCCGGAGCGGTGGAGCCCGCCGTCGCCGAGGCGGACAAGGCCCTGGTCGGCGGTTCTGCCGACGCCTTGGTGAAACTGGTCAGCGACGATGTTGCGGCGGGGATCAGGAAACGCTACGAGCATGCCGCGGAGACCTACCGGCACAAGGATGAGAGTGTCGCCCAGGGGCGGGAGTTCGTGAAGGCGTATGTGGAGTTCACCCACTACGTCGAGCGGCTCCATACGGATGCCACCGGCGCGGGCGCCCACGGCGAGCACGGCGGAGACCCCCATGCCGAGCAGCACGGCGGCGCCGGGCATTCCCCGGTCGGGCACGGCGCGGCGGAGCACTGATCCATCGGGATGAACAGGGGAGGCGGGGCAGAGCCCCGCCTCCCATCACGACAATCGCTGTCATTGGTCAGCAAAGAGAGGAACACCCATGCGTCACGGTATCTACAACCTGATCCTGATTCTACTGTTGCTTGCCCCACTGCCGGCGCAGGCGATTCCCGCCATCACCTGCCATTGCTTCACCGACCGCTCCTACGATCCGGCGAGCCCCACGGTGGCCGATCCGTACTTCCTGGCCACCACCCAGAACTCGTTTTTCGCAACGGCGTTCAATGTGGAGAAAAAGACGATCGTGATGAAGAAGCAGCGGGGAACCTCTGCGGATGACCTCTGGGTAGCCTACTGGATCGCGTCCAAATCCCCGGCGTCGCCGGAGTCCCTCCTTGAGGCGAAGAAGTCCAGGGAATCGTGGAAGGATGTCGTGGCATCCCAGGGGATATCCCCCGGCGTCCTCGGCCCCCGGTTCTCCGGCACCCTTGCCGCGAAGGCCCCGGCAGCGCGCCTTGCCGGCGCAGTGGTCGACGAGCTGCTCCTTCGGTACCGGTTGCTGAACGATGGGGAACTGGCGGGAATGCACAAGGATGGCGCTTCCAACCAGGAGTTGATCATTGCCTCCGTCATTGCCCGGAAGACGAAACAACCGGCCCCACAACTCTACCACGAGGTCAAAAGCGGAAAGAAAAGCTGGGGAGCGCTCCTCCAGAATGCGAAGATCGATGCGACCGACATGCAAGGGGAGATCTCGGACCTGCTGAAGGCACAGCCGCGGTGATGGCACTGGCGGCCCCAATCGGGTAATTCATTCAGACAATTTGGGGGGCGTATGGTATCCTGAAGCGCTTGAACAAAGCCACTAGTTTAAGGATGCCTATGTATTCCGGACAATTCCTTGCTGTCATATCCGCGGCGCTCTTCGGCATTTCTCCTGTCTTATGCAAGCTGGTGATAGGTGAAATGTCGCCCGCCCTGTTGGCAGGCCTTCTCTATTTAGGGTCGGGGATCGGACTGCACATCCTGCTGTTGTTTCAGGGGAAAAAATCAATCGAGGAGGTAAAGCGGCTATCCCCGAAGAAGCGGCTTGCTTTGCTTGGTTCGATACTCTCCGGCGGTGTTGTCGCTCCGCTCTTTCTTGCCTACGGCATTAAATTCGGCACCGCTTCAGAGGTTTCTCTCCTATTGAATATTGAAACGGTGGCAACCACACTCATTGCGTGGTTTGTCTTCAGGGAGCATGTGGGCCTCGGCGTTTGGGGGGGCAAGGCGCTCATTCTTCTCGGTTCGGTATTTGTCATTCTTAAGAACGACGGTTCTCTTGCCTTTTCCTTTGCCGGACTGCTCGTCCTTCTGGCCTGTGCGTTCTGGGGGATCGACAACAACCTGACCCGTGACATCGAGGAGCTGCCGGCAACGGTTCTCGCCAGCATCAAAGGGTTTGGCGCCGGGGCGTTCAACACACTCCTGGCGCTCGCTCTCTCAACCGGAACGGCAACCGTCCCTCAGGTCGCCGGTTCGCTCCTGATCGGCGCCATGAGCTACGGCATGAGCCTGGTTCTGTTCGTCGAGGCGTTGCGGAGAATCGGTTCCGCCAGGACCAGCACCCTCTTTGCCATTGGCCCTTTCGTCGGGACGTTCCTCTCCGTTCTCATCCTCGGCGAACGCCCGCCAGCGACCTATTGGGTTGCCGCTTCACTCATGCTTGCGGGGATAGCGCTCCTCCAGCGGGAAATGCACGGCCACCCCCATACCCACGAGGAGCTTTCTCATTCCCACAAGCACCTGCATGATGAGCATCATCAACATGAGCACGCTGAAGGTGAGGGGACGGAGCCCCATGACCATCCCCACCTGCATGAGCCGCTCACCCATTCTCACGTTCACTGGCCCGATATCCACCACAGGCACAGCCACTGATCATGGATGGGGGCCTAAGGTTGCCGCGGGGAGGCCAACGTGAAGTAAAAGGTTGCCCCGTTGCCCGGAGAAGACTCAGCCCAGATATCTCCGCCGTGACGGTTGACGATCCGCTTGACTATTGCCAGGCCGATGCCGGTTCCCTCAAATTCTTCGCCGTTCAGCCGTTCGAAGACCTTGAAAAGCTTGTTCTGATAGGTCATGTCGAAGCCGACGCCATTGTCAAGCACAAAAAATACGTCCCTCTCCCCCTGTCGTTTCCTCCCGAAAGAAATGGCCGCCCGGCTGCTCCTTGCCGTGAATTTCCATGCGTTGCCGATCAGGTTCTGGACTACCATGTTCAACAGTGAAACATCCCCATGGGCAACCAATCCATCCTGGATTTCCACCTCCACCTGCCGGTCGGGCTCCGTTTCGCGGAGCATGACGGTTACGTCGCGGGCCAGTTGGCTCAGGTCGACCGTTTGAGGGTTTTTGAGGGTTCGCGGGATCCGCGAGAAGGAAAGGAGGTCGTCGATCAGCATTCCCATCTGTTTGCTGGCGGCATCGACCCGTTGCAGGCAGTTGATCCCAGCCATATCCAGATGGCCGCCATAATCCTCGCGGAGAATGTTGATATAGCCGTTGATGTGCCGTAACGGCGCCCGCAGGTCATGGGAGATGGAGTAGCTGAACGACTCCATCTCGCGGTTGGCCTGGATCAATTCCGCCGTTCGTTCCTGCACCCGCATTTCCAGGTCATCATTCAGGGCCAGGATCTCTGCTTCCGCCTCTTTCTGGGCAGTGATGTCAATGAAGCTTTCAAGAAAGTGCGGAATGCCGTGCACCATGACCCGCCCGACGGTTTTCAGCACCGGCACGATGTGACCGTCAGCCGCACGGAGCATCCGTTCGGAATTGTCGATTTTCAGGTTCTGCTCCTTCATGGGGCAGGCACCGGTGCAGTCGGGGTAGATGAACGAAAAACAGAGTTGGCCGAGGATGTCTTCACGCTTCAGCCCAAGGCTGCGGCACGCCGTTTCGTTCACGTCCGTGATCACATGGTCTTCCTCCCGGATCAGGAGGATGCCCGATTCGAGAGAGGAGAAGATGGTCTGCAACAACTCCCGATTCTCGGTGAGTTCGCGGTTTGTCGTGTGGAGATGGTCGAGGATGTGGGCGAAGGAATCCACCAGGATGCCCAAGGGGTCCACGTCGATCAAGGTGTTGTCGTCGAGTTCTTCCTGGCGGAGCGGCCGGGTGCCCATGACCGTGAGCATCTGGTCGACCTTGCGGCGGATGTAGTCGGACTTGCTGGCGAGCCGGGCGCGGAGCCGGGCATTTTCCTCCTTGAGTTGCGCGAGCTCGGCCGCGGGGCCGTCAGGGACTCGAGCCGTTATCGTGCCGCTGGTTTGCGGTTGATGCTCACTCATTGCCGGACACCCTGATGGCATAGTAGCCGTCCCGGGGGGCCACCACAGCACAAAATCCCATGTTCTGCGCCGATTCGGGAATGGTGTGGGTCGAGTCGCGATTGGTGGTCAGGAACAGGAGGGCTACCTCGCCTTTGCGCAAGGCAGCAGCATGGCTGTTGATCTCCCGCAGGGCGATGAGCAGCGTGGACGGGCATATCTGGCCCCGGATGTCGTATTCGATAGTGTCGACAGCAGCGGATGTCATGATTGTATCTCCGGCAAAATGTAGGGCGACACGCTCAGCGCACTACCCATCTGGTTAGTATGCAAGCTCCGAGCCAGGCGCCCGGGAGGATTCCTGCCAGGAAAAAAATGCTGGAAAATGCAAGGATGGGCAGCCCCCCCAGAAAATGCCAGACATTACAGGCAGGAGCCATGCGCGAGGCGAGCCCCATCAGGATTCCCCCCACTGCCGCCGAAAGGTACTGCCGCCAGGGGGCGGGATGGCCAAGGGTGAATTCGCCAAGGGAGAGGGCGGAAACCGTGCTTCCCAGGATGATGCCGGCAATGAGCGGGAACTGGATCAGGGCAATACCGTCCAGGGCCGGCCCCGGCCCTCCGGTCAGCATCATGCCGGTCAGGGGATTTCGGCAGGAAAGGGGCTGGGAAGCAAAAAAACCGAGGTCCGCCACATGGTCCGGGAATACAAGCTGTTCACCCATGGCGCCGATTTTCGCGTAGGCGTTTGTGATCCCCAGCGGCATGCCGATCAGCAGATACGAGGCGAGGCTGACGCCGGCAAGCACGAGGGCCGCCTGCCACAGCTGCAGGGCTCCCTTGGCATAGAGCCTGCGTGACAACTGTCCGTGCCGGCACCAGAACGTGACTAGTCCGCCGAGGATGGCAACCGCCACGGCAATCAGGGGGGTCGGTGACAGACTGAAATATTGGGGAATGGTAATGCTTCCTGAGAAGAGGGTGGTTGCGGTCAGGAGGCTCTTCCAGAACGGATGGAACTCAGCGTACAGGGCGCTGCCGATGATCAGGCCGATGAAAGCAACGAGGCTGGGGCGGTTCCCTGCCCCCAGGCGGTAGAGGGTGCCGACGACACACCCCCCGGCCAGCACCATGCCGATCCCGAACAGCACCCCTCCCAAGGTACCGGCAAGCGACGCCGGACCGAGGAGGGGGAACGGATAGAGAGGCAGAAGACCCAGGAGTCGGGCACCTTCAAACAACACCATGGCCACGGCCAGGTAGAGGACCAGGGCGCGCAGCCTGGCCGTCGACCGGAAGAGGAACAGGTCCCGGAACATGCCGGCAATGCAGAAGTCAGCACGGTGCATGACAAAGCCGGCAATCAGCCCGAGCATCAAGCCAATTGCCGTCACTATGACCGTGGGCGAAACGAACATTACCGCCTCCCTTTGTGCCTGATGTTGCTTGATATTCCTTTTTCATACCACAGTTACGCCGTAGTGCGATGGAATTTCCACTTGCCGTCAGCCGGTGATGCCCGTATGAGAAGTCTGATAAGCGGCAATGGGCTGTGAAAAAAACATGCCCGCGACCGGTTGGACCAAATCCTGGTCCAAATCCCGGTGCGCGGGCAAATAGTGCAGTGTTTCAGGCTGGTTGGGGATAGGGCGTCGAGACCGCTATCCGGGCGAGGGATCGATTTGTTACATCATGCCGCCGCGCATTGGCGTCATGGGAGTAGTGTTGCTCCAGAAATAGCGGCTGCTCGTCATATTGCGGAACATGGCCGAATAGTTCACGAAGCCGCCAGTCGTTGGTATCGCTCCGATTTGTGACTGCATGGTTGTCATCATGGTTGTCATGAACGGACTGTTCGTGACATTTGCCGCGATCCCCGGCATATTGGCGTTAATCGTGGCCATCATACCGCGGTACCGGTTGACCTGCACACTGCTGCCGGTCATGACCAGATTCGCCTGTCCCCCCATCAGGCCCGCCATTTGTTGCGCGATTGAGTGCATGGTCTGGTAGGAAGCCCCATTTGTTCCCGACTGGGACTGTGCCATGTAATCAGCCATCACGTCGATACCCTCGGGCAGATTCATCTGGTTCCGGAGTTGCGTCATGGCGTCGGTCAGGGTCATGGCGGGATTGGCCGTCATTTTTTCTCTGACAAGCGTAGTCATGGGGCTTATGAATCCCGGATGCCCCGCGGGGGCGGACATGACATAGCCGTTCGCGACCGCGGTATTGGTGTCCTTGTCAATGGTCGTTCCGGCAATGGCGCGGACGACGACCGGGTACATGGAAGCATCGGCGGCCGATACCGTCATGCGGTATGCCCCGTTGGCATCAGTCGTCGTCTTTGGCTCACCGCTATCCCACTGGTAGTTGCCGTTCTTGTCCAGAAAGACCTCTGCCCCGATGAGATAACCATCAGCAACAGTGCCGCTGATTGCTGTCGTGGCCGGACTGCTGGAGCCTCCCCCACCACCGCATCCGGCAATGGTTACAGCCATGGGAATGAGAACCGCCACAATTACTCTCTTCATCGTGCCTTCCTCCCTTGTGCGCCTTATCGGCATTTAACTACTGTTTCCGTCAAGTATCCTACAGCACCTTTTGTATGAAAGTATATATATTTTGCGATTAATTTCCGCTTATGAGTCCTTCGTAACTATGCGATTCTTAGAGGGATTTTCGGTTTGAGGAACGGTGGTGTCAGTTCTGACTCCGTTCTCGCATCATTCCCGGGAGTTAGCCGGCGGTTGTTTCAGTCTGCCGGAGAAAAGGGGGCAAACTTGCTGTGCCACTCCCGCGCCACAACTCCAAAGGAGTTCTCCGCCGGCTCGCCCACTGCGGCCTTCTGAGTCCAGTGGTTCTGGGGGGCTGCTTGCCGGATAATAAAAAAGTCCGATTTTTCGGGGCTTTTTAGCCGGCATTGGACTGTGCCGGATTCTTGAATGGCGGAGAGATTCATACGATTGGCCAGTATGAAAAATATGTTTGACAAGTTTGCTGGAATCATATAGCTTAACGTTAAGCTATATGACATGGAAATAAAGAGGCTGAAAATGAAACATGCAAACAACTACACTGCCTATCGTGCTCTGAACAGTTACACCAAGCTGATGCGTGCGGCGGAGTCAGTGACCTCCCGCACTAGTCGGCCGATGGCGGCAGCAGGTCTGACCATCAGCCAGTTTGGCGTGCTGGAAGCTTTGTTGCACAAGGGACCATTGTGCCAGCGGGACATCGCGGCCAAGATCCTCAAGAGTACCGGCAACATCACCATGGTGATCGACAACCTGGAGAAACAGGGTCTGGTAAGGCGAGAGCGTGACATGGAAGACCGGCGCTATCTGACTGTCCATCTGACCGAAAAGGGGACAATACTCATTAATAAAGTGTTTGCGGATGTTGAGGCATCGATCGTTGCCGAAATGTCCACGCTTTCCGCTGATGAGCAGGAACAGCTGGGAAGTTTGTGCAAGAAACTGGGATTGAAAGGGGGAACCAGCCAAGCATAAAAAATTTGTCCAACTAGTTTAATGTCAAATTATCTGGCATCCAGCCAGGCATAACAACAGAAAAGGAGAAACAGTTCATGAAACGCATCATCGCATCAATCGCCACTATCGCCGCCCTGTCCCTTCCGGCCTTTGCCTTCGCCTCCACCTGGACTATCGACCCCGACCACTCCAATGTCGGTTTCAAAGTCCGTCACCTGATGGTGTCCAACGTGAAGGGGAATTTCGACAAGCATAGCGGTACCGTTGAAATCAATGACAAAGACATCACCAAGTCCAAGGTGAACGTCAGCATCGACACCGCTTCCATCAACACCAACGTGCAAAAGCGGGATGAGCATCTGCGCAGCGCCGATTTTTTCGATGTGGCCAAATATCCGACCATGACCTTCGTTTCGAAGAAAGTGGCCAAGAACGGCAAAGACAAGCTGAAAGTTACGGGAGACCTGACGTTGCACGGTGTTACCAAGCAGGTAGTGCTTAATGTGGAAGGGCCCACCAAGGAGAGCAAGGACCCGTGGGGGAATATCCGCAAAGGCGCCACCGCCGCCACCAAGATCAACCGCAAGGATTTCGGCCTGGTCTGGAATGCGGCCCTTGAAACCGGCGGAGTCGCCGTGGGCGATGAAATAGCCATTACCCTGGAAATCGAGATGATCAAGAAGTAAAGAGAATGGCTCTGGGCCGGGAGGGGGAGGGTTGACCGCACCCTCCCGGCCCAGAGCGGCTATCGCAGGAAGCATAGACTGACCCGGCAGTATCGTTTCTAAGGACAGATCGCTATGAAACAGGCCCAAGACATCAGCACTGCGCTCAACAGCCACCCGGTTCGCATTATCGAGCCTGGCAAACGCGCCCATGCCGCAGTGGCCCTGATTCTGGAGGAACAGCCAGACGGGCCGAACATCCTCTTCATCCAGCGGTCAACCGACGAATGCGATTACTGGTCTGGCCAGATCGGGTTCCCGGGAGGGAGGGCGGAACCCGGTGACAAGGGGCCGCAAGAGACTGCCGAGCGGGAGACGCGTGAAGAGATCGGCCTGGATCTTGGCACCGCAACGTATCTTGGACGGCTCAATGACCTTGTGCCCGGCGGCTTGCAGATCGTTATTTCGTGTTTCGTGTATGCGGTAGACCGACAGCCGATCCTGAATCTGGACAGAACGGAAATAGCCCGTGCCTTCTGGCTGTCGGTCCGTGAATTGAACAACCCTGCCCGCCTTACCCGGGTGGAATTTATCGGTCGGAGAAGGCAGAGGAGATTCCCCGCATTGCGACTCGGCGACGGGACGGAACAGCCGCTCTGGGGGATAACGTACCGGTTACTGCGCAATCTGGACAAGATACTCAGGGGTGCCGGCAAGCAGGTGCGGAGTACCTGCAAGGAGCAAAAACCATGATCACCCACTACTGTCCGGTTAATAGTTGAATAAGTTCAGTTGGTTGCGCTCAGGATAATCAGCATTTCGCTTGAGAGCCTCCGCAACCAGCGATGAAATGGGCTTTTTCTCGAACAAGTTGACCTCCAGAATCTGTAGAAAAGTGTAGAGCGAACACGGAACCCCCAACTTCTTTTTCGTGATCGCCACCAGCAGATAGATGCACAAGGCAACCCATATCTGGCTCTTCACGGCATTGACTGACGTTCCGATGAACGACTTGATCCGCAGGTGCTGTTTGATCCATTTGAAAAACAGCTCCACCTGCCAGCGCTGCTTGTAAATCGCAGCCACCGTCGCTGCCGGAATCTCGAAGTTGTTCGTGAGAAATACGAGTCGCTTGTTCCGTTCTTTGTCAACATAGCTGACCCGGCGCAGTTTCTCCGGATACCCCTTTTTCGACTTCTGCGTCACCAGGGTGATAATCTGGTCTGCCCGTACACCTGATTCCTTGTCCTTCGGATGGGAATATAACCGCTGGCATTTCAGGTTGTCCTTTGCCCGAACTACGAAGAATGCTCCCTGCTTGTGGATGGAGTGGAGCCGGGCAAAATCGACATACCCTCTGTCCATCGTGTAAATGGCATCCTTTGCAACCGGCAGATGGTCCAGCATCCTGACATCGTGGACCTTGCCAGTGGTAATAGTGACCCAGGTTGGAATGGGACCACGCAGATCAATGAGCGTATGCATCTTGACCGCCGCCTTGGTTTTGCGGAACTCGGCCCATGGGAACAGCGTAAGGCACAGGTCGATAGTGGTCGAGTCAAAGGCGTAGAGCGGTTGCGTAAGCTCAACGGCGATGGCATCAGCCTGGTACAGCTGCTGAGCTATGCCGATCAGTACATGACCGAAGTCTTGGAAGATACGCCAGTCCCTGCGCTCGTTCGCGTCGGCAAGGGTCGTGCGGGAGACATCACCACGAAAGCCGATGTGGTACAGCTTCTCCTGGTGGGAGTTCAGGCAGGTCTCGATATCCCGCAAGCTCTCACGGCCAGCCATCTGGGCATAAGCCAGGCAGAGGAACTGGTCATAGGTCGAGAACTTCTTCTCCCGATACTCGCCACGGTGTCGGCGAACGCAGAGATTGAATTCGTACCGGGGCAGAAACTGCAGAAGTTGTTTGAAAACGGTCGGACCGGTGTGCATTGCTCCCCTCCTGTAAAGGGAGGAAGGCTACACCCAGAACGAATTCATGTCGAAAAAAGAACAATTGTGCCAAAGAGCAATAAAGTTCAACAAGTTACAGCTGTACAATCAAAGTTTACCGGACAGTAGTAATGATCACCATAAATACCGACCATTGAACAACACAAGAACGGATAGGCAAGGAGGTTAAGAATGAACGTTACAGAGGCAATAACAGCGAGAAAGAGCGTAAGGGCCTATCTTGACACACCGGTCCCGGCGGATGTCCTGGAAAAGATCGTTGAAGCAGGGCGCTGGGCGCCGAATGCCGGGCCAATCCAGCTTTCGGTGGTCCGCAACGCCGAGCTGCGGAAGAAAATTAACGACGTGACACTGGACGCCATGGCTCACTCAGGCATCGAATTCCTACGGCAAAGGGCGGCGCTGCCTGGCTATCAGCCGCTTTACGACGCTCCAGTTCTGATCCTCATTTCAGGTCCGGTGACTATCCCGATCAGCGCCGTCAATGCGGCGGTCTCCGCTGAGAACATGCTTCTCCAGGCAACCGGCGCCGGACTGGGATCGTGCTTTCTCCTCTCTCTGACGCTGGCGTTCGACGGAGCAGATGGCAGCGATCTTTTACAGAAAGCGGGTATCCCTGATGGGTACCGTGTCCAGTGCGCAGTTATCGTGGGGTATGCGGCGCCTGAGAGCAAGTTCACCACTGGCGAGCGCACTATAAAGGGCGCCGTCAGTTACATCGACTGATCGTTCCCCCTGTACAGCGACAACTTCCCCGTCTGGTCCAATCAGTCATCCGGCATGCTGCAGTACGCCATCTGGTCGGCCCTGGAGTTGGAAGGATGGGGAGCATCGCTGCAGCATTACAATCCGGTCATCGATGATTCGGTCAAAGCAGCCTGGAACATCCCGGACAATTGGAAACTCATTGCGCAGATGCCGTTCGGTAAGCCGGTTGCCGAGCCTGTCAGTAAAGAATTTCAGCCAGTTGCAGGCCGGGTAAAGCTGTTCAAATAGTGAATTGAATTACTGACGTATCGCGGTAGGCTTGAGTGATTGGAGCCAAATTTATCAAGGCAGGTATCGCCTGTCCCAACGCCGGCAACCTCTATGCCACCGTCGGCAAACAGCCGAGACTTCCCCCCGAACAGCAGATGAACTCCTCGCGCCACTTCATGCGGGAACTGAATCGCTTCGGCCTCACCAGCCTGGTGGACGCTGGTGACGGCAGCGTGAAATATAAGCTGACAATGAAGAGATTGGCTACAATCGAAAGGAGTTGCCATGAATTCAGTCCGCAAGATCAGGCAAATATCCGGGGTGGTCGGCATCCTGAAGAATGGTGATGGTCCGACGGTCATGCTGCGTGCTGACATGGACGCCATGCCGATGAAGGAAGATACCGGAGTGCCGTACGCCAGCACCAAAGAAGGGGCTAACGCCAAGGGGGAGACCGTGCCGGTGGCACATTCCTGCGGACATGACATGCACACCTCGTGGCTGCTTGGCGCCGCCACGGTACTGTCCCTGGCACGCGAGACCTGGCATGGCACGCTCATGACGGTGTTCCAGCCGGCGGAAGAGACCGCCCAGGGGTCGCAGGCGATGCTCGATGACGGACTGATGGAGCGTTTCCCGCGGCCTGACGTCATCCTGGGTCAGCATCTGCTGCCGTTCCGAGCCGGTACAGTCGGCTATCATTCGGGGCAGATTCTGACCTCAGGCGACAGCCTGCTGGTACGTTTTTTCGGTAAGGGAGCCCATGGCGGCATGCCGCAAAACGGCATCGATCCGATCGTGATGGCCGCCTCAGCGGTGCTGCGCCTGCAAACCATCGTCAGTCGCGAGATTTCTCCCCAGGCCCAGGTTGTGGTGACGGTAGGGGAGTTCCATGGAGGCACGGCGGAAAACATCATTCCGGCCGAGGCGTATATAAAGCTGAATGTGCGGACGACGGACGAAGCCGTGCGCGATCATGTGTTGGCAGCGATCAGGCGGATCTGCGTCGCCGAGGCCCGCGCCTCCAATGCGCCGAAAGACCCTGAGTTCGAAGAAATCAACAATTACCCGCTGACCGTCAATGATGCGGAAGTGACCAGAAAGGTTGCCGATGCGTTCCGTGGCCAGTTTGGCGACCAGTTGTTCGAAGCGCCATCCCAGGGTGCCAGCGAAGACTTCGGTCGTTTCGGTCAGGCATGGAAGTCTCCGTATATGTACTGGTTTGTCGGAGGCAGCGACCCCGAAAAGTACGACCAGGCGGTACGGGAAGGGGGGGTGGAACGGCTGCCCGGTCCCCATTCACCATTCTGGGCGCCCGTACTGTATCCCACACTGCAGACCGGTCTTGAAACTATGCTGACCGCTGCCGGTGTCTGGTTGGCCAGATAGATCAAAGGGAATCAGCATGGCAGACTCGACAACGGTAGGGGTCCGCTCCGCCACGCGGTTTTCCGCTGTCTGTGGATTGCATCACTTGTCTCCAACCTGGGTACCTGGATGCAGAATGTGGCCGGGGTGTGGGTTCATGACCACGGAGACTCGATTGGCGACGCTGGTGGCGCTCATGCAGACGGCTCTCCGTCTCGTGCGGCTCATGGGGCATGGAAGCAAGCAGATGGTCTTTGATGTCTACGGCAACTACATTGACGGGTTGGAGAACGATTACTGGGACGTCCTCAACTGTTTCGGCAAGGACTATGTCGAGATAAAAAGAAGACCCCTGCCGTTTCATAAAAACCTTCTTTGTGAAAGTTTTTGTGAAAGTCAGGGGCCTGCTCAGTCTAACCAGTTGATTACACTGAGGTAAATATGGCGGAGAGATAGGGATTCGAACCCTAGGTACCGCAAGCGGTACAACAGATTTCGAGTCTGCCGCCTTCGACCACTCGGCCATCTCTCCTGGAGTGATATTCTGTTAGAGGGAACACGTCCGGCTGGTCTTGGCCGGAAGAGGTTTACTTATAGCCCACTTTTTTCTAAAACTCAAGGATCCTGTGGCAGGTCTCCGGCATGGAGGGGACAAGGAGGGACGGGTGTGATATGGTGTCCGATGGAGAAAGCATGAACGGAACATCGCCCCCCGTTGAACAGTTGATAGCGTGCCAGCAGGTGCTCATGGATGATTCCACGGTCTTCTCCATTCAGTGGATGACCATGCCGGAGTCCGGTGTGGCCGGCGTTACCCCCGATCTCCTGTTTGACCGCTACCTTGCCTACATTAGGCGATTCACCCGTTCTCTCGTCCGCCCAAAGGTGACGGACAACGGGGTTGAGTTTCGCCTCCTGGGCCTCCCCGTGAGCCTCATCAGCTTCGCATCGCCCGTCAGGTCGGAAGAAGAGAACAGGGCATCCCTGTCTCTCCCCATCAGCGGCGGCCTTCTGGTGTTGGCCGGCCAGGGAGCCCTTTCGTTCCTTGTTGAAGAAGCTGCGGGTGGCGTGAGGCTTACGCTCCGCCTTGCCCACTCCCGACCGTTGCTTCTGGGGAGCGCTCCCGTTTCCCCCTTAAGGAAGTTCCTCTATCGCTTCACCCAAGCACATATCCACAAGGTGGTGACGGTGCGGTTCCTTGCCCGGCTCTACCGGCAGCTGACCGGTTGCGCGGCCCGCGCGAGGGTCGTGCCGGTCCGGGTCTGTCAGGGGGAGGAGCTGTAGCCGGTACCGATTGCAAAGCGGGGCTGCCGTGCTACGCTAGTGGTGTAACTACGCTTGGACACAGGAGGAACATCATGAAAGAAAAGGATCGCGTAGCAGTATGCGAGCGGACAGAGCGGAAGGAAGAACGGGTAAAGGTGAGGAACCTGAAGAGCGGCGAGATCGGGTACACCTCCTTCTGCACCGAGGCGGGAGAGACGATCCAGGTCACGCTGGAGAACGGCCAGTTTGACAGCTGGGTCTATGCCGACTGTGAGGAGTTGCCCGAGTAGGGTGGTGTCGTGGAAGAGCGCTCGTGCAGGAGAACGCCCATTGAGGTGGGATGCTGGCTCGTGGAGCTGGACGGGGCATCCTGCCTTTATACGTTCGACATCTCGGAGAACGGTGTTTCGATCATCACCAAGGATCCTCGGCCGGTGGGGCAGGTGGTAAAGCTCCAGTTTTACACTTCCCGGTCTGCGCAGGCCGTCACCCTGGATGCCCGGGTGGTCTGGAGCCGTCTGGAACCGGAGGGGGGGATGGGGCTCGCGTTCAGCGATCTCGACGCCGAGAAGAGGGGGGTGCTCCGCTCCTTTATGGCGGAGCTGAAAAAGCGCAAGCTCTAATCCTTCGAGTAGAGGACGGCCACCGCTGTTGCCTTCTGCTCTCCCACCGACACATAGCCGTGGGGCTCGGAGGAATCGTAGTAGATGCTGTCACCCGGGTTGAGGCGCATGATGTCGGTGCCGTAGTGGAATTCCAGCTCCCCTTCCAGAAGATAGATGAACTCGAAGCCGTCGTGGCGGTAGAAGAAGGCGTCGTCCCACTCTGTCAGCTCGAATTCCACGAGGAACGGCTCCATGGGCTTGTGGCGGATGCCGGGGGCGAGGGAGCGGTAGACGTAGCCGTGGGGAGCGTCGTTCCCGGTACGGCGCCGGGTGGCTGTCTGCTGGGAGGCCCGCGTCAGCACCAGCTTCTGCTGGTCTTCCTCTTCCTCGAAGAAGTAGTGGATCCCGACCTTGAGCCCCTTTGAGATCTTGAGGAGCGTGGCGATGGGGGGGGTGACCTGATCGTTTTCGATCTGGGACAGGAGCGGCTTGGAGAGGCCGGAGAGTTCCGAGAGCTCCTGCAGGGTGAGCCGCTGTTCCTGGCGGAGCTTGCGAACCTTTTCGCCGAGCCGCAGTTCCTTGATCTGGGATTTTATGTCTGGCACGGTCACCTCCTCTCTCCCGCCCGTTATAGGGCAATCGAATGGGCAGCGTCAAGAGCTTATATATGATGGGAATCCGAGTGAGTTTGACAGCCGAAAGGACGTTGACATCGCAGGGTAATTTGGCTACTCTTTCAACGGTTTAAGGTCATCTCCTCCGTTGCTGCCGAGGCATTTCCGATGCGTATCTGTCGCCTGTTCATTGTCATCATTGCGCTCTTTACCGTTGTGCCCGCCTGCTCGAAGAAGGAAGATAAGCTCTTCTACGAGACGGGGCGGGCCGAAGCGCCGGTAAAGGACGTTCCCAAGGACATCATGGCTACCCAGCAGGCCTTCGTGGAGTTGGTGAAGAAGGTGACGCCGTCGGTGGTCAACATCTCCACCATCAGCAGGAAGAAGGTCGAGCAGCCCTTTTTCGAATTTTCTCCCTTATTCGGCGACTTGTTCGGCGACGGCAGGCCCCGCTACCGCCGCGACAAGAGCCTCGGCTCCGGATTCATCATCAACAAGAGCGGCTACATCGTCACCAATGACCACGTGGTGCGGGACGCCGAGACCATCAAGGTCAGGCTCTCCAACGAAAATGTCTATGACGGCAGGGTTGTCGGCAGTGATCCCAAGACCGACATCGCCGTCATCAAGATCGACGCCAAGGAGGATCTCCCCGTGGCGGTCCTGGCCGATTCCGACAAGCTCCAGGTGGGGCAGTGGGCCATCGCCATCGGCAATCCTTTCGGCCTCGACCGGACCGTGACCGTGGGGGTAGTGTCGGCCACCGGCCGCTCCAACATGGGGATCGAGACCTACGAGGACTTCATCCAGACCGACGCCTCCATCAACCCCGGCAACTCGGGGGGGCCGCTCCTGAACGTCCACGGGGAGGTGATCGGCATCAACACCGCCATCGTGGCCGCCGGCCAGGGGATCGGCTTTGCCATCCCCGTCAACATGGCCAAGCAGATCGTCACCCAGCTCGTCACCAAGGGGAGTGTGAGCCGTGGGTGGCTCGGCGTATCAATCCAGCCGGTGACCGACGAGATTGCCCGGGAGTTCGGCCTCAAGAAGGCCCGGGGGGTGCTGGTGGCCGACGTCGTGGAGGGGAGCCCCGCTGCCAAGGGGGGGATCAAGCAGGGAGACATTATCCTCGACTTCGCCGGCACCGAGATCAAGGACGCCCAGCACCTCCAGCGGGTCGTGGCCGCAACGGCACCGGGGAAGACCGTCCAGGTCACGGTGTTCCGTGGGGGGCGCGAGGTGAAGCTTTCCCTCACCTCGGCCAGCGCCGACAGCGCCGGGGCCCGGCAGGCCCGACCCCAGGGGGAGGAGCCCGACCTCCTCGGTCTGATGGTCGAGGAAATTCCTTCCGACCTGCGCCGCCGTGGCGTATCCGGCGTGGTCGTGGCCGAGGTTGACGAGGAGGGGATTGCCGCCGAGGCGGGGATCCAGCGTGGCGACATCATCGTTTCGGTGAACCGCAAGGGGGTCGCGACCCGGGCCGAATATGAACGCGCCATGGCGGAAGCCGGACGCCGGGGCACGGCGATCCTGCTAGTGCGCCGGGGCAACGCCAGCATTTTCTTCTCGCTCAGGCTGCGCTAACTCCTTCTTCCGGGGCTGTTGCCGGGAGTCTGCAATGAATTCACAGGAGAGGATATCTCATGAGTCTTATCGATAACCCCGACCAGGCAAAGCGTCTCGCCCGGGCCATCATCTCGGACATCGCCATCTACAACCGCGAGAAGGTGGAGCGGGGGATCAAGGAGGATTCCATCTTCGAGCTCCTCGCCGAGGAGATCGAGGAGGGGCGCCAGCACTTCCAGTCGCGGGTGGCGCCCGAGCTTTCATCCGAGGCCATCTATGACATGGCCCTCGTGGACGTGCTCATCAAGAGGGCAGGGAAGATCGAGTCATCAATCTGGTGATTGAGGGGACGCACAACGGTTTATGCGGACGGGGCGCGATCAACGGTCGCGCCTTCGCCGTTTTTGAGGATCAATGGACACAACCTATGAATTCATAGCCCCCGGCGAGGGGGAGGCCGGCCGTCTTGACCAGTTCGTGGCCCGCTCCGTGGAGGGGATGACCCGCTCCACGGTGCAGCGCCTCATCGATGAGGGGCGGGTGACAGTGGACGGGAAGGTGGAGAAGCCGTCCCTGAAGCTGCGGGGAGGGGAGCGGATCGTGGTGGCGGTGCCGCCGCCGGCTCCGGCGGTTCCCGAGGCGGAGGAGATTCCGCTCGTGATCCTCCACGAGGACAGCGACCTGGTGGTGGTCAACAAGTCGGCGGGGATGGTGGTCCACCCCGGAGCCGGGACGCCGGGCGGAACCCTCGTGAATGCGCTCCTGGCCCACTGCACCGACCTGTCGGGGATTGGCGGCGAGATCCGCCCCGGCATCGTCCACCGCATCGACAAGGACACCACCGGCGTCCTGGTGGTGGCCAAGAACGACCGTTCCCACGAGGGGCTCGCCCGCCAGTTCCGGGAGCACACCATCAAGCGGATCTACCTGGCCCTGGTCTTCGGCTCGCCGAAAACCGACACGGGGCGCATCGAGGGGGCCATCGGCCGCCACCCCACGGACCGCCTCCGGATGTCGGGAAAGGCGAAACACGGCAAACATGCCGTCACCCACTGGAAGGTCCTGGCCCGCTACCCGGGGATGACCCTCCTGCGGCTGCGGCTTGAGACGGGGCGGACCCACCAGATCCGGGTCCACCTGGCGGAATCCGGGCATCCCCTGGTGGGGGACGAGGTCTACGGGGGGGCCGGCCGAGCCAACGACCTGCGGGACCCGGTCCTGAAGAAGCTCGTCCGGGAGCTGGGGCGCCAGGCCCTCCACGCCAAGACCCTCGGCTTCATCCACCCGGCCAGCGGCTCCTACGTCGAATTCGACACGGAGCTGCCGGACGATATGGCCCGAATCATTACCTATCTTGAACAGCAAGGAGCATAGAACTTATGGAGATGAAACGAGCCGACAAGGTTCACTATCTGGAGCCGGAGCTCCTGACCGCCGCCGGGGCATCGTTCCACGGCTTTACCTCCCGCCACGAGGGGGTGTCGCGCCCTCCGTACAACTCCCTCAACCTGGGGGTCGGCACCAACGACTCGCCCCACTCCGTTGAGGGGAACCGGAGCCTCCTGTCCCGGGCCTTCGGGGTGGAGGCGGGGCGGCTTGTGACCGTGACCCAGGTCCACGGCACTGACCTCCTGGTGATCGATTCCCCCAACCCGGACTACGCCTACTTCCAGAAGCTGGAAGCCGACGGCATCATCACCAACCAGCCGGGCGTGATGATCGGGGTCTGCGTGGCCGACTGCGTGCCGGTGCTCCTCCTGGACCCGGTTAAAGGGGTTGCGGCTGCGCTTCACGCAGGGTGGAAGGGAACCGCGGCCGGAATCTGCCGCAAGGGGGTGGATGCCTTTGTCAGCCTCTTCGGTTCAGAGCCCCGGGACATCCTGGCGGCCGTGGGGCCCGGCATCGGTCCCTGTTGCTACGAGGTGGACACGCCGGTGGCCGAGGCGTTCCGGGCCGGGGGGCATGACTGGGACGCGGTCGCCACCATCAAGGAGATGGCCCGGTGGCAGTTGGACCTGGTCCGGGCCAATGCCCTGCAGCTGGGGGCAGCCGGCATCCCCGAACGGAACATCGAGACGGCGCCCCAGTGTGTTTCGTGTGCCCCGGAGTTCTTCTTCTCCCACCGCCGCGACAGCGGGGAGACGGGACGGCAGATGGGCTTCATCATGTTGAAGGGGTAAACCGATGAAATTCGCCATTTCCGACCAGATCCGCTCGGTCCACGCACCCCCCATCACCGAGGTGAAGGGGTGGCTCGCCAGCCGGGAGCCCGATCCAGGGCGTCACCTCATTGATCTCTGCCAGGCGGTGCCCGACTACGCCCCGGCCCGGCAGTTGACCGACTACCTGGCGACATGCCTCGACGATCCGGCCATGGCGAAGTATTCCCCCGACGAGGGGCTTCTTGAAGTGCGGGAGGGGGTCTGTGCCCGCTACGGTCGGGTTTACGGCGCGGCCCCCGCGCCGGAGGGGGTCTGCCTCACCATCGGCGCCAGCCAGGCCTTCTGGCTCGCCATGGTGACCCTCTGCCGGGCCGGGGACGAGGTGATCGTGCCGCTCCCCGCCTACTTCGACCACCCCATGGCCCTGGAGATGCTAGGGCTGAGGCCGGTCTGGCTCCCCTTCGACGAGAAGCGGGGGGGCGTCGTGGACCCGGCGGCGGTGGAGCGGCTCATCACCCCCCGGACCCGGGCGATCCTGCTGGTGACCCCCTCGAACCCCACCGGTGTCGTCACCCCGCCCGATGTGATCCACGAACTCTACTCCCTGGCCCGGCGCCGGGGAACCGCCTTGGTCATCGACGAGACCTACGCTGACTTCATCCCGGGCGGCGCGGCCCCCCACGACCTCTTCGCCGACCCCCACTGGGGGGATCACCTGGTCCAGATCATGTCCTTCGGCAAGACCTACGCCCTTACCGGCTACCGTGCCGGGTGCCTCGTGGCGTCCGACGCGTTCATCTCCCATGCCCTCAAGGCCCAAGACACCATGGCGGTCTGCCAGCCCCGCATCACCCAGCACGCGGTCCTCTACGGCGTGCGTCACCTCGACGACTGGGTCGCCGAAAATCGCCTCATGATGGAGCGGCGCCACGATCTTTTCCGGTCAGTGTTCACACGGCCGGGGAACCCCTTCGAGCTGGCGGCCAGCGGCACCTTCTTCGCCTGGGTCCGGCACCCTTTCCCGGGAAAGACCGGCCGGGAGGCGGCCCGCCGGCTTGCCGTTGAGGCTGGAGTCATCTGTCTGCCCGGCGAGGTGTTTGGACCGGGGCTCGAACCGTACCTGCGGCTTGCCTTTGGCAATATCCGCGAGGAGGCGATACCCGAGGCCGTGGAGCGGTTCAGGGGGCTGGCCGTTTGATGGCGAAGCAGAGGGAGAACGTGTTGCCTTTCTCCTGAATTCTGACTCCTTGAATTCATTCAGTTACCCCTCAGCAAGGGTAAAGAAGAAGGTTGCCCCCTTGCCAGCCGCGCTTTCGGCCCAGACCGTTCCCCCGTGGCGGGTGACGATGTTGTGGACGATGGCGAGCCCCACGCCGGTCCCCTCGAAATCCTCACTGCGGTGGAGACGCTGGAAGACACCGAAGAGCTTGTCGGCGTACGCCATGTCGAAGCCGTCCCCGTTGTCCCGCACAAAGTAGACCGTTGCCCCGTCCTTTTTGAAACTCCCCACCTCTATCCGGGCATCCTCCCGTTTGCGGCTGTATTTGAAGGCATTGGAGAGAAGATTCGCGAAGACCTGTCGGATGAGGGAGGGGTCCGCCTGGCAGGGGGGGAGCTCTCCCACCGTAACCTGCACCGTGCGTCCCGCCCGTTCCCCTTCCAACTCTTCCAGAACGTCGCGGACCACGGCGGCAGGATCCACGTTCTCCCTCTTCAGGGGGTGGCGGCTGAGGCGCGAGAAGGTCAGGAGGTCGTCGATGAGGGCGGCCATCCTGATGCCGTTGCCGGCGATCTGGCCGAGATACCGTTGGGCCTCGGCCGGGAGGTGCGGTGCGAAATCCTCCAGCAGGATGGTGGCGTAGCCGTTCACTGCCCTCAGGGGAGCCCGCAGGTCGTGGGAGATGGAGTAGGAGAAGGACTCCATATGGAGGAGGGCCGATTTCAGCTGCGCCGTCCGTTCATTGACCCGCTCCTCCAGCTCCTCGTTGAGGCGGCGGATATCCTCGGTACGCTCGATCACCCTCTGTTCCAGTGATTCGTTGAGGGTCTGCAGTTCGTGGACGTAACTCTGGAGCGTGGCCGCCATCTGCCGGACGTTGCCGATGAGCCCCGCCACCTCCCGAATGCCGCTGTGGGGCCAGTCAATCTCCTGGTGCCGTATCACGTCCACGGGGAGGGTGGCGGATATCTGCTCCAGGTGGGCGATGGGGCGGGTGAACGCTGCGCTGGCCACGTGTGCGGTGGCGATGGAGAAGAGGATGAGGGCGAGGAGGAGGGCAAAACCCCGGCTGGCGTTGTTCTCGAGCCCCTCCAGGAAAGGTTTCATCGGCGTCGTGATGACAATGGACCACGGCACGTCAGCATTGAGGGGAGAATCCATGCCGAAGGACGCCTGTTGCCAGCGCTGAAGGTCGCGGCCCCCCGGGGTGAGGGGAATGAACTGGTAAAGTCCATCTGACAGCCGGCGTCGTTCCTTCCCCATGCCGGGGGCGAAGCGCTCCATCATTTTTCTCGCTGAGTCGGTGCTGGCGATGACCTGCCGTTTCCGGTCCAGGAGGGTGATGTCCATGGCGCGGTTGTCGGCGATGATGCGCAGCTGTTCCGTCATGCGCGCGATCTCGACGGTGCCGGTACAGTAACCGCGGAATTCGCCATCTATGACAATGGGGGCGAAGAGGGCCAGCCGGGGCACCTTCGACACGGTTCCGTAGTCGATGTCAGAGACCGCCGGACGCAGGGTTTCCCGTACGATCCGGTGGTAGGGCATGGTGGAGTAATCTCTCCCCACATTGGAGCGCCCCTGCTGATCCACCGCCGGAACGAAGGCCACGGAGATGGCCCTGCTGTTCTGCACTGACATCTTCACAAAATGGGGTGAAAGCAGCTTTATCAGATTAGCCTTATTCTGGATGATGGCGGCGGGGGTAGTCTGGGGGTCTCCAACCTGGGACGCCAGGGTCTGAACGTCGTGGGTTTTGTCGGCAAGCCAGGTCTCGATCACCTGGCGGGTAAGGTTCGTGGTGGTCTGCAACCGCTGGTGGATCCGTTGTTCTTCCTGGGATATGTCCCGTCGGATTTCGAGAACGACGTAACAGATACCCGGAATGAGGATGGCTGCCACCATGGATGTCGCGAGGAGGTGGTGGAAGTGGGTTGACTGTTCGCCAGGACGCCTGAAGGGCTGCGAGAGGTTTACCAGATGAAGGAGCAGGGCGGCGGCCAAGGCGTTAAAGATGCCGTTGACTCCATACTTGAGTGACAGCAGGACGGCCAGAGACAGGTCGGTCTGGCTTGCCATATGGTAAAACAGGTAAAAGGGCATGCCGAGGCAGAACCAGTAGAGGGTGTCGAGAAACGCGATATTGCGGGACCGCCGCAGCATCCGCCCCACGACCAGGGCCTCGCCCACCCAGACCAGCACCCCCAAGGGACTGTGCCAGAAAATCAGAGAGTAGCTTGCGGCCAGGGCTGCCGCCAGGACGCCGGCCCCCGTCCCGTAGCGGAACAGGGCGAGCATGACAAAGAAGGAACCGAAGAAGATGTTGACACCAAAGAAGAGGGACGGGTTCAGCCAGTTGACGGCAAAGCCAAGAGTGCCGAGCAGCAGGGCGGCGGCAATGGTCTTAATCTTCGATGTTGTGTGGTTGCGCATTGCCGAGAGATGCCCCTCCCTGACGGAACGAAACAAGGTGAACCTCTGGAGGATTATAAGCGTGACGCCGGTGTCAGGGACATAAAAAACTTTGTACACTGACACGGCAAAATGCGTTCCGAAAGGGAAAGGGCCTGTTCTGGCGCAACGGAAGGGGGCCGGGGGGAAAATCCCACGGGCAAGGACCAGTGCTGCCGGCTGCTGAGAGGTGAGGGTGATGGGAGGTTTCAGAACTCCTGGGGCATGGCCTTGACCTGAGCGGCAGTGAAGACCGGGCCGTCCTTGCAGACATAGACGTTCCCTACGTTGCAGCGGCCGCACTTGCCGAGGCCGCACTTCATCCGGTTTTCCAGGGTGGTGTAGATGGCGTTGTCACTGAAACCGAGCTTCTCCAGCACCGGCAGGGTGAACTTGATCATGATGGGGGGGCCGCACACAAGGGCGATGGTGTTGTCCGCCGCGGGAGCCGCCTCTTCCAGGATCGTGGGGACAAAGCCGACCTTGCCGTCCCAGTCGGGTGAGTTCCCGCCGGGGTCCACGGTCTTCACGAGCCGCACGTCGCTGCGCTCTTCCCACTCCGTGAGCTCCCGCTTGTAGACCAGATCCCCCTCGGTGCGGGCGCCGTAGACAATCGTAATGTCGCCGAACTTCTCCCGCCAGTCCAGGCACTGCCCGATGAGGGTCCGCAGCGGCGGGAGCGCGATCCCCCCGGCCACAAAGACGAGATTCCTGCCGAAGAACTCCTCGATGGGAAAGGAGTTGCCGTAGGGGCCCCGCACGCCGATGGCGTCGCCCACCTCCAGTTGCCGGAGCGCCTCGGTGACCCGCCCCACGGCCCGGAAGCAGCACTCGATGTACCCTTTGCGGGTCGGCGCCGAGGCGATGCAGAAGGTGGCCTCCCCGGCCCCGAAGGCCGAGTACTCGGCGAACTGGCCGGCCCGGAAGGTGAAGTTCTCCCGCACCGTCTCGTCCTGGAACTCAAGCCGGAAGGTGCGGATGTCGGCGGTCTCGTCGACGATCTCCTTGATCGTGGCGAGTTGGGGGAGATAGATGTTTTTACTGTGATCGCACATAAAATCGGTGATTGGGGACCGGGGACCGGGGACCAGTAAAAATCTTTACCAGTCCAGGGCTTCCGGTCCCTGGTTCCTTTCTTAGTCTTTGCCGGTCCCTGGTCCCTGGTCCCTGGTCCCGATCGCGGAAAGAATTTCCGCGATGTCGATCCCCACGGGACAGGCGCGGATGCACCTGCCGCAGCCGGTGCAGAGGCGTTGGTCGAACTTGTCCACGTAGTACTTGAACTTGTGCATGATCCGGTTGCGGTAGCGCTGGGGCTGCACATCCCGGGGGTTGTGGCCCGAGGCGTGGTTGGTGAACTTACCGAAGCCGCAGGCATCCCACGATTTTCTCCGCGCTCCCTTCTTCTCGCCCCCCTCATCGTTGATGTCGAAGCAGTGGCAGGCGGGGCACAGGAATGCGCAGGCGCCGCAGCCGGCGCAGCGCTCGGCGATTTCCTCCCAGAGCGGGTCCTCGAAGTGGTTGTCGAGCCACTGTTTGATCTTCTCCAGGTCGAGCTTCCCCAATGCCGGCTCGGCTAGGGGTGCGGGGGTGCCGTCACCCTCGGCAAAGAGGCCACCATGGGCGGCAAGAAGCGCCATCCCCTTGTCGGTGATGACGTCGCAGCGGTAGCCCCCGCCGGTGAGGGTGGTGAGAAAGAGGTCGCTCCCCTTGGTGTCATTGGTGGAAAGCCCCACGGCGGTGCAGAAGCAGGCGTCGTCGGCCCTCGCGCAGGCCAGGCCGATGATGGTGGTCTTTCCCCGGCGCGAGAGGTAGAACTCATCCTGGTAATCCCAGGAAAAGACGCTGTCCAGAACCGGCGCGGCGGCCACGTCGCAGGGGCGGGCAGCGACGAGCACCGTCTCGGGGATGGCGCCGGGGTCCACGTCGGTGACCCGCACCCCCTCCCTGTCCCGCTCGTAGGTGAGGATGGTCTCGCACAGGGGAAAGAAGGTCTCCTTGGCGGAGCGGCGGGGAAGCTCCCCGAGGTTCAGCTCCTCGCCTGTTGCGAGGGGCTCGTAGAGGGTCATGGTGCCGGCGGCCTTCGGGCCGATGACCCGCTTTCCTTCGTTCACCAGGGTGTCGATGAGGCGCAGGAGATTCTGTTCGGAGATGGTCTTTGGCATGGATAACCCTTTTGATAACACAGAGCAACCGTGTTCTCAGTCAACAAATTAGTGCAGAAGTGGAGTGAATTTCGAGTGATCCCACTTCTGGTTGTTTTTCACCATGGCATTGAGGATGGTGAGTAGTTTTCGCATGCAAGCGGTGATCGCGACTTTGTGAAGTTTTCCGGCGCTTGTAAGGCGTTGATAGAAGGCTTTTATAACCGGGTTAAACCTGGCGGCACACAATGTTGCCATGTACAGGACAGAACGCACGGTTGCTCTGCCACCGGAGATTGCGCGCTTTCCACGGAATTTGCCACTGTCCCGATTATAGGGGCATACTCCGACCAGAGCGCCAAGCTGCTGTCGGGAAATGGTCCCCAACTCCGGAAGTGCTGCCAGTATGGTGGCCGCAGTCACAGGGCCGATGCCCTTGACACTGGTAAGGATTTCTTCTTTTGCCTTCCAGGATTCGCTGGACTGAATAAGAGTTGAGATGTCTTTATCAACGTCATCGATCTGCTGTGTCAGCCAGGCAATATGGGTCATGATGCCTTTGCGGACCGTAGGTGCAGCGGAAATCACGCGATTTTTTTCCGCCACAAGCATCTCGACCAACTGCCGGCGGCGGGCCAGCAGTGCTGCTAGATTTTGGCTTGTCTCGTCCTTGAGCGGCCTGATTTCAGGCTTGATGGCTTGGGCAAATCGGGCAATGATCTTGGCATCAAGAATATCGGTCTTCGCCAGCAGCCCGCATGCTTTGGCAAAGTTTCTGACCTGCCGAGGATTAACCACGACCACTGGCAGACCCGCTGCTGATAAGGTGCTGACAGCTAGCATCTCCAAGCCGCCGGTGGCTTCGAGAACAATCCGACAAGGGGCGTTCGTAATGAGCCACGTCGTCAGCTCAGCACAACCGGCATCATCGTTAGTCACCCTTTTCTGGTCACCAGTTGGCATGAGGTAGACATCAAGATGCTCTTTACTAACGTCGACTCCAACAACTGCATCATTGGGTTCCATATTCTCTCCAGTCCCTTTCTTGCGAAAATTCGGGCTCGTTTCGGCCCAAGCAACCGTTCGGGTTGAGGAAAGATGGACACGACGCATTACGCTCTGTGACGGGCTCAATTGGCCCAAGCAACGACCAAGCTGTCGTGTCCAATTCTGGAGAACATATAACCGGTTACTGAAACATACAAGCAACGGAGCAACGGAGAACGGCTTAAACCCGATCATTAGGGGTACCTGAAATGATTTGCGACCCGTTGTCTTGTCAGTTTATTCGGTTTTCTCCGTGTGCTCCGTTGTTCCGTGTTATTCCAGGTTTTGGTTATTTTATAAAACTCTGGTCGTCGTTTTCCCGGTACTCCGCCAGGGGACCCTTCTCCTTCACCTCGAACCCCGCCTCGTGGCCGTAGAGCTCCTTCAACTCCTTGGCCATCTTGCGGTTCAGGAGATTCAAGGGGATGTCCATGGGGCAGGCCCGCTCGCACTCGGCACACCCGGCGCAGCGCCCCGCCAGGTGCATGGCCCGTACGATGTGCCAGGCCATGTTGCCGGCCGGCCGCGGCGTGGTCTCCACCGCCTGGGGGCGGTTGCGGTCGCAGAGGCACTGCTCGCAGTAGCAGAAGGGGCAGACCTGGCGGCAGGCGTAGCAGCGGATGCAACGGGCGAAGTGTTCCTTCCAGAAGCTCCAGCGCTCCGCCGGGGTCATGGCCTCAAGCCGGGCCAGTTCCTCGCTCTCGGCCGGCGTGAAGTGCGGCAACTCGGGGAGCGTCCCCACGGTGACATCGGCCCCTTCCGGGGTGTGCACCGTGCACTCCCGGCACTTCTTCGCGAGGGGTTCGCTTGTCCCTCGCACCCCGGGGCAGACCACGCCGATCACGTGGATATCCGCCCGTTTCAGCTGGTTCTCTCCCATGAGTCCCACAAGCGCCTTGAGGTCGCATCCCTTGACCACGATGGCGATCTTCCCCCTGGCCCGGATCTCCTTCTTGGCTTTGGAGAGGTAGAGGGCCAGGTTGTTGACGCAGGCCGGGGAAAAGATGAGCTTGTCCGTATCTGCCGGGGTGGTGACGATGGCCGGCATGGCGGTGCCTTGCCTTCGCCCCGCCTGCCACCCCACCACGGCGGCCACGGCGCCGCTCTCCAGGGCTTTCTCAGCTTCCCGGCAGATGGCGTCGGTAATGGTCGCGTAGACCGCAGGGGCGATGGCGGTGGTATCGAGTTGTTGAGCCGTAGTGTTCATGTCAGATGTTCCCCACCGCCTCGTACGCTTCCTGCAGCTCCGGAGAGTCTATTGCTCCGGACCACTGCTCCTGCGCCTCCAGTTCCTTGAACTCCCGCATCGGCCCCAGTGCCCGGACCCGTTCGGTGAGCTCCGTGGCCACCTCGACCCATTTGCCCCCCTCGGCGGCGGAGACCCAGGAGAACTGGAGCCGCTGCAGGTCCACCCCGATGAAGTCCAGAAGCGCCCGGAAGGCGGCAAAGCGGCGTCGGGCGTGGAAGTTGCCCGCCATGTAGTGGCAGTCCCCGGGGTGGCACCCGGAGACCAGCACCCCGTCGGCCCCCTTCTGGAAGGCCCGCAGGATAAAGACCGGGTCGATCCGCCCGGTGCAGGGGAACTTCACCACCCGGGTGTTGGCCGGGTACTGCAGGCGCGCGGTCCCCGCCAGGTCCGCCCCGGCGTAGGTGCACCAGGTGCAGACAAAGGCGACGATCTTCGGTTCGAATGTGTGGTTTGGTTTTACATGCATTTTTAAAACCTTCTCTAGCCACAGAGGACACAGAGAGCACAGAGAAAAGTCGAAAACAACGCCCACTTACCCTGTACTCTCGGCAAGAGGGTAACTTCGGGCGTATTTTTTTTGATGCTGGTTTTCTCTGAGTCCTCTGTGACCTCTGTGGCAAAAAGTTTTTGATCCTACAGCGCCTCGATCATGGCCATGATCTGTTCGTCGGTGTAGCCATCCAATTCCACCGATTTGGACGGGCAGCTCGCCTGGCAGGTGCCGCAGCCGCCGCAGACCCCGGGGTTCACGTAGGCCACGACGCGAATCAGGTTCCCCTGGCGGTCCCGGATCTCCTTCTCCTCCACGGCGCCGTAGGGGCAGACCTTCTTGCAGTAGAGGCAGGCCACGCAGTTCTTCTCGTTCACCTTGGCGACGATCGGCTCCCGCTCCAGCTCATCCTTGGCAAAGAGGGTCATCACCTTGGCCGCAGCGGCGCTCGCCTGGCTCACGGTGTCGGGGATGTCTTTCGGCCCCTGGCAGGCGCCGGCCAGGTAGATGCCGGCGGTGGCGCACTCAACGGGCTTCAGCTTGGCGTGGGCCTCGGAGTAGAAGTGATAGCTGTCGTAGGAGATGCCGAGCTTCTGGGCCAGGGTGTCGGCGCCGGCCCGGGGCTGCACCGCAGTGGCCAGAACCACGAGGTCCGCCTCGATCTCCACCTGGACCCCCACGGAGATGTCGCTCCCCATGACCACCACCTTGTCACCCTTCTGATAGAGCCGGGAGACCATTCCCCGGATGTAGACCGCCTCCTCTTCCTCTACCGCCCGGCGCCAGAACTCGTCGTAGCTCTTCCCCGGGGTCCGGGCGTCCATGAAGAAGACGTAGGCCTGGCCGTCGTGGATCTTGTGCTTGTAGAGCATGGTGTGCTTGGCGGTGTACATGCAGCAGATCTTGGAGCAGTAGGAGATTCCCTTCTCCCGGGCCCGGCTTCCGACGCACTGGACAAAGACCACCTGCTTGGGCTCTTTGCCATCGGAGGGGCGCAGGATTTTTCCCCCGGTGGGGCCGGAGGCCGAGGCCAGCCGCTCGAAGGTGAGGCCGTCGATGACATCGGGGATGGTGCCGTGGCCGAATTCGCCGTATCCCTTGATGGGGGAGCCCTTGGGCTTCTCGGTAATGGAGTAGAGCTCGAAGCCGGTGGCGACCACGATGGCACCAACGGGCTCGACGATCAGTTGGTCCTCTTGTTCGTAGTTGATGGCGCCGGGGCCGCAGACCTTCTGGCAGACCCCGCATTTCCCCGTCTTGAACCAGGTGCAGTTTGCCCGGTCGATGACCGGGGTGTTGGGGACCGCCTGGGGGAACGGGACGTAGATGGCAGGGCGGGTGCCGAGGTTCTTGTCGAAGGTGTTGGGGATCTTCTTCTGGGGGCACTTGGCGGAGCAGACGCCGCAGCCGGTGCACTTTTCCTCGATGACGCTTCTGGCCTTCTTGCGGACCGTGATCTGGAAGTTGCCGATGTAGCCGTCAACCGCCTCGATCTCGCTGTAGGTGTGAAGCGTGATGTTGGGGTGATTGGCGACATCGACCATCTTGGGGGTCATGATGCACTGGGAGCAGTCCAGGGTCGGGAAGGTCTCGGAGAGTTGCGCCATGTGCCCGCCGATGGAGGGCTCCCGCTCCACGAGCACCACCTGGTGGCCGGCGTCGGCGATATCCAGGGCCGCCTGGATGCCGGCGATGCCGCCGCCGATCACAAGGGAACGCTTGGTGACCGGCACGGTGATCGGGACGAGCCTCTTGTCCTTCTTTACCCGGGCGACCATCATGGCGACGATGTCGCTGGCCTTGGCGGTGGCTTCGTCTCTGTCCTCGTGGACCCAGGAGCAGTGCTCCCGGATGTTTGCCATCTCGCAGAGGAAGGGGTTCAGCCCCGCGCTCTTCGCGGCATTGCGGAAGGTTTTCTCGTGCATCCGGGGACTGCAGGCCGCCACGACGATCCCGTCGAGCCGGTGCTCGGTCACGGCGTTTTTCAGGAGATTCTGGCCCGGGTCGGAGCACATGTACTTGTAGTCGGTGGCATAGGCAACGCCGGGAAGCCGCGCGGCCTCGGCAGCTACCCGTTCCACGTCAACGGTCCTTGATATGTTCTCGCCGCAATGGCAGACGAATACGCCGATTCGGGACATTGAATACCTCTTACAAATTCAATAACACGGAGATACGGAGAGCACGGAGAAAAGCAAAAATATTTATTGTTTAATGGGGATACTCATAAGGATCGGGATGCGAACCGAAAATCATTTTTTGGTTTACGCCTCGACGTCTCTTAATCCTTGAATACCCTTTGATGAGGCCTGTTAATTATTGTCCGTTCTCCGTGTGCTCCGTTTCTCCGTGTTATTACAAAAGCTGTTTTTCCCGCAACAGCGGCAGCGGGTTCACGATCATGCTGTCAAAGCCGAGTTTTCCCGGCGCGACCCCTACAGCCAGGGCCAGGAGCTGGGTCATGTAGAAGACCGGCATGCCAAAGCGCTGCCCTGTGGCCTCCTCGATCTCTTTCTGCCTGATGTCCAGGTTGCCGTGGCACAAGGGGCAGGCGACCATGAGGCAGTCGGCGCCGGCGGCCTTGGCGGAATCGAGGATACTGCCGGAGAGCTTGAGGACCACGCCGGGGCGCGACAGGGTGAAGTTGGCGCCGCAGCACTCCATCCGGTGGCTCCAGCCCACGGTCTCGGCCCCCACGGCGCCGATGACCCGCTCCATGATGGTGGGGGCCTCGACGCAGTCCAGTTGCGGCACCTCGGGGGGGCGGGTCAGGAGGCAGCCGTAGTAGCAGGCGACTTTCAAGCCGGCAAGGGGTTTCTGTACTGCCTCTGTGAGCCGGTCGAGACCAAAGTCCTTCGCCAGGATCTCCAGCAGGTGCTTCACCGGTTTGGCCAGGTTCACAGTCCCGTCGATGGCGTACTCCACCTGCTTGCGCTTGGTCTCGTTGTCGGCCAGGTGGTGCTGGGTGACCTTCAGGCGCGAGAAACAGGCGGCGCAGGCCACGGCCAGGTCCCCCTCAACCCCTTCGGCCAGGGAGAGGTTCTTGGCGCACAGGGAGAGCGACAGCAACTCGTCCACGTTGTGGGCCGGCGTGGCTCCGCAGCAGAGCCAGTCGGGGACTTCCTGCAGGCCGATCCCGAGGGCCTTGAACAGCCCGCGGGTCGATTCGTCGTATTCCTTGGCCGAGGCGTGCAGCGAGCAGCCCGGGTAGTAGGAGTAAGAAAGGAGTTTCTTTGCAGGGGTCACGGTGCCTCCCCCTTTTTGCGCAGCTCCTCGATCCGCTTGAAGATCTGCTCGATCTCGGCAAGGTTCTTGTTCTTCTGGTGGAACACCTTGAGCTTCCCCTTGGTGATGAGTTTGGGGCCGAGCATGAGATCCTTCAAAAACTGGCCGCTCTTTACGTTGAAGACCGCGGCGAGCCGCATCTCGTACTGTCGGCCGTAGGTGCGGATGTTGTCGATGAAGAGCCGGTTCGCCAGCTGCACGTAGGATTCCTTGGACGGCCCCTTGGCGTCCCAGGAGCATTTGCGCAGGGCATCCATGATGGCCGCAAGGTCCACCTTGTTGGGGCAGCGGGTGGTGCAGGTCTCGCACGAGGCGCAGTACCAGATGCTCCGGCCCGCCAGGACCCGCTCGTACTGCCCCAGTTGCAGGAACCGCACGATCCGGTTGGGGGGGTGCTCCATGAAGCTGCGCATGGGACACCCCGCCGAGCACTTGCCGCACTGGAAACAGCGCCGCACGGAACTGCCCGACAGGGCTTCGACCTTCTTCACGAAGTCCAGATTCATCGTCTCGATGGAGAGACGCATTGTTGAGTGCTTCATACGACCTCCTGGGCTGGGGTGGCCGAAGGAAGAAAGGGGGGCGGAAATCGCGGTGCGGAGCGACATGGGGAAGGGGGAGGAATTAGTGCTCCGTCGCGTAATTTATGAAAAAGCAAATGACGGTTTTACTTTTACTAAAACAAATATTCTATTAGTCGTTGTTTGACGGGGTTGTGTGGGGGTAGTTTTTAGTTTTATTAAATTGTGGTACCACAGGGTACAACGCCTTGTCAATGCCAAAGTAGAACGGTGTGTGACTTTGTGGGTGCGCACTATTGCTGAAAAATGCGTTGTTCAATCGGCCCGTTGCCGCCAGTCGGTTTCAAAACTGGAACTGTCAACATGAAGGGATGAGTGCTGGACCTGATTTTGACAACGAGCCGGAAATGGATTACAAGGTCCGGAGCAACCATTCCCCCGGGAGGCGACCCATCGGCGAACTCAGACGACTCTACGGTTACATGCGGGAACGTCGCGGGACGTATGTTCTCGGCGCCATCTGCCTGCTCGGGACCAACGCCTTTTCTCTCCTGATCCCATGGCTCCTGAAGCTGGCGGTGGAAAGCCTCCGGAATCCGGGCACTGCCTCCCGTTCCGCCGCCTGGTACGGTGGGGTTATCATGGTCGCGGCCCTTCTCCACGGCGTGATCCGGATCTTTTCCCGCACGACGCTCCTCCATGCTGCCCGGCGAACCGAGTATGCCATCCGCGAAGACCTCTTTGGAAAGCTCCTCACCCTCGACATGCCCTATTATGCCGGGGAGCGGACTGGCGACCTCATGTCCCGCTTCGCCAACGACCTGACCAACGTCCGGATGCTCCTCGGCTTCGGCATCCTGAACGTCATCAATACCGCCCTGGTCTATGTTTCCGCCATAGTTCTCATGGCGAGCATCAATCCTTCCCTCACCCTCTGGGCCGTCATCCCCTTCCCTCTCATGATCGTCGCCGCCAAGGGGATTACCCGCCGGATGTTCCATCATTCCAGGCGGGCCCAGGAGGAGCTGGCACGCCTCACCAGTCAGGCGGAGGAGAGCATCGCCGCAGCCGTGGTGGTGCGCTCATATTGCCGCGAAGAGGCGACGGTGGCCGCCTTCGAGGAAACCGGCCGTCGCTACCTGGCCCGCAATATGACCATGGCGCGGCTGCGGGGGATCCTGCTTCCCATCATGGCGGCCGCCTCGGCCTTCGGCACCCTCGTTGTCCTCTTCCTCGGGGGGCAGCGGGTCATTGACGGCGTCATGACTCTGGGGGATTTCGTAGCCTTCAACGGCTATCTGGCCATGCTGGTCTGGCCCACGATCGTTTTTGGCTGGATTCTCAACCTGATCCAGCGGGGGGGCGCGTCCATGGCCCGCCTTAACGAGGTGCTCGACGCCACTCCCATCGTCACGGAGCCGGCGGAGCCGGCCGATGCCTGTACTCCTCGGGGTGAGATCGCGCTGCGGGAGGTGAGATTCTCATATAACGGCATGGGGGAGGCGTTGCCGCCGATTCTCGACGGAATATCGCTCACTATTCCCGCCGGTTCCCGCCTCGGCATTGTCGGGCCCGTGGGGAGCGGTAAATCGACTCTGGTTCGCCTGCTGGCCCGGCTCTATCCAGTTCCGGATGGCAAGATTTTCCTGGACGGGGTCGACATAAACCGGCTCCCGCTGGCCCAGCTCCGGAGCGCCATCGGGTTCGTTCCCCAGGAGAGCTTTCTCTTTTCCCGCACCATCCGCGAAAACATCGCCTATGGCAGGGAGGGGGCGACCGTGGAGGAGATCGCGGGGGCGGTGCGCCTTGCCAGCCTGGAAGGGGATGTGTTCCGTTTCGCCGACGGCTACGATACTCTGGTGGGGGAGCGGGGCGTGACCCTCTCCGGTGGCCAGAAGCAGCGCGCCGCCATTGCCCGGGCGCTTCTCAAGAATCCGGCAATTCTGATCCTCGACGACCCCTTGTCGGCCGTGGACGCCCAGACCGAAGAGGCGATACTCGAGGGGCTTTCGGGTTATTGGGGCGACCGGACCGTCATCGTTGTCTCCCACCGCCTCTCGGCTGTGCGGGAGTGCGACCGGATCATCGTGCTGAAGGATGGCGTCATCGCCGAGCAGGGGAGTCATGACGACCTGGTTGCCCGTGACGGGCTCTACTGCGCCATGTGGCGTGAGCAGCAGATCCGTCGTGAGCTTGCGAGCCTCTGAGTTGTCCGGTATGCTCTTCTGCAGTGAGAAAAGCGGGAGAAAAAAGTGGCTTTACAAACCGGGGGGCTTATACTATAGTCCATGGTTCCGGAGAGATGTCCGAGAGGTCGAAGGAGCACGACTGGAAATCGTGTGTACTGCAAGGTACCGAGGGTTCGAATCCCTCTCTCTCCGCCATAATGGAAATCGACAAGTCCGCCGTGGCTTGTGTGATAATAACACCGAGGCCCGGACTCCGTTCCGGGCCGAGCGTCTTTTGCGGGCAGAGCTGATAGCTGGGTCCCGCGCAACGGTAGGTTATGAACCCCGCCAGGTCCGGAAGGAAGCAACGGCAGTAACTGACACCGTGTGCCGCGGGGAAGCCCAGCTATCAGTTGTGCCCGCAACGCCCCCGTTACACCCTCCCCCCTTTCCGAGCACGCAAGCATCCGACCGCGTCGTGAGGTGTTGATCCCTTGTCCTATCTCGTTCTCGCACGAAAGTGGCGCCCCCAGACCTTCAGCGACCTGACCGGCCAGGAGCATGTCAGCCAGACCCTTCAGAACGCCATCGATTCCGGCCGCATCGCCCATGCGTTCCTTTTCACCGGCGCCCGTGGGGTGGGGAAGACCTCGTCCGCCCGTATTCTGGCCAAGGCCCTGACCTGCGAGCAGGGGATGAGCCCCGAGCCGTGCAATGTCTGTCCCGCCTGTACGGAGATCACCGCCGGCACCGCCGTGGACGTCCTCGAGATCGACGGCGCCTCCAACACCGGCGTCGACGACATCCGGGAGCTGCGGGAAAACGTCAAGTACCTCCCGTCCCGGCTCCGCTACAAGATCTTCATCATCGACGAAGTCCACATGCTCTCCACGAATGCCTTCAACGCTCTGCTGAAGACCCTGGAAGAGCCCCCTCCCCACGTCAAGTTCATCTTCGCCACCACCGAGCCCCACAAGGTGCCGATCACCATTCTCTCCCGCTGTCAGCGGTTCGACTTCCGGCGGATACCGCTCGGCAAGGTGGTGGGGCGTCTGCGCCACATCGTGGACCAGGAGGGGATCGCCATCAGTGACGCGTCTCTCACCATGGTGGCTCGCAAGGGGGACGGGAGCATGCGCGACTCCCTGTCGGTGCTCGACCAGGTCCTCGCTTTCTGTGGCGACCAGGTGCGGGACGAGGAGGTGGTGAGCCTCCTGGGGGTGGTGGACCGACGGCTTCTTCTCGATGCCACGGCGGCGGTCTTTGGCCGGGATACCCGCACGGTCCTCGACATCGTGGCGCGGGTGGACGAGTTCGGCTACAATATGCGACAATTCTGCGGAGAGCTCATCGACCACCTTCGCAACCTCCTGATCCTCAAGGCGGTGGGGGATGGCACCGACCTCCTTGACCTTTCCGAGGCGGAACTGGCGACCCTGCGGCAGCAGGCGGAGAGCGTTCCGCTTGATGACCTCCAGCGGCACTTGACGGTGCTGTTGCGGGCTGACGGGGAACTCGGCCACACATCCTTCCCCCGGCTCGTGCTGGAGATGGCCCTGGTCAAAATGGCGACTCTGGCACCGGCGGTGCCGGTGGATCAGCTCTTGGAGCGTCTGAACAAGATTGAAGAAGGGAGCGGGGGCGGCGTTGCCGACGCTCGTGCCCAGTGGCGTGCAACGCCCCCGGCGCCTGCCGGTTCTCCCACTCCGGCCAGGGCACCTGAACGCACCGCCGCCACTCCACCACCACGGCCGGCCGAGCGGCAGGCTGCACCCTCTGCTCCCGCGCCGCGCCGCGAGGAGGCGAAGCCCGTTTCGGAGCCTCGCCGGACCGGCGATTCCTGGGCTGATTTCGTCGCTCTTGTCAAGGGTGCCAAGCCGCGACTCGGTTCGATGCTCGAACAGGGGAGTCCGCTTGTTGTCTCGGCAGACCGGCTGGAAATCGGTTTCCCGGAAGGCGCCTTCGCCCTGGCCAGCCTCAGGGACAGCGACTCCCAGGCTGCCTTGAAGGAGCTGGCTCGCCAGTTCTTCTTGGCCGAACCCGTTCTCGTCATGCGTCCCCTTGCTCCTGACGCGGCGGAAGCTCCTCCCAATCTTCTGGAAAAAAAAAGGGTTGAGAAGGAACAGCAACAGACCGTCCTGAAGCAGGCCGCCACCTCTCATCCCGCGGTTGCCGACGCGCTCGATGTCTTCGGCGGCACCCTTGCGGAGGTTGAGCCCCTGGAGCGGAAAGAGTCCCGCTAACAATGTTTTAATTTCAACAAAACTCTTTAATCAAGAGTAAATCTCATCTCACGAAACCACGGAGGAACAGATGTCCAAAGGTTTGGCAGGTATCATGAAGCAGGCCCAGATGATGCAGCAGAAGATGGCGAAACTGCAGGAAGAGGCGGCGCAGCAGACCGCCGAGGCGACGGCAGGGGGCGGTGCGGTGACTGCCGTGGTGACCGGCAAGAACCAGCTCGTTTCCCTGACAATCAAGCCGGAAGCGGTTGACCCCAACGATGTGGAAATGCTCCAGGATCTCATCGTTGCCGCTGTGAATGAGGCCCTCAAAAAGGTTCAGTCCAAGTTTTCCGAGGAGATGGGCAAGATTACGGGCGGCCTCAATATTCCCGGCCTTTTCTGAGTCTGGCATGGGTCTGTCCGGGCATTGTCCCGGTTGCAGCCGGTTTTGGGGCGGTAGCTGGAAGGCTGTCGCCCCTTCTTTGTATCTGACGCGAAAATGAAAACTCTGCTTGATTTTGGGGGTGGTGGCGGGTTCCCTGGTGCAGCATTAAAGTAGTAATTTTTACTATAACTAAAAAATCTTTAGTGCAAATCGCAAAAAGCGGTGAAACTTTACCGTAAGTAAAAAGTTTTATTTTCGTTTTAATAAAAAATTGTTTTATCTTTGGCGGGAACTATGCTACAGTCCTCAAACTCGTTTGCGCGGCTCCTTGCGGAGCTGCAGAAATTGCCGGGTGTTGGTGAGAAAACCGCGTTGCGGCTCGCGTTTCACCTGCTTAAATACCCGGAGAATACCGCAGCCCTTGCTGAGAGCCTCGGCGAGGTGCTGAGCCGGGTGAAATTTTGTTCCGTCTGCTTCGGCATCACCGAGGAAGATCCCTGCCGGCTCTGCAGCAGCGACCGCGACGAGACGTCCCTTTGTGTTGTCGAGGAACCCCAGGACCTCCTGGCGGTGGAGAGGACCCGGGCCTTCCGGGGACGTTACCACGTCCTTCAGGGGGCCCTGTCGCCGTTGAACGGGGTCACTCCCGACCGGCTCCGGATCGCCGAACTGATGCGGCGGCTCGAAGAGGGTACGGTGCGGGAGGTGGTCATTGCCACCAACTTCTCCGTTGAGGGGGAAACGACGGCCCTCTATCTTGCGCGGCAGATCAAGCCCCTTGGCATCAGGGTCACGCGGCTTGCCCACGGCATCCCCCTGGGGAGCGATCTGGAGTATGTGGACGCGGCCACGGTGCAGCGGGCCCTTGAGGGACGGAGCGAATTGTAGGACAAATGAGGCACGTGCAAAACGTGATTGGGAGGCCGGGATGCTGGCGCAAGAGAACGAGGAAGTGAGGCGTACCCCTCGGTACGTTGAGCTTTCGAGTGAACGGCAACAACGCAAACCGGCCACGCAATAGTTTTGCATGAGCCTCAACTCAGGAACGACGACAGTTTAACGCTGTTTCGTATTTATCACAGAGGAGGAGAGCATGAGTCGCAACATGGTTACCATCGACGGCAACACAGCGGCCGCCCACGTGGCCCACGCCACAAACGAGGTGATTGCCATCTACCCCATCACCCCGTCTTCGGTCATGGGAGAGATCTCGGACATGAAGAGCGCCATGGGTGAGAAGAACATCTGGGGGACCATTCCGTCGGTCGTCGAGATGCAGTCCGAGGGGGGCGCCTCCGGTGCCGTCCACGGCGCGCTCCAGGCAGGGGCGCTGACCACCACCTTCACCGCCAGCCAGGGCCTGCTCCTGATGATCCCGAACATGTTCAAGATCGCCGGCGAGCTGACCTCCACGGTCTTCCACGTCTCGGCCCGCGCCATCGCTGCCCAGGCTCTCTCCATCTTCGGCGACCACTCCGACGTCATGTCCTGCCGCTCCACCGGCTGGGCCATGCTCTGCTCCAACAACGCCCAGGAGGTCATGGACTTCGCCCTGATCTCCCAGGCCGCCACGCTCCGCGCCCGGGTGCCGTTCCTCCACTTCTTCGACGGATTCCGTACCTCCCACGAGGTCTTGAAGGTGGAAGAGCTGACCTTCGACGACATGCGCGCCATGCTGGACGACGAGCTGATCGCCGCCCACAAGGCCCGCGGACTCTCCCCGGATCACCCCTTCATGCGCGGCACCGCCCAGAACCCCGACGTTTACTTCCAGGGGCGCGAGACGGTAAACTCCTACTACCCGAAGTGCATCGAGATCGTCGAAGAGGAGATGAACAAGTTCGCCAAGATCACGGGCCGCCAGTACAAGCTGGTGGACTACGTGGGCGCCCCCGACGCCGACCGCGTCATCGTGATCATGGGCTCCGGCGCCGACACGGCGCAGGAGACGGTTGAGAACCTCTCCGCCAAGGGTGAGAAAATCGGCGTGGTGAAAGTCCACCTCTACCGGCCGTTCCCCATCGACGCCTTCATCGCCGCTCTGCCGAAGACCGTAAAGAAGATCGCCGTCCTCGACCGGACCAAGGAGCCCGGCGCCCTGGGCGAGCCCCTCTACATGGATGTCCGCACTGCCATCGGCGAGGCCATGGCCGACGGCAAGTGCCAGTTCGACGGCTACCCGGTTATCGTCGGCGGCCGCTACGGCCTCGGATCCAAGGAGTTCACCCCGGCCCAGGCCAAGGCGGTGTTCGATAGCCTCGCCACCGACAAGCCGAAGAGGAACTTCGTGGTCGGTATCACCGAGGACGTGACCAACAGCAGCCTCCCCTGCGATCCGGCCTTCTTCAACCCGATGGAAGGGGCCTACCAGGCCATGTTCTTCGGCCTCGGCTCCGACGGCACCGTGGGCGCCAACAAGAACTCCATCAAGATCATCGGCGAGATGACCGACAACAACGCCCAGGCCTACTTCGTCTACGACTCCAAGAAGGCCGGCTCCATGACCACGTCGCACCTGCGCTTCGGCAAGAAGTATATCCGGGCGCCGTATCTGGTGCAGGAGGCCGACTTCGTGGCCTGCCACAACTTCGCCTTCGTGGAGAAGTACGACATGCTGGCCAAGGCCAAGCAGGGGGCCACGTTTCTCCTGAACGCCCCCTTCGACCACAACGAGATCTGGGACAAGCTCCCCACCGACGTGCAGCAGCAGATCATCGACAAGAAGCTGAAGTTCTACGTGATCGACGGTGTGCGGCTCGGCAACGAGATCGGCCTCGGTCCCCGGATCAACGTCATCATGCAGACCGCGTTCTTCAAGATCTCCAACATCATCCCGCTGGATCAGGCCGTTGCCGAGATCAAGGGCGCCATCAAGAAGTCCTACGGCAAGGCGGGTGAAGCGGTCGTTGCCATGAACTATAAGGCGGTGGATGCCGGCCTCAACAACTTCTACGAGGTGGCGGTGCCCGAGAAGGCCACCAGCACCATCACGAAGCCGCCGGTCGTCAGTCCCAAGGCGCCCCAGTTCGTTCAGGAGACCACCGCGCCCATGATCGCCGGCCTCGGCGACGATCTGCCGGTTTCCAAGATGCCGGCCGACGGCACCTTCCCGACGGCCACCGCCCAGTTCGAGAAGCGGAACATCGCCGTGGATATCCCGGTATGGGACGAGCAGCTCTGCATCCAGTGCGGCATCTGCTCCTTCGTCTGCCCCCACGCCACCATCCGGATGAAGGCCTACGACGCCTCTGTCCTTTCCGGCGCTCCGGCCACCTTCAAGTCGGTGGACTGCAAGGTTCCCGAGTTCAAGGGACAGAAGCTGACCGTCCAGGTGGCTCCGGAAGACTGCACCGGCTGCGGCGCCTGCGTCCACAACTGCCCGGCCAAGAGCAAGGAAGACCCGAACCACAAGGCCATCAACATGGCATTCCAGGCCCCGCTCAGAGCACAGGAAGTGGCGAACTGGGATTTCTTCCTCACCATTCCCGATGTTGATCCGACCGTGGCCAAGCTGGATACCGTCCGCGGCTCCCAGCTGGTTCGCCCGCTGTTCGAGTTCTCCGGCGCTTGCGCCGGCTGCGGCGAGACCCCGTACCTGAAGCTTCTGACCCAGCTCTTCGGCGATCGGACCCTCATCGCCAACGCCACCGGCTGTTCCTCCATCTACGGTGGCAACCTCCCGACCACCCCCTATGCCAAGCGGGCCGACGGGCTTGGTCCGGCTTGGTCAAACTCCCTGTTCGAGGACAACGCCGAGTTCGGCTACGGCATGCGGCTGGCCGTGGACAAGTTCAACGCCATGGCCCTTGAGCTGATCGACAAGCTTTCCTCCTCCTGCTCCTGCTCTTCCTGCACGAGCGCGGTACCCCTCATGAACGAGATCAAGGGTGCCGACCAGTCGACCCAGGCCGGCATCGAGGCCCAGCGCGGTCGGGTGGCGGAGCTGAAGAAAGCCCTGGCCGGCTGCCCCGAGGCGGAGGCCAAGCGTCTCCTCACCGTGGCCGACTACCTGGTCAAGAAGTCGATCTGGTGCATCGGCGGTGACGGCTGGGCCTACGACATCGGCTACGGCGGCCTCGACCACGTCATTGCCAGCGGCAAGAACATCAACCTGCTGGTTCTCGACACCGAGGTGTACTCCAACACCGGCGGCCAGGCCTCCAAGTCGACCCCGCTGGGCGCCGTTGCCCAGTTCGCCGCCGGTGGCAAGGCCGTTTCCAAGAAGGACCTCGGCATGATGGCCATGTCCTACGGCTCGGTTTTCGTGGCGGCCGTCTCCCTGGCCAATCCGGCCCAGTGCATCAAGGCCTTGCTGGAGGCGGAAGCCTATGACGGCCCGTCCCTCATCATCGCCTACGCGCACTGCATCGCCCACGGCATCGACATGACCAAGGCCGTCGATTGCCAGAAGCGGGCGGTCAACTCCGGCTACTGGCCGCTGTACCGCTACAATCCGCAGCTTGCCGCCGAGTGCAAGAACCCGCTGCAGCTGGACAGCAAGGCCCCTACCATCGCCTTCGACGAGTACGTCAACAGCGAGAACCGCTACCGCGTCCTCAGAAAGAACAACCCGAAGGGGTACGAGGAGCTGATGCGGAAGGCGGCTGCCTGGTCCAAGGCCCACTTCGGCTACTACCAGAAACTGGCGGCCCTCAACTTCGAGGAGACCTGCGAGAAGTAACGTCTGCCCGTACCAACAAAAAGCCCCGGCAAGGATCTTGCCGGGGTTTTTTGTTGCACGAAATGCCAGGGACGAATACTGAAAGTGTCATCCGGGTGGCATTGATACACTGGCCTTGATTTTGCAGAAATGTCGGCTAGTTGCAGAAGGGCTAGTGGCGGCTGTGACGGCAGGTGCCGCACTGGCGCTGTTTTCTCTCCTTGAACGAGTGTCAAATTTTTGTTATAACCCATCAGTATCGGTGCAAATTTTACAGCCCGGTGAAGGGGTGCATACATGGCAGATCCTCAGATGGTGATGTACGACGAGGAGTTCAGGCTGATCAATCTTGCGATCGAGAAGCTGCTCCGGGAGGCCAACGCCAAGGTGATCTTCCTGGTCGACAAAAACGGCCAGCTCATCGCCGGCTGCGGCGAGACCGAGCGGTTTGACACCACGTCGCTGGCATCGCTCACTGCGGGAAACATCGCCGCCACCGGTGGTCTTGCCAAGCTGATCGGCGAGAAGGAATTTTCCATCCTGTTCCACGAGGGGGAAAAGGACAACCTCCATATCTCCATCGTCGGTGGGCGGGTGATTCTTGTGGTCCTCTTCGACACCCGGTCCTCCCTGGGGCTGGTAAGGCTCCGGGTCAAGAAGGCCTCCGAGGAGTTGACCGCCATCTTCGACCGGCTCATGAAAAAGGCCGAGGAGAAGGAGCGGAGCGGCATCCAGGAGTTCCCTTTCGCCGAGATCACCGACGACGACATCGATAATCTCTTTAACTGACGGCCCGGGGGTACGGCGGATGTCCTTCATCAACTACGCATCGCGCGAGATAAACTGTAAGATTGTCTACTACGGGCCGGGCCTCTGCGGCAAGACCACCAACCTTCAGCATGTCTACCAGAAGACCGCTCCCGAGGCGAAGGGGAAGATGATCAGTCTCGCCACGGAGACGGAGCGGACTCTCTTTTTCGATTTCCTCCCCCTGGCCCTTGGCGAGATCCGCGGCTTCAAGACCCGGTTCCACCTCTACACCGTTCCCGGCCAGGTTTTCTACGATGCCTCCCGCAAGCTGATCCTCAAGGGGGTGGACGGCGTGGTTTTCGTGGCCGATTCCCAGGAGGAGCGGATGGATGCCAATGTCGAGTCACTGGACAACCTCCGTTTCAATCTCAAGGAACAGGGATACGATCTGGACAAGCTTCCCTACGTGATTCAGTACAACAAGCGGGATCTGCCGGAAGTCCTGTCCGTGGAAGAACTCCGGCGAGAACTGAACCCCACGGGGGTTCCCGAGTTCGAGGCCTGCGCCTCCACCGGCGAAGGGGTTTTCGAGACCCTGAAGGCGGTCGCCAAGCTGATCCTCATTGACCTCAAGAAAGGGCGCTGAAGCCTCAGCGCGTGAATCGATCCCACGTTTGCGGCCCATGGCAATGCCATGGGCCTTTTTTGTTTTGCCTGCCGGTAAAATGACGTAGAATGGCGGCCACCGACGGTTAGAAGCCGAAGGACGGGCTTTCAGGCGGGGGACGATGCATTTCGGTGGTGCCTACGAAGACGAGATAGTTGGCAAGGCCTATGACGGGAGGCTCATGGCGCGGTTTATCCGCTACGTGCTCCCCTACCGGTGGCTCGCCGTGGCAGCCCTCTGCCTCCTTCCCCTCTCGGCGGCGGCCCGGCTGGCCCAGCCGTGGATCATGAAGGTGGCCATCGATGAGCACATTATCACCGGCCGGATGGAGGGTCTGCCGCTGGTGGCGGCCGGATTTCTCGCCCTGATCCTTGCCGAGTCGCTCCTGACGTTCTTTGAGGTCTGGCTCCTCCAGTACCTGGGGCAGAGGGTGATGTTCGATCTCCGCATGGAGCTCTTCAGCCACGTCCAGCGGCTTCCGGTCGCCTTTTTCGACCGGACTCCCACCGGGAGCCTCGTGACAAGGCTCACCAGCGACGTGGAAGTCCTCGGCGAGATGTTCGCCGCAGGGATCATTACGGTGGTGGGGGACATCCTCTTCCTGGCCGGGATCGTCGGGGTGATGCTCTGGATGAACCTGAAGCTCTCCCTAGTCACCTTCGCAGTCCTGCCGGTGCTCATCTGGGTCGCCTTTACGTTTCGGGTCAGGATGCGCAAGGCCTTCCGGGAGGTACGTGCCCGGCTGGCGAACCTCAACACCTTTCTGGCCGAGACCATCGGCGGCATGGCGGTGGTTCAGCTTTTCAACCGGCAAGAAACCGAGCGGCGGGAGTTTTCGCGGCTCAACGCCGCTTACCGGGACGCCAACCTCCCGGTCATCACCTGGGACGCCTCCCTCTATGCCTTGGTGGAGACCCTTTCCTCCATCGCCGTGGGGCTCATCATCTGGTACGGCGGGGGGGAGATCGTCAGCGGCGCCCTTACCTTCGGGGCACTGGTGGCCTTCATCCAGTACACCGAAAAATTTTTCGGCCCCATCCGGGATCTTTCGGCCAAGTACTCCATCATGCAGGGAGCCATGGCGGCCCTAGAGCGGATTTTCAACCTGCTGGACACCGAGAAGGATGGATACCCCTCACCCGGCCTTCGGCCACCCTCTCCCTCCAGGCGGGGGGCCGGGGATGAGGGGGCAGTCAACACCATCGCCTTCAAGGATGTCTGGTTCGCTTACAAGGACGAGGAGTACGTCCTCCGGGGGATAGACCTCACCATCCGGCGGGGGGAGAAGGTGGCGTTGGTGGGGGAGACGGGCGGCGGCAAGACGACGGTGACCCGGCTCCTCTCCCGCTTCTACGACGTGAGCAGGGGGAGCATCCTCTTTGACGGCGCCGACATCCGGGAGCTGCCCCTTCCCGACCTCCGGCGCCGGATCGGCGTGGTCCTCCAGGAACCGTATCTTTTCACCGGCACCATCGGGTTCAATATCTCCCTGGGGGACGAGGGGGCTGCTGCCAGGATGGAGGAGGCGGCACGGCTTGTGGGGGCCGCCCGGTTCATCGAGGCGCTTCCCAAAAAGTACGACGAGGAGGTGCGGGAGCGGGGGGTGAACCTCTCCGCCGGCGAGCGGCAGCTCATTTCCTTTGCCCGTGCCGTGGCTTTCGACCCGGAGATCCTCGTCCTCGACGAGGCCACCTCCAGCGTCGACAGCGAGTCTGAGCGGCTCATCCAGGAGGGGCTCCGGGCGCTCATGGCGGGCCGTACGTCTCTGGTGGTGGCTCACCGCCTCTCCACGGTTCAGGATGCCGACCGGATCGTCGTCATCCACCGGGGTGAAAAGGTGGAGGAGGGGACCCACCGCGAACTCCTGGCCGCCGGAGGAGTCTACGCACGGCTCTATCAGCTTCAGTTCAGGGAGCAGGACAATCCATGAAACACCTCATCCTCGGCACCGCCGGCCATATCGACCACGGCAAGACCTCCCTCGTCCGGGCACTCACCGGCATCGACACCGACCGCCTCCCCGAGGAGAAGAAGCGGGGGATCACCATCGAGCTCGGCTTTGCCCACCTGGAACTGCCGGGCGGTCTCCGGTTCGGCATCGTGGACGTGCCGGGGCACGAGCGCTTCGTCCGGACGATGGTCGCCGGTGTAGGGGGGATGGATCTCGTGATGCTCGTCATCGCCGCCGACGAGGGGGTCATGCCCCAGACCCGGGAGCACCTGGAGATCTGTCAGCTCCTGGGGGTGAAGAAGGGGCTCGTGGCCCTCACCAAGAGCGACATGGTGGACCCCGAGTGGCTCGGTCTCGTGGCCGAAGAGGTGCGGGAGTACCTGGCAGGGAGCTTCCTGGAGGAGGCGCCGGTGGTGCCGGTCTCGTCCCGGACCGGCGCGGGGATCGATGATCTCAAGGGGGAACTGGCCCGCCTTGCCGCCCAGGTGGAGGAAAAGCGGAGCGAAGGCCCGTTCCGCCTCCCCGTGGACCGGGTTTTCACCGTCACCGGCTTCGGCACGGTGGTGACCGGAACGCTCCTGGCCGGCGAGATCCGGGTGGGGGACGAGGTGGAGCTGCTCCCCTCGGGCAGGGAGGCTCGGGTGCGGGGCGTGCAGACCCACGGCCGGAAGGGAGATGCGGCCGGCGCCGGGCAGCGGGTGGCGGTGAACCTCCAGGGGGTCGAGCACACGGAAGTGGTGCGGGGGGACATCGTGGTGCCCCGGGGTGTTTTTCGGACCACCCGTGCCGTGGATGTCCGCCTCGACCTCCTCCCAACGGCCCCCAAGGAGCTTCGGCACCGGGCCACGCTCCGGCTCCATTCAGCCACCTACGAGGTGCCGGCCCAGGTGATCCTTCTGGACCGGGACGTCCTGGCGCCGGGGGAATCCGCTTTTGTCCAGCTTCGCCTGAAGCATCCGGTGCTCCTCCTCCCCGGCGACCCCTTCGTGCTCCGCTCCTACTCCCCCCAGGTCACCGTGGGCGGTGGCCGGGTTCTGGACCCGATACCTCCCCGTCGCCGGCGGCGCTCCGATGAGGCGCTGGCGCTTCTTCATGCCTTGGGGGAGCACGCCGAGGCGGACACCGTCAGACTCCTGGTGGCCGGAAGCCTCCTCTCCGGCGTTGCCTTCGAGGAAATATCGCTCCGCAGCGGCCTCTCTCCCCGCAGGGCCGAGGCTGCCCTGGCCTCGCTCCTGTCGGCCGGCGAGGTGGTGCAGGTGGTCCGGGAACCCCGGATCCTCCTCTCCCGGGACGCGTTCGGCTCCCTCAAGTCCCATCTTCAGGGGGAGGTGGAAGGGTATCTGCGGGATAACCCGCTGAAAGAGGGGATCGGCAAGGAGGAGTTGAAGACCCGCCTTCCGAAACGGAGTGATCCCCGTTTCTTCACGCCACTGCTGACTTCCCTCGAAAAGGAGGGGAAGGTGGTGGTGGAGCGGGAACTGGTGAAGCTCCCCGGCCGTAAGGGGGAGCCGACCGTGGACCAGTCCGGCCTCCAGGGGCGGATCGAGGCAGCTCTTCTGCGGGGGGGCTTTGAGCCTCCCACCGTGAAGGAACTGTGCGACCAGCTCCGCTGCGGCGAGAAGGAGCTTCTGGAGCACCTGAACATCCTTGCCCGGCAGGGGCGGGCCGTGAAGCTCAAGAGCGACGTGTTCTACCCCCCCGGCCCTGTCGGAGAGATCCGGGAGAAACTCGTCGCCCGCCTTCGGGAGAAGGGGGAGATCACCCCACCGGAGTTTCGGGAGCTTACTGGCCTCTCCCGTAAATTCATGATCCCTCTCCTTGAGTTTTTCGATCAGGAGAAAATCACCATCCGGGTTGGTGACAAGCGGATTCTGCGTAAGGGGTAGAGGTTTGCACTCTGGAGCATTGCAACAGTTTCATTATGGCGTACTATTTAACGGCCAGTTTTGGGAAAGCGGGACGCAGAGAGGAGAGTGCCGATGGAGAAGTTTCAGGTTCTTCTGGTGGAGGATAATCCGGACGATGAATTTCTCGCGCTGCGCGCCTTGCGCAAGCAGGGAATCGACAACATTGTCGTTGCCCACGATGGGGAAGAGGCCCTTGCACGTCTTCTGGGCCCCGGTTCTCCGGGGGGGGGAGGGGAGATTCTCGAACCGGCGTTTATCCTGCTCGACCTGAAGCTGCCGAAAATAAACGGCATTGAGGTTCTCACCGCCCTTCGCGGCAACGTGAGGACTAAGCAGGTTCCGGTCATCGTCATCAGTTCGTCCCGGGAGGAGACCGACCTGAAATGCTGCCGTGAGTTGGACGTCCTCAGCTGCCTGACCAAGCCGGTGGATGGGAAAGAGATAGTTGGCATCCTGGAGAAGGCCGGCCTCTTCGATATACACCCCTCTTGACGCGCCCTGCCCCGTGGGGGGGCGATGACCCTCATTCCACGCGCCATCGGGTAAAAATACCTTCACAAGTCGGGGGTAATGTGGTAATTATTACGACTTTCCAGCTGCTTTCCCTTCTCACTTTTCCCGCGACGGTTACCTGTGATGGCAAAGAAGATCTGCATAGCGAATCAGAAGGGTGGGGTCGGCAAGACCACCACCGCCGTCAACCTTGCCGCTTCCCTTGCGGCGGCGGAAAAGCGGACGCTCCTGGTGGACATGGACCCCCAGGGGAACGCCGGAAGCGGCGTCGGCATCGACAAGGGGAGCCTGACGGAGTCGGTCTACGACGCCATCATCAACGACGCCGATCCGGCAACGCTCATAGTCAGGACCGACCTCGCCTGTCTCGACCTCCTTCCCGCCACCACCGACCTGGCCGGCGCCGAGCTGGAACTCGTCTCCGCCATGGCGCGGGAATGGAAACTCAAGGAGGCCCTGGCACACCTTGATGATCGGTATGACTACATCATCATCGACTGTCCCCCATCCTTGGGGCTTCTCACCGTCAACGCCATGACCGCCGCCGACTCGGTCCTTATCCCGCTCCAGTGCGAGTACTACGCCATGGAAGGGCTTTCACAGATCATCAAGACTATCAAGCTGGTTCAGAAGGGGCTCAACCCGAAGCTCGCCATTGAAGGGATCCTTCTCACCATGTACGACGGCCGTATCAACCTTTCCCGCCAGGTAAGCGAGGAGATCCGGACCCACTTCGGCTCCCTTGCCTTCCAGACCGTGGTCCCCCGCAACGTGAGACTCTCCGAGGCCCCGAGCCACGGCCGTCCCATCATCCTGTACGACATAACCTCCAAGGGGGCCGTCACCTATATGGAACTGGCCAAGGAACTCATGGAAAGGGAGGCGCACCATGGTTAGGAAGACCGGACTCGGCAAGGGGATGGCGGCCCTTCTTCCGGTCGTGGAGGAGGAGGGGAAACGCTACTTCTCCTGCCCCATCGAAGAGATCCGTCCCAACCGGAACCAGCCCCGCAAGACCTTCACCCCCGACAGGCTGGAAGAGCTTGCCGCATCCATCCGCGAGAAGGGGATAATCCAGCCCCTCGTGGTGCGGAAAAAGGGAGACCACTACGAGCTCATCGCCGGCGAGCGCCGCTGGCGGGCCGCCCAGAAGGCCGGACTCCGCGAGGTGCCGGTGGTCATCCAGGACGTCTCCGAGGATACCGCCCTGGAGATGGCCCTCATCGAGAACATCCAGCGGGAGGACTTGAACGCCGTGGAGGAGGCCGAGGCCTACCACGCCCTCATGGAGAACTTCAGCCTGACTCAGGACGAGCTCGCGAAGAGGGTGGGGAAGGATCGATCCACCGTGGCCAACTCCCTGCGGCTCCTGAAGCTTCCCGCCGAACTGAAGAAGGACATCGTCGAAGAGCGCTTGGCCATGGGCCATGCGCGGGCGATTCTTGCCCTCGATACCGACCTCCAGATGCGGGAGGCCCGCGATGCCGTCGTCAAGGGAAACCTCACCGTGCGCGAGGCGGAAAGCCTTGTGAAACGGTTGAAGGGGGAGCAGAAGCCCAAGCCTAAGGTTGCAACCGTGGAGGTCCATGCTGCTGACCTCGTGGAGCAGTTGCGGCGTCGCTTCATGACAAAAATTGCGGTTCGCAAGAGCGGCAAAGGGGGCAAAATCGAGATTGCCTACGGCAGCCGCGACGAACTTGCAAGAATCGTCGATCTTCTGCTCGGTTAAAGGGCGTGCGATACGGTCGGGAGCATGCACGCCGTATCGTTTTTTGGATAAATTTGTTGACAAGTGCCAATGCGTGTGATAGCTAACGTCTGTTTTGCGGCCTTACGACCGCATATTTTTTTGATACAGTACCCCGTATACGGAATACAAACTACAAGTGGTGGATTTTACGGAGCGGTAGCGTGATAAGTTTAGATCTTGCCTTTGTGATTCAGTTCGTAAACTTCCTGGTTCTCCTCCTGGTTCTGAACATCTTCCTCTACAAGCCGATCAGAAAAATCATGGCGGACCGGAAGGCGCAGATTGACGGCGCAAAAGAGCGGGCCGCGGCGGTTGACAAGGACGTGCAGGAAAAAATGGCACTCTACGAAGCCCGCCTGCGCGAAATTAAGGCGAAGGCCAATGCCGAGCGTGAGACCCTTCGCAGCGGCGCACTTCAGGAAGAGGCCGCTGTCATCGAGAAGGCCCGCAAGGAGGCTGCCGATTCTCTCTCCTCCATCAAGAACAGGGTGGCACAAGAAGCCGCTGCCGCCAAGCAGCTCCTGGCGGAGCAGGCCCGTGCCCTGTCCCTTGAAATCAGCGAGAAAGTCCTTGGGAGGAGTCTGTAACATGGCAAACGCATGCAAGAAGAAAAGGCTCCTGAAGTCCGTGATGATGCCTGCGGCGGTCTGTGCCGCCGTGATCGGCCTTTCAGCCCTCGGGTTTGCCGCCGAGGGGGGCGAGGGTGCCCACCACGTCGACACCGGCAAGCAGATGAAGGATTTCATGTGGAGGGTCATCGACTTTGCCGCCCTTCTCGGTGTCATCATCTGGGCCCTCAAGAAGGCCAATGCCAAGGGTGCCTTGGCAGACCGCACCGCCAACATCGAGAAGGCCCTCCGTGAAGCCGAGGAGGCCCGGGCAGCTGCCGAGAAGAAGTTTGCCGAGTATAGCGGGAAGCTGGAAAAGGCGAACCTGGAAATCGACGATATCTACGCCGCAATCCGCAAGGAAGCCGAGTTGGAGAAGGAGCGGATCATCGCGGAGGCGAAGCTGACCGCTGACAAGATTCGCGAGCAGGCCGCCGCCACTGCCTCTCAGGAGGTTCTCAAGGCCAAGGCAGAACTCCGCGGGGAGGCTGCGCGACTTGCCGTTCAGATGGCTGAGCAGTCACTGCGCGAGAACATCAAGAAAGACGACCAGGATCGGCTGGTTAACGACTATCTTACGAAGGTGGAGAACTTACATTGATCTCGAACGCTATTGCACGTCGCTACGCCAAGGCGCTGGTGCAGCTCGGGGCCGAGGAAGACGCGGTCGACCGGTTCGGTGCCGAGTTGGGGCAGTTCGCAGCCCTGCTTGAAGGAAACGCCGACATCGATTCCGTCTTGAAAAGCCCTGCGTACCGCATTGAAGCCAAGAGGGAAATTCTCAAGGACGTTCTTGCGAAGTTGAGCCTCTCCGGCACGGTCTCCAACTTTCTCCAGGTTCTCCTCGACCGGGGGAGAATCAGTTTCCTTCCCCAGATTGCCCACAGCTATGCCGCATTCGCCGACGAGCTTTCCGGCGTCATTCGCCCGGTGCTCACTTCGGCTTTCCCTCTTGAGGATGCCCAGGTGGAGAGCATGAAGGGCGCGCTGGTCAAGGCAACGGGGAAGAAGGTGCAGCTGTCGGTCCAGGTGGAGCCCTCGCTCATCGGCGGGGTGATCACCAAGATCGGCGACAAGGTTTTTGACGGCAGCGTACGGACCCAGTTGAACAGGATTCAGGATATATTACAGAAGGGGTGAGAGGTTCCATGGAAATCAGAGCCGAAGAAATCAGCGAAATTATCCGCAAGCAGATCAAGGAGTACGGCAAGGAGGTCGAGGTGGCCGAGACCGGCACCATCATCTCCGTCGGTGACGGTATCGCCCGCATCCACGGCCTGGACAAGGCCATGGCCGGCGAGCTCCTGGAGTTCCCCGGCGGGGTCTCCGGCATGGTTCTCAACCTCGAAGAGGACAACGTCGGTGCGGCGATCCTCGGTGAAGACAACGAGAACATAAAGGAAGGGACCACCGTCAAGCGGACCGGCAGGATCGTCGAGGTTCCGGTTGGCGAGGCCCTCATCGGCCGCGTTGTCAACGCCATTGGCCAACCCATTGACGGCAAGGGCCCCATCAACACCTCCACCTTCGGTAAGGTCGAGGTGAAGGCCCCCGGCATCGTCAAGCGGAAGTCGGTCCACCAGCCGATGCAGACCGGCCTCAAGGCCATCGACGCCATGGTTCCGGTTGGCCGCGGCCAGCGGGAGCTCATCATCGGCGACCGCCAGACCGGCAAGACCGCCGTTGCCATCGACACCATCATCAACCAGAAGGGTGGCGACCTCATCTGTATCTACGTGGCCATCGGCCAGAAGCGTTCCACCGTTGCCCAGGTGGTGAGCAAGCTCCAGGAGCACGGGGCGATGGATTACACCATCATTGTTTCCGCCTCCGCCTCCGAGCCTGCACCGCTCCAGTTCATCGCCCCCTACACCGGCGTCACCATGGGCGAGTACTTCCGGGACAACGGCAAGCATGCCCTGATCATCTACGACGACCTCTCCAAGCAGGCCGTCGCCTATCGCCAGCTTTCCCTGCTCCTTCGCCGTCCGCCGGGGCGTGAAGCCTATCCGGGCGACGTTTTCTACCTCCACAGCCGCCTCCTCGAGCGTGCGGCGAAGCTCTCCGACGACTGCGGCGCAGGCTCCCTTACCGCGCTCCCGATCATCGAGACCCAGGCTGGTGACGTTTCCGCCTATATTCCGACCAACGTCATCTCCATCACCGACGGTCAGATCTATCTGGAGAGCGACCTGTTCTACTCCGGCGTCCGCCCGGCCATCAACGTCGGCCTCTCGGTCTCCCGGGTCGGTGGTTCCGCTCAGGTGAAGGCCATGAAGCAGGTTGCCGGTACGCTCCGTCTGAACCTCGCCCAGTATCGCGAGATGGCAGCCTTTGCCCAGTTCGGTTCCGACCTGGACAAGGCGACCCAGATGCAGCTGGCCCGTGGCGAGCGCCTCGTGGAGATTCTCAAGCAACCCCAGTACCGTCCGATTCCCAACGAGAAACAGGTCCTCATCATCTTCGCCGCCAACAACGGCTACGTGGATGACTACCCCGTCGCCTCCCTGCGCCGTTACGAGAGCGAGCTCTATTCCTTCTTCGATGGAAGGAAGGCCGATATCCTCGCCGAACTGCGCGACAAGAAGGCGATCGATGACGACCTCAAGGGCAAGATTGTTGCCGCCCTTGACGAATTCAAGAAGGAATTTACCGCGTAATCTAAGGACGGTTCTCCCACTATGGCAAGCCTGAAAAGCATAAAAAAGCGTATTGTCTCGGTAAAAAACACCAGACAGATAACCAAGGCCATGAAGATGGTCTCGGCTGCGAAGCTGCGCCGTGCCCAGGAAAACGTGGTTGCCGCCCGCCCCTACGCGAAGAAGCTGGGGGAGGTTCTGGACCGCCTGGCCAAGAGTCAGGACGGGAGTTCGAGCCCCCTGCTACAGAAGCGCATCAGCCAGAAGGCCCTCCTCGTGGTGGTTACCTCTGACCGGGGTCTCTGCGGTGGCTTCAACGCCAACATCTGCAAGGCCGCGGAGCGCTTCATCAGGGAGAAGAAGGCTGAGTTCGCCGAAATCTCCGTGACCACCGTCGGCCGCAAGGGTTTCGAGTTCCTGAAAAATCGTCAGAAGATCCACAAGAACTACGGCAACGTCCTTTCGAACCTCAGCTACCCCACTGCTGCGCTTCTGGCCCAGGAAGTGGTTGAGGGGTACGTGGCGGAGGAATACGACGAGGTCTATCTCCTCTTCAACGCGTTCCGCAGTGTCATGTCCCAGGACATCACCCTCCAGCAGCTCCTCCCGATTGTTCCCGAGGAGACAGCCGAAGAGGAATACGTTCCCGAGTACATCTACGAGCCATCCAAGGGGGAGCTTCTTGATGAACTCCTTCCCAAGCACATCGAGGTGCAGGTATTCAAGGCGCTGCTGGAGTCGGTGGCATCGGAGCACGGCGCCCGGATGACCGCCATGGACAGTGCGTCCAAGAACGCCACCGAGATGATCGGCAAGCTGACCCTTCAGTACAACCGGGCCCGCCAAGCAGCAATCACGACCGAGCTCATGGAGATCATCTCCGGTGCCGAGTCGATCAAGGGATAAGTTAATCTCACGATTATAAAATAGAGGCCCGGCACGGGCCGCAGGAGGAAGAGGCACCATGAGTCAGAACTTTGGTAGAATTTCGCAGGTTATCGGCGCGGTTATCGACGTCGAGTTCGAGCCGGGCAAACTGCCTCCCATCTACAACGCCCTCCGGGTCACCAACCCGGCCATTGACGATAAAGAATACAACCTGGTGCTCGAAGTTGCCCAGCACCTGGGCGAGAACTCCGTCCGGACCATCGCCATGGACTCCACCGACGGTCTCGTTCGGGGCCAGGCTGCCCTCGACACCGGCAAGCAGATCTCCGTGCCGGTCGGCCGCAAGACCCTGGGCCGCATCCTGAACGTCATCGGCGAGCCCGTTGACGAGATGGGTCCGGTCAATGCAGAGAAGGAGTACGGCATCCACCGCGAATCCCCTTCCTTCGTGGACCAGTCCACCAAGGTTGAAGCCTTCACCACCGGCATCAAGGTCGTCGACCTCCTCGCTCCCTATGCCCGGGGGGGCAAGATCGGCCTCTTCGGCGGCGCCGGCGTCGGCAAGACTGTTCTCATCATGGAGCTCATCAACAACATCGCCAAGCAGCACGGCGGTTTCTCCGTGTTCGCCGGCGTTGGCGAGCGGACCCGTGAAGGAAACGACCTCTGGATGGAGATGAAGGAGTCCGGCGTTCTCGATAAGGCTGCTCTTGTCTACGGCCAGATGAACGAGCCGCCGGGAGCCCGTGCCCGGGTGGCACTCTCCGCGCTTTCCATTGCGGAGTACTTCCGTGACGAAGAAGGGCAGAACGTGCTCCTCTTCATCGATAACATCTTCCGTTTCACCCAGGCGGGTTCCGAGGTTTCGGCGCTTCTCGGCCGGATCCCTTCTGCCGTTGGTTACCAGCCTACTCTGGCCACTGAGATGGGTGAGCTCCAGGAGCGGATCACCTCCACCACCAAAGGTTCCATCACTTCGGTTCAGGCGATCTACGTTCCGGCTGACGACCTTACCGACCCTGCACCGGCAACGGCCTTCGCCCACCTGGATGCAACCACGGTTCTGTCCCGTCAGATCGCCGAGCTTGGCATCTACCCGGCCGTTGACCCCCTCGACTCCACGTCGCGGATTCTCGACCCCCAGGTAATCGGCGAAGAGCACTACGCCATCGCCCGCCAGGTTCAGTACGTCCTCCAGAAGTACAAGGACCTCCAGGACATCATCGCCATTCTCGGCATGGACGAGCTCTCCGAGGAGGACAAGCTGGTGGTTGCCCGCGCCCGGAAGATCCAGCGCTTCCTCTCCCAGCCCTTCCACGTGGCAGAAGCCTTCACCGGCAGCCCCGGCAAGTACGTTGAGCTGAAGGACACCATCAAGGGCTTCCAGGAGATCGTTGCCGGCAAGCACGACGACATCCCCGAGCAGGCCTTCTACATGGTTGGCACCATCGAAGAGGCACTAGAAAAAGCGAAGAAGCTTGCTGCCTAAGATTCACATGACCTCGTCGCAGGGAGGCCGTGACGGCTTCCCTGCCAAAAGGATGAAGATAGATGGCTGAAAAACTGAAAGTCGATCTGGTAACACCCTATAAGAAGATCCTGTCCGAAGAGGTCGATGAGATCACGGCCACGGGCGCCCTCGGCGAGTTCAGCGTTCTTCCGGGCCACGCGCCGTTTCTCACTTCCCTGAAGATCGGTGAGCTCACCTACAAGAAGGGTGGGCAGTTCTTCCATCTGGCCGTCAACTGGGGCTATTTCGAAGTGGAGGACGACAAGGTCACGGTGCTCGTCGAAACCGCGGAGCGGGCAGACGAGATCGATCTTGAGCGCGCAAAGGCTGCTCTTGGTCGTGCCGAAGCGGCACTCAAGGGTCTCTCCCCTGAAGACAAGAGCTACAAGACCCAGGAGGCAGCCCTGGAGCGGGCCCTGATCCGTATGCAGGTGGCAGGCAAGTCCACCCGGAAGTAGCGAAAAATCACCACGTACCAAGAAGAGCGGCCTAGCCGCTCTTTTTTTTTCACTGATGCAGGCCCTGAATCCTGCTATGATCCGACCATGCCAAACACTAAACCACGTATTGTCATAACCATGGGGGACCCCACCGGGGTCGGCCCCGAGATCATCGCCGCAACCCTGGCCGAGCCAGAGGTGCGCCAATGCTGCCGCTTCCTCGTTGTCGGCGACAGCGCGGCCATGGCACGGGGAATCACCGTCGCAGGCGCCGCGCTCCGGGTAGAGCGGACCGATACCCTGAACTGGGAAGAAAGCAAAGAAGGGGTGCTCCCCCTTTGGGAGATTTCGTCCCTCACCGAAGCGGACATGCAGTATGGCTGCCCCACCGTTGCCAGCGGCGACGCCATGTACCGGGCCATCTGCGAGGCCGCGCGACTCTGCCTTGAAGGAAATGCCGACGCCATGGCGACCGCTCCCATCAGCAAGGAGGCCCTGAACCGGGCCGGGCATCGGTATCCGGGGCATACGGAACTCCTGGCCGAACTGGCGGGGGCGGAGCGGGTCGTCATGATGCTGGCCGGCTTCCGGCTCCGGGTCACTCTCGTCACCATCCACGAGGCTTTGGCCGACGTGCCGCGTCTAGTGACCTTCGAGCGGGTGCTGGAGACAATCCGGATTACCCACCGGGATCTGCACCGCTATTTCAGGAGGAATCCCCGCATCGCGGTCCTGGCCCTCAATCCCCACTGCGGCGAAGGGGGGATGTTCGGGGACGAGGAGGCGCGCATCATTGCCCCTGCCGTGGCGGCTGCCCGGCAGGAGGGGATCGATGCGATCGGCCCCCTCTCGGCCGATACGCTTTTCCACTTCGCCGTCCAGGGCGCCTACGACGCGGTGGTCTGCATGTACCACGACCAGGGACTCATCCCCCTGAAGCTCCTCCACTTCGACGACGGGGTCAACGTGACCCTAGGGCTCCCCATTATCCGCACCTCCGTGGACCACGGCACCGCCTACGATCTGGCCGGAACCGGCAGGGCCTCGGCCGAGAGCATGAAGGCGGCCATCCTCATGGCGGCGGAGATGGCGCGGGTGAAGGGATCGGGAGGCGGAACACCGTGACCATGAAAAAGATGCTCTATCTGGCCATCGGGGCCGTGGTGGCCTATGGAGCCTACATTGCCCTATCCCTCATGTTCCTTCCGTCGGTGGAAGAGCTCAAGAACCGCCGCACGAACATGACCATTCAGGTGAAGGACTGGCACGGCGACTACCATCCCTTCACCGTGGGGCCCAAGAACCGCTACTGGACCCCGTCGGGGAGCATCCCGGCGGAGATGAAGTGGGCGGTGATCCTGGCGGAAGATTCCAACTTCTACAAGCACGAGGGGATCGACGTGAAGGCCATCAAGAATGCCATCAAGTACGATCTCGAAAAGAAGAGCTTCGCCCGAGGGGCCTCCACCATCACCCAGCAGGTGGCCAAGAACCTCTTCCTCTCCCGCGAGAAGACCATCTCCCGCAAGGTGAAGGAGATCGTCCTGGCCAAGCGGATGGAGGAGGAGCTGACCAAGGGAAGGATCATCGAGCTCTACCTGAACGTTGTGGAGCTGGGGCCCATGGTCTACGGTATCGGCCACGGCGCCCGCTACTACTTCGGCAAGCCCGCCTCGGCCCTGACCCCCCGGGAGTGCGCCTTCCTGGCCGCCATGCTGCCGGGGCCCCGGGTGGCCTACAATCCCTACAAGAATCTGGACAAGGTGCTGAAGCGCTCCAACATGATCCTGCGGCTGCTGCGGAACAAGGGGGTCCTCTCGGCTGGCGAGTACCAGCAGGCCCTGGGGCAGGAGCCCAATATCGCCGGACTCCAGCGGAAGGTGGATCAGAGCATCGAGAAGGTGGAGGCGACGTTCCAGAACTTCACGGGTAGTGCCGGGCCCCAGGAGCCGGTGCCGGTGCCGGCGTCCGAGGGAGAAGGCACCGTTAAGGAAGCGCCTGCTGCACTGCCGCCTGCGGAACCAGCCGGTACGACACCTGCGGAAGAGGGGAAGGGGGGAGCGCCCCCCGTTCAGGAGGAGCAGAAATAGGAAAGGGCGGGGATTTCCCCGCCCTTTTTGCGCGAACTCGATTAGTAAGAAAACCTGAAATTCATCAGAATAACCCGGAGATACGGAGGACACGGAGCAACGCCAAGCGGTCGGTAACAAATGAACTTTGGTATCCCCCCGCCTTGCAGGCTGGAGCTATTGTCTTTTCTCCGTGCTCTCTGTGTCTCCGTGTTATTAATAACGATTTCATTCTACACGCGGTAACTCTCGATGGCCGGGTCCGAGAACTCGTTAGGGACGACAATAATTCGCTCGTTGTCGTCGATCACCACTTTCACCCGGCACTCAGCCCCCGCTTCGGCCCGGGTGTAGCGCAGGAGTATCTTCGCGGAGGTCTCCAGAAGCGCGTCGTCCACGACCCCCATGAGGACCCCCAGGGGGCTCGATCCGTCGAGCCAGCGGAGCGTCGCCTCTCCCGGCTGGATGTTGTGGGAGAGGAGCTCGTTCTCCGCTTCGTTGCGGCCGATGAGGACCTTAGTGCGGGGGCCGACCCGGAAGTGGCGCGCAACCTTGAGGAGGCGGAAATCCCGCAGGTTCAGCTGGTCCGAGTGATCGAACACGTCCCTCACCTTGGAGACAAAGGAGACCTCGGTCAGGAGGCACCCCCCCGCGGGGCAGGGGTAGTTCTTCACGTCCAGCTCTTCGGCCAGCTGCATCTGCTCCTTGCGGGAGCGTCCCTGGATGGCCAGGAGCTTCTCCCGGTCCACCCACCCTTCCTGCTCGGGGAGGGTCGGTTCGAAGTGCTTGGCCGACAGGGGGCGCAGGAGCCGTCCCGCCAGGCCGCTCTCCCGCTCGATGATGTCGAGGGTGTGGCGGCGCTGGCTCATGGGGCGCTGCCCCAGCACCTCGCCGGTGATGACGAAGTCGGCGCCGCTTTCTTCTAAGTACTCTTTTGCCTTGCGCAAGAGGAAGATCCGGCAGTCGATGCAGGGGTTCATCCCCTTGCCGTAGCCGTGTTTGGGCTTTCTGACCACCTCCAGGTAGTCGACACCCTTGTGCATCACCTTGATGGGGATGCCGAACTCTTCGGCCACCCGGATCGCTTCCGATTTGCATCCCGCGTTTTTTCCGGTACAGGTACAGAAGGGGGAGGTGAAATTGAGGGCTTCGACCTCGATCCCCTGCTCAAGCATCACCTTGACCGCAAGGGTAGAGTCGAGCCCCCCGGAGAGGAGGGCGAGGGCTTTTCTTTTCATGTGAACGCTCCTGGGGCGCCATGACGGGCGTCAGCAGACGCGGGGCCGGTCACGGAACCGAAAATTTTTCATGAGCCTAGCACAGGGCCGTCTGTTGTGTAAAGGATGAGAACCGGGGCAAGCCGAAAATATTCCTCAAGAATTGAGCTGACCCGACCGATGTAGTCAAAAGGGAGGATTACCATGGAAAGCATCGTACGGCCTGGGTCTCTGGGGGACATACTCTTCCGGTGCCAGATCATCAGCGAGAACGATATCCGCGCCGCCCTCGACGAGCAGCAGACGACGGGGTGCCGCTTCGGCGAGGCCCTGGTGAAACTGGGGGTCGTGGCCCAGGAGGACATCGACTGGGCCCTCTCCAACCAGCTCAACATCCCCTACGTACGGCTCAAACCGACCATGGTGGACACAGAGGCCGTGGCCCTGATCCCGGCGGCACTGGCGCGCCAGCACAACCTTATCCCCCTCATCGTCACCGGGGACGAGATCAGCATCGCCATCGCCGATCCCCTCAACACCGCGGCCCTGGCAGCGGTGGAGAAGGCTGCCGGCTGCCCCGTATCGGTGTCGGTGGGGCTCCTGCGGGAGATCCGCGAGATGCAGGAGATCTTCTACGGCCCGCCGGAGGAGACCGACATCCTCGGCTTCGAGTCGGCCGCCTTCCCGGCCAGCGTCCTCAGCGCCATCAACCACGACCTGACCGGCGCGAAGTTCGTCGATTACCTCCTCCTCTTCGTGGTCCAGCAGAAACTCTCCTCCCTCTCCCTTCAGCCCCTGGGGGACGGGATCGTGGTGGTCTGCCGCCGGGGCGGGGTCGGACGCGAAGCGGGGCGGCTCTCCCCCACCCATTACCCCGAGGTGGTCATGCGGGTGAAAAAGCTGGCCAAGCTGGCAGGAGGCGAATTCACCGCCAAGGGGGCATTCGCCTTCGGGTGGAAGGGGCGGATGATCCCGTTCCAGGTGGCGCTCCTGCGGGGGGAGGGGGGCGATTACCTCACCTTCAGGATGCGGGTCGACGCCTCCTTCCCCGACTCCGTGGCCGACATGGGGCTTCCGGAGGCCACCACGGCCCGCTTTGCGGAACTGGCCGCGGCGGGGCGGGGGATGGTGGTCGTGGGCGCCCGGGAAGAGGAGATGCGGGGACGGCTCATGGAGCTGTACCTTCAGGAGTGCGACACCGCCGGCAAGACCGTCATCATGGTGGGGAGCGGCTCGCCCCAGGGGGGGCGGCGCTTTCCCCGGGTGCCGGTGCCGGCCGGCACCGAAGTGGGAGCCGTGGTCATGGCAGCCCTCGAACACGACCCCGACATCCTGATCCTGGAGGATGTGGCCGACGGCAAGGTCTTCGCGGCCGCCTGCCGGGCCGCCCAGCGGGGGACCCTCGTGGTTGCGGGGTTCTCCTGCGGCGACGGGGCCGGTGCTCTGCAGCAGCTCATCACCTTCCGGGACCGGCACCTCCTCACCCCGGCCCATCTGCGGGGGATCATCGTCTGTGCCGGGGTCCGCACCCTCTGCCCCGACTGCCGTGCGGCCGTGCCGTCGCCTCCCAACGAGGCGGAGCCCTCCTTCCGGTCGGCGGGGTGCCCGGCCTGCGGCCAGACCGGCTACGCGGGTACCCGCTTCCTCATGGACATCATCGCCTTCGACCAGCGGGTGCGGGAGCTCTTCGAGTCCGCCCGCGACGCCGGCGACGTGCTCGGACACCTGCGGGAGCACGGCTGGCGGGGGATCGCCGAGGACGGACGGTCACTGGTCGCGCAGGGAGTAATCTCCCGGGAGGATTTCATGGCCTCCCTACTCGGCTGACGGAGAAACCACATGGCACGCATCGACACACTCTTTAAAATGCTCAAGGATCAGGGGGCTTCCGACCTCCACCTCTCCTCCGGGGCGCCCCCCATCTTCCGGCTCCACGGCGAGATGGCCCGCCAGAACTTCAAGCCTCTCACCCATGACGAGCTGAAGGCCATCCTCTACGAGATCCTCACCGAGAAGCAGAAGGCCGACTTCGAGGAGCGCCACGACCTCGACTTCGCCTACGCCATCCCGGGGCTCGCCCGGTTCCGGGGGAACTACATGCTGACCCACCGGGGGATCGCCGCGGTCTTCCGGATCATCCCCAGCAAGATCCTCTCGGCCGACGATCTCAGCCTCCCCGACGGGGTCCGGCGCATGACCCTGTTCAAGAAGGGGCTCGTGCTCGTCACCGGCCCCACCGGCTCGGGGAAATCCACCACCCTGGCCGCCATGATCGACCTCATCAACGCAACCCGCAAGGAGCACATCCTCACCCTGGAGGACCCCCTCGAATTCATCCACGAGAACAAGATGTCGCTCCTGAACCAGCGGCAGATCGGCGAACACTCCATGACCTTCACCGCTGCCCTGCGGGCAGCCCTGCGGGAAGACCCCGACGTCATCCTCGTGGGGGAGATGCGGGACCTGGAGACCATCGGCCTCGCCATGAGTGCCGCCGAGACCGGCCACCTGGTCTTCGGGACGCTGCACACCAACTCGGCGGCCAAGACCATCGACCGGATCATCGACGTCTTCCCCACCGACCAGCAGGAGCAGACCCGGGCCATGCTCTCCGAATCCCTCAAGGGGGTCGTCTGCCAGCAGCTCCTGAAGACCGCCGACGGCAAGGGGCGGGTGGCGGCCCTGGAGATCATGCTCGGCACCCCGGCCATCGGCAACCTGATCCGCGAGGGGAAGACCTTCCAGATCCCCTCCATCATCCAGACCGCCAAGCGGGACGGGATGCAGCTCATGGACCAGCACCTCCTGGACCTCTTCAAGACCAAGCGGATCACCGCCGAAGAGGCCTACCGCTGCGCTCAGGACAAGAAACAGTTCGAGCAGTATTTGGCCGAGAAGCCGGCCCAGTAAGGGGGACCGTGTTCCGGAAATAATGTGACGGTGTGGTTGTGCGGAAGGGCAGGGTTATTGAGATTGGTTTGATTTAACAATTGACCGGTACAGGCGATATGTCTAGGATGCGGGGCATCTCTGTTCTTGGAGGGTTCCCATGGGTCGACTCGTTTGTGCCGTTGTCCTTCTCGCCGCTCTTTTCGCGGCAACAACTCCCTGCCGCGCCGAAGGGGGAGAGCACCCCTTCGGCTCCCACCAGCCCCGACATACAGGGCAGCAAGAGGAACACCCGCTTCAGCAGCTTCTCCTTGCCCTAATCACCCGACCCGGCATCCCCTCCGACTCCCACCGCACGGCCCTGCTCCCCGCCATCCATGCCGGGGCCGAAGCGTTTGGCGATGCGCTCGGCCACAGGCGCGCCCATCGGTTTTCCCGCGACCTGAAGCCCCTGCTGGCAGCCTACGACGCTGCGATATCGAGTGCCGCCGACGGCCTTGCCGGGGCCGAAGCGCGGGGCGCTACCATGGACCGGCTCCTGTCAGGCATCATCGAAGTTGCGAAACAGTCAAAAATCTACCCCGAAGAAGTGGATACGGCCCTTCTCCAGGCGGCAGCGGCAGTGGAGAAGTCCCTGCTGAGGCCGCCGCTTGCCAAAGTCCTCTCCCTTGAGGACCGCGAGCTGGTATCACTGCTTCTGCTGAAAAGCGTCTATCAGGTCCACGGCCGGACCGTTCTGCTGGTGGAAATCCCCGATGCCCTGGCGACCCTCGGCGTCGAAGCCTCTCTTGCGGAAACCTACACCAAGAGTATCGCCTGGTGTGGGCCGGCGCTGGCTCGAGAGCTTGTCGCCCTGGAACGGGACCTCTCAGACCCGAATATCCTTGCTGACCTGAACAACCTCATCATGATGCAGTTCAACGCCGAAGCAACCAACGACATGTTCTATGCGAAGGTGGGATTGGAATCATACTTGGCTGCGTACAGCTTTGATCTGACTCCCCTCGCCGCGAAAATGGCGTCCTTGGGGGGCATCATGGCACACATGACCCCCGACCTGCTCCGGGAGTCCGGCGCTGTCCCCCTCGGCCTCCGGTACCTCGCAGCCTTCAGCTGGCTTGAACCCTTGTCGCCCCTTGTCTATGCACCCGACCCGGCCCTGGCTGACAGGCTTCGTTCCCTGGGAGGAGAAGTGCCCGCTTCGCCAGATTTTTCCCTGTTCACATCCCCCTATCGGGACATCTTTCAGCTGCGTTACGACCTTACCCTCTGCGAGCTGATCATGATACGGGAGTGGTGGGATGCCGCGGACCAGGCCTTCGTGCTGAGACAGCGGCCCCTTTCCATGACCGAGCGCCTCGCCTTGCGCAAGGCCGATGCCGAACGCCGCCAAACGGTGATGGGGAGGCTCGCCGGGGTCACCGAGAACGAGAAGCACGCGCTCCGGATTCTGATGTCGGGCTTTTTCGGCAAATAGCCCCAAGGGATCTGTTCCACTGGTCCCTCTTTCAGGGAAGAGGGACCAGACTCACGCCGGCAGGCGCTCCACGAACTCCGCCATCAGCCCCAGAACCTCAGCGCTCCTCTCCAAGTGCGGCACATGGCCGCACCCCTCAATCATCACCTTCCGGGCATCCGGCACCTTTGCCATGATCGTATCCACCTGGGCTACCGTTCCGTAGTTGTCCTCCGTTCCCTGGATAACCAGTACCGGACATGCTATTGAGGGCAAGGCATACTCGATGTTCCACGGCCTGAAGCCGTCGCTGAGCCATGCGCCGGACCATGCCGTGAAGAGTTCCTCGGTCTTGTCTCCGTGATACCGGAAAAGCCCGCGCAGCTTGCCGGCCCTGAAGGCGTCCACAGTGGCCCGGATACCCGCTAACGTCTTCTCCTCCACGAATACATGGGCCGCCTCGGCGATGAGCCCCTTGAGCCGGAGGGGCCTCTCGGCAGCCGCAATGAGGCCGATGCTCCCCCCGTCCGAGTGGCCGATGAGCACATACTCCTTCTCCGGGATCAGCTGTTCGATAACGGCCGGCAACTCGATCAGGGCATAACGGTGGAGAAAATGGAGGTTCATGGGGCCATCGAGGGGCGACGACTTGCCGTAGCCGAGACTGTCGTAGAGAAGGCCGGGACACCCGGTTTCCCGGCAGAGCTGGTGGGGGAACCCCTTCCACATGGCCGCGCACCCCAGCCCCTCATGGATGAAGACCAGGTGGGGGCGGTCCGGTTCCCCGTCGATGAGTTCGTAGTAGATCTGTTTGTTCCGGCCCAGGTCCAGGAATGGCATGGCAAGAGTCCTCCTCGTTCGTGCGTCTTTTCAGGATGGGGCGTGCTTCGTCAGGCGCTGTAGGTGCCCGGCTCCACCTCCCTGGCCTGGCCGATGGCGGCGAGGGTTGCCAGCAACTCCGCCACCTTGTCGGTGCGGGCCCGTTGGAGGGTGCGGGCGATGGTGTCGGCGGTGGCGGGGCCACCGGCCGCGGCCAAAGCGGCCCGGACCGCCTGGACCTGCTCGGGGAGGGTTTTGAGCCAGGGCGTTTTCTCCCCTGCTCCCCTCGCCACGGCCCTCTCCCTCAGGGAGAGGGTGGCCGAAGGCCGGGTGAGGGGGTGTCTCTTCGCCGTGGTGGTCATTGCATGGCAAAAACAGAGTCGGCAAAGGACATTAGCGTATTTTGAGGTGGATGTCGAGGGGGCGGAAAAGGTGAGAGAAACATGACAAAACAGAAAAAAACCTTGCCACAACGCCACATCGCGTGATATAGAAAGTTCCTTCTTTGTCGGGGCGTAGCGCAGCCTGGTAGCGCACCTGCTTCGGGAGCAGGGGGTCGGAAGTTCGAATCTTCTCGCCCCGACCATAAAAAGATCAAGGGGTTACGGCAGATGCCGCAACCCCTTTCTTTTGGTTCATCCGGGAATTCCGGGGAAAGCGGCTCTGATCTTGAGAAAGAAGTATTCGTGATCCCGGAAGCCGTAGGCCATTCTTTTGATCACCTTGATCTTGTTATTGATGCCTTCGAGGATTCCGGTGTGAAGGGGCCAGAGGCAGTGGTTGAGGATTCCTTGGAGATAGCCCTTTAGCCGGCGGGCAAACAGGATGAGTGGCGGTATTCCACTCTCCATCGCCCTTTGGTGCCACTGCTCCCAGAATAGTCCCGCCTCTTCAATGCAGGTAAACTTCCACAGTTGCTTCAGATCGTCTTTGAGCAGGTAGACCGTAAGGAGGCTGCGGTTTGCCTCCAACAGTTCCTGGAGGCGAAGCATGTCGTCGCCCTTGACGTTCTCGCTGTTTCGTAGCAGCAACCACCGCGATGTTTTGACTACCTTCCGTGCCTTCTTGTCTTCCTTCAGGCGGTTTGCCTCATCGACTCGCACCCTGTCGATCACTTCCCTGCCATACTTCGCCACCACATGGAACAGGTCGTAGACTATGTCTGCCTGGGGCGAGTGCTGCTTGATTTCCTCCTCATATGATGCGTTCATATCCATCACGACCGCTTTGAGCCGTTTACAGCCATGTGGGCCAAGCTGCGTGAAGAAAGGACGGATACTCTCGCGACTCCTGCCTTTGCCGATCCATAAGACTTCCTTACGGTATGGCTCGATGATAACCGTCGCATAGCGGTGCCCCTTGTGAAGGGCGAACTCATCCATCCCGAGAACTTCGATGTTTGAGAGGTCGACGGTGCCGACCCGCTCTGTGAGTGAGCGCTTGTCGATTTCCTTCACCTGGTCCCAAGAAAGCCCCAGATACTGCGCCACGTGCTTCACAGACACGACACCACACAGTCGCGCTACGCTCTCTGCAAGCCTGCGCGTCACGCGGGCGTATTTCGCCAGCCATGACAGACGCTCCAGCGTTGGCCCACACTGAGGGCACAGCAGCCTGCGGCGGTGAACGATCAGATAAGTCTGAGCATCGAGAATCGGCAAATCTCGAATTACGCGCTTGGTCGTTTCATGGACGCTTGTGCAACGCCCGCCGCACGAGCCACACACCATCTCATCCTGGGACAGGGCAATCAGTTCTACCTCGATCCGTTTGGCATCACCTGTGACGATAGTGCGTGTCCCAGCAACACGATATCCTTCCCACCCTCCCGCAATTGCGATAACATCGGAATACGACAACGGCAGCCTCCTGCGATCTTTTTTGGTTGGGGAACCATCAAGATACCGCAGTGCTGCCGTTGTTGTTTATTAATCTTCCCCGGAATTCCCTGAAGAACCTTTCTTTTTGCTCAGCGAAGGTGAAAACTCCGCACTCCCTTGAAGAAATCAGATTCCCCCCATGCAGAGGTATTTCACCTCCACAAACTCCTCGATGCCGTACTTTGACCCCTCCCGGCCCACCCCCGACTCCTTCACGCCACCAAAGGGCGCCACTTCGGAGGAGATCAGGCCGGTATTGATGCCGACCATGCCATATTCCAGGGCTTCGGACACTTTCCATACCCGCCGGATGTCCCGGCTGTAGAAATAGGATGCCAGGCCGAATTCGGTATCGTTGGCCATCCGGATCGCTTCCTCGTCGGTGCTGAATTTGAACAGGGGGGCCAGGGGGCCGAAGGTCTCTTCCCGGGCGACCAGCATCCCGGGGGTCACATCGGTGATGATGGTGGGCTCGAAGAAGGTCCCCCCCAGGGCATGGCGCTTCCCCCCGAGGACGACGCGGGCCCCCTTGGCAACGGCGTCGGCAATGTGCTCCTCCACCTTCTCCAGGGCAGTCATGTCGATGAGGGGCCCCTGCTGCACCTCTCCCTTGAGGCCGTCGCCCACGGTCATTTTTGAGACGGCGGCGACCAGCTTCGCGGAAAAGGCTTCGTAGACCGATTCCTGGACGAGGATGCGGTTCGTGCAGACACAGGTCTGGCCGGTATTGCGGTATTTGGAGGCGATGGCCCCCTCCACGGCGGCATCGAGATCGGCGTCGTCAAAGACGATGAAGGGGGCATTCCCCCCCAGCTCCATGGAGACCTTTTTCATGGTGCCGGCGCACTGGGCCGTCAGCTGTTTGCCGACCTCGGTGGAGCCGGTGAAAGTCAGCTTGCGGACAATGGGGTTGCCGGTCATCTCGTCGCCGATCTCCTTGGACGAGCCGGTGATGACGCTGAAGACCCCCGCCGGAATGCCGGCCTGCTCGCCGATGAGGGCCAGGGCCAGGGCCGAAAACGGGGTGGCGGTGGCGGGTTTGACCACCATGGTGCAGCCGGCGGCCAGGGCCGGGCCGGCCTTGCGGGTGATCATGGCAGCGGGGAAATTCCAGGGGGTTATGGCGGCGCAGACGCCGATGGGCTCCTTGATTACCACGATCCGCTTGTCCCGGGCATAGGAGGGGATGGTGTCGCCGTAGATCCGTTTTCCTTCCTCGGCAAACCACTCGATGAACGAGGCGGCATAGGCGATCTCACCCCTGGATTCCGCCAGGGGCTTCCCCTGTTCGGCGGTCATGATGACGGCCAGATCCTCCAGGTTCTCCATGATCAGCTCGAACCACCGGCGGAGGATCGCGCTCCGCTCCTTCGCGGTCCTCGCTTTCCAGCCGTCCAGCGCCCCGTTGGCGGCCTCTATGGCGCGCCGTGTTTCCTGGGTACCCATTTTGGGGACAACGCCCAGTATCTCGCCGGTGGCCGGATTGGTTACATCAATGGTTGCGCCGCCATCGGCGCAGCACCAGTGCCCATCAAGATAGCATTGTTGCTTCAGGAGGGAACTATTCTTGAGGATCATCATTTCGCTGCTCTCCTTCGTCGTTTTTTGCAAATCCAGTTGTAGTGTAAACGGAAAATCGCACAATGGAAGTTCCATTATGAAGGTTCCTTACTTTGTTGCCAAAAAACTTCTTCGTGAAACGGCTCCGGAGAAAATGATTGTCACCATCCGACCGGAAATGCTACAAAACTAAGGTTTTGTCGAACGGTTCGGGAGGCTGCCGGGCGAATGATCGAAGAACGGTGGAGGGAGTACGGGTTTTGACGGCGAGACGTTGGTTGTGGGGATGGATCCTGCTGCTCTGCTTTCTGGTGACGCCCGGGTGTTACTACTTCAGACTGGCGGCCGAGCCTCTGCAGAAGTCGCGGATTGTGACGGTACGGCCGGCGGACGAGGTCTTTGCCCTGGTGAAGAACCTCCTTATGAAGGACGGCTACGTGATTGCCGAGGAGGATCCGAAGAATCATCTCCTCCTGACGGAATTGCGCCACATTTCGACCCGTGCCGGTGGTGTGACCCTTCCGGAGGGAGGGCGCCTTTACTACCACCGGCTCCGGGTCGCCGTGGACGGTGGCGAGGAGGGCGCCGCGGTGGAGCTGGAATCGAGGGACCTTGAGATCCGCTCCCGCTATGTCTATGAGGAGGGGGGGAAGGTGCTCTCCTTCATGAAACGCTATCCCTACGACCACTACCCCAGCATGTTCGACCTTTCCACGGTAAACGTCGAGATGGGCCGCATGAGGAGATATCTGGAGAGTACCCTCGGGGAAGGGGGAGCAAATGGTAAGTGAGGAAAGGATGGCCATGGGGATGTTCGGGAAGATTAAGGTGTTTCTGGAGATGATCAAGTTCTCCCACACGGTCTTTGCCCTCCCCTTCGCCTTTACGGGAGCGGTGCTGGCCGCCCGGGGAGTGCCGACGGCGTACCAGGTGTTCTGGATCCTCATGGCAATGGTGGGGGCCCGGACGGCCGCAATGGGGATGAATCGGGTCATCGACGCGGAGATTGATGCCCGCAACCCCCGCACCGCCGGCCGCGCCATCCCGGCGGGACTCATCGGCAAGGGAACCGCCGTCGCCTTCATCGTTATTTCGATCCTCCTCATGCTCTACGCGGCTTACCGGCTGAACCCCCTCTGCCTCTACCTGTCGCCAGTGGCCCTCTTTTTCCTGGTCCTCTACTCCTACTGCAAACGCTTCACGGCACTGGCCCACGTGGTTCTCGGCATCTGTCTGGCCGCTGCCCCCCTGGGGGCCTGGATCGCCATCCGGGGGACGGTGGAGCTCCCTGCGGTGCTCCTGGGGCTTGCGGTCCTCTTCTGGGTGGCCGGCTTCGACATCCTCTACGCCCTCCAGGACCTGGAGTTCGACAAGGGGGCAGGGCTCCACTCGATTCCGTCCCGGCTCGGGGTGAACGGGTCCCTCTGGACTGCCCGCCTCTTCCACGTGGCCATGGCGGCGCTCCTGGCGGGGCTGTACGTCAGCGCCGGACTCGGCGTCTGGTACCTGGCGGGGCTCGGGCTCTGCGTCACCATGCTCCTCTACGAGCACTGGCTCCTCCGGGGTGGGGACCTCTCCCGTCTGGACGCCGCCTTTTTCGCCATGAACGGCTACATCAGCATTACCCTCTTCGTGGCCACCTTCGTGGATGTCCTGGCGCGAAAGGGGGGGGCATGAGCGGTACGGTTCTCGTGGGGATCACCGGGGCCTCCGGCTCCGTCTACGGGCTGCGACTCTGCGAGGAGCTCCTCAAGGCGGGAAAGCGGGTGGTGGTCACCGCCAGCGGCGCCGGCATCGGCGTGGTGCGGGAGGAGACCAATCTGGACCTTTCGGCTGGGGAGGAGGACGCGGTGGCCCGACTGCGGGAGCTCTTCGGCGCTTCGCCGGAACAGCTCTCCTTTTATGGCGCCGATAACCTCTTCGCTCCCCCGGCCAGCGGCTCGGCGGCCCCCGACGCCATGGTGGTGGCCCCGTGCAGCATGGGGACCCTGGCCCGCATCGCTACCGGCCTTTCCTCAACGCTCCTTGAGCGGTGCGCCGATGTCATGGTCAAGGAGGGGCGTCCCCTGGTGATCGTCCCCCGGGAGACTCCCCTGTCAGCCATTCACCTGGAGAATATGCTGAAGCTGGCCCGGCTCGGGGTGCGTGTTGTGCCGGCCATGCCCGCCTTCTACCATCGGCCCAGAACCCTGGACGACCTGGTGGATTTCGTGGTGGGTAAGGTGCTCGACACCCTCGGCGTTCACCATGAGCTCTTCACCCGTTGGGGAGTAAAGGCCGGGACCGGGGATTAGGGACCGGTGACCAGCAACTGATTTTTTCATAGAGCGAGGCACCATGACATCTCTTTCTTCAATATCCGAGAAGGTTCACGCCGGCGAGCGAATCACCGACGAGGAGGCCCTCTTCCTCTTCGAGTGCCGGGATCTCATCGCCGTGGGTGAGCTGGCCGCAACCGCGAACCGGCGCCGCAACGGCGACCGGGTTTTCTTCAACGTGAACCGCCACATCAACCACACCAACATCTGTGTGAACCGCTGCTCCTTCTGCGCTTTCTACCGCACCGCCGACCAGCCGGGGGCCTACCTCTACGACCTGGAGGAGATCCGCAACCGCGCCTTGGAGGCCCACGCCCAGGGGGCCACGGAGATCCACATCGTGGGCGGCCTCCACCCGGACCTCCCCTTCGACTTCTACCTGGAGATGCTCCGGACCGTGAAATCGGTCTCCCCCGAGCTCCATCTGAAGGCCTTCACCGCCGTGGAGATCGAGTACCTCTCGAAACTGGCAGGCCTCTCCGTGGCCGAGACCCTGGCGGAGCTGAAGGGGGCCGGGCTCGGGTCGCTGCCCGGCGGCGGGGCCGAGATCTTCGCCCCTGACGTGCGCAGCCGGCTCTGCCCCGAGAAGATCAGCGGCGAGCGGTGGCTGGCGGTCATGGAGGAGGTCCACCGGGCGGGCTTGAAGTCCAACGCCACCATGCTCTTCGGTCACATCGAGAGCTACGCCGACCGGGTCGATCACATGCGCCGGCTGCGGGAGCTCCAGGACCGGACCGGAGGGTTCCAGGTCTTCATCCCCCTGGCCTTCCAGATGGAGAACAACCCCCTGGGGCACCTGAAGCGCCCCGGCCCCGGCGGGGTCGACGCCCTGAAAACCTTGGCGGTCGGCCGCATCTACCTGGACAACTTCGCCAACATCAAGGCCTACTGGGTGATGCTCGGGCTGAAGACGGCCCAGGTGGCCCTCTCCTTCGGGGTGAACGACCTGGACGGCACCGTGGTGGAGGAGAAGATCGGTCACGACGCCGGCGCCGCCACCCCCCAGACCATGGGGCGCGACGAGATCGTCACGCTGATCCGCACGGCAGGGCGGGTGCCGGTGGAGCGGGATACGCTCTATAACGAGCTGAGGGTGTACTGACCATGGATACCGTGATCGAAAAAATCGAGCAAGGGGAGGCCGTCGACCGGGCCGAGGCCTTACATCTCCTGACCAGGGCCGACCTCCTCACCCTGGGGCGCCTGGCCGACGGCATCCGCCGGCGCCTCCACCCGGAAGAGGTGGTCACCTTCGTGGTGGACCGCAACGTGAACTACACCAACGTCTGCGAGTCCAGGTGTAAATTCTGCGCCTTCTACCGGGAGGAGGGTGCCCCCGACGCCTACCTCCTGGCCGAGGAGGCCATCTACGCCAAGATCGCCGAGCTGGTGGAGCACGGCGGGACCCAACTCCTCATGCAGGGGGGGCTCCACCCCCATCTGGGGATCGAGTGGTTTGAGCGGCTCTTTCGGGAGATAAAGGAGCGTTTCCCCCAGGTCCAGAACCACTCCCTCTCTCCGGCGGAGATTACCCAGATCGCCACGGTCTCGAAGCTCACCATTCCGGAGACGGTCAGGCGACTGCGGGAGGCGGGGCTCGACTCCATCCCCGGCGGCGGGGCCGAGATCCTCGTGGACCGGGTTCGCAAGGAGATCTCCCCCAAGAAGATCGGCTGGGAGGGGTGGGCCGCGGTGATGGGGGAGGCGGCCCGGCAGGGGATGGCCACCACGGCCACCATGATGTTCGGCAGCACCGAGAAACCCGAGGATATCGCGGAGCACCTCTTCCGGGTCCGGGAGCTTCAGGCCGCCGGGGGCTCCTTCACCGCCTTCATCCCCTGGACCTACCAGCCCGGGAACACCGAGCTGGGGGGTGGGAGCGCCACCGGGGTCGAGTACCTGAAGGTCCTGGCCCTTTCCCGGATCGTCCTCCATAACGTGCCGAATATCCAGGCCAGCTGGGTGACCCAGGGGGGCCAGATGGCCCAGGTGGCCCTCTTCTTCGGCGCCAACGACCTGGGGGGGACCATGCTGGAGGAGAATGTGGTGGCCGCAGCCGGCTGCACCTTCCGCATGAGCCTCGATGAGATGGTGGAACTGATCCGCGAAGCCGGCTTCAGGCCTGCCCAGAGAACGACGCTTTATAAAATAATTCGGGAATTTTAGAGTATTTTCCCCTCCCGACAATTCTTACGACTGGAGATTTCCTTGCCCGTTCAACCCGTTTCACCCGAGATCATAACCACCCCCGACGGGGTCCGCCGCCTTGCCGACCGCCTCTCCCGGGAGCCCTATGTGGCCTGCGACCTGGAGGCCGACTCCATGCACCACTACCAGGAGAAGGTCTGCCTGATCCAGTTCACGGTGCCGGGGCTTGCCGCCATCGTCGACCCCCTGGCGGTTGCCGACCTGGCCCCCTTGGCGCCGGTCTTTGCCAACCCCTCCATCCGCAAGGTATTCCATGGGGCCGATTACGACATCCGGTCCCTGCACCGGGACTTCGGCATCGAGGTGAATAACCTCTTCGACACCATGATCGCGTGCCAGTTTCTGGGGGAGCGGGAGTTCGGCCTGGCGGCGGTGCTCCGGAAGCGTTTCGGAGTGGAGCTGGACAAGCAGTACCAGCGGGCCGACTGGAGCCGGCGCCCCTTGACGGCGGGGATGATCGAGTATGCGGCGAAGGATACGACGCTCCTCATCGAACTCTGCGGGCGGCTGGAGGCGGAACTCCGGGAGAAGGGGCGTATCGGCTGGGTGGAGGAGGAGTGTGCCCTCCTGGCGCGGGTGCGGGTAGCCCAGCGCTCCGACGGCGAGCCGATGTTCCTCCGCTTCAAGGGAGCCTCGCGGATGGCTTCCCGGTCCCTGGCGGTGCTGGAAGAAATCCTCTGCTTCCGGGATCGGCGGGCGCAACAGATGGACGTCCCTCCCTTCAAAGTGCTGGGCACGGAAACGGTCCGGGAACTGGCCGAGAAGAAGCCCCGATCCCTTGCCGAGTTGACCGGCATTACGGGCATCACGGAACGGGTCGTGGAGCGGTGCGGCGAGGGGATAGTGCGGGCCGTGGAGAAGGGGCTGGCGGTGCCGGAGCAGGAGCTTCCCTTCTTTCCCCGGGAGGAGCGGCGGAAGGTGGGGGGGGACGAGGAGCGGCGCATCAAGGCCCTCAAAGGGTGGCGTGAGGATAAGGCCCGGCGGTTCGCCGTGGAGCCCGGCTTCCTGGCCAATAACGCCCTTTTGGAGCAGATTGCCCTGGTCTTTCCCCGGTCGGAGGTGGAACTGGAGGGGATCGCCGGTCTTCGTCCGTGGCAGCGGCGGGAGTTCGGGGCCGAGATGGTGGCGGCCCTCCAGGCCAGGCGCTAGCAGGCTGTTGAAAAACTATTGCGGGGCCGGTCTGCGTTGTTTCCGCTCGCTCAAAAGCTCAACGTACCAACGGGTACGCCTCGCTTTTTCGCTTGCTTGCGCCTAGCATCCCGGCCTCCTCACGACGTTTTTCAACAGCCTGTTAAGAGCAGTGGGCTGCAGAAAAAGAAAACGGCACGGCGGAGAGGATAATTCCTGCTCCGCCGTGCCGTTTTTTTATGTGTGTCGTGACGCCGCTGTTACGGTTTGTCCGGCTCTCCGAAGAGGGAGTCGAACTCGGCGGGGGAGAATCCATCCAGCTCCACCTGAGGGCCCTTGGTCGGAGGGGATGGGTTGAAGCTTTCCAGGTCGAGCCCGCCGGCTTCCTGGGGAGCGGGGGGAGCCTCGTTTCCCCCCTCGCCGAAGCCGCCAAATACGTTGGCAGGGGTCTCCCAGGCGGACTCCAGTTCAGGGGTGGCATCCGGGATCGCTGCCGCCGCGGTCTCTTCGCTGCTGTCGCCGGTCTCCAGGAGGGACGCAAACCCGTCGTCATCAGCCGGCGCAGAACCGAAAAGGGACGGTGGGGTCGCCGAGGCGTCGGCAGCCGGTTCATCGAAGGAGAAATCGGGGAGGTCTGCCTCTTGCGCGGTTGGAGGAACCGGCGGAGCAGCTGCGCTGGTGGGTTCCAGGTCGAAGGAGACGGGCGGGGGCGACGCCGGTGCCGCCGGCGGCGGAGTGGCGAAGTCCAGGTCCATGGAGGGGAAGATGTCGTCTCCCTGCTTGATTGAAGGGGGAACAGGAGTTGCCGTGGCGGCCGGTTCGTCCCAGGTGAAGTTCTCATCGGCGGCTGCCGGGGGAGCGGCTACGGCTGCTGCGACCGTCGCCGCCGCAACGGCCGGTGCTGCTGCAGCGGCAGCGAGGGAAGTCATCGGGGAGTGGATGCCGTGGGTCTGCTTGAAGCCGCTCAGATCGGTCTTGCACTTCTTGCAGGTGTCGAGAAATTCGAAACTGTTGTATCCGCACTTGGGACACTTCATGGTTGCTGCTCCTTGTGCGGCACAACACAGCTGGTGGCTGGCCGCTATGACGTGAGTGACGATCCGGGGCCTTCTTCGGGATTTTCTCCTTCTCCCAGGTCGCCGTAGAGATACTGCAGAATTGCCAAAAGGGCGATTCCCGCGGTTTCGGTTCGGAGGATGCGCCTGCCGAGGGTCACGGGGATGAAGCCCGTCCGACGGGCCGTTTCCGCCTCCTCCCTCGTGAGCCCTCCCTCGGGCCCGACGATGACGGCGATGCTTGCGGGCCGGGGCCGGACGTTAATGGCCCCCTGCAGGGTCGTTGCCCGCTCCTCTTCCCAGAGGAGGAGCTTCAGGTCGTGGTCCGTATCCCGGACAGCTTCATCCATCCCCTGGGCCAGCTGCACCGTCGGGATGTCGAGACGTCCCGCCTGGCGGGCCGCTTCGGCGGCTATCCGCTGCCAGCGCCGCAGCCGTTCATCCTGCCGGTCGGCCGGGATGCGGGAAACCGACCGGTCCGCCTGGAAGGGGACCACCTCGTTTACCCCGAGTTCAGTCCCTTTTTGCAAGATGAGTTCCATCTTCTCCCCCTTGGGGAGCCCCTGGATAAGGGTGATTCGCAGTGACCCGCCGACGGGGGCCACAGCATGGCGCTCCTCCACGGCTACGGTGAGATGGTCGCGGCCGATCTCCTGAATGATTCCCGCGCATTCGACGCCGTGGCCATCAGCCAGCCTGACGCGGGTGTCAATTTTCAGGCGCAGGACCTTCACCATGTGACGGAAAAGGTCCCCCTCGATCCGCACCGACTCTCCGGCGAGGTCGGCGCCGGGGGCCATGAAGCGGCGGACGCTCATTGTCCGGCCTGATAGAGGAGGCAGCTCCACTCCCCCTCGCGGGTGGTTTCGGCAAGGGTAAGGCCGGTGGAGACAAAGCCGTCAATGACGTAGGACTCGCGCTCCACGAGAATTCCGGACAGGATCAGGAAGCCGCCGGGGGCGACCTTTGCCGTCAGGTCGGCCGCCATCCTCACCAGGTCCTCGGCAAGGATGTTGGCGAGGACCACGGAGAATTGCCCCGGGATATCCGCCAGGGGAGTGGTGACCAGTTCGGCGGTGACCCCGTTCATGGCGCAGTTTTCCCGGGCCACTGCCACGGCGTCGGGGTCGATGTCGGTCCCCACGACGCGTTGCGCCCCCAGCTTGACGGCGGCCATGGCCAGGATTCCCGAGCCGGTCCCCACGTCGAGGACATCGCCGGCGGTGCCGAGCTTTTCCAGGGCCTCCAGGCAGAGGCGGGTGGTGGGATGGGTGCCGGTGCCGAAGGCCATCCCCGGGTCCAGTTCGATGACTAAGTCGCCGGGCTCCGGCGAGAACGGCTCCCAGGTGGGCTTGATCACGAGTTTTCGGCCGATGCGGGTCGGTGCGAAGTGCTGGCGCCACCCCGTGGCCCAGTCCTCCTCCCTGAGGGTGGTGACGGTGGGCGGGGCTGGAGCGGCGTCGCCGTAGGCGGGCGCGTGCTCCTGGATGAACCGGTTCAGGGCGGCCAGTTTTTCTTCCAGTTCGTCGTCGGGAGTGAAGTAGGCCCGCACGGTCTTCACCGGCGCCTCGTCCATGGTGTCGAGGGAGAAGGTGTCCAACTCCAGATTGTCGATGCTCACTCCGTTGCCGGAGAGTTCCACGAGGAAGTCGGCCAGAAGGTCGATCATTGCCGCGGGGATCTCGCAGGTGACTTCGGCCCAGGTTTTGTCCATGGATGCTCCTCGGAGTTGCGTTTGGATTGATTCAGTCAAGGTGGGCCAACGTAGCAAAACTAAAGGGCTTTGACAATAAAAACCTTGACAAATACCCGTCTCTGGGGTTGAATTTCATTAAAATAAATTCGGGGTGGCCGTGATGGATCTGGATCGAATCAAGGGGGAGATCGTCGCCTTCGTCGAGGGGCGGAAGAGCGAATTTGCTGCTATTGCGGAGGATCTTTATCTCCATCCCGAGACCGGCCTGAACGAGGTGCGGAGTTCGGCCCTCCTGGCCGATTTCCTGGAACGGGAGGGGTTCCGGGTGGAGCGGGGTATTGCCGGGCTTCCCACGGCGTTCCGGGCCGAGACGGGTGAGGGTGGGCCGGTCATTGCCTTCATGGCCGAGATGGACGCCCTCCCGGTTATGGGTCATGCCTGCGGCCACAACGTGATCGCCGCCGCGGCCGTCGGGGCTGCCACGGCACTGCGCTCCATTCTTCCTCCGGATGCGGCCCGGATCGTCGTCCTCGGCACCCCCGCCGAGGAGATGGGAATCGGGAAGGTGGATATGATCGCCAACGGCGCCTTTGACGGGGTCGAGTTCGCCCTGATGGTGCATCCATCTTCGCGGCGGTACGTGATCAAGCACTACCTGGGGCTCGCCCGGGTTCGCTTCACCTTTTTCGGCAAGCCGGCCCATGCCGCCGCCTACCCGGAAGAGGGGATCAACGCCCTCGATGGTGTCATCCAGACCTTCAACGGGATCAGCGCCCTGCGCCAGCAACTCCGCCAGGACGTGCGGGTCCACGGGATCATCACCGAGGGGGGAGTTGCCCCCAACATCATTCCGGAGCGGGCCTCGGCCCATTTCTATGTCCGGGCCGACGACCTGGCGGAGCTGGAGCGGGCGAAGGCACGGGTTCTCGCATGCGCCGAAGGGGCCGCCCTGGCCACCGGGTGCCGGCTCCAGGTGGACGCGGATCCCCGGATCATGGCCCCCCTCAAGGTGAACCGGATCTTCTCCGACCTCTACTCGGCCCAGCTGGCGTATTTGGACCTTCAGGAATCGGAGAATCAGCCCGATAAGAACAAGGGGTCGTCGGACATCGGCAACGTCTCCCAGATCGTGCCGACCATCCACCCCCATGTCCCCATTGGCGACGGCATCAATATCCACAGCGAGGCATTCGCCCGAGCCACGGTCTCCGGAAAGGGAAAGGCCGCCGTGGCGGAGGGGGCCACGGCCCTGGCGCTGACCGCGGCGGAGCTGGCCGCTCGGCCGGATATCCGTGAGGAAATCTGGCGGGAATTTCGCTCATGAGAATTCTGCCATTGCCATGGTGAGAATACATGGTATATAGTATTTAATGAAAATGCTGGCGACTCGAATAGGACGGCCATGAACGGATCAATGCGGCATATCTACCTCTTTTCCGACGCCACGGGGGAAACCGTGGAGCGGGTGTTGCGCGCCGCCCTCTCTCAGTTCCGCGACGTGGAGGCCCGCATCCACCGGATGAGCAAGATCCGGACGAGGGAAGATATCCTTTCCGCTCTGGAGGACGTGCTCAAGGAGCCGGGGATAGTGATCTATACCCTTGTTGACGCGGAGCTGGCGCAACTGCTTCGGGACGAGGCCGAGGCCCACGGCCTCGACGCCCTGGATCTCATCAGCTCGCTCCTCTTCAAGCTGTCGGATTTCTTCGGCGTTGCTCCCCAGAATGAGCCGGGACTCCTGTACGAGCTCAACACCGAATATCACAAGCGGATCGAGGCCGTTGACTTTACGGTGAAGCACGACGACGGCCAGGACCCCCGTGGGCTCAGCAAGGCCGATTTTGTGCTGGTGGGGGTGTCGCGTTCCTCCAAGACCCCCCTCTCCATGTACCTGGCCCACAAAGGGTACAAGGTGGCCAACGTCCCCCTGGTGAAGGGGATCGATCCTCCTGCTGAACTCTTCAAGGTGGATCAGAACAAGATTGTGGGGCTCCTCATCGATCCCCACCGGCTTCTGGAGATACGGTCGGTGCGTCTCAAGAACCTGGGGCAGATGTCCAGGGGAAGCTACGCCGACTACGAAAAGATCGAGGACGAGCTCAACTACTGCCGCCAACTCTACCGGCGCAACCCCCAGTGGCTCGTCATCGACGTGACGAAACGATCGGTGGAAGAGTCGGCGGCGGAAATCATACAGAAACTCTGCAGCTAGAAACCATGAGTCCGCAGCATCGGAAAACAGAGAAAGGGAGGTGCAGACAATGAAGATTCTCGTGGTAGAGGACGAAAAGAAGGTTTCGAGCTTCATAAAGCGCGGTCTTGAGGAGGAGCGGTACGAGGTTGAGGCCGCCTTCAACGGCGAGGATGGTCTCAAGATGGCCCTGGAGAAAGGGTTTGATCTGATTATCCTCGATGTCATGCTCCCCAAGAAGGACGGACTGAGCGTGGTGCGGGAACTGCGGGAGAGGAAAAACGCAACGCCGGTTCTCATGCTGACCGCCAAGGATTCCGTGGAGGACATCGTGGCGGGGCTCGATTCCGGTTCCGACGACTACCTGACGAAACCCTTCGCCTTTGCCGAGCTCCTGGCCCGGGTACGGGCCCTGGTGCGGCGCAGCGAGCAGGACCGGGGCGCCGAGATCCGCTTCGCCGATCTGCGGCTCGATCCGGTCACCCACAAGGTGTGGCGCAAGGACAAGGAGATCGACCTGACCGCCAAGGAGTACTCGCTGCTGGAATACTTCATGCGGAACCCGAACCAGGTCCTGACTCGGACCATGATCGCCGAGCACGTCTGGGACTACACCTTCGACAGTTTCACCAACATCATCGATGTGTATGTGAACTACCTGCGGAAGAAGATCGACCGCGAGGCCGACAAGAAGCTGATCCACACGGTACGGGGCGTGGGCTACATCCTGAAGGAAGAGGAGTGACCCGTTGTTCTTCCGGTCGATCCGCTTTTCCCTTACCCTCTGGTATGCGGTCACCCTGGCGGTCATCCTCGTTCTGTTCAGCTCGTTCATCTACCTTATCCTTCAGAACCAGCTCACCAAGGAGATCGACCGGGAACTTCTGACCGTTGCCGAGGCCGTGGCGAGCCCGACGCTGGAGCCCTTCCGGCGTGCGGGCCCGTCGGTCTTCGATCAGGTTCTGGAGGACTTCATCGGCACCCGTCTGACCGGTAAGTTCGTCCAGGTCCTCGACGGGGGTGGGCGGATCACTGCGTCGTCCAAGGGGGCCGAGGGGCTCCGGACTCCCCTTGGCAAGGGAGCTTCCCGCCGGGCGTGGGCCGGTAAGGTGACCTACGAAACCAAGGTCAGCCTCGATCTCTATCCGGTCCGCACCATTACCTATCCGATCATGGATAACGGCAGGCTACTGCAGATCGTCCAGGTCGGCACCTCCATGCGGGCCGCTGCCGAAACCCTCGACAAGGTTCTCGTCGTCTTTGCCGTTTCCATTCCCTTGGCGCTTATCCTCTGGAGCGTCGGGGGATGGTTCCTGGCGGGACGGGCGCTGAAACCGGTCGATTTCATCACCCGCAGCGCCCAGAAGATCACGGCCGAAAACCTGGGGCTGCGGCTTGAAGTGGTCAATCCCCAAGACGAAATCGGGCGTCTCGCGATAACCTTCAACGACACCCTTGAGCGCCTTGAGGACGCCTTCCGGCGGGTGAAGCAGTTCACCGGCGACGTCTCCCACGAGCTTCGGACCCCCCTCACCATCCTCCGGGGAGAGACCGAGGTGGGGCTGCGCTGGGCTCGGGAGCCGGAGGAGTTCCGGGAGCTTTTCCGGAGCAACCTGGAAGAGATCAACCGGATGTCGAAGATCATCGAGGCGCTCCTGGAGCTATCCCGTGCCGAAGAGGGAGGGCTCAAGCTGGAGCGTGTCCCCATTGAACTGGAGGACCTCCTGGGAGAGCTGGTCCAGCAGTCCCGCCTCATTGACCCGGAAAAGGGACTCAAGATTGCCTTCTCGGCCGTGACGCCGGTCACTGTCACGGGGGACTGGCTCCGGCTGCGTCAGGTATTCATGAACCTCCTCGACAACGCCGTCACCTATACCCCTGCCGGCGGAGAGGTGTCGGTGGTCCTCGACGCCAGCGGCGGATTTGCCCGGGTGACCGTCATCGACAGCGGCGTCGGCATCCCGGCCGATGACCTCCCCCACATCTTCGAGCGATTCTACCGGGTCGACAAGGCCCGTAACCGGGCCGACGGTGGCTGTGGTCTCGGTCTCTCTCTGGTTCGCACTATCACGGAGGCCCATGGCGGAAAGATCGACGTGGTGAGTGAGGTGGGGAAGGGGAGCGTCTTTACGGTGTATCTCCCCCTTCAGGGTACGGTCTGACGGAGCGCACTCCCCCATGGATTCCATTATCATTGCCGCGGCAACCAGTCTGGAGCTTTCCCTCCTCGTCCGGAGCATCGGTGCCCGGGAGGTCAGGAGAAAAAAAGGTTTTAGCGATACCTACCGGGGGAAGGTCGGCGGCACCACGGTGCTTCTGGCCGTGACGGGGATCGGCAAGGCGAATACCGCATCGGCGCTCACCGCGCTTCTGGAGCGGTACACTCCACGGCTCCTCATCGATACCGGCTGTGCCGGAGCCTACGGGGGGGGCGGCCTGGCGGTGGGAGACCTGGCCGTGGCCTCGACTGAGGTCTATGGCGACGAGGGGATCCTGACGCCGTCCGGTTGGGAATCCCTTGAGATCATCGGCATTCCGCAGCTGGAACGGGGAGGACGCCGTTTTTTCAACGAGTTCCCCCTGGCTCTTTTGCCGGCGGAGCGGGCCGTGCAGCTTGGCGCCGCGCTGGGGGTGCCGGTGCGGCGCGGAAGGTTTGTCACCGTATCCACCTGTAGTGGCACCACCGCCCGGGGGAACGCGCTGGCCCGCCGCTTCAACGCCATCTGCGAGAACATGGAAGGAGCCGTGGCGGCCCACCTGGCGCTCAGGTACGGGATCGACTGCCTGGAGCTCCGTGGCATCAGCAACATGGTGGAAGACCGGGATCTCTCCGGCTGGAACATTCCCCTGGCGGTGGAGAGGGCCCAACGCTTCATACTCAAATTCCTGGAAACCTGCAATGACGACTGACACCGTTCCCCTTACCCTCGGTTTTTCACCCTGCCCCAACGACACCTACATCTTTCACGCCCTGGTCCACGGCCTGGTCGACACGGGGGGGCTCACCTTCCGGGAGCGGCTCGAGGACGTGGAGACACTGAACCGCCTCGCCCTGGAAGGGGCCCTGGATGTGAGCAAGGTCTCCTACCATGCCCTCGGATTTCTCCGGGACGAGTACGTACTCCTGCGGTCAGGGGGGGCTCTGGGGCGGGGGTGCGGACCCCTGGTCGTGACACGGGGGGCAGCGTCCATGGCAGAGCTGCGCGGCAAGCCCGTCGCCGTCCCCGGGCGCTACACCACCGCCGTGCTCCTGCTGCGTCTCTTCGACCCATCCCTCGATAACCTCGTCTATCTCCCGTTCCACGAGATCATGGGGGCCGTGGCCAGGGGCGAGGTGGCCGCCGGGGTCATCATCCACGAATCCCGCTTCACCTTTCCGGAGTACGGTCTCTCGAAGCTCCTCGACCTGGGAGAGTGGTGGGAGGGGGAAACCGGCTGCCCCATACCCCTGGGAGGGATCGTGGCCCGCCGCTCCCTCGGCCGGGAGGCCGTTGCCGCCATCGACAGGGCGCTTCGGGCGAGCGTGGTCCATGCCCGGACCAATCCCGGCGCTGCTGCCGGTTACATCCGGGCCCACTCCCAGGAGATGAGCGATGAGGTCTGCGCTGCCCACATCGATCTCTATGTGAATGATTTTTCCCTCCAGCTCGGTCCCGAAGGGGAGGGGGCCGTGGCCACGCTCCTCCAAAGGGCTGAGGCTTCAGGGGTCATTCCCCGTTCCACGGCACCTCTTTTCGAAGTCTGATAACTTATTGAAATATCTGCATATTGCCTCTGGATGGCACTCTTTTTTCTTGACCTGACTTCCCCGTCTGTGCTATTAAAGCGCCTCGCCCAGAAGGAGGTGCCTATTGGTATCTGTTTACCGGAAGGGGCGTCTGGCCACCCTGATTATTCTTTGCCAGGCGTTCTTCCAGATCCAGACACTGTCCTTGCAAGCAGATGAAATTGCAGCAAAGGCAACAACGGAGGGGGTCGCATCAGCGACCACGAAAGCGGATGAGGGGGTCATAGGGACCGCCTCATACTATGCAAAGCGGTATAACGGAAGAAGAATGACATCGGGGAAGCGGTACAATCCGCAGGAGCTGACCGCCGCGCACCCCACCCTCCCTCTCGGAACCAAGGTCAAGGTAGTTAACGTGGCCAACAACCGGGAGGTGACGGTCACCATAACCGATCGCTGCCGGAAGAAAGTGTCGCATTTCATTGACCTTTCCCGGGCCGCGGCCAGGAAACTCGGCTTCCTCGGCAGGGGAACAACGGTAGTTCGGATTATCACCCTCGACGAAGCAGTATCCTGAAAAACAACATTTGGGCGAACAGTAGAAAAGGGTCGGCACCATGCCGACCCTTTTCTCGTTTTAAATCTCCCTCACCCGGTTACCGGGAGCTATACGCCTCTGCCAGGCGTGCCAGCGGCAGAATAGTCACACCCTCCAGCTTCGGGGTGAGCGCTCCGTCGTCCACCGGAGCGTTTACCTCCGGTTCATCGAAGGATATTTTCACCTGAACCCCCTGGCGATCAGTGAGCTCAATGGTCGCGGGAAACGGCACCCCCCCCACTGACTGGTAGTCGCGGTAGACCGCCTCACTCCCTCCCGATGTCTTGCCTTGCAGGAGCCCTTCTCCATCGTAGCGGGCAACGGTCGTGCGCCCCTCCGCATCGGTTCGTTCGACGGTTCCAGTGGTGCCGGGGGCGAAGAGAGGATCCCCTTCCACCACCCACCGCATCATCCGCCATCCCTGAAGCCCTCCCTTTGCCGGAAGGTCCCCGAAGGAGCCTACGTAGGCTATCCCCTTGGAAGGGACAAGGACCGTTACCCGGTCGTCCCTGGCAAAGAACTCCAGGGCCGTTGTGCCGAAGGGGGTGAGCATGACCACGTGGAAGCTGTCGGGACGCCGGTAGAGGAGGTAACCGGTACCGCCGGTGCTCCCCTCGAGGCTTGTGACTGAAAGGGAGATTCCCGACGCCAGGGTCTCAACCGTGGCGCCGGGGATGAAGGGTTCCCGGGGCTTCGGTGCCGTGGCACAACCGAGGGTGGTGAGGATCAGGAGGGCCAGGAGGAATAAGAATCCGTATGCTACGGGGAGTCGCCGGTGCGGCGTCCAATCGGTAACGGGCATTATCGTGCTTTCGAAGGATAAGATGATTCCAGCTTACCTGAGTGAAATTACAGTTGTAAACTGATTTCTCGACGCAATAATTCCGGTATGTCATGGCGTGCGCCGGCGGCGTCGCGGATCGCCCTGTCATTGGGCCTTTTGCACGAGTTCTTCGAGGTGCCTCTCAATTTCATAACGGGCGGCAAGGCGGTGGCGCCACGCCGCCGATATCCCTGCAATGCCGTGGAACGCCCCGAGCCATGACCCGATCAACGCCGCCCGTCCCGCGCTGTCACCTCCGGCATTGGCCGTATCGAGAACGGCGGCGGCGAAATCGACCGAATGCCGCAACGCACAGTGCACCGCTGCCGGGAAACTGGAAGAGAGGGGACATGACTGGCCAAAGGCGAGGGTTGCATCCCGTACGCTCAGGGTGAGTGATGCACAGGCTTTCCGGATGCCGTCAGCCACCTCCGGGCCGAAGCCGGATCCACGCTCCATTTCCGTCGCGGCCCGGTGAAAAGCCTCGTGCAGGTCGGTTCCGTTGAAAAGCTCCCGCAGGATCAGAGCGTGGCACTTCAAGTAGTCCACTGCCCCGTCGTTATTCTGGCAGACGCGCGTAGCGGTTTCCACCACCCGGAGGAGTGATGCGTCACGCCAATGGGCGATCACCACCGGGACTAGCCGTGTGGCGGTGGCCGGCTGGTCGTCATCGGCCCCGTCCTGGAAATTATAGGGGTCGCCGGGGTGCGTTTCGGTGAATGCCCGCCAGTGGGTAAGGGTATCCCTGGTGGCGTGGTCGAGGTACCCCCGGTACGAATCGGAACCAAACAGTTCCACGAAGCGGCGGCCGAAATCCTGGGGATCGAAATGTCCCCTTTCAGCCACAGACCGCAGCATTACCAGGGCTCCGTCACCGTAGTGGGTAAGTTCGCCGGAGTGTTTGCCCGTGTGGTAATGGCCGTCTGCCGGCGTCTCGAACCCGACTACTCCCCCCTGAAACCGTCGTTCCAATTCCGCCAGCTCGTAGATCCAGTGGCTTCCGAGGCAGGCCGCGTCCCCCACGAACTGTCCCCAGACCGCCCCCCGAAACCGGTCGGCGACAGTCGGTACGCCTTTGGTCTCCCGGTGTTTTGCCGCCCCCTCTCTGTCTCGTTGTTCCATTGTCGTACCTCCCCATTGTTTGGCACGCACCGTTCGATCTCCGGCGAATGGCCTCTTCGGTATCTGTTATCAGCTCCATGACGGTTGTCAAGGTATCCACTGGACTAATCGGTGTGGGGGATGATGGTAAGTTGGGGGGGAGAAGATGTCGATATATTCAGTATTTTGCATGTTCCGATTTCAGAAGAAAGAGTATAATGATGTCAAAGGTAGGTAGGGCACAAAGGAGGTAGTAAGCCATGAAAAAGATACTATTGATTTTGCTGGCCATGGCTGTGACAGCCTTGGCTCCGATGGGAACAACGGCGTATGCTGCCGAGCATTCCCATGCCGTTAGGGATAAGGGAGCAACAACGGTGACGGCGCGGGCTGATTTGCAGGCGGGGTTGCGAGACCTGTGGATCGGCCATGTGTTCTGGGTGAGGAACGTCGCATTGACGACAAAATATGGGGACAGTACGGCTGCGGCAATAGCCGAAGGAAAGGTCGTTGAAAATGCGAAGGCCATTGCAGCCTCCATCGAGCCGTTTTACGGCAAGCCGGCGTCCGACAAGCTGTTCGGCCTGCTGGCGGGGCACTACGGCGCGGTAAAAGCGTATATGACAGCGTCCTATGCGGGCGACAAGGCGGGCAAGGAGGCGGCAAAGGACAAGCTGGTCAAGAATGCCGATGAAATCGCGGCCTTCCTGAGCGGAGCAAACCCGTATCTTCCTAGGGAGACGCTCAAGACGCTCCTGTACGCCCACGGCGGCCACCACATGGCGCAGCTTGACGCTCTGGCCGGGAAGGACTTCGCACAAGAAGCCAAGGTCTGGGATGACATGAAAGACCACATGTACGTCATTGCCGATGCCTTGGCCGGCGGACTCGCGAAGCAGTTCCCGAAAATGATCCGATAACGGGGAGATGGCCGGGTTAATAGAAGAGAGGGGATGGCTGCTTGTCCCTGAAGCAGTCATCCCCTCTCGGTGCGACCTGATGAGGCAATGATATCCATGGAAAAGATGCCAGAAACCAGCCGTGCCTGTGAAGGCTCGCCGTCGGGACAATTGCTGCTGGGCATCCGCCAGTTCAACAGGGAGGAGTGGTTTGAGTGCCATGAGACTCTAGAAGCCCTCTGGCTCAAGGAAAGGGGAGACGTGCGGAATTTTTACCAGGGGATCATCCAGATTGCCATCGCGCTTCATCACTGGCGAAACGGCAACCTTGGCGGGTCACTGAGCCTCTTGGCCGGCGGCAGAGGCTATTTGCTCCGTGTGCCGGAGGTCTGCCTGTGGGTTGATGTGGCAGGGTTCATCGCCCAAGCTGACCGAGTGATCTCTGCACTGGAACGGCTCGGCAAGGAGAAAATGGGGGAACTGGACCCGGTGCTCATCCCGCGACTGAAGACGGTGGAGGTAACAGAGTAACCCCCGTCTCTCTGTCTTATCGGGTGGCTACAGGAGGAGTGGTTTCGCCAGTGCCCCCCGCACCGGCAGCTGGTAGTGGCCGGGGGTTACAAGGTACTTGGAGAGGAGAACGAAGACCAGCTTCTGGCGGTCGAGAAAGGCCGGCTGAGGCATCAACTCCAGGGTCAGGTTGAGGGGAGACGCGCCGAGAGGGGTGGCGAGGGGACTATCTCCTTTGAGGCGGATATAGAGGTCCGCCCCCTGGAGGGTGAAGCTGTCGAGGGTGGCCCGACCCGAAGCCACGCGGACCATTCCCCGGACCGTGTCGTAGGCGGCATCGGGAAGAGGGGTGCCGCCGATGGCCACCCCGCGGATATCAGCCCCCTTGACCTCCAGGCGGAGTTGCCCGGCGGTCCGGGGCCCCGCCCCCGTGAAGGATGCATCCACCGTCAGGAGCCCCTTCACCTCGGCGCCGGCAACAGTCTTGAAGAAGGGGATATCCTCCAGCCGGACATCCCGCGCTTCCAGGGTTCCCTTTCCGCCATTGGAAGGACGGTAGGAACCGCTCACACGGCCTGGCCCCACGGTGGCGTCCATGGTGACGACCGCTTTTCCGGTCAGGAGGGGGAGGAGGGCGAGCCGCGCCGCGACCCGATCGAAGCGCAGGACCGGCCCCTCATCGGTGGCAATGGTGACACCTTTGGCCGAGATCCCCAGGGGGAAAGCCTTGCCGAAGCGGTCGGCGTGGAAGGTGTACCCCTCCCGCGCCAGAAGCCGAGACACGATCCCTTCCAGCTCACGGGAGGGGATGAGGATCACCGTGAAGGCGACGGTCATGAGGATGCCTGCCACGATGGCGGCACCCCAGCGGAGGGGACGGCTGAGGGTCATCGGGCCCCCGGGGCCTGCCGCAGGAGCGCCACGGTGAGGGTCAGGTCAAGGCGGGAGGGGTCGTCGAAGCGGGTCCGGAGGAGGGCCTTTTTCACGATGAGCGGCCTGGTGCCCTTTTCGAGCCGGTGGAGGAGGTTCACTGCCTCGTTGGCGGTGAGCCCTTCGATCTTCACCTCGGCGGCGTCTTCCAGGAAGCCTCCCCGCTCCTCCCCCTTCATGGGGGCGACTCGGGTCGATTTTCCCTTGATACCGGTCTCCTCCACGATCTTCGCCGGAGTCTCGTCGCCGCGGGTGGCCGCAAGGCGGTTGGTGAACCGCTGGGAGACCGCCCTTACGTCGCGAATGTTATTCTTGAGCCCCATCATCTCCACCAGGTCGGCCTCGCGACGGATCCGTTTCTTCTCCAAAAGGGCGATCCGGTCGTAGATGGCTGAAAAAGCCACGGCCAGGGCCAGCAGCGCAATGAGGGCATATCCCCAGCGGAGGCGGGTCTGGCTGTCCATGGCCCCATAGGCGTCGCGGATGCGGTCGAATACGGTCATTGGCTCCCCTCCTTCATGGTGCCCCGGAGGGTGAACGTGACGGTGCCGTCCGGCTTCGAGGTTATCTGGCCCACCTCAGCGGGAGAGAGCATGGCTGCCAGGCGGTTCTTGAAGTCGTTGACCGCCTGGGTCGAGCGGGCGTCACCCTTGAGTCGCACCTGGCCGCTGTCGATCTCCACCTCGTAGAGGCCGAGGATGTCATCACCCTTGGCCATGGCGAGGCGGTTCAGGGTTTCCAGCACCTGGCTTTTCCCGCCGGATGAGCCCAGCTTGCGGAGTTCGGCCCGCATCTCCGCTGCCTCGTCCACCCCCTTTTTTCGTCCGGGGAAGACCTCGCGATAGATGGTGCCAATGGAGGCGTCAAGGGATGCCAGATCGCGCTTCACGAGGAGATAGCGGATGCTGGCGTCGGCCCCCAGGAGGAAAAGGAGGAGTGCCGCCAGGGCGAGGGGGAGGCGGAGGCGGCGCAGCGCCTTTTCCTTCCCCTTTGTCCAGGCCAGATCCCCGGCGCGGAAATCCACCGCATCCCCCTGGGCCATGGCCGTGGCCAGAGCCCAGGCGGAACCATAGCGGCGGGCCGCTCCCTCGTCGCCGCCAAAGGCTGCGGCAAGGCTCCCCTCAACCGGAAGGGGGGTGCCCTCCGCCGTGGCAGGTGCGCCGAGGCGGCAGGTCCGGTCCACGGTGATCCCCTTGCTTATTTCCAGGAGCGCCAGGGTGCGGGCGCAATCCTCCCCCTCGGTCAAGGCCCGGAAAAAGAGAGGTTCCCTGTCCCGGAAGAGGGCCAGGGCCGACCCGTCGGTGAGGGCCACGGTCCCATGATCTTGCGACGGGAGGAGTTCCCCCCAGTGGAGAGGAGCCGCGGAGAGAACCTCCGGTTCGACACCGGCCGCTGCCGTGGCCGAGATGCAGGCGGCAAGCTCCCGTTTCCTCCCCCAGAGGGCGAGGACCGCTCCCCCCGCAAGGGGGAGTCCGGCAAAGGCCAGTTCGTCGGTCTCCAGGGCCGTTTCTCCCCTGAGTTCCAGGGGGAGTACCTCCCGCAGTTTCTTCCGGTCCCGGATGGGGAGACCCATCTCCCGCATGAAAAGGCGGGCCAGGGGGAGGGAAAGGGCGATCCGGGAGTCGTTGCCGGCAGGAGGCAGTTCCCGCAGGGCATCGGCCAGTTCGGCTTCGGTTGCTGCAGGACGGCTGTCGGCGCCCTGGAAAAGGAGCTCGCCCCGGCGCTGCAGGAACCGGCTTGCAACCAGCTCGGCGCCGGTCCATTCGAGAATCAGGTAGATCATCAATACTCTCTCCAGTAGAGATACTGCGGCTGCATTCCTTCGAGGCCCACCACCGCTTCGACGATCCGGACCGCCTCGCCCACCGTGGCCCGCGAGACGAGCCGGTAGGTGGAACCCCTCACACCCAGCTGCATGCCGGGTGAGTTGGCGATCCGGTCCATCCCCGGCACCGTGGCGAGTTCTCCGGTGCTGGCAAAGGGGGTCTGGCGGCGCCGCTCGATGATGGCCCGGGCCAGCTCTTCGGTCATGTCGTCGTGGAGCGCCATGAGGACCGGAAGCGGGGCGGTGTTGATGTCGATGGCCCAGTCAGCGCCGTAGACGGTGGCATAGGGGCTCAATTTCTGGACGATGGCCGGCGTGAAGCCCCGGACGAGTCCCAGTTCCCCGAAGGTTTGCATGGGGCCGTTGCGGGGAAGGTACGGGGCGGACAGCGCCTGGTAGTAAGGTGTCTCGGCGCCGTCGGGGCGCGGGTCCTGATCCGCATCCACCCAGTCTGCCACGGCGTCGCTGATCCCTTCGGGGAACCCCTGGAGCCGCAGCAGCCGCCGCCTGGCCTGGTCGTGGAATTCGGAGACGGCGTTCAGGTTGAGCTTGCCGTTCTCCTCCTCGATGGTAACGGAGACCTTCCCCTTTTCGTCTTCCAGTTCCTGTGGTATTTCCAGGACCTGGAGCAGGGCCGTGTTGTCCCCACTCTGCCGCAGGCTTCGAATGAGGGCGATCCCTCCCTTTACTCCACTATCGGCCATGAGGCTTGCCTGCTGGAGGTTCACGAAGTTGCGCTGCAGGGACGTATCCACGTAGACTCCGTGGATGAATTCGACGGCCACCGCCACCAGCAGGGCGGTCACCACCAGGGTCAGGACGAGGGCGAATCCCTGTTCTTGGCGGAGTGTTCTCATCGCAGCCTCGGCTTGGCCGTGACGGAGTAGTCGGCGGTATTCTCCCCGTCCCTGACGGTGAGGATGATCCGCACCCGCTCCGGGAGCTTGGGGGAAAGCTCCGTGTTCCAGGTCCGCACCCACTTGCCGCTGTCGTAGCACTCCACGAGGAACCCCTCGATCTCGTCCATCTGGGGATAGGGGATCGGCTTCATGCTCCCGAAGAGGTCAGTGGCCTCCCGGTTGAGGCTGAGTCGCTTCTCCTTTTCCTTTACCTCGTATTTCACCAGAACGAGGTCCGAGGCGGGGCGCTCCTCCGCCGATGGCGGAGCCACAGTCACCAGCTCCAGGGTGGAGGCAGGCTTGCCGAAGATGTCCCGGTCGTTTACCACGAAGCGGAGGCGTTTATCGCTGGTCCGGTAGAAGGCCCCGTCGAGCTCCCGCCGGAGGAGGTCGAGGGTTCCCCGCAGTTCCCGGCGCTGCTCCCCCCCTTCCTCCGCCCGCTCCCTGGCCCGCAGCACGGTGAAGTAGCTGGAGTAGAGGGCGCCGGCTATGATGACGAGGAGGAGCATCGCCACCAGCACTTCCAGGAGGGTGAAACCGCCGTTTCCGCGTTCGGTTCGAGTCATTCTAGGGGGCCAGGTACCGGACAAGGGCAACGCTCCGCTTCTTGTTGTCCCACGACACGACAAGGGTCATCCGGCGCAGGCTTTCCACCTCCGTGGGTGTCGCAGTCATCTCCCAGCTGTATTCCGGGCGCGTGGGGGCGAAAGTCCCTTCCTTTTTTTCCGGGATGTCCTTTTCCTCTTCCAGGTCGGACAGCTTCTGCCGCGCCAGGAGGACGGCCACGGTTTCCCGGCGGTCCCGCTCCACGATGGAGAGGTGATAGTTCACCGCACCGATCACGGTGAAGACGACGCCGGCCATGATGGCAAGGGCGACCATGACCTCCAGGAGGGTGAATCCTCCCGCATCGCCGCACAACAGGGTGGGTCGCCGCATTACTGGGGTTCCTCCACGTATCCCTCGGAAACCGTCACCTTCCCGGAGGGGTAGGCCATGACCGTCATGGCGGCATCGTCCTCTCCCCTCAGGTGGATTGCTGTGAAGTCGCCGAGACCGGCCATGTCGAACCGGAGCACTACCTCGCCGGTCGTCACCTTCCCCCCACGGGGAGTCGTCACGTCGGCCACGGTGACCCCTTCGGCCGGAAGCGGCCGATCGAGGAAGCTTTCCCCCGTCGATCCTTCCGTGCCATCGGAGAGGAGGCGAGTGACCCGGACCGTGCCGGTGCCGGGCTCAAGGCGGATCCGGTGGGGGGTCTTCCCCGTAATGGCCCGGTCCTGCACATAGCGGATCGTGGCCGCCAACTGCCGGGCCGAGCGGTTAAGCTCCAGGGCATGGCTGACGGTGAGCCGGGGGAGGGCGATTGCCGCCATCAGCCCGAGGAGGGCGATCACCACCAGGAGCTCCATGAGGGTGAAGCCCCGGCATGAGGGGCGCCGGTTACTGGAGGTTCCAGCTCTCGATGTCGGCATTCTTTCCTTCGCCCCCCTTCACGCCGTCGGCGCCGAGGGAGTAGAGGTCGTAGTCGCCGTGCTCCCCCGGGGAGAGATAGGCGAAATCGTTCCCCCAGGGATCCTTGGGAACCTTCTTGCTTTCCAGATACCCTTCGGCCTTGTAGTTCTTGGGGATTTGCCCCACCGCGGGCTTCGCCACCAGGGCCGCCAGTCCCTGCTCCGTGGAGGGGAAGACGCCGTTGTCCAGCTTGTAGAGCTTGAGGGCCGTCTCCATGTTCTTGATCTGCACCTTGGCGTCGGCGATCTTGGCGTCGTCGGAGCGGCCGATGATCTTCGGCGCCACGAGGGCCGCCAGGAGCGCCAGGATGGCGATGACCACCATGATTTCGATGAGGGTGAAGCCGCGGTTGTTCATGGGTTTCCGGTTCATTGGGGAAGACCTCCTGTCAGGATTATCGGACCAGTTGGTTCAATTCGAATATGGGGAGGAGCACTGCCAGGACCACGAGCCCCACGGCAAGCCCCATGGCGAGGACCAGGAGCGGCTCCAGCAGCGCCATGAGCCCCGAAACGGCGGTGTCAAACTCTCGCTCGAAGGCATTTCCCGCCTTGGCCAGCATCTCTTCCAGCTCTCCCCCCTTTTCTCCCACCGCCACCATGTGGATCAGGAGTGGCGGAAAGAGCGTTCCTTTGCGTAGCGCCCCCGAGAGGTTCCCCCCCTCGGCCAGTTCCGCCGCGATAGTGTGGAGAGACCCCCGGTAGACCCGGTTCACCAGGACCTGGGCGGTGATCTCCAGGGCCTTGATGACCGGCACGCCACTGGCCAGCAGAAGCCCTAGGACCTTGGCGAAGCGGGAGAGGATCAGGTGCCGGATGAGTCCCCCCACCACGGGGAGCCCCAAGAGCCACCGGTCCCGCCGGAGCCGGAACCCTTCCTGCGTCGCGAGGCGGCGGTAGAGGAATACTCCGCCGGCGGCGAGCCCCAGAAGTGCCCACCAGAAGTGGCGCAGGAAGGCACTCGTCTTGATGAGCGCAATGGTGATGAGGGGGAGGGCAGCCTTGTTGTCCTCGAAGATGGTGACGATCTTGGGGATGACGAAGGTGAGAAGAAAGAGCATCACCCCCCCACCCACGACGATCATGAGGAGCGGGTAGGCGAGGGAGGCCGTCACCTTGCTTCGGATGGCCCGCTGCTCCTCCAGAAAGAGGGCAAGCTTTTCCAGCACCGTTTCGAGGGAGCCGCTTGCCTCGCCCGCCGCCACCATGGCCACGTAGCTCTCGCTGAAGAGCCCCGGCTCCAGGGAGAGAGCCTTGGCCAAGCTCGCACCCTCGGCCAGCCGTTCCCGGATGCGCCCCAGGGCCTTTTTCAGCTCTCCCGGCTCCTCCTGCTCACCGAGGGTGGTGACCGCCTCGAAGATCGGCACCTGGGAGCCCACGAGGGTTGCCAGCCGCCGGGTCATGAGGGCGATCTCCGCAAGCCCGGTGTGCCCCCCGAAGAGGCGGCGTCCCGGTGCCGCTCCCTCATCTTCGGCCGGCGAGATCTCTCGGGGGAAGAGGCCGTCCCGCTTGAGCCGCTGGCGGGCCTCCTTGAGGTTTTCCGCCTCCAGGGTGCCGGCGGTGTCGCGGCCTTCGGCCGTATAGGCGCTATACCGGAAGGTCGGCATACTCCTCCTGGGTCACCCGCAGAACCTCCTCGATGGTGGTGATGCCGGCCGCCGCCTTGGCAAGGCCATCATCCCGCAGGGTCCGCATGCCGCGGGAGACGGCGTACTCCTTGATGGTTCCCGCCGGTTCCCGCCGGATGATCATGGAACAGATCTCCCCGTCCACGGGGAGGAGCTCGTAGATGCCGACCCGTCCCCAGGTGCCGAGTCCGTAGCACTTCTCGCATCCCCGTCCCCGGTAGAGGGTGGCGGGGAGAGTGATGCCGGCGTACTGGCGCTCGGGCGTATAGGGCTCCCGGCAGTGGGGGCAGATGCGACGCACGAGACGCTGGGCCAGGACCGCCGAAAGGGACGACGCCACCATGAACGGTTCGATCCCCATGTCCACGAGCCGGGCGATGGCCGTGGCCGAATCGTTGGTGTGGAGGGTGGAGAGGACCAGGTGCCCCGTGAGGGAGGCCTGCATGGCGATCTCCGCAGTCTCGGCGTCCCGGATCTCCCCCACCATGACGATGTCCGGGTCCTGGCGGAGGATGGCCCGGAGCCCCTGGGCAAAGGTGAGGTCGATCTTGGGGTTCACCTGGATCTGGCCGATCCCCTTGATCTGGTATTCGATGGGGTCCTCGATGGTGATGATGTTCTTCTCGGGGGAGTTGAGTCGGTTCAGGGCCGCGTAGAGGGTGGTGGACTTGCCGCTCCCCGTGGGGCCGGTGACGAGGATGATGCCGCTGGTGCGTGACAGGAGCCGCTCCATGGCGGCGACCCCCCGCTCTTCCATGCCGATGTCGGCCAGGGAGATGATCCCCTTCTGCTTGTCCAGGAGCCGGAGCACGGTCCGCTCGCCGAAAAAGGTGGGGATGATGGAGACCCGGATGTCCACGTCGCGCCCTGCCACGATGACCCGGATGCGGCCGTCCTGGGGGAGGCGTTTTTCGGCGATGTTGAGGCCTGCCATGATCTTCACCCGGGAGGCAAGGGCCTCCTGCACCACCTTGGGGGGGGCGAGCTTTTTGTAGAGGATGCCGTCGATCCTGAACCGGACCTCCAGCTCCCGCTCGTAGGGCTCGATGTGGATGTCGCTGGCCCGCTCCTTCACCGCCTCGGAGAGGATGGAGTTGAGGAGCCGGATAACCGGGGCCTCGTCGGTCAGATCCAGGAGATCCTTGGGTTCCGAGAGCTCGGTGGCGATGACAGAGAGGTCTTCTCCAACCAGTTCCTCCACCACCTCCTGGGCCGTGCTCCCGAGGCGGCCATAGAGGCGGTTCACCGCGTCGAGGACCGTCTTTTGCGGCGCCGCCACAAGCTCCACCGGCAGGCCGTAGACCCCGCGCACCTCGTCAACGGCGGCCAGGTCGGCCGGGTTCCCGGCCGCCACCATCAGTCTCCCGTCTCGCTCCCGCAAGGGCAGGACGAGCCGCCCCCGGGCGAAAGCGAGGGGAAGCCGGGCCAGGAGCGTCAAGTCGGCTTCACCTTCCTCGATTTCGGCCGTGAAAGGGATACCGAGCCTTTCGGCTATGCGTTCCACGTCGTGGGTATCGGTCATTGCTTCGTCTTCAGTTCTTCCCGGTCGAGGCTGAAGGGGATATCCATCCTCACCGCGTTGTCGAACGTTCCCTTCTGAAGGTTCGACACCTCAGCCATTTCCTGGGCACCGCGGATAATCCGCGGGGTGAGGACGATCATCAGATTGGTCTTTTCCCGCCGGGCCGATTTGGTCTTGAAAAACCACCCCAGGAGCGGGATGTCGCCGAGGATCGGGATCTTGTTGATTGTTTCGGTGTCGCGGTCCTGGATGAGCCCGCCGATGACCACGGTGTCCTTGTCCTTCACCACCACGGCGGTCTTGGCCGAGCGCTTGGTGGTGACCAGGTCCTTGGCCTGGCCGACGCTATCCTTGACGGCCGAGATCTCCTGGTAGATGTCGAGCTTCACGAATTCCCCCTCGCTGATCTGGGGGGTGATCCGGAGCGTGATGCCGGTGTCCTTCCGCTCGATGGACTGCTGGGAAAGGCCCGTGGATGTGAGGTTTGTCTGGGTGAGAAACGGCACGTTCTCGCCCACGAAGATCTCGGCTTCCTTGTTGTCGGAGGTCAGAATGTTGGGTGTGGAGAGGACGTTCACGGCGCCGTTGGAGATGAGAGCCTTGAGGACCCCTCCCAGTTGCAGGTTGCTTGAGCCGGCAAATCCGGTGAGTACGTTGAGGATTGCTGCCTGTTGCGGAGAAGCCCCCCCCACGAAGTTGAAGGGATCGAAGACCCCTGCCTCAGCCGTGTTGCCGGCTGTCCCTCCGCCGCTCACGGCCAACTGGAGGCCCAGTTCTTTCGCCTTGTCGAGGGAGACTTCGGCAATGACCGCCTGTACGAATACCTGGCGGCGTCGCTTGTCCAGTTTCTGGATCACCTGGAGGAGGTTCTGGTAGTCGACCGGCGAGGCCATGATCACCAGGGAGTTGGTGGCCTTGTCGGGGGTGACGGAAATCTTGCCCCCCTCGAAGGGGGATTGGGCAGGGGCCGTTGCGGGCGCTCCCCCCTGCTGGCCCGGGAGAGGGACACCTTTGATGATGCCGTCGAGGACTTTACCCACCTCGGTGGCATCGGCATTCTCCAGGTAGTAGACGTTGATCTTGCTGCTCGAAGTGGGGGGAACGACGTCTATCAGGGCGACCAGCTTCTTGATGTCTTCCTTGTCGCGGTCGTTGCCGGAGATGACGAGGGCGTTGAGTCGGTTGTCGGGAATGACGAGCACGCCGGCGGCGGAGGTGGTCTGTTGCCCGCCCTGACCAGCGGCGGCCGGCCGGCTCCCCTTGCCGCCGAGCCATTCGCGGATCACCGTTGCCACGCTTTCCGCCGAGGCGTTCTTGAGGAAGACGGTTTCGGTTCCCTCGCGCTTCTGGAGCGAATCAACCTGGGCGAGGATGCCGGTCAGCTTCTGGATGTTCAGGGCCGAATCCACCACCATGAGCATGTTGTTGGCGCCGAAGGCGGCGATGTAGCCATCCTTGGAAACGATGGGCTGGAGAAAGGTCACCGCCTCCTGGGCCGAGATTCTTTCGAGGGGAATAATTCGGGCCACGTAGGCGTCGCTGACCGGTCCCCGGTCCTTCTCCGTGAGGAGCTTCATCCCCGACTGCTTCGCCTGGGACGTCGGGATGATCTTGTAGACCCTTCCTGCCGGTACGATGGTGAATCCCTTCAGTTCCAGCACTGATGTGAAGACGTTGAAGGCTTCGTCGGACGAGAGCTTCGAAGGGGAATAGACCGAGATCTTCCCCTTCACCCGTTCGTCCATGACGAAGTTCTTACCGGTGAGGTCGCTGATGAACTTCACCATGGTGGCGATATCCACATCGCTGAAGTTGAGAACCACCCCCTTGGCCATGGCTGGCACGGGGGCCAGGAGAGAGAGGAGAAGTGCCGCCGAGGCGAGCCCTGCTGAGAAGCGTATGATCACGAATGCCTCCGGGTGAAGCGTCTGCTGGTTCGGGATGGCCCGGACCTGGATTAGCGTATGTCGTAACTGAACGTTGACGGTTGCCCGTCCCGTACCAGATCGAGCTTGATCCGGTTCTGCCCCTTGAGGGAGGCAAGGGACTGGATAGCCCGTTCAGGGGAGTCAACGGGGAGATCGTTTATTTTGTGCAGCACATCGCCGTTTTTGATGCCTACCATGGCAAAGACCCCTGACGGTTTCACCTCCGAAACGCGGAACCCCTCCACTTTGCCGTCCTTGACGCTGGGGAGGAGCCGGGCGTCGGTCATGGCCTGGCCGATGTTGTCGAGGGCCGCATTCAGGAGCCGTTGGTCGACGACGAAGGTCCCCGATCCGGTTTGGGTTGCCCCGCCTGTCACGGCAGGTCCCTGGGGGGAAGGAGATGCCGGTGATTCAGACGGTGTCGCCTGAGGTGTCAGCAATTTGACCCGCTTTCCGCCGGACAGAATTTCGACACTCTCCTTTTGGACGCTCACGAGGGGGCCCCGTTCGAAAACCTGGTCGCCGAGCCTGAAAACCCGCTCCTCGGGCGGCGTGGTTCGCCTGATCAGGGCAAAGGTCTCCCGGAATGAGCCCCGTACCGTGCCGACGAGGACAAGGTCCCCTTGAGCGGATGGCGGGTTGCTTCCCTTGGCAACTGGTGCTGTTGCTGTGAGGAGTGTCAACTTCCCCTGTGCCGCACGCCCGAAGAGCCCCTTTTCGACAATGGGCGCATACGCTGACAGCGCCTCTGATTGGGCCGGTTTCACGGCGTTGTGGGTACGATTGACGGTGCTCTGAAGGGTATGGGACAGGCGATAGCCCACCAGGGCCGCCGCAATCCGAGCGAGTGCCAGAGAGTTCAGAATGAGGAGAAGAGCGGTTATGAAATAAATCTTTTTCATAATGCCTACTTAGCGCTGCCGAAAGTGAGGTTCATACTAATCAAGATGTTCAGGGCTGGCAAGAGAAAACACCACCAGAGCGCTATCAACGGGAGGCCCCCATGTTGACAAACCGCTACCCCCTTATTACAGTTATCAGGTTAAATCCATTGTCGGAGGTAGCCATGAAACTGTCTTCACTGCGGTTTTTTAAAGAGATTGTCTTCGCTGCCTGTCTCGCAGTGCTTGCGGTGGGAGAATCCCCTGCAAAGGTTTTGACGCCCGATTTCGTCGATCTCGCTGAGAAGCTCAAGCCTACGGTCGTCAACATTAGTACCACGAAGACGTTAACGCCCCAGTTCCGAATGCGGCGCCAGCCATCTCCATTCCCCGACCCGTTTCAGGACTTTTTCGAGCATTTTTTCGAGGAAATGCCCCGCCGCCCCCAGCGTGAGCGGAGTCTCGGATCGGGCTTCATCATCAGCAAGCAGGGGTTCATCATTACCAATAATCACGTCATTGCCGGGGCTGACGAGATCAAGGTCCGCCTCTCCGACGGCCGTGAATTCAAGGCGGAGGTCAAAGGCTCCGATGAGAAGCTCGATTTAGCTCTTATCAAGATTGATGCCAAAGAGAATCTCCCCGTGGCTGAACTGGGGGACAGCGCCCAGATCAAGGTGGGGGAATGGGTCATGGCCATCGGCAACCCCTTCGGCCTGGCTCAGACTGTTACCGCAGGGATTGTCAGCGCGACGGGGCGCGTTATCGGCAGCGGCCCCTATGACGACTTCATCCAGACTGATGCCTCCATCAATCCGGGGAATTCCGGTGGTCCCCTCTTCAACGCCGAAGGGAAGGTCATAGGGATCAACACCGCCATTGTGGCTGGCGGACAGGGGATCGGCTTTGCCATTCCGGTCAATATGGCCAAAGATGTTCTTCCCCAGCTCGAAGAGAAAGGGAAGGTGACGAGGGGATGGCTTGGCGTTACCATGCAGCCGATGTCACCGGAGTTGGCCAAGTCGTTCGGCCTCGAAGGTGAAAAAGGAGCCCTCATCACGGATGTTGTCAAGGACGGGCCGGCGGCCAACGCGGGGCTCAGGAGCGGCGACATAATTCTGGAGTTCGATGGGAAAAAGATCAATGAGATGAGCGAGCTGCCGCGGCTGGTGGCTGCCGAGCCCATTGGCAAGGCTGTCAAAATCAAGGTTCTCCGGGAGGGGAAACCCCGGGAATTCACCGTTTCTGTCGGCCGGCTTGCCGAGTCGGGCGACGAGAACAACCAGAAGACCGCCGGTGATGCGTTCGGCCTCTCTGCCCGGGAACTGACCAAGGATCTCGCTGCACGGTTGGGGCTGAAGGAGTCCCGGGGGGTGGTCGTCACCGGTGTGAAGCAGGGGAGCATTGCCGAGCTCGGAGGCTTCCAGTCAGGGGACATAATACTCGAGATTGGCGACAAGGCGGTTGCGACTGTTATGGATTACGAGAAGCTGATCAAGGAATACGGGAAGGGTGATGTTGTCCGCTTCCTGTTGCGTCGTGGAGACTCCAACTACTATCTGGCTTTGCGAATAGAATAGATGTTCACGGGGTGCAGGCTGAACTGAACGCACCCCGTTTTTATTCAGGAGGAACTGTTATGAATGCTCGGGTTGTTTTGCATGATGCCCTGCTCTACCCCTGCCCGCTGCTTGTTCTGGGCTGCTACGAAGACCGATTCAGTGAGAACACCCTTCTGGGTTCCGTTGACGATGCATTGGGGCGAGGTCTGTCTGCCATCCGTGAGGCTGGAGAATTTACCGGCAAACTCAACAGGACCAAGCTCATCCACACCCTTGGCCGTCTCCCTGCGGAACGGCTTCTCCTTGTCGGGCTGGGCCAGCGGGATGCGGTTACTCCCGAGCGGGTTCGCCAGGCGGCGGGGAGTGCGGTGAAGGCAGTCCGTGCCACCGGTGTGGTGCGCTTCGCTACCATCTTGCACCGTTCGGCTGATTCCGTGCCTGGATCACTGGAAGCCTCACTGGAAGGTTATCTTCTTGGCGGTTACGGTTTCGATATCTACAAGACTACGAAAAATGACGAAGGCACCGTTGAGGAGATGGCCGTCCTTGTGGACGAGGAAGGCGAACTGGCATCGACCGAGCGCGCGGTGAGCGAGCGCACGACGGTCTGTGATGCGGTAAGCTTTGTCCGCGATCTGGTTTCCCATCCCTGCAACGTGGCGACCCCCGCATATCTCGCCGACCGAGCCATCGAAATGGCAGGGCGACTCGGCGTCGCCTGTCGCGTGCTCGAGCGCGAGGATATGGAGCGGCTTTCCATGGAGGGAATCCTGTCCGTGGCCAAGGGATCCCATCACTCGCCCCGGTTCATCATTCTCGAATATCTGGCGGGAGACCCCAAGAAACGTCCCGTTGTTCTCGTCGGGAAAGGAGTGACGTTCGACTCGGGGGGGATATCCCTCAAGCCGCGGGAGGGGATGGAGAGGATGAAGGACGACATGGCGGGAGCCGCGGCGGTAATGGGTACCATCAGTGCTGTGTCCGGGCTCCGGATGCCGGTCAACGTTGTCGGCCTCATCCCTGTAGCGGAAAATATGCCCGGCGGTGGCGCCTATAGGCCTGGCGATGTGGTGCGTACGATGTCAGGGCAAACGGTGGAGATTGTCAACACAGATGCGGAGGGGAGGATGCTCCTCTGTGACGCCCTTTATTACGCGCAACGCTATCGTCCCGCCGCTCTCATCGACCTGGCTACCCTCACGGGGGCCTGTCTCGTGGCCCTTGGCACTGTCGCAACAGCGGTCATGGGAAACGATTCGACGCTCATCCGCGCGCTTACGACTTCAGGCGAAGCCACGGGGGAGCGGCTCTGGGAGCTTCCCGTCTGGGACGAGTACGGAGAACTCATGAAAAGCGACATCGCCGACATGAAAAATGCCGGGGGACCCCATGCCGGCACCATCTCTGCGGCATGGTTTCTCCAACGCTATGTGGGGAAGGCGAAATGGGCCCACCTCGACATCGCGGGCACCGCGTGGGAGGAGAAGGGGAAGCCTTACCTCCCCAAGGGGGCGACCGGTGTCGGCGTGAGGCTCCTGGTGGAATATCTGCAGAGAACCTTTGGCTGAAATTCGGATTGACGGTTGGATAGAGACAAAAAGGGGTGTGCCCACTGGGACACACCCCTTTTGCTCTTTAAGAGATTTGAAACCGATTACTTCGCGACGGTCTCGGCAAGCTTGATCGCAACGTCCTTGTAGGGGTTGGCGAACAGGATGATGAGGCACACGACGAGAACGTAGATGGCCAGAGACTCGATCATGGCCAGACCGATCATCATGGTGGTCAGGATCTTGCCGGAAGCACCCGGATTGCGGGAAACGCCTTCAACGGCGCTCTTTACCGCGAGACCTTGGCCGATACCGGTACCGAACGCACCGATAGCCATACCGAAACCAGCTGCGAGCATGCACATCGTAAGAAAATCCATCTTTTACTACCTCCCTTTGGGTGTTGTCTCCTAAACAGTATAGGATTCGAGTAATTAGTGAGCCTCTTCGAGAGAGCCCTGAATATAAATCATGGCGAGAAGCATGAATACGAACGCCTGGATAAAGGATACGAGAACCCCCATCAGCATCATCGGCAGCGGCACGAGGAACGGCGCCAAGGCGAAGAAGATCATGAGAACGAGTTCGTGGCCGTTCATGTTGCCGAAAAGACGCAGTGAGAGAGAAAGGGGACGGCTCAGGTGGCCGATGATCTCAATGAAGAACATGAGCGGTGCCAACCACCAGATCGGGCCCATGAAGTGCTGAAGGTAATGGAATCCGTGTTTCTTGATCCCGACCACGTGGGTCGAGAGGAACACGATAATTGCGCACGCCGCGGTCGTATTCAGGTTTGCAGTTGGCGGGAAGAACCCGGGAATGAGGCCGATGAGGTTCGATACGAGAACGAAGAGGGCAAGGGTGGCTATGAGCGGAAAGTAGGGCCGTCCTTTCTCTCCCATGGTTTCTTCCACCATATTCTCGATGCCGCCGACCACCACTTCCATGAAGTTTTGCATTCCTGTGGGAACGGCTTTGAGCGCTTTGGTGGCAATAAGCGAAACGATTAGCAGGAATACGATAATGAGCCATGTGTATGCAATGGCGTCAGCTCCCGCTTCCGAAATGTGGAGCGGTTCGAGGAGCTTTCTGAAGAACTGCAGGAACAGCAGCGGATGAACCATGAGTTACTCTCCTTTATCAAGCAACATATAAATCGAAAGTCCTATAATTACGACCACGAATATCGACAAGCCGATGATAAGGCCTATGACGTCGATTCCAGCGTGGACAATGAGCACATAAAGTATAAGGGCGACAAAGGCAAGCCGGAGCAAATAGCGGAACTGGGCGAAACTGCCTGCCTGCCGGGGATGAAGATTCAGGACACGTTTCAGGGTGTTTCGCATCCAGTAAAAATTGAAGAGGGCAAGAATTCCGCCAGCAAGGATACTAACAGCAAATCTGCCAGACCAGAACACATAGCCGGTCAGGCAGAGAACACCAAGAAGAACTAGGCCACCAATTGTGACGGCGGCAAAGAGCCTATCCTCGCTTATTGTCCTCCCCATCTTTTCGTATTTCCCTGCCGGCGATTATATATATATTCCTGAAGCCGGCCGCGATGCCAAAAAACAGAAATATGAAGAAGAACCAAGGGTGCGTGCCGAACCACTTGTCGAGTTGTCTTCCGATGACAACGCCAATGATGATAGCCAGCGCCATCGAAATGCCCATGCTCGAAACGAGACCGACGGTCTTTATGAGGTTTCGTTTTTCTTCGTCCATGGGGCAACGTATAGTGGAATGTGGCACGGAAACCTCAGCTTCTTACCACAGCATCTATAACGGTGTCAATGACAATTAACGGCTAGAGTTTTTTGAAACATGAGAATGCCGCTGCAATGGTCTTTTCGATGTCTTCACTGGAGTGGGCAATGGAGACAAAAGCGGTTTCAAACTGCGATGGTGCCAGGTAGATACCTTCTTCAAGCATCGATCGGAAGAAGGTGGCGAAAGACTTGGTGTCGCACATGGCCGCCGACGTCCAGTCGTGCACTTCGCCGTTTGTGAAGAAAGCGCAAAACATGCTGCCGACCCGTGTCGAGTAGATTGGGTAGCCTGCACGACGAGCTGCGTCTGCAATCCCTTCGGCCAGCGCACGACTCTTTTCCTCGAGGCGACCGTAGAAGCCGTCTTCCTGGAGTAGCTTGAGTGTTTCTATGCCCGCGGTCATGGCAAGTGGATTGCCAGAAAGAGTTCCTGCCTGATAAACCCCGCCCGAGGGCGAAAGTTGTTGCATTATCTCTCTTTTGCCACCAAATGCTCCGACAGGAAGGCCTCCGCCGATAATTTTCCCCAAGGTGGTCATGTCAGGTGTTATGCCATAGCGTTCCTGGGCGCCGCCGTATGCAACGCGGAAACCAGTCATGACTTCGTCGAAGATGAGGATAATTCCCTCGTTGGTGCAGATCTCTCGGAGTCCTTCAAGAAATCCCGCGCGGGGAGGGACGGTACCCATATTGCCAGCAATTGGCTCGACAATAATGCACGCGACCTCTCTGGAATGGGCGCAAATGAGTTCCTCGACCGATTCAAGGTCATTGAAGGTTGCAGTGAGGGTATGTTGAGCAAAGTCCCTTGGAACGCCAGGTGAGTCGGGAACGCCAAAAGTCGCCGCGCCGGAACCTGCCTTGACGAGGAGGGAGTCGGCGTGGCCATGGTAACATCCTGAAAATTTGATGATCTTGTCTCGTCCTGTATAACCGCGTGCCAGGCGGATGGCGCTCATGGTTGCTTCTGTGCCTGAGCTTACCATGCGGACCATTTCGATCGATGGGACTGCTGCAACCACCATCTCCGCCAAAGTGATTTCGAGTTCGGTCGGCGCACCAAAGCTGCTGCCGTTCTCCGTGGCGCGCTGAACGGAAGCCACGATCCGGGGGTGACAATGGCCGAGAATCATCGGTCCCCAGGAACCAACATAATCTATATAGGCATTATCGTCGGCATCAATAATGGTAGAGCCTGAAGCTTTCTTAATGAAAACCGGTTCTGCTCCTACTGATTTGAATGCTCGTACTGGGCTGTTAACACCGCCGGGGATAATTTCTTGTGCCTTGGCAAAAAGTTCTTTGGAATGGGATGTGTTCATCGTCGTGTGGCCCCTTATTGTGTCTAATTTAGCTGGAAAATTAATATGTTATTAGCATGTGGCAAGTCAGGTGTCAAGGGGCAAAAGGTTGCGGCCAGGGGGTGCTGGAGAGGCTGGAATTTGGTAGGAAATCGACAAATTAAGCGGGCAAGATTAAAGCTTTTTTTCCTTGACAAAGTTTTTTAAATGGCATAAGTTCCCATCAAATTGTATACAGTATACGCATGCGACAAACGTGGTTTTAGATAGAACCTGAGTCGCCAGTTGATGTTGATAATAATTAAATTGAAGCAATAACTCAGTCTGGAGGTAAGACATATGCTTGGCGCCTATCTTCCGATACTTGTCTTGGTGGCAATTGCTGTCATCTTTGGTCTCTGCTCGCTGGTGTTTTCGTCGCTGATCGGGCAGAAGAAGCCAAGTGTTGTCAAGCTTGCTCCATACGAGTGTGGCTGTGAGCCGGTCGGGTCTGCCCGTGAGAGGTTCTCGGTAAAGTTTTATATTATCGCCATGCTCTTTATCTTGTTTGATATTGAAGCAGTCTTTCTCTATCCGTGGTCGGTTCTCTTTAAGAGGTTGGGGATGTTCGGCGTGATGGAGATGGGGGTCTTTATCGTTATACTCTTTGTTGGTTACATCTATGTATGGAAAAAAGGAGCCTTGGAATGGGAGTAGATCAGCCGTTGGGAGATAGCTTCATTACAGCGTCCTTGGACGGTCTCGTCAACTGGGCGAGGAAGTCCTCCATTTGGCCGATGACCTTCGGTCTTGCCTGCTGTGCCATCGAGATGATGGCTACCGGGGCATCCCATAACGACCTTGACCGTTTTGGTATTATTTTCCGTGCTTCGCCAAGGCAGGCCGACTGCATCATTATTGCTGGAACGGTCACCAAAAAGATGCTGCCCGTAATCCAGACCGTTTACGAGCAAATGCCTGAGCCGAAGTGGGTGGTCGCTATGGGGGCCTGTGCCTGTTCGGGTGGGGTTTTTGATACGTATAGTGTCGTGCAGGGGATTGATGAGGCGCTTCCGGTAGATGTGTATATCCCTGGTTGCCCTCCCCGGCCGGAGGCATTGCTTTATGGTCTTATCAAGCTTCAGGATAAAATCATGAAGGATAAGAACTCCTTTGGTTCTACTATCGGTCTTGGCCAGCGACTCGAGTCGGCGGCGTGACCATATCAACTAGGTAAGGGAGCCAACGGTTATGGCTGAAACTAATCGCGCAGTAATAAAGCTCAGGGAAAAATTTTCCGCTTCCGTGCTTGATGTGAAAGAGTTCCGCGGAGAGGTGACGGTTACGGTGAAGCGTGAGGACATTGTTGAAATTTGCAATTTCCTCAAGTCGTCGCTTGCCTATAATCTCTGTACCGACGTAACCGCGGTGGACTATCTGGGGAAGCAAGAGCCACGCTTTATGGTAGTTTACAATCTTTATTCGATTCCGAATAAAGACCGCCTCAGGGTTAAGGCGGGGGTTCCGGAGGCTGGCTGCTCCATTGATACGGTTTCCTGCGTCTGGAGCGCGGCCAATTGGTTGGAGCGTGAAGTTTACGATTTGATGGGTGTGGTCTTCAATAATCACCCAGATCTTCGTCGGATACTGATGACTGATGACTGGGTCGGCCATCCGCTTCGGAAGGATTATCCGCTGCAGGGGCCTGGTCGTGAGCCTTACAAAGGGCGGTTGTCGTAGCGATACGGATTATTTGAGCGAAATTAACCTACTCTAGAGAGAAGAATACAGAGGCGCGCAATGGCTAGTACTGAGATTATGACAGTCAACATGGGGCCACAGCATCCGAGTACCCACGGCGTTTTGCGGTTGGTCGTCGAACTGGACGGCGAAATCATCCAAAAGATTACGCCGCATATCGGGTATCTGCACCGTGGCGTTGAGAAACTCTCGGAACACCGCACGTACCACCAGACGATCCCTCTGACCGACCGTCTTGATTACCTTGCACCGATGCACAATAACCTCGGCTATGTGTTGGCAGTTGAGAAGCTCTTGGGAATTGAGGTTCCTGAACGTGCTCAGACTATACGTGTGATCTTGGCTGAGTTGACCAGGCTCAAATCTCACCTTGTCTGGGTTGCGTGCCATGCCCTTGATATCGGTGCCATGACCGTGTTCATCTATGCTTTCCGCGAGCGTGAGATGGTGATGAGCCTTTATGAGAAGATTTCCGGTGCCCGGATGACAAGCAGTTATTTCCGGGTGGGCGGTCTCTCGTCGGACGTATATGACGGATTCGAAAAAGACGTGAGGGAAATTGTTGACACGTTCCCCGGTCATTTTGATACGTATGAGGGGCTTCTCACCAAGAACACTATTTGGCTTAACCGCACGGTCGGCAATGGCGTGATATCTGCTGAAGATGCAATTGATTACGGCATTACCGGGCCTGCGCTGCGTGGCTCGGGTGTTGATTGGGATCTTCGCCGCGACAACCCCTACAGTGGGTACGAGAAGTACCAGTTCAAGGTTCCAGTGGGGGAGAAGTGTGACACCTTCGACCGTTATAAAGTCAGGCTCGTCGAAATGCGCGAAGCGGTCAATATCATCCGTCAGGCTCTCGACTCCCTTAAGCCTGGTCCCGTCTTGGCTGATGCACCTCAAGTGACTTATCCGCCCAAGGAAAATGTTTACAATACGATTGAGGGACTTATCCATCATTTCAAGATAGCCAGCGAAGGATTCCCTGTTCCTGAAGGTGAAGTATATCAGGGAGTGGAGAACCCCAAGGGAGAGCTTGGCTACTATATCGTCAGCGACGGTGGCAACAAGCCGTACCGCATGCGCATACGCCCCCCCTCATTCGTCAACCTTGGGGCCATAGAGAAGATGGCAAAGGGTTCCATGATTGCAGACCTTGTTGCCGTTATCGGTACGTTGGATATCGTGCTTGGTGAAATCGACCGGTAATGCCACTGCGATAAAGGAGAGGGAGTAATGAGCAACGCTCCGGCCGAAGCGACAAATGTTGAGGAAACGCCAGTAGAGGAAATAGATCTCGGACCGGCGAACCATGTCATTGACAAATACTTGACCCTTCCAGGCAATCTTATGCCGGTGCTACAGGGTATTCAAGATGAGTATGGCTATGTGCCAAAGCCGACCATCGATCTGGTGGCAGAGCGTCTCAATGTCTATCCCAGCCAGATATTCGGAGTGCTGACATTTTATGCCCAGTTCCATCTCAAACCTCGTGGACGCTACATTATCCGGGTCTGTGTGGGAACCGCGTGTCACGTTCAGGGGGCTCCCCGAATTGTTGAAACCTTTTTCGACAAGCTTGGGATTAGTCATGCCGAAACCTCACCCGACCTTCGGTACACCTTTGAGAAGGTTGCTTGTCTCGGTGCCTGCGGGATGGCTCCTTTGGCGATGGTCAACGACGACACCTTTGGGAAAATGACAGTGCAAAAGGTTGAAGAGATTATCGCTGAGTATAATCAGCGGCCGATGAAGTAGGATCGATCCAACCATTCACATCAGAGGATAGAGCGTTATGGGCGAAGCTATAAAGATTCTGATTTGTCAGGGGACAGGCGGCGTATCGGCCGGTGCAAAAAAGGTCGAGGCCGAATTTAATCGGATAATTTCCGAAAGAGGCGTCAACGCCGTTGTGGGCAAGCGTTGCGACATTATTAAGACTGGCTGCCGCGGACTCTGTGCAAACGATGTTCTCGTCGATATCGTGGATCCTGAGCTTGGACGGGTCACCTATGATTTTGTGCAGCCAGAAGAAGTAGCGCAGCTCGTTGATGAACACATCATCAAGCGCACGCCTTTGGAAAAGCGAAAGGCAAAACCTTATTACAATACATTTGTCGATCAACAAATGCGGATTGTTATGACCGGTTGCGGTCAGATTGATCCCGAGAGCCTTGACGCCTATCTGGCAGAAGATGGATTCAAGGCCATCGAAAAATGCGTGAAAGAGATGACTCCGGCTGCGGTTATCGATGAGGTCAAGAAGGCGGGTCTGCGCGGCCGTGGGGGGGGGGGCTTTCCCACCGGCATGAAGTGGTCCTTTTGTGCTGCTACACCCGGGAAGCTTAAATATTTGATCTGTAATGCTGACGAAGGGGATCCCGGGGCCTTCATGGACCGTTCGATCCTTGAGGGTGACCCCTACTGCATCATCGAGGGGATGATGATTGCGGCGTATGCGATCGGTTGCTCTAAGGGGTACGTTTACGTACGCGCAGAGTATCCGCTGGCGATTGAGCGCCTCCAAAAGGCCCTTGATGTATGCCGTGAGAAAGGCTATCTCGGGCACAATATACAAGGTTGGGGCTTTGACTTTGACCTGATTATCAAAAAGGGTGCCGGTGCCTTCGTGTGCGGTGAAGAGACTGCGCTCATGGCTTCCATCGAAGGTGAACGAGGCATGCCACGCCCCCGGCCACCGTTCCCTGCGGTCAAGGGCTTGTGGGCCAAGCCGACCAACATCAATAACGTTGAGACGTTTGCCAACGTCCGTCACATAATCAACAAGGGAGCTGAGTGGTATGCCTCCCTCGGAACTGACACGACCAAGGGGACCAAAATTTTTGCCGTCACTGGCAAGGTAAAACACACGGGCCTTGTTGAGGTTCCTGCAGGCATGACAGTTCGCGATGTTATTTATAATGTCTGCGGTGGGATTGCGAATAATCGCAAATTCAAGGCGGTACAGGCGGGTGGGCCCTCTGGTGGCTGTATCCCTCCTGAAGTGCTTGATACTCCCGTTGACTACGATTCATTGATTAAGGCCGGAGCCATGATGGGTTCGGGTGGTCTGGTCGTCATGGACGAGACAACCTGTATGGTCGACGTTGCCCGCTTCTTCCTTTCGTTCACCAGAATGGAGTCTTGCGGGAAATGTGTCCCCTGCCGGATTGGCCTCAAGGTTATGCTTGACATTCTGGAGAGAATTACCGCAGGCCGCGGCCAGGCGGGCGACATTGAGACTCTTCTGGAGATGGGCAGTACCATCAAGAAGGCTTCTTTATGTGGCCTCGGCCAAACAGCGCCGAACCCTATTCTCTCGACCATTCGCTATTTCCGGGAAGAGTACGAAGCCCACATCACCGATAAACGCTGCCCGTCAAACTGCTGCAAGGAACTACTCCTGTGGCAGGTAATAGAGGAAAAGTGCGTTAAGTGCGGTGCGTGCTTCAAAGCGTGTCCGGTAGACGCAATTGTCTGGGAAAAGGGACAGGTTGCCTATTTGGACAAGGAAAAGTGTACAAAATGTAAGTCGTGTTATGACGCCTGTCGGTTCATGGCGATTGAGTAACAGCTCGATGAGCTAACTATCCGAGGTTATACAGAGGTCAAGATGGTAAATCTCACGATTGACGGAAAACAGGTAACGGTACCCAAGGACGCTACCATTTACGATGCTGCAAAATCAGCCGGCATCAGGATACCCATTCTCTGTCACGACAAGAAGCTCCATCCCTTCGGCGGTTGCCGTATGTGTCTTGTCGAGGTCGAACAGATGAAAGGGCGCCAGATTCCGGCGTGTACGACCCCTGTAACTGAGGGCATGATAGTCAACACCATGACTCCTGAGATTATTCAGGCCCGTAAGCTCGTTCTTGAACTACTGTTGCTGAAGCATCCAATCGACTGTCCTGTTTGCGACGCCGCTGGCGATTGCGACCTCCAGAATCTCACCTACGAATACCAGGTGAATTCAAATCGGTTCAAAGATGAAAAATTTCAGCATCAGATCGACTACCAAAACCCGCTCATTGAACGGGACATGAATCGTTGCGTTCACTGCGGCAAGTGTGCTCGAATCTGTGATGAAATAGTTTCATTCGGCGCCTATACCTTTATCAATCGGGGTCTTGAAGCAAAAATTGGTACAGAGTTCGATGGACCGCTTAATTGCGAGTTTTGCGGATCATGTGTATCAGTTTGCCCCGTTGGCGCTCTCGTGAGCAGACCGTTCAAATTCAAGGCCCGCTGGTGGTCATTGAATAAAGTGAAGACGGTTTGTTCTTACTGCGGAACGGGGTGCCAGCTAACTCTTGGGGTAAAGGATAACAAAGTACTTACCACGGTCTATGACGAGAATCAGGGTTTCCATAATGGTCAGCTTTGTACTCGTGGTAGATTTGGATATCAATTCGTGAACAGTGATAAGCGTCTCAAGACACCACTGGTCAAGAAGAACGGTAAGCTTGAGGAGGCCAGCTGGGACGAAGCTCTCGGACTGGTACACCAGAGACTTGCTGATGCAAAAAGCGTTGGTGCATCATCTGTTGCCGGACTGGTAACGCCCCGTCTTACCAATGAAGAGCTCTATCTTTTCAAGCAGCTTTTCAATAAAGGAATTGGGTCCGATAACATTGATCACTCGGCAGGCTACGCCCACGATGCGTTGACAGCGGGCGCGGTCGAGAGCCTTGGGTATCCAGCCTCGCCAGCTTCTATTTCGGATATTCAGACAACGAATCTGTTGTTGGTTGTGAAGACGGATGCTTACGAAACGCACCCTGTCCTTGGCTTTGAGATAAATCTCGGAGTGAAGCGCAAAGGCGTTAATCTCCGAATTGTGTCGGACAAGAAAGGTAAGCTTTCAAAACTTCCGAACGCTATTACATATGTTCATAAGCCCGCAAGTGAAGTCCTCCTCTTTAATGCCCTTGCAAAGGTCATCGTTGATGAGGGACTTGCTGACAGCTCAGCCTCATCCCTCCCTGGTTATGACGATTTCGTTAAGAATCTCGGGGCATGTGCTCCGGCTATTGTCGCAGCCCAGTGTGGTATGTCAATTGAAGATATTACAACCCTTGCACGCGACTATGCAAAAGCCGAGAAGGCACTCATCATGCTGCCCATCGGGCTTGCCTATCCGGGGCATGGGAAGGCGCTTGCCCAAGCCACCATCAACCTTGCGTTGCTTACGGGCAAGATTGGCAAAGAAGGGTGTGGCGTTCTCATAATGGGCGAGAAGAACAATAGCCAGGGGGCTGCTGATCTTAGGATTCATCCGGTTGCAGGTGGTCGTGATGCCATGGGAATTCTAGACGGTTGTGCTTCAGGCGCCATCAAGACACTGTACGTAGTTGGTGAGAATCCCGTTATCTCTTACCCGAACCGTAAAAAGGTCGAAGCTGCTCTCGATGCTGTCGAGTTCCTTGTGGTTCAGGATCTGTTTATGACCGAGACGGCCAGTAAAGCAGATGTCGTTCTCCCGGCATGCTCCTTTGCTGAGAAGAATGGTACCTTTACCAGCGCCGGTAAGGCCGTTCAAAGGGTTCGCAAAGCAATAGATACTATCGGCATGGCCCGCAGTGACTTTGATATATTTAACTCTTTGTATTCAACCCTTGGGTGTGACTCCTTTAAAGGATTGTCGGAAGTTTTTGCCGAGATTGCGTCTGTGGTTCCTTCGTACAGTGGGCTTACTTTCGATGGTTTGGACGAGAACGGTTCAGTCTATTCAGTTGCCAACAGGCTGCGGTTCGTTTCAACGGTTGCGGATGGCCAGGAGTCGGCAGCTGGTGCGATGGCTCTCGTTACGGGCAATGCTCTCAATCATTGCGGTACCTTGTCGCTGCATGGGGAAGGCCCCATGTATGTCTGCCCAGAAGGATATGTAGAGTTGAATAGTGGCGATGCTAAAAAACTTGGCGTTGAAAATGACCAGACGTTAACAGTGAAATCGTCTGTTGGAGAAGTCAAGCTGAAGGCCAAAGTAAGTATGCGCATGCCTGAAGGTGTTGTGTTCGCGCCGTATCATTTTTCCGACATGTCCATTAACAGTATCACCAACGGTGCACCTGTTACGTGGGTTACAATAAGCAAGTAGCTATACTTGGATGTAAAGTCCACTCACAACACCATCACATCAAGAGGGGAAGAGTGCAAATGGGATACGAAATATTGGGATTGCCGATGGCATACTACATCGCCATGGTACTCAAGGTTCTCGTGGTGTTCGTCTTCGTACTGCTTACTGTGGCGTACGCCACCTATGCTGAACGTAAGATCATTGGTCACATGCAGGTGCGGCTTGGTCCAATGCGCACTGGCTGGCATGGCCTGCTGCAACCGATTGCAGACGGTGTTAAGCTATTCTTTAAGGAGGAGATAATCCCTTCGAAAGCGGACAAATTCGCCTTCCTGATAGCTCCTCTGATAGCGCTCGTCCCAGCGTTCATTGGCTTCGCAGTCATCCCTTTTGGTGAAACAATTGAGGTGGGTGGCTACAAAATACCCCTCCAAATTGCTGCATACTACGACACTGCGTCGGGACAAGTTGTAGACCTCAATGTTGGTGTCCTTTATATCCTTGCGCTGGCATCAATAGGTGTATATGGCATTGTCTTGGCCGGGTGGTCTTCAAACAGCAAATATTCACTTCTCGGTGGTCTGCGCTCCTCCGCCCAGATGATCTCTTACGAGTTGGCCGCTGGTCTGGCGATCATTTCGGTCTTTATGCTCTCTGAGTCCCTTTCGCTCCAGAAGATAGTGGCTGATCAGGCCAATGGTGCCTGGTACGCCTTTAAGCAGCCCTTGGCGTTCATACTTTTCTTTATCTGCTCCATTGCAGAAATCAACCGGACCCCCTTTGACCTTCCTGAAGCTGAAACAGAGTTGGTTTCCGGTTTCTGCACCGAATATTCAAGTATGAAGTACGCCATGTTCTTCATGGCAGAATATGCAAACATGGTAACGGTCTGTGCTGTAACAACCACCCTGTTCCTGGGGGGATGGCATGGTCCCAGCTTCTTGCCCGGTTGGTTCTGGTTTATTGCAAAGGTCTATTTCCTGATCTTCACGTGCATGTGGATTCGTGCTACCTATCCCCGCTACCGGTATGACCAACTGATGCGTCTCGGATGGAAGGTGTTCCTGCCTTTGACTCTGATCAATATCGTAGTAACTGGAATTATTGTATCACTCTAGTCACAACCTATTACGAGGTTACACGCCATGATAATGCCATTGATTAATGGTCTCAAGATCACCCTGAAGCATATGTTCATGAAGCCAGTTACGCTTCAGTACCCAGATGAGCGGCCGACACCGTCACCCAATTTCCGTGGCTTGCATGCTCTGAAGGTTTCTCACAGTAAAGCCAAGTGTGTTTGCTGCTATCTCTGTCCTACAGTGTGCCCAGCAAAATGCATAACCGTTGAGGCTGGTGAGGATCAGGAACACAATAAATATGCCGAGCGGTATGAGATTGATATGCTGCGGTGCATTTTCTGCGGCTATTGTGTTGAGGCTTGCCCTGTCGATGCCCTTAAGATGACGGGTGAATTTGAATTGGCAAATTATAAGCGCGAAGATTTTGTATTCGTCAAAGAGCGACTCTTAGAAAAGTAATAAAGGAGCAGCAATGGAAACGTTCTTCTTCATGATCGTGGCAGCAGTAGCTGTCCTGGCCAGTATTCTGGTCATTACCTGCAAGAACCCGATCAACAGCGCGCTCTCTCTCATTCTGACTTTCTTCTGCTTGGCAACTCTGTACGTGACGCTTGATGCACCGTTCATGGCAGCCATACAGGTGTTGGTCTATGCAGGCGCAATCATGGTCTTGATTGTGTTCGTAATCATGCTTCTCAACGTACGGACAGAATCTGGTCGGAGGAGCTCGCACAGTGTGCTGTTTGGCAGTCTGATCGGACTATTTAGCTTGTTCCAGCTGTTCTACCTGTTTAATAGAAGTTCGCTCACAGGGCAGAAGGGAGCAATTGATTCGGCTCTCATAAACAAGGTTGGCCATACTGAATTGATCGGCAAAGCGTTGTACACTGACTTCCTTCTCCCCTTCGAGGTGACCTCCATTCTTCTCTTGGTGGCCATCATCGGCGCGGTTGTTCTCACGAAGAAGAAAATCTAACTGACAGGGGTTAAGCTCATGGTCTCTTTGCACAGTTACTTGATACTCAGCGCAATACTATTTTCCATCGGGACCATTGGTGTCCTCATCAGAAGAAATGCCATCGTTATCTTTATGTGCGTCGAAATGATGCTAAATTCGGTCAATCTTACCTTCATCGCGTTGTCTAAGCATCTTGGAAATGTTGACGGACAGATATTTGTTTTCTTTGTTATGACGGTTGCCGCAGCAGAAGCCGCCGTGGGCCTGGCGCTTATGATTGCATTTTATAAGAATCGTGAGTCTATTGACGTTGAAGATATCAAGCTCATGAGACTGTAGCAGTTCTGACAGAACTTACGAAATTCTGAATTACTCGCGATAATAAAGGAGTCAGGAATGTTCGAGTACGTATGGCTGATACCACTGTTCCCTCTGATCGGCGTCGTCATAAACGGCCTTCTTGGGAAGAAGATCAAGAACGAGACCGTGATCGGTGGAATAGGATCACTCATGGTGTTCGGTTCGTTTCTTGTGTCATTCGGCATCCTGATCGAGCTTCTCTCGAGATCTGCGGAAGAGCGCGTCTTTGAGAAGGTGCTCTTTACGTGGATTAAATCCGGTAACTTCAACGCTGAGATCGGTTTTCTTATCGATCCGCTTTCCGCGCTGATGATCATGGTCGTGACGGGTGTTGGTTTCCTGATTCATGTTTACTCCATCGGCTATATGCACGGTGAAGAGGGCTTCTATCGGTATTTTACCTACTTGAACCTTTTCACTTTCTCTATGCTCCTTTTGGTGCTCGGGAACAACCTCCTGCTTATGTTTGTCGGTTGGGAAGGAGTCGGTCTCTGCTCTTACCTCCTTATTGGTTACTATTTCCATAAGAAATCAGCGGGAGACGCCGGCAAGAAGGCATTCGTAATGAACCGGGTAGGTGACTTCGGTTTTCTGCTGGGTGTCTTCACGCTCTACTGGTATCTCGGACAAAACCATAATGTCTGGACCATCAATTTCCGTCAATTGGCAGCAAATGCCCATCTTCTTCCGGTTGGTGGCGTAGTTACGGTAATTGCACTCTGCTTCTTCCTGGGTGCTACCGGCAAGTCAGCACAGCTTCCACTCTATACATGGCTTCCTGATGCCATGGAAGGCCCGACGCCAGTATCCGCACTCATCCATGCGGCAACAATGGTCACAGCTGGCGTATATATGATCGGTCGTTTGAATTTCGTATATATTCGTTCGCATGAGACGATGATGATTGTTGCCATAGTTGGTGCGGCTACAGCCATTTTTGCTGCGACTATTGGTACTGCTCAAAACGATATCAAACGCGTCCTTGCCTATTCAACAGTATCGCAGCTTGGTTTCATGTTCCTCGCCATGGGTGTTGGCGCCTTTACTGCGGGTATTTTTCACCTGATGACTCACGCGTTCTTCAAGGCCTGCCTCTTCCTAGGGTCTGGTTCAGTCATTCATTCAATGCACCATGCCTTGCATCATGCCCATTCCCATGATGACCCGCAGGACATGCGTAACATGGGTGGTCTGAAGAAGCAGATGCCGATAACCTTCCTGACATTCCTTGTGTCAACTATTGCTATCGCCGGTATCCCAGGTTTCTCCGGGTTTTTCTCCAAAGATGAGATTCTCTGGCAGGCCTTTGCCAACCCGCTCCATGGAGACCTGAATATTATTCTCTGGGCAACTGGCGCTATAGCCGCAGGTTTCACGGCGTTCTATATGTTCAGACTTGTGTTTATGACCTTCTTCGGTGAGTGTCGCATCGTGGAAAAGGCAAAGAGCCACCTCCATGAATCTCCCCTTGTCATTACTTTTCCGCTGATGGTACTTGGTTTGCTGGCTGTCGTAGGTGGTTACGTTGGCATACCGAAGCTGATTGGCGAGCTTTTTGGGGGCATTCCGAATTATCTTGAGCACTATCTTGAGCCAGTATTCAAGGGATCCGAAGAGTTCATGGCTCAGCAGCTCGCTCATGGTGCGGCTCACCATAGCCCTGCACTTGAGTGGGGACTCATGGGCACGTCTGTTGTGATCGCGCTGATCGGTATCTCCATTGCCTTCTTCCTCTATGTGGTGTCACCGTCCATTCCTGCAAAATTCACAGCTGCCTTCCCGGCGCTCCACCGGGCAGTTTATAACAAGTGGTATGTTGACGAACTCTACGATTTTCTCTTCGTCAACCCCTGCAAGGCGCTCGGTAATGGTCTCTGGAAAGGTTTTGACGTCGTGGTGGTAGATGGTGTTGTCAACGGTGTTGCGGCAATCGTCAAGGGTTTCGGTGGCGCGCTCAGAAACATTCAGACAGGGTATGTGCACAACTATGCCCTTGGCATGTCACTCGGTGTTGTAGTTATCGTTGCCTTCTATCTCTTCCGCTAACTCTGAATTACCAATAGGACTAAAGGAGCAGATTCATGAGTCAGTTTCCCTTAATCAGCGTGATGACCTTTCTACCACTTCTAGGGGTCGTACTGCTCTTCTTCGTTCCCAAGCAGAGCCATTCTGCACAGCGGGGGCTTGCACTTCTGGTGGCTCTTGCGACGTTTGTCGTATCACTTCCGCTTGTTACCGGCTTCCAGAGCAACGCTGAGTTCCAGTTTGTGGAGAAGGTACCCTGGATCGCTGCCGGCCCGTACCAGATGAATTATCATGTTGCCATCGATGGAATCAGTCTCTGGCTCGTGATTCTGACAACCTTCATCGTGCCAATCGCCATTCTTTCAACCTGGACAGCCGTTGAGAACAAGGTGAAGGAATACATGATCTGTCTCCTCCTCCTTGAGGTCGGGATGCTTGGCGCTTTCGTTTCACTTGACCTGTTCCTCTTCTACATATTTTGGGAGGTCATGCTCATTCCAATGTACTTCATCATCGGTATATGGGGTGGGAAAAACAAGATATACGCTGCGCTCAAGTTCTTTATCTATACAATGGTCGGTTCGCTCCTGATGCTGATCGCTCTTGTCGTCCTTTACTTTAAGGGCGGAGCCGGCGACTTCAGTGTGCTTCGCTTCTATGATCTCGCTCTCGATCCTGCGACCCAGACCTGGATGTTCCTTGCGTTCGCTTTGGCCTTTGCCATTAAAGTACCGATGTTCCCGCTGCATACGTGGTTGCCGGATGCACATACCGAAGCCCCGACCGCTGGTTCCGTAATTCTGGCTGCCGTTCTCCTTAAGATGGGAACCTATGGTTTTGTACGCTTCGCCATGCCGCTTTTCCCGGACGCTACAGCTCAGTTTACTCCTCTCTTTGCAGTCCTTTCAGTGATAGGTATTGTGTATGCTGCCCTTGTGGCTATGGTTCAGGAGGACGTAAAAAAACTTGTTGCCTACTCCTCAGTTGCACACCTTGGCTATGTTATGCTCGGCGTGTTTGCGCTCAACCAGCAAGGACTCTCGGGCGGAATGATTCAGATGCTCAATCACGGTGTTTCCACTGGCGCACTGTTCCTTATAGTTGGTTTCATCTATGAGCGTCGTCACACTCGTCTCATAACTGATTTCGGCGGATTGGCCAAGCAGATGCCGGTTTTTGCTACAATTTTCATGATTGTCACCCTTTCTTCCATCGGTCTTCCGGGAACCAACGGCTTTGTTGGAGAGTTCCTTATTCTCATCGGTGCGTATGAAAGTGAACTGCGTTGGTATGCTGTAATCGGGACGAGCGGCGTGATTCTTTCCGCAGTTTATATGCTCTGGATGTTCCAGCGTGTCATGTTTGGAGAGCTGAATAACCCCAAGAACCAGACGCTTACAGATTTGAATGCACGCGAAGTGGTGATTATGCTGCCGTTGCTCGTGTTGATCTTCGTTATGGGCGTGTATCCTACCCCCTTCATCGACAAAATGAGCCCATCGCTTGAGAAATTGATCGTTCACGTCAAGTCGAAGCAGACCGCCAAGGCACAGATTCCTCAGATCCCGGCACCGCAGGCTCTTCCTGCCGCCGTGCTGCCTGTTGAGCACAAGTAATCGGTTTCAGAAAAGCCACCGGAGGGAACCTAGATGGAAACAATTGCAATTCCTGCCATTAACTTCGCACCAATAATGCCAGAGGTCATACTTTCGATCTTTGCGATGGTGCTGCTCCTTGTAAACGTATTCGTTCCGAGTGAGCACAAGGCCTATCTGGGATATTTGAGTCTCGTAGGCGTCATTGTCGCCGGATTCACGCTCATTGGTGGATGGGGGGTACCTCTCTCGGCGTTCAATGATTCTGTTGTTCAGGATAACTTCTCTATATTTTTCAAGGGCATTTTCCTCCTCACGGTTGCGATGAGCATTCTTATCTCGGATCAATATTTCAAGCGTGAAGAATGCAATCTCGGGGAACTTTACCCACTGCTTCTCTTTGCCACGGTTGGTATGATGCTTATGGCGTCTGGTACGGATTTGATGACTATTTTTCTTGGTCTCGAAGTGCTCTCCGTATCTCTGTATATTTTGGCAGGCTTTAACAGGGCCAATGTTAAGTCGAATGAAGCTGGCCTCAAGTACTTTCTTCTTGGCGCGTTTTCAACTGGATTCCTCCTGTACGGAATGGCCCTCACCTACGGCGCTACCGGCACTACGCGCGTAGTGAAGATTGCTGAGTATGTGTCGCAAAACGGAGTCGTGGCGCAGAATCCTATGTTTGTGATCGGAATGCTGCTGATGGCGGTAGGCTTTTCCTTCAAGATCGCCGCTGCTCCGTTCCATATGTGGACTCCGGATGTCTACGAGGGTGCTCCGACTCCAATGACCGCTTTCATGTCAGCGGGGCCGAAGGCAGCCGGTTTCGCAGCATTTATGCGCGTTGTTATTATTGCTTTCCCTTCGCTTAAGGCTGACTGGTCCGATCTCCTCTGGATTCTTGCCGTTCTTACCATGACCATTGGTAACCTGATTGCTCTCAATCAGGACAATATCAAGAGGATGCTCGCATACTCATCGATTGCGCACGCTGGGTATGCTCTGGTCGGTTTTGCCGCCGGAAATGCAGAGGGGACGGCAGGCATTCTCTTCTACATGCTTTCCTATGCTTTTATGAATATAGGGGCCTTTGCCATTATCGTTCTTGTTGGCAAGAAGGGCGAAGCAAACAATAATGTTATGGATTACGCAGGGTTCGGAACTAAGCACCCGGTGCTGGCCCTGGCAATGGCAGTCTTCCTCTTCTCGCTGGCTGGCATACCGCCGACTGCTGGTTTTATCGGTAAGTTCTACCTCTTCTCTGGCGCCATAAAGGCTGGGTATGTATGGCTTGCCATCATCGGGGTACTGAATAGTGCCGCGTCGGTATATTACTATCTCCGTGTGATGGTTTATATGTATATGAAGGATCCTGTTGAAGAGTTTGACTGGATGAAGCTTACTCCGGCAGTTGCCATCTGCATTATTATTGCTGTGGTTGGTGTCCTGTTGCCAGGAGTTGTTCCAGCGTTTCTCCTCAACCTTGCACAGCAGGCAGTTCTCCTTTAACTAGAAGTAAGTAATAGGCTTTTCCCTCAGGGCTCCTTTATATGAAGGAGCCCTTTTGTATTTTGTAAGAAGAATCGGCATGGCACGGAATAACTGGGTGTTCGACGTGACGATTTCGAGCCCTGAAGTTACGCTTGCCCACGATGCTACATGGATAGTGTAAAGAGTTTTTCGCTTTTTTGTTTTTGGCAGTGCCTTCGGTAAGTTAGATTGCCTCAGCCTCTTCGAGTTGTTGGTTTAACTCCTGTTCTCTGAGAAGATCGATATTGAGGTAGCGTTTCGTACCCCATTGGGTTCCGGCAATGTGACGCAGCCGCGCAGCGCAGAGCATCAATGCTGAATTCCCGTCGGGGAAAGCGCCAACGACTTTGGTTCGTCGTCGGATCTCTTTCATGATCCTCTCAAGGGCGTTATTCGTCCGGATGCGGATGCGATGCTCGCGGGGAAAGTCATAGTAGGACAGGGTTTCGGTAATAGATTCCTGAACCTTCTTGGCCGCTTCCTTGAGTTTCATCGCTTCCAGCTTGGCAAAGACAGCCTCGGCCTTTTCCAGGGCCGCCTTCTTGTCTTCCGACGCATGGATCGCCTTGAGCATGGCCGCTACTTCCGCCATCCGTTTGGCCGGCACAACGCTGAAGACATTGCGGTAGAAATGAACCGTGCAGCGCTGCCATTTGGTTTTCGGATAGAACTCGGCCAGGGACTCCACCAGCCCCATGCAGGCGTCGGTGATGAACAGCCGCACGCCCGTGAGGCCAAGTGGCGCAGAAAGCTCGACCAGCCGGCCTTGTCCTCCTTGGCCCCTTCGCAGACGCCGAGGATCTTGCGATATCCCTGATCGTTGACGCCTATGGCCACCAGTACCGACACGTTGGTCACTTCGCCGCCCCAGGAGCGCTTGAGCACGATGCCGTCCAGATAGACATAGGGAAACTCCCCTTTGATGGGACGGTTACGCCACTCCTCGATCTTGGCGTAGACCTTCTTGTTGAGGTTGCTGATGGTGCCGGGACTGACCTTGGTTCCCCACAAGGTTTCGGTAATGTCTTCGACGCGCCGGACCGAAACACCGGCCAGGTACATCTCAATCAGCGCCTCTTCCACCGAGGCTTCACGCCGGCGGTAGCGCTCGATGATGGCCGTTTCAAAGGTCTGTCGCCGCAGCTTCGGCATGTTCAAGGTCACTTCTCCGGCCTTGGTCTGGAGCTTTCGCTGGTAATGGCCAGCCCGGGTATCGGTTCGAGCATCGTTGCGCTGATACTTCTCGGCGGTGCATAGACGATCCGCCTCGGCATCGAGCATCCGGTTCAGGGTCTCTTCCACCGTACTACGGACCATTTCTCCGAGGTGGTCGCGGACGGCAGTTTCATTCAGTTGGATGATTTGAGCCTTTGGGGTACAATGTTCTTCCACGGCAGTGTGCTCCTTTCGGGTCGAATTTTCGTTTGGCGACGCAATTCTAACCGATTCGAGGCACTGCCGTGCTTCGTTTTAAAAAAGCGAAAGATATTTTACGTTATCGCTACATGCCGTTCGATCAAAGATCCGTGGTGGAGATAGCCGCAAGTCTTGGACTCAGGCGCCGAAACAAGACTTATGAACCCCTCCCGGCAACGCTAGTCAGGTTGCTGCCGAAATGCCGACAGAGCAAACCTTGACGGTTTTATTGAGGCATGGAATCAAGCTTTTTGCGGAGGAAAACGCCAACCACTGTTGAGCATAGTTCCAACCGACTGCAGCCTCCTGCCGGCTGGTGGCTTGTGGCCAGCGCTTGTGAATGGATTTGCTGCTTGCTACTGTTATGGACATCTCGGGTGGAAACATCTCGTCGGAGGGTAGTAATTCAGGCGCTTGCGGAAAGAAATGGAACGGGAGAGAAAACTCGGATAAGGACGTCGTGCGAGGGTTCTAGCCAATTACTGCCTGTAGGGCTTCATTGATCTTCTCTATGTCAACCTTGGTGTTGAAGCAAGGTCCGAAGGGGCGGTCGTTCAGAACTCCGATGACCGGCAGGGGGTAGCAGTCTTTGATACCGGAAGTCAGGTCACGCTCGCAGGCAACTGCCAGAACGAGTTTGGGACGTTTCTCTATGATGACCTTCCGTGCCAGAGTTCCCCCTGTGGCCACGGAGATATCTATTGAGTATTTTTCGGCCAGTTCTGCCAGTCCCATGATATCGCAGCGGCCGCACCGGACGCATTTGTTGATGTTGCCGGTCACCTTGATCTCGCATTCGAAAAGCTGGAGACAGTGAGGCAGGAGTATCAAGACTCGGTCGGGTTTTACCCGGCGACGCTGGGAGAGAACCAGACTGTTATTCATGGCAATGAACGACTGGCGGATGGTGTCAATGGAGATGCCGAACGTGCGACCGATCAGTTCAATGGCCGGAAGAAGAAACTTGATGACAACACCGCGCAGAAAACGGGTGAAAAGGATATCCTTGCCGAGCGCCGAGGTCAGCACGAGCACAAGGGTGCCAAGGAGGGCTAGTAGGGACAGGCCACCAAAAACTATTCCGGCGATGCGAGGGAGGCTTGGGTGGATGTTCGCCAAGCCGGTCGTGGGAATCCACCAGAGAAGGTAGATTGCGCCGACAATCAGGAGACAAGTGACCCCCATGAGCACAATGAAAAGACGTTTTTTAGGAGTATTGTCAGGCATTTTAATGACCGAGCCGAATCCCTGGCTCCAGACGGCAACCTGCTAGGAAATCTTGAGCCGATAGCCGTTTCCTTCCTTCCAGTTGCAGTTCCTCGATTCGGAGGCTACCTGACCCGCAGCCGACGATGATCCCGTCTTTTCCGACAGCCATGATATCTCCGGGCTTGCCGCATTCAGTGGCCACCGACACCTTGTACAGCTTCAGTGTCTTGCCGTCCAGCGTGGTATACGCTCCGGGCCACGGAGTGAAGCCGCGAACGAGGTTTTTAATTTGCTGCGGCTCCTGCTTCCAGTCGATAAGGCCGTCTTCCTTCTTCAGCATCGGAGCGTAGCAGGTAAGAGCGTCATCCTGCTTTTCGCGAGTAAGGGTGCCTACCTGGAGTCTGTCCAGGGTCTCGTCGATGGTTTCAGCCCCAAGGAGGGAGAGGCGGTCGTGGAGCGACTGGGCGTCCTCGTCCGGGCCAATGGAGATGGACCGTTTGACAAGCATATCCCCCGTGTCGAGACCCGCATCCATCTGCATGGTGGTTATGCCGGTCTCGGTCTCGCCGTTGATGAGGCACCAGTTAATGGGAGCGGCCCCCCGGTAGCGTGGAAGGAGTGAGGCGTGAATGTTGATGCAGCCATGCCGAGGGATTTCGAGGAGGCTCTGGGGGAGAATCTGGCCGAAGGCGACCACCACAATCAGGTCAGGATTCAGTTCCCTGATCTGTGCGACAACCTCGGGCGCACGGACTTTCTGGGGCTGCAGGACCGGAATGCCATGCTCCTCGGCAATGACCTTCACGGGAGGCGGCACCAGTTTCTGGCCACGACCCTTGGGGCGGTCAGGTTGGGTCACGACGGCAATTACATCCTCGCCTCGCTCGATGAGTCTCGTGAGCGTGGGACAGGCGAAATCAGGGGTTCCCATGAAGATGATGCTGAGTCCGGCCATGCAGTAATCCTACCCTTCCTCAACCATGCGGCGGTATTTTTTCTTGAACATCTCCCGCTTCAGGGGAGAAAGGTGATCCACGAAGAGCATCCCTTCCAGGTGGTCTATCTCGTGCTGGAAAGCGATGGCCAGAAGCCCTTCCGCCCTATAGGTCACTTCCTCTCCATCGAGATTGAGCGCCTTAACGACAACCTTGGCGTGCCGGTGCACATTGGCGGAGTACTTGGGGACAGAGAGGCAACCCTCTTCCTCGTATGATTCCCCTTCGGTATGGACGAACACCGGGTTGATGCAGACAATCAGCTCCGGCCTTTCTTCGCGCTGAGAGACATCAATGACGATGACCCGCTGGCTTACGCCGATCTGCGGGGCGGCCAGGCCGACCCCCTGGGCGTCATACATGGTTTCGGCCATGTCGCGGACCAGTTCACGGGTCGCGTCGTTGATGACCGCAACCGGCACCGCCTTCTTTTTGAGGATCGGGTTGGGATAAGTAAGAATTGTACGCACCATGGTTCATGCACCTTCAACGATAGTTATTCGTATGAATATAGAGAGATAGGGCGAAAAAATCAAACCCTTCCTGACGGGACGGCGAAGTCACATGAGATCCACCGGGTCAACATCGATCAGGATCCGTATGCCGGAAGGAGGGGTATAGGTTCTCCGCAGACGGGCAAGGAGGCGGTGGAGCGCCGAACGTACCGGTGCCTTGAGTAGGAACTGCCACCGGTACCTCCCCCGCAGCTTCAGCAGGGGGGCGGGGGAGGGGCCGAGTATCTCGACATGTCCACCCGCTTCACGGCGCAGGGTGCGGATCTGTCCGGCAAGGCGCCTGCTCTCCTGTTCCACGGCTGATGCAGCAGTGCCGGTCAGGTAGATGGCCCCCAGGTGAACGAATGGTGGATAGCCGGTTTCCTGACGAAAGGCAAGCTCAGTCGTGTAAAACTCCTCCATGGATGCGGTTCCGGCGTGGATGAGAGCATAGTGGTCGGGATTGAGGGTCTGGATGATGACCCTCCCCGCATCCTCGCCCCGTCCGGCCCGCCCCATGAGCTGTGTCATCAGCTGATAGGTCCGTTCGGCGCTCCGGTAGTCGGGGATGTTGAGAGTTGACTCCACCGACACGATCCCCACGAGGGTGATGCCGGGGAAGTCGTGCCCTTTGGCAACCATCTGGGTGCCAATGAGGATGTCGGTCTTCCGCTCGGCCACCTTGCGCAAAATCCGTGCGTGGCCCCCTCTCCCCCGCGTTGTGTCCCGGTCCATCCGGTCGACCCGGGCTTCGGGAAAGCGTTCCCGCACAAGTTCTTCCACCTGTTCGGTGCCAAGGCCGAGGTGCGTGACCCGGGTGCTTCCGCAGTCGGGGCAGACAGAAGGGGCCGGGATGGCGTAGTCGCAGTAGTGGCAGACGTGGCGGTTCTTGCGCTGGTGATAGGTGAGGGTGACGGCGCAGTTGGGGCAGCGGAGCACGTGGCCGCACTCCTCGCAGGTGAGCCAGGTGGCAAAGCCGCGGCGGTTCAGAAAGACCAAAGTCTGCCCGCCGTTGGCCAGGTTGGCGGCCGTGGCATCGGCCAGCAGCGGGAGTATTGCATCGGCTTTTTTCCCCCGGGCATCGATAATCTCGGCATGGGGGACCGGAAGGCCATTCACCCGTTCGGGAAGGGAGAGGAGGGTGAGCTTCCCGGTCACGGCGGCATGCCACGTGGTAACCTGGGGGGTGGCGGACCCAAGGACCACTGAGGCTTTCTCCATCTTTCCCCGTACGAGGGCCAGGTCCCGTGCGTTGTAACGGAACCCCTCCGACTGCTTGTAAGAGGACTCGTGCTCCTCATCCACCACGATCATGCCGATCCGCTCCAGGGGGGCAAAGATGGCCGAACGGGCACCGATGACGATGGCCACTTCACCTCGCCTGATCCGTCGCCACTCGTCGTAGCGCTCCCCGTCGGAGAGGCCGCTGTGGAGCACCGCGATGCCGCACCGGAACCGGCGCCGGAAGCGGTTCACGAGCTGGGGGGTGAGGGCGATTTCCGGAACGAGGACCAGGGCGGTCCGTCCGGCATCCAGGAGGTGGGCGATGGTCTGGAGATAGACCTCGGTCTTGCCGCTGCCGGTGACGCCGTGGAGGAGGAAGGGGGCAAAACGCCCCGTATCGATGGCTGCGACGATGCGGTCTCGGGCCTCGGTTTGACCAGGGTTCAGGGGAAGGGGGGCGTCGGGGGTGACGGACTCCTCCCGGAACGGGTCCCGGTAGACCTCTCGCTCCTCCGTCACCACGAGGCCAAGCTCCCGGAGCCGGCGTAGCTGGGGGGCGCAGTCGGCAAAAATACCGCGCAGTTCCGCCGCCGTGGCTTTCCCTTCCTGCTGGATATGGGAGAGGATGGAGGATGCTTTTCCCCGCGGCACCTCCACAGCCGGAGGGGGTGTTGCGGGGTGGTAGACGGTCTCCGTCAGCACTCTCCTTCCCCCGGTCATGGCATCGCCGTCGGTGGAGGTGCCCCGCCGGCTCTGGACATTGATTCCGGCAGGAAGAGCCGCCTTGATCACCTCCCCCAGGGGATGGAGGTAGTAGGCAGCGGCCCAGCGGTAGATCTCCAGTTCCCGAGGCGTGAAGAGGGGAGCGTCATCCAGGACGTCTGCCACCTCCCGCAGTTCCCGTTCCTCGCCGGTCGCGAAGCCGAGGATATAGCCGGTCACCTTCCGCCGGCCGAAGGGGACCAGGACCCGCTTTCCCGGGGCGATGCGCGGCATAAGCCCTTCCGGCACCCGGTAGTGGAAGGTGGTGTCAAGGGGGAGCGGGATGGCAACCTCAATGATGTCCGTCGTGGAATGGTTCATGGGATCCGATGCTGATGGCGTTACGGGAATAATAGCAGGACGGTCCCGGGGGAACAAGGGAAAGGGAGGGGCACACTGTCTTGACTTGGGCAAGACCGGTGGGGTACCGTAGTCGAATTGTGGAAGGAGAAGGAATCCGTGGAGTTTGTGGACGAAAAGCGGTATCGGAAAATAAAGAACGGGGTCGGCCGGGCCGTCGCCGACTTCAACCTCATCGAGGAAGGGGACCGGATTGCGGTGGCGGTCTCGGGGGGGAAGGATTCCTACACTCTCCTCCATATCCTGGAGGCGCTCCGGCGCCGGGCGCCGGTGAAGTATGATCTGGTGGCGTTTACCATCGACTCTGGGTACCCCGGCTTCCGCAGCGACGTCATCGCTGCCCATCTCAAGGAGCATGGCTTCAGCCACCACGTGGAGGCCACCACCCACTACGACATCATCAAGGAAAAGCGGCGCCCCGGCTCCTCCTACTGTTCCATCTGCGCCCGGCTCAAGCGGGGCGTCCTCTACACCCTGGCTCAGCAGCACGGCTGCAACAAGCTGGCCCTGGGGCACCATCTGGACGACTTCGTGGAGACCCTCCTCCTCAACCAGTTCTTCGTGGGGACCCTCAAGGCCATGGCGCCGCGGATGCTGGCCGACAACGGCGCGACCACGGTGATCCGTCCCCTGGTCTACGTTGAGGAGCGGGAGATCATCCCCTTTGCCCGGGAGAACAGCTTTCCCGTGGTCTGCTGCTGCTGCCCGGTCTGCGGCAAGGCTGACATCCAGCGCAAGCGGATGAAGGAGCTTCTGAAGGAGTTGGAGCGGGAGAATCCCGCTGTCAAGCGGAGCCTTCTGCGGGCATTGGCCAACGTGCAGCCGCGGCACCTCCTCGACCGGGAGCTGCAGCGGGTCTGCGAGGTCCCCTGACGACAGCCTTTGCCCGGGCCGTCTCCCGCTTGGCGCTGCGGGCCGGTGCCCGGTCCCGGATCATGTCCATGATGCAGATATAGGCGCCCCAGGCCACGAGGCCGACGCCGAAGACAACGATGGGTTCCATGGTATCCTCCTTTGGTTCGATGGTGACAGGATACCGCAGTCATGCGACACAATATGTCTCAAGGAGCAACGGCGTGAGCAAGCGCTACGTGCAGCCCCTCAGGATTGCCATCCAGTGGGGATTTCTCCTCTTCATGGTCTATCTGGGCGTCAGGCTTTTCCTCTTCGTGAGCCACTTTCGCACCGGCGGGGCTGCCCCCTTCGTTCCCCGGGCCGACGGGGTCGAGGGGTTCCTCCCCATCGCCGGGCTCCTGGGGGTGAAGGACTGGGTCGAGAGCGGCGTCATCAATCCGATCCATCCGGCGTCGGTGGTGATCTTCGTCACCGTGGTGGCAGTGTCGCTGCTGCTCAAGCGCTCCTTCTGCTCCTGGATCTGCCCGGTGGGGACCCTGTCGGAGCTTTTCTGGAAGCGGGGATTCGTGCTCTTTAAACGCAATATCCGCCCCCCCCGGTGGCTGGACGTGGCGCTACGGGGGATCAAGTACCTGCTCCTCCTCTTCTTCCTCTACTCCATCCTTTGGGCCATGACGCCGGAGGCGGCCACGGCCTTCATCCATTCCGACTACAACGCGGTGGCCGACGTGCGGCTCCTGGACTTCTTCCTGCACCTGTCGGGCATCCCCCTCGCGGTGATCGCGGTGCTTCTGGTCCTGTCGCTCCCGGTGCGGAATCCCTTCTGCCGCTACCTCTGCCCCTACGGGGCGCTGTTGGGGCTTGTGTCGGTCCTCTCGCCGGTGAAGGTGACCCGGGAGAAAAAGACCTGCGTCTCCTGCGGGGTCTGCACCCAGGTCTGCCCCTCCTACATCCCGGTGATGAGCAAGGAGCGGGTCATGTCCGAGGAGTGCGTCGGCTGCTGGCGCTGCGTGAGCCACTGCCGGGCCATGGGGGCCCTGGAGATGAAGCTGGCCGGCCGGAAGGTGGCGGTGAACGCCATCCTCTTTGCCGCCCTCGTGGTGCTCATTGTTGCGGGCGGATCGCTGGTGGGGCGCGCCACGGAGAACTGGAAATCCCGGATTCCCTATGCCGAGTACATGCGGCTTCTGGGGCTGCGGTAACTAAGCGAGATTGCGAAATAGCGAGGGAGCGAGCTAGTCAAGAACTGAGATTTTACTACTTCACTACTTGCTATCTCGCTACTTCGCTCATTGACAAGAAAGGAGTATTACCCATGTCACTCACGACCGAACTCGTTGACTGGACCCATGAGCAGAAATGCCGCAAGGCGGTGGCGTCCCTGGAAAAGAACGGCTTTACCGCCGTCTACTGCGGCACCGGTCAGGAGGCCCTCGAATACATCGTGGCCGAGGCGGCCGAGGCGGAAAGCGTCGGCTTTGGCGGCTCCATGTCGGTTGACGACCTGAAGGTGATCGAACGAATCCGGGAGATGGGAAAGGAACTCCTCATTCACGGGGCGCCGGGGCTCTCCCTGGAGGAGCGGGTGACCATCATGCGGCGCCAACTCACCTGCGACCTCTTCCTTGCTGGCACCAACGCCCTTACCCTCTCCGGGTGGCTCGTGAACATCGACGCCACCGGCAACCGGGTCGGCTCCATGTTCTTCGGGCCCAGGAAGGTGATCGTCGTGGCTGGCCGGAACAAGATTGTGGACGGAGGCGTCCAGGAGGCCATCGACCGGATCAAGGAGTGGGCCTCTCCTCCCAATGCCCGGCGTCTCAACTACAAGACCCCCTGCGGCACAACCGGCTTCTGCTCCGACTGCAACTCCCCCGACCGGATCTGCCGCATCACCACAGTCATCGACCGCAAGCCCCGCCTCACCGACCTGCGGGTGCTGGTGGTGAACGAGGAGATGGGGTTCTAGTGGAACTCCTCCGGGCGTTTCTCGACGTCCTCTTCCCGCCCCTCTGCCACCTGTGCAAGGCGCCGGTGCCCGGGGCCGGCCCGCTCCATCTCTGCGATGCCTGCCTTGGGGCCATGACCCCCATCACCTCCCCCCTCTGCCCGGTCTGCGGCGTACCTCACCGGACCGAGGGGGGGATCGACCACCTTTGCGGTTCCTGTATGCTCACCCCGCCTCCCTTCGACGGGGTCCGGGGGGCGCTCCTCTTCGACGGCCCTCTCCAGGAGTTGATCCACCGTCACAAGTACGGCCACAAGGTCCACCTGCGCCGCCCCCTGGCCCTCCTTGCCATTCGGCATCTCACCCCCTTTGTCCAATCCGTCGCCCCCGATGTAATCATTCCCGTCCCTCTCCACCGTTCGCGTCTGCGGGAGCGGGGGTTCAACCAGGCGGTTCTCGTGGGTGCCGTCCTGTCCCGCGAGTGGCGCCTGCCGCTCCTGCGGCACACCCTCCGTCGTGTCCGTCCCACCGTTGCCCAGGTGACCCTTTCCGCCCGGGAGCGCCGGGCCAACGTCCGGGGGGCCTTCGCCGTTTCCGGTCCCGCCGGCATCGCGGGAAGGCGTGTCCTCCTCATGGATGACGTTGTCACCACCGGTAGCACAGTGGCGGAGTGCGCCCGGGTGCTCAAGGATGCCGGCGCCTCGGCTGTATTCGTCATCACGGTTGCGCTGGCTCCGCCGGGGCGCTAGATCGACGGCCGCAAGAAGAGGCATGTCCGCAGTTAAGGAAATATCGTTATAGTATCGCGAATGGTCTTCGCATAAACCTACTTGGATTGCGGAGTATTATATAAAACTAACTTGACAAATATGGTGGTTGGAGCGATTTGACATAAGAGAATATCGTTATAAAGTCGATGTAGGCAGTCTGCCGTTCGTTGTGGTGATGTCACGCTGTATTCTGTCCGGGGAGGAATGTCCATGGCGAAGAATGGTGATGAGCATGACGAGATGAAGCAGCATTGTTCCGGCACGTCGGGGCCCTGGGAGGAGCGGGGGGTATCCCGGCGCGACTTCCTGAAGTTCTGCACCGCCATGTCGGCGGCCTTGGCCCTGCCGGTCTCCCTGGCGCCACGCATTGCCGAGGCGCTGGAGAGCGACAGTCGGCCGTCGGTGATCTGGCTCGAATTCCAGAGTTGCACCGGCGACACCGAGGCGCTCCTGCGGGCCGCTAACCCCACGGTGGGTGAGATCGTCCTCGACGTCCTCTCCATTGATTATGCCGAGACCATCATGGCCGCCGCCGGCCACCAGGCCGAGGAGGCGCGGCTGAAGACCCTGAAAGAGCGAAGTGGCAAGTACATCGCCGTCGTCGAGGGGGCGATCCCCATGAAGGACAACGGCGTCTACTGCTGCGTCGGCGGGAGATCGGCCGTGGATATCGCCCGGGAGGTCTGCGGCGGCGCCATGGCCACCATCACCGTCGGCACCTGCGCCTCCTACGGCGGCATCCCGGCTGCATCCCCCAACCCCACCGGCGCCGTGGGGGTCAAGGACGCGGTCCCCGGCGCCACGGTCATCAACCTTCCCGGCTGCCCCGTCAACACCGACAATCTGGTGGCCACCGTGGTCCATATCCTCACCTTCGGCAAGCTCCCGGCCACCGACAGCAAGGGACGCCCCCTTTTCGCCTACGGCAAGCGGATTCACGACAACTGCGAACGCCGCCCCCACTTCGACGCCGGCCAGTACGTGGAGCAATGGGGCGACCAGGCCCACCGTGCCGGCCACTGCCTCTACAAGATGGGGTGCAAGGGGCCCGAAACCTTCCACAACTGCCCGACCCAGCGCTACAACGAGAAGACGAGCTGGCCAGTGGGATCAGGCCACGGCTGTGCCGGCTGCTCCGAGCCCCACTTCTGGGACACCATGACCCCCTTCTACCGGCGGCTTCCCAGCGTTCCCGGTTTCGGGATCGAGGCCACGGCCGACAAGATCGGCCTTGGCGTCGCTGCGGCCACGGCGGCGGTCTTCGGCATCCACGGCGTGGTGAGCGCGCTGCGCAAGGGAGATGAATCCGACGGGGAAGGAGGGGTAGACCATGGCCAGGATCGTCGTTGACCCGATTACGAGAATAGAGGGGCACCTCCGTATCCAGGCCGAGGTGAACGGGGGCCAGATAACCGATGCCTGGAGCTCCAGCACCATGTTCCGGGGGATCGAGAAGATCCTCAAAGGGCGCGATCCCCGGGACGCCTGGTACTTCACCCAGCGCTTCTGCGGCGTCTGCACCACGGTCCACTCCATAGCCTCCATCCGGGCCGTGGAGAACGCCCTGAACATCCGCGTCCCCCTGAACGCGGAGTTGATCAGGAACCTCATCATCGGCATCCAGGTGGTGCAGGACCACGTGATCCACTTCTACCACCTCCACGCCCTCGACTGGGTGGACGTGGTCTCAGCTCTCAAGGCCGACCCCACAAAGACCGCAGCCTTGGCTGCCTCCCTTTCCGACTGGCCCCTCAACTCCCCCACCTACTTCAAGTCGGTACAGGACAAGGTGGCCGCCTTCGTGAAAAAAGGGCGCCTTGGCCCCTTCGGCAACGCCTACTGGGGACACCCGGCCTACAAGCTGCCGCCCGAGGCGAACCTCATGGCCACGGCCCACTACCTGGAGGCCCTGGACTGGCAACGGGAGGTCATCAAGATCCACGCCATCCTCGGCTCCAAAAACCCCCACCCCCAGACCTTCCTCGTCGGTGGCATGGCGATCCCCGTGGATCCCAACTCCCAGAACGCCCTCAACGCCGACAAGATCGCCGAGATTGCCCAGCTCCTCAAAAAGGCCAAGGCGTTCGTGGAGAAGGTCTACATTCCCGATCTCCTGGCGGTGGCCTCCTTCTACAAGGAGTGGGCCGGAATCGGCGGAGGGGTGGGGAACTACATCTCCTACGGCGAATACCCGCTGGACAACAGCGGCAAGCCGGAAAAGCTCTGGTTTCCCCAGGGGATCATCGTGGGCAAGGACCTCTCCCGGGTCTATCCCATCGACCAGCAAAAGATCACCGAGAGCGTGGCCCACTCCTGGTACGAGGGGGGTGATGCCGGGGTCCATCCGTGGGAAGAGCAGACCGAGGTACGGTACACTGGCCCCACGCCCCCCTACGACATGATCGACACGGACAAGAAGTACTCCTGGGTGAAATCCCCCCGCTACGACGGCAAGCCGATGGAGACCGGCCCCCTGGCCACCATCCTCGTGGCCTACGCCGCGGGGCACCAGGGGACGAAAGGGGCGGTGGAGCTGGTCCTCGGCAAGCTGGGGGTCGGCCCGGAGGCGCTCTTCTCGACGCTCGGTCGGACCGCGGCCCGGGGGATCGAGACCCTGTTGGTGGCTCAGGAACTTCCCAAGTGGCTCGACATGCTCGTGGCCAACGTGGCCGGCGGCGATCTGGCGATTCATAACGGCGAGAAGTGGGACCCCGCCACCTGGCCCCGGGAGACGGCGGGGTACGGCTGGCACAACGCTCCCCGGGGTGCTCTCGGTCACTGGATCAGGATCAGGGACCAGAAAATCGAGAATTACCAGGCGGTGGTCCCCTCCACCTGGAACGCGTCACCCCGGGATGAGAAGGGGCAGCGGGGCCCCTACGAGGCGGCCCTGGTCGGCACCCCCATGGCCGACCCCAACAAGCCCCTGGAGATCCTCCGCACCATCCACTCCTTCGATCCGTGCCTCGCCTGCGCCGTCCACGTGGTCGATCCCCGCGGCGGCGAGCTGGTGAGCGTCAAGGTCCTGTAGGAGGTCGCCATGGCACGGAACCGGAGCTGTCTTTACGAAAAGTACGTCTGGGAGGTCCCGGTGCGGCTGACCCACTGGGTCAACGTGATCGCCATCATCGTCCTCTCGGTCACCGGCTTCTACATCGGCTCCCCCAGGACCCTGGGGCTCGTTCCCGCCGACTTTGTCATGGGTTGGGTGCGGGTGGTGCATCTTACGGCAGGGTATGCCTTTGCCGTGAGTATCGTGAGCCGCATCTGGTGGGCCTTCGCGGGGAACCGCTACGCCGGGTGGCGGGAGTTTGTCCCGTTCATCTATCCCGAAGGGCGGCGCGACATGGGGCGGATGTTCCTCTACTACGTCTTCCTCTCCCGGAAGGTTCCCCACCCCACCGGCCACAACGCCCTGGCCGGAGCCACGTACCTTCTCGTCTTTGTCCTCTATCTGGTGATGGCCGGCACCGGCTTCGCCCTCGATGCCGAGCACGCGCCAGGCGGTTTGGCGCATGTTCTCCTCACGCCGCTCTACGCTCTCTTCAGCAACCAGGGGATGCGGCTCACCCACCACATGGGCATGTGGCTTCTCATCGCCTTTGCCATCCATCACATCTACAGCGCTTGGCTCATGGACGTGAAGGAACGGGGCGGGGTCATGTCGAGCATCTTCGGCGGCTACAAGCCGGTGAAGCGGGGGGAGTAGAATGTCGATTCTCGTGCTCGGCATCGGGAACCTGATCATGACCGACGACGGCGCCGGCGTACGGGTGGCGCAGCGGCTCATGGACGGGTGCCGCTTCCCCGAAGGAGTGACGGTCATGGACGGCGGCACCCTCGGCCTCGACCTGCTCCCTTACCTGGACGGCGTGGAGCGGCTCCTCCTGGTGGATGCCGTGGAGACCGGCGGACCACCGGGGACGGTGGTGCGGCTGGCGGGGGAGGAGATTCCGGTGGCCTTCCGGACCAAGCTCTCTCCCCACCAGATGGGGCTCCAGGATCTTTTGGCCGTGGCCGAGTTCCAGGGGAGCTGTCCCGTCGAGATGGTCCTGTGGGGGGTGCAGCCGGAGTCGGTGGAACTGGGGATGGAGCTCACGCCGGCGGTGGCGGCGCAGGTGGACCATCTTGTGGAGAAGGTCCTCGCGGAGCTTGCCCTGTGGGGAGTGGTTCCCGAGCCGCTTGATCCTGAAAAATGCACTCGAAACACTGAGCAACAGAGCAACTGAGCAAAATCTGGGAAAAACCTTTCAGACTGTTTTTGATAAATTCTCAGTTGCTCTGTGTTATTCATGCTGACGTTTTCATGAGGTGAAGGGGCGTCCGGACCGTTGCAGGTGCGGGCGCCCCTTCCCGTTGGGGGCCCGGCGGTTCCCCCTTGCCGCGAACGCCCCTCTCTGCTATGTTCGGACGGTACGCGAAACATCATTCAGAGAGGTCTTCCATGGTTGAAGCGATGAAGAACGTGGTGGTCTTTGTCCGCGATTTCGAGGCGGCGAAACGGTTCTACAAGGAGCAGTTGAAGCTCCCCCTGACCCAGGAGGGGGTGACGATGATGGAGTTTTTCTCCGGCGGCGCGACCCTCGGGGTGGCCATGGCCCTCACCGACGAGGCCGCGGCCCTGGCGGGGCGCCACACCGGCATCACCCTGCGGGTGAAGGATATCGACGACTTCTGCCGCGAGCTGACCGATACGGGCGTCCGATTTGATCAGCCCCTGGAGCAGAGCCCCTGGGGAAAGATGGCGGTGGTGGCCGATCCCGACGGCAACCTTTTTGCCCTCGCGGACCGGTAGGCCTCCCGTGAAGATCATCACCCGGGAGCTTCTCGATCAGGTTACCGGTGAGGCCCGTGGCAGCGCCCGCCTCCGGAAGAACCACAACCTCCACCCCAGCGACGATTTCTGCTGCCACCGGCTCCTGAACGCCATGGAGCCCGGCTCCTACATCCAGCCTCACCGGCATCTCGACCCCAACAAGGACGAGTCGATGGTGATCCTGCGGGGGCGGCTCGGCGTCGTCTCCTTCGACGGGGCGGGGGCGGTGACCGGCACTCGTCTCCTCCAACCCGGCGATGCGGTGGCTGTCGACATCCCCCACGGGGAGTTTCACACCGTCGTGAGCCTTGAGCCCGGCACGGTTTTTTTCGAGGCCAAGGCCGGACCGTACCTCCCCCTTGCCGGGGAGGAAAAGGCCTCCTGGGCTCCTGCCGAGGGGGACGGGGGAGCCGGTACCTACCACGCGTCACTTGTGGCACTCTTTTGCTGACCATGGCCTTCATCCGTACGATCGTGCCGGTCATCTGTGTTGCTCTCTTCGTAGCGGTATCCGGTGCGGCGCCTCCTCCCCGCCCCGACACGGGGATAGGCGTTCTTCTGGTTGGTGCCGTCCCCGGCGAGCCGGCTCCCCCTCAGCTCATCCTCTACGGGGAGCCGGGGATCGGCCGGATCGCCGAAAAGAGCGCTGCGTCGTTGCCCCATCTGGCAATTCCCCACAAGATTCCGCCCGGTGAGTTTCCCCTTGTGGTCACCGCCCGCAAGGGAGGGTGGCTGAAGGTCATTTATGATGACGCCGGGCGCGCGGCATGGCTGAAGCCGCGTCGGGCGTGGCCCTTCGTTTTATGGGATGAGCTGCTCAAGGGGAGGGAGGCGCGGCTCTTGCGGGGACTCAAGAAACCCTTGTACCTTCTCTGGGGAAGCGGGGGGGATACGGTGCCGGATCTGGAACCTCTCACCCCCGAGCGGAGCTTCAGGATCATCTCCGTGGACGGGGATCGGATCCAGGTGCTTCTGGATCTGGCTGTCGTGGGATGGCTGCGGTGGCGGGACGAGGATGGCCGGCTCCTCATCGCTCTGGAGTGACGGGGGGCGGCAAAAAATCGTTGACGCCCCGCGACTTTCTGTGTTATTCGAGACCCCTATGAAGAAAAACACCGTTTCCATCGCCATCGCAGCACGAGCTATCATCGCCGCGGCGTCCGTCGCCGCAGGGGAACCCGCTGCCGTGTGAGGAGGCGTCGTAACGCTTCGTGTATCATCAAAGGCCGTGGGTACCTCCCACGGCCTTTACCATTTTCAGGACCATCACCAACAGAGAGAAAAGAGGGAGATGACGTGAGAAACGAACTGGTGACGCCCGGAGCGGGCGAACTGACCTACGAGATCCGCAACATCGTCAACGTGGCGGAGAAGCTCCAGAAGCACGGGGTGAAGATCAACTGGGAGAACATTGGCGACCCGATCGTCAAGGGGGAGGAGATTCCCCGCTGGATGAAGGAGATCGTGGCCAATGAGGTGATGGAGAATGACACCTGGGGCTACTGCCACACCCGGGGGGTCCTGGAGACCCGGGAGTTCATCTGCGGCCTCACCAACAACCGCGGCGGTGCCCGGATCACCCCCGACGACATCATCTTCTTCAACGGCCTCGGCGACGCCATCTCCACGGTCTACGGCAACCTCCGCCACGAAAGCCGCATCCTCATGCCGTCCCCTACCTACACCACCCACTCCATCGGCGAGGCGGCCCACGCCCAGGCCTCGCCGGTCTGCTACCGGCTTGACCCGGCCAACAACTGGTTCCCCGACCTGGAGGACATGGAGAACCATGTCCGGTACAATCCCCAGATTTCCGGCATCCTCCTCATCAACCCCGACAACCCCACCGGCATGGTCTTCTCCAGGGAGACCCTGGAGAAGATCGTCGCTATCGCCCGGAAATACGAGCTCTTCATCATCGCCGACGAGGTCTACAACAACATCACCTACAACGGCCAGACCACCGTCCCCATCTCCGACGTTATCGGCGACGTGCCGGCCATCGCCATGAAGGGGATCTCCAAGGAGATACCCTGGCCCGGCTCCCGCTGCGGCTGGATCGAGGTCTACAACGGCGCTAAGGATGACCAGTTCCGCAAGTACATCAACTCCATCCTCTCCGCCAAGATGAACGAGGTCTGCTCCACCACCCTGCCGCAGAAGTGCATCCCGGCTATCATGAAACACCCGGAATACCAGACCTACCTCCAGGAGCGGATCAGGCGCTATGAGAAGATGAGCACCATCACCTTCGACTGCCTCAGGGAAGTTCCCGAACTCATGGTGAACCGGACTAACGGCGCCTTCTACATGTCCGTGGCCTTCCGGGATGGCCTTCTCACCAACGGCCAGTCCCTCCCCATCGAGAACGCCGAGGTGCGGGAGCTGGTGGAAGGGCTCGTGAACGCCCCCGGCGTCTCCCCGGACAAGCGGTTCGTCTACTACCTCCTGGCCAGCACCGGCATCTGCATCGTGCCGCTCTCCTCCTTCAATACGCCGCTGCAGGGGTTCCGGGTGACCCTCCTGGAGAAGGACGAGGCCGAATGCCTTCGGATCTACCAGACCCTGGCGAAGAAGATTGCGGAGTATCTGAAGTCCTGACACAGGGTTCTTCAGGGAGTGGTGATGAAAAAGGGGGAGCTGACTGCCGGCTCCCCCTTTTTTTGTCCCGCATTGGCTGCTTTTATTGCCCCGCCGCCCTCGCCAGCCGGAACTTGCTCACCATCTTCGACAACTTCGTCACCTGCTGCCCCAGCCCCTGGGCCACTTCGGACGACGAGAGGGCGCAGGCGGCGTTCTGCCGGGTGACCTCGTTGATGTGGGTGACGGAGCAGCTGATCTCCTCGATGGCGCTGGCCTGTTCCTGGCTGCTCTGGGAGATCTCGTCGGTGAGGGAGCTGATGGTGGATGCCCCGGTCACCGCCGTGGTGAGGTGGCCGTCGATTGCCTGGGAAAGGTCCTCTCCCTTGCGGGCCTGCTCCACCGATGTCCTGATGAGGGTGTCGGTCTGCTTGGCCGCGTCGGTGGAGCGCTTGGCCAGTTCACGGATCTCTTCGGTGAGGACCTGGAAGTCGTTGCCGGCCCCCTCCACGTGGGCCGCCGAAATGGCCGCGTTCACTCCCAGGAGCCCGGAGTTGGAGGCGACGCTCTTCAGGTCGTGGATGAGGTCGAGATACTCGCTCACCAGCTGATCGGTGGTGCTGTCGGTGCCGGCATTGGGGGTGAAAGTGACCCGGCGCCGGAAGTCGTGGAGCCGGGAGACTGCCTCCTCGCACCGCTTCGACAGGTTCCGCACCTCGGAGGCGACCACGCTGAAGCCGCTGGCCGAGGAGCGGATCAGGGCCGCCTTGCTGGTGGCGTTGGAGGAGAGCTTGTCGGTCTCCTTGGCGATGGCGTCGATCTGCTGGACGATGCCGACGGTGTTGTCGGCGGAGCCGCGGATCTCCCCCATGGCGTGGAGCATCTGGTCCATGACGGTCTTGGCGGTGCCGATGGACTCGGCGGCCTGCTGGGCCACCTGCCGGGCGTCGGCGGTGTTTTTGGCGCTCTTCTGGGAGGTGTCGGCGATGTGATTGAGGACGCTGGCCGCCTCGGTGAGTTGCGTCTCCTGCTCCCGGGTACCCGCGGTGACGGTCTGGCTGCTGGCGGCAATCTGCTCGCCGACGGCGGAGACCAGGTCCACCGTCTCCGCCATCTGGGTCACGGCGGAGTGGAGGGATTCCGCCGTGGCGTTCATGGCCTTCTTGATGGCGGCATGCTCACCGTGGTACTTCCCCCGCATCCGGGCGCTCAGATCGTATTGGGCCAGGCGCTGCAGGACGGTCCCGGCTTCGTTCACCGGGTCGATTACCGCGTCGAGGGTGCCGTTCACCCCCCTGATGAGGTCCCGCCAGATCCCCTCGAAATCCCAGTCGTTGCCCCGGGTCTGGAGTCGTCCCTCGCCGATGTTGCCGATGAGGTGCCGGGTCTCGCTGTCGAGGCCGTACAGCGTTGCCAGGAGGGTGTTGAGGTTGCGCTTGAGGGTGTTGTATTCCCCGGCATAGTCGTCGATGACGAAGGGTGGGATCCTGCCGTGGGCGATCTCGTCGATGGCGCCGGCGGCCAGGCGCAGCGGGGTCACGAGGGTGTCCAGCATCCGGTTGACCGTGAGGACCAGGGCGGCGTCGTCACCGGTGAACTGGGCGGGGTTTCCCCGCTCGTCGAGCCTGCCGTTCATCATGGCTTCGGCGAGCCTCTGTATCTCGCTGTGCAGAGTCGGTTTTGTCTCTTTGGCGGTGGATGTCTTCATGTCAGGTTCCTTGGCGGAGAGTGTGAAGATGTTCCCGGATGGAGGCGGTGGCGGGCTCGATGGCGGCGGCCACCTCCGGCGACATGGCGTCGCGGGTCTGGTCGAAGCGGCGTCCCTCGATCCCCACCAGCAACACCGTTGACGGGATCAGCTCCGGGTAGAGGCATCTCCCGATGTCGATGGTTTCCTTCAGGCCGATGAAATGGGCCGATATGGCCCCGGCGCCGAAATCGGGGAGCTCATTCCAGCCGAGGTTGTGGATGGTTCCCGTTGGCGCGCCGAACTGGACCGCGTCCACGACGATCATGGCCGACTCATCGCCGGTCAGGTAGTCAAGGAGGTCAATCCCCCCCACGGCCGCGTAGTGGAGCGTGACCCCCGGCGGTAGGGACGAGCCGGCCAGCTTCCGGTAGACCTCGAACCCCGCGGCGTCGTCGGCCACCAGGTCGTTGCCCACGCAGACCACAACGATTCTGCGGAAAGCTACTGAGTCCTGAGACTCAGGCGGCACTGGTCCCCGCATGAGACAACCTCCGATTTCACCGGGCGGCAGATGAGTTCGTTCAGGATTCCGTCCAGGTAGGCATGGAAGAGGCGGCAGAGGGCCGTCCCCAGGGTGAGCCCCCGCTTGGCGCAGACCTCCTGCAGAACGCAGTGGTCGAACAGGAGGACGCGCTCCGTCCCTTCCCCCTCCAGCCGGAACTGGTACCCGGCCTTCATGCGGGAATTGAGGAGCGCGACGATCTCGTCCAGGGTCGGGTTTGTCAGGTGGATCGGGAGCTTGCGCGCCATTTCCCGCCCGGCGATCCTCCCCACCGACGCCGTTGCCCCCCCCATGATGGTGTCGACGGTGGCGGCGAAGATGTCCAGCAGAAAGGCAACCTCGGTCGCGGCGTTTACATGGTCCTCAAGGGTGACCTGTTCCGTGGTCGTGGTGCTCATATGAATTTCTCCATCTTGGCGCAGAAAGCCAGGTCCCGGTAGAAGTTTTTCACAACGTGATAATCCTCGTGGCGCAGCGCCCCGGAGGGGCAGAGGTAGGCGCAGCTCAGGCAGGCGATACAGTCGTCCCGGTGCTCCACCGCGCAGAGCCGCTTCTCCTCGTCGAAGGCAAAGACCTTGGTGGGGCAGATGTCCACGCACATCCTGCAGCCGCGGCACGCCTCTTCATGGAGCTTGATCTCGACCATCAGCAGTTCCTCCTGATGAGATGGGGCCTGTCGGCACGGTTCACGACGATTTCCAGCGGCATGGCCCCCAAGGCATGGGTGGCGCAGGAAAGGCAGGGGTCGTAGCAGCGGATGCCGAACTCCACCGCGTTGAGCAGGGCCTGGTCGTCGGGGCGGTTGATGACATGGGACGTGGCGGCCTGGGCGATCATGGTGTTGATCAGGGCATAGTTCTGCTGGGTCGCCACGATGAGGTTCGCGGCCCGGACGATGCCGTTCTCGTCGATCTCGTAGTCGTGGATCAGGGTTCCCCGGGGGGCCTCCACGTGCCCCACCCCCCGTCCGCCGGAGAATTTCACCGGCACCCGCGTCTCGCCGTGGATCTCCGGGGAGGCCATGATTTCCTGCGCCCGCTCTGTGCAGTAGAGAAGCTCGATCAGACGGGCCCAGGGCTGGAGGGCATTGGCATGGCAGGGGCGGCCCACGGTCCGGATGAATTCCTCCCGCTCACGGTCCGCCAGGGGGGTGCCGTACCGGTCGGAGATGTTCAGCCGCGCCAGGGGGCCGACCCGGTAGTCGTGGCGGGTCTCGCCCTCCACAAAGGAGACCTGCTTCATGTAGGAGAAATCCACCGCCGCTTCGGAGAGGTGGGTGTCGTAGCCGGCGGTGGGGAACTGGGCCTTCCGGGCTCCGCTTTCGTCAATGGCCCGTATCTCTCCGTTCACCAGGGCGATGGTGCCGTCGCCCTTGACGGTGCCCACACTCCAGGCCGGGATGACCCACTGTTCCAGCATCGCCGGGTTGGCGTCGAGCATCTTCATGAGGAGTTGCTTCACCACCGGCGCCAGTTCCAGCACGAGCCCGTGGGCTTCCTGGATCCAGGCGTTCAGCTGGCGCTCACGGTCGGCGTCGAGCACAAAGGCGATCCCCCCGGCCACCGAGGTGACGGGGTGGGTTCCCCGTCCCCCCACCAGCTCGTTGATCTTCTGGCCGATGGAGCGGCACTGGAGGGCCTTTCTGGCGATGTCGGGGACCGCCTGCACCACCCCCACCACGTTGCGGATGGCGGGGTCGGCGTCGAGCCCCAGGACCAGGTCCGGCCCCTGGAGCACGAAGAGGGAGAGGCAATGGGAGTGGATCAGGTGCCCCATGTACATGAGCTCCCGCAGGAGTTTCGCGGCGGTTGGGGGCTCAACGCCCGCGGCGTTGTCCAGGGCGTTGGTGGCGGCCAGATGGTGGGCCGTGGGACAGACCCCGCAGATGCGGGCCGTGACCAGCGGCATCCGGTCCGCGTCCATGCCGGTCAGGATCTTCTCGAATCCCCGCAGCTCGTTCACCACGAGCCCCGCCGCTTTGAGCGCTCCCCCATCGTCCAGGTCGATGAAGACCCGCGCATGCCCTTCGATGCGGGTGACGGGATCAATGGTTATGGTCTTGTTCATAGTCGTCTCGTTCCTCATCGGTCCATTTTTTAATCAGAAAGGTGGGCTTCTCGCCGATCATGGGGGTCGCCATGGTGTAGGAGTAGTGGGTCTTGGATGTCCTCTCGATTTCCCGGACGATGGCTTCCCGGGGGATCTCGGTCAGGCGCGACATCCGCTCGGCGATCTCGGTGCGGATGTCGCGGTTGGGCTCGGCCAGCACCTGCATGGTGGCGCCGGCGCAGCCGCTGCACGGTATCCCGTTCAGGGGGCAGGGGGACATGCAGCGGTCCAGGGTCACCGATCCCATGCAGAGGTATCCCTGGCTCAGGAAGCAGCGGTCCGGGTCGGGGACCCCCTCCGAATTCTTCCTGATCCGGTCAACCTCCGTCTTCTCCATCTTCCTCCGGCACCGGGCGCAGACCGATTCACCGGTGGCGGTGCGGGGGGAACGCCCTTCCAGCAGCGCCAGGAGGGCATCGAATACAAAGGCCGGGTGCGGTGCGCAGCCAGGGAGGTAGAGGTCCACGTCGATGACGCTGTCCAGGGGGGAGACGGACGGCTCCAGGGCCGAAACCTCCTTCGTTGGCGGAGCGTGGGTAGCGGTGGTCTTGTTGCCGATGTAGACTGCATCGATGATCTCCTGGCGGGAATGGACATTGCCGGCACCGGCGATCCCCCCGTACACCGCGCAGGAGCCCCAGGCGATGATCAGGTCGCAGCTCTTGCGCATCTCAATGGCCGCGTGGCGGTCGTGCTCGGTCCGGATGGCGCCGGAGACGAGCCCCAGCTTCGCCTTCGGGTAGTCCTTCACATCAGTCAGTACCGGGCAGCGCTGGATGGTGACGGATTCCAGGACCGCGAGGATTTTCTCGTGCAGGTCGACGATGGCCACATGGCAGCCCGAGCAGTCGCTCAGCCATTCCAGATTTATGGGTACGGTGCTCACTGGTCTTCCCCCTTCTTCCTGTGGATCACCAGCCGCTTGAGGCAGGCGTTTTCTCCCGCATGGAGGATCTCCAGGGTGGAATCGACCCCCATGACGTTCAGGAGCGCCCCGGAGAAGAAGCCGAACATCATGGTGCAGAGGGACCCCTTCTGGTGGTGACCGAAGCGAAAGAGGGACTGGCGGATCATGCAGTCCCGGAAAACGAGCTGGAGATCCTCGTCGCCGCTGTCAGTGGTCTGGACCAGGGCCGGCCGGTCGTGGGCCTTGAACGGCTCGAAGTGCCAGAGGCAGTTGTTGTCGAGGAGCACTTGGTGAACGGCTTCCAGGGCCTCCTCCACGTCGTCGGTCTTACGGATATTGGCGGAAAGCTGCATGCCGAGCCGTTTGCCAGCCAGGTAGGTGATGCTGTTGGCGGATTCGCCGATGGCCTCTTCGATGCCGCTGGCGATGGCGCCGAGGAAGGTCATGGTCTCCTGGAGAGCCGCGCGGGTGGTCATGAGATCGGACATGGTCAGCTCACTCCTGTCAAAGTGGTTAGTTCATCGGCGGAAAACATCTTGTCCAGATCGAGAACGATGACGAGCCGGTCGCCCACGTTGCCTACCCCCCGGATGGCCTCGGCGTCGCACCCCGCGCCTCCCGCCGGCGCAGGCGACAGATCCTCGGCAGGCAGCTTCATGACCTGGCTCACGCCATCGACGATGAAACCGACGGTCGCGTTCCCCGTGCCGGTCACGACGATGACCCTGTCCGCCTCGTCGACGGTGCGTTCGCCGGTTATGCGGAACCGCCGGCGGAAGTCGATGATGGGGACGATCCTGCCGCGGAGGTTGATGATCCCCTCCACATGCTCGGGAGCGTCGGGAACGGCAGTGATGGGTACTATCCGGATGATCTCCTGCACCGTGAGGATCTCGAAGCAGTATTCCTCATTCCCCACCCGGAAGCCGACCAGGTGGAGGGGCTTCCCTGCAGCGGATCTCCCCTTGGCAAGGGTTGGCAACGATGTCATGGGTCGGCCTTTTACTCCTCGGTTTTTGTGTGCGTGGGGCTTCGTAAAACGTCTTTTGGTGTAAGCCGGGTACGGCAACGCATCTGCAATGCAGTTTGACTTCGTGTGTCAGGGCGGTGAAATTGCCGGGCAGGTAGTATAGTTTATCGGTAGGGAATGGGGAAACTTTAGGCGTTTTTTGAGAAATAATAAATAAATGAGAACATATGGAGCGGGGAGAAGGAAACCGCGGTTGAGGAGAGGAGAGGGCGAGCCGTAAGGGAAAAAGGGAGGGGGCCGACGGTCGGCCCCCGTGGCGAGGGTTCAGGGAGTAACGGTGTCCACAAATTTCCCGGCCACCCATCCTTCATGGGCCTTCTTTCCCCGGGTCCAGCGAATCTTCACCCATGTCCCCTCCCGGCCGAGCACCTCCACGTACTTTCCTCCCGAGAGCACGGCGACAGGTTTCTTGCCGGTGGAGGGCTCCGGGCGGACGTTCACGTACTTCTGCCGGGGAGTTATTTTCCCGGGGACCAGAGGGATCGTTGTTACGGTGACCGATGCCTGAGGGGTCACCGGCGCCACTGCCGGGGGGGCGGCCGGTGCCGGTACGGGAGCGGGTGGCTCGGCTTCCAGCCCTGTCTCCGGCGCCTGGGGGCCGGCCTGCTCCTCGACGGGAGCGGTATTCACGGTGGCACACGCTGCCGTGAGCGAAAGGGAGAGGAGAAACGCCATCCTGGCGATACCCATTGCTGTTTGATGCTGGTTCATTGTTCCATGCCTCCACTGGTATCAAAGGTGACGGCAAAGTCGCCGTCGGCCGTCGTGTCGAGCCTGATAGCCTCCGGCGTCTCGCCGGTGCCGAGCCGGGGGAGAATTTCCCGGGAGAGAAGCGGCAGCAGCGTGCTCCGTAGGATATGGTCGATGGTCCGGGCGCCGCTCTCCACCTCGGTGCAGCGGGCCGCGATCCGTTCCGTGACCGCCGGGGTCCAAGAAAGCGCCGTTCGGCTGTTCTCCCGGAGCCGCTCCGCCACCCGCCCCAGCTTCAGGGTAACGATCTCCCCCAGGTACTCGGGGGCCAGGGTCAGGTAGGGGACCACCGACATCCGGGCCAGGAGCGCCGGCTTGAAGTGTCGGGAGAGGTGGGGGCGGATGGCGGAGGTCAGCCCCTCCGCCGTCGGTGCTTGATCCCCGCAACAGAGGGAGGTGATGACATCCGAGGCCAGGTTACTCGTGAGGAAGATGACTGTGTTGGCGAAGTCGATGACCCGCCCCTCGCCGTCGGCCAGCATCCCCTTGTCGAAGACCTGGTAGAAGAGGTTCATGACGTCGGGGTGGGCCTTCTCCACTTCGTCCAGGAGGACCACCGAGTAGGGCTGGCGCCGGACCGCCTCCGTGAGGACCCCCCCCTCGCCGTACCCCACGTACCCCGGCGGCGAGCCGATGAGGCGGCTCGTGGTGTGGCGCTCCTGGAACTCGCTCATGTTGATGACCGTGAGGAACCGCTCCCCCCCGAAGAGGAGGTCGGCCACGGCCAGGGCCGTCTCGGTCTTCCCGACCCCCGACGGCCCCACCAGGAGAAAAACTCCCAGGGGCTGGCGTGGGTCCTTGAGCCCTGCCGCCGAGGAGCGGAGCACCTCGGCCACGGCGGAGAGGGCCGGCTCCTGCCCCTTGATGCGGCGGCGCAGGTCGCCCTCCAGGGTGAGGACCCCGGCGGCCCGGTCCTTCTGGAGGCTCCCCAGGGGGATGCCTGTCCAGTCGGCCACCACCCGGGCCACCACCTCCGGCTCCACCTCGATCCGTACCAATGGGGCGTCACCCTGGAACTCCGCTAGGCGAGCCGTGGCCTCGGTCACCTGCCGTTTCAGTCCTCGCCGATCTTCGTTTTCTTCCGCTTCCGTCGACAGTTCCTTGCGAAGGGCCATCACTTCCGCGGCCAGCTCCTGTTCCCGGTGCCACCGCGCCGTGACGGCGGCCAACTCCTCCCGCAGGGTTAACAATTCCGCCTTCAGGAGATCCAGTCGCTCGTCGTCAACGGGGCGGCCGTGGAGCTGGTCCCGGGCCATGGCCGCCTCTTCCCTCTCCAGAGCCTGGATGCGGCGCTCTTTCTCCTCCACGGCCCCCGGCTTCCCGGTGAGAAGGAGCTTCACCCGGGCCGCCGCCGTATCCAGGAGGTCCACTGCCTTGTCCGGGAGCTGGCGCCCCGACAGGTAGCGGGAAGAAAGCTCCGCCGCCGCCCGGATGCCGTCGTCCCGGATGGTGACCCCGTGGGCCGCCTCGTACTTCTCCTTGAGACCCCGCAGGATCAGGACGGCGGTCTCGACGTCCGGCTCGTCCAGCTTCACCGGCTGGAAGCGCCGGGCCAGGGCCGCGTCCTTTTCGAAATATTTCTTGTACTCGCTCCAGGTGGTGGCGGCGATGGTCCGCAGTTCCCCTCGGGCCAGGGCCGGTTTCAGGAGGTTAGCGGCGTCACCTCCGCCGGTCTGCCCCCCGGCGCCGATGATGGTATGGGCCTCGTCGATGAAGAGGATGATGGGGCGCGGCGACCCCTTCACCTCCTCGATGACGCTTTTCAAGCGGTTCTCGAACTCACCCTTCACTCCGGCCCCCGCCTGGAGAAGCCCCAGATCGAGCCCCAGGAGCCGTACCTCCCGGAGGGCCTCCGGCACGTCCCCCTCCACAATCCGAAGTGCAAGCCCTTCGGCTACGGCGGTCTTCCCGACCCCCGCCTCGCCGACGATGATGGGGTTGTTCTTCCGGCGCCGGGCCAGGATGTCGACCATCTGGCCGATCTCCCGGTCCCGGCCGAAGACCGGGTCGATATTACCTTCCGCCGCCTGGCGGGTGAAATCGGTGCAGAAGCGGTCGAGAGAGGTGGTTCCCTTGGGTGCCTCGTCGCTGGTTGCGGAGCGGACACTGGTCGGTGCATGCTCCACCGAACCGGCCGTGGCCGTGCCGAAGCGGGAGAGGAGCGTCTCCCTCCCCACGGCCATTAGAAGGTCCACGTAGCGGCCCGCCGTGAGCTGGAGCGGCCGGGCCAGGAGCGCCAGCAGCAGCGCGCCGGAGCGGATCCGCTCTTCGTTGAGGTCGAGGGAGGTGATGAGCCACGCTGCCTGGAGCCACTCCAGAAGCACCGGCGAGAAGACCGGCTTCCCCGAGTTCCCGGAGGGAAGCTCGTCGAGGACCCTGGTGATCCCGGCCTTCACGGATGCGGCATCCACCTCGAAGGCCCGGAGGATGAGGGGGAGGTCACCCCCCGGCTCGTCCAGAAGCCGCGCCAAGAGGTGCTCCACGGTCACCTCGTAGTGGCCCCGGGCCACGCAAAGCCCCGCCGCCCCTTCCAGGGCGCCGGAACAGTGGGGATTGAGGCGGGATATGAGGGCTTTAAGGTCAACGGTCAGCATGAATGGTTGATTCTCCTTGGGTTTGTTCGGTTAACGAGGTGCCGCGAGGGGCTCCCCTCCGCCGGGAAAGCTCACCGACACCCGCCCCACATCCGCCCCTGACGTCATCCACACATCCCATCCGAGCCGAATGCCGCTGCCGAGCATGGCCGGCGGGGCCTCGCCGGGGGCGAGGATCAGCTCGATTTCGTAGGCGAGGGGGTCGGTGATGTAGAGGGCGACGAGGAGGTCGAGGCGCTTGCGCTCCGGGGTGCCGGGGAGGAGTTCGGCGAACCGGTCGCGGCGCAAGGGACCCACCTCAATGCGGAACATGCCGGAGCGGTCGGGGATCTCGGAGCCCACAAAGGCGTCCTCGCCGAGGGTGCCGATGGTGCCGAGGCGTGAGCGCTCCTCCGGCGGTACCGTCACGATGCGGGGGACGGCGGAGATTACCTCCACCGGCGCGTCGAGGGCATCGGTCAGCAGCGTCCGCAACCCCAGGGCCGAGCGGGGGTGTTGGGCGAAGAGCCCCGTGTAGCGCAGGAGCGACCGGGGATCGGGGAGTTGGGCCCGAAGCGTTTCTTCGCCGTACCCCCCGAGGGCGTGGAGCCGCTCCGTGACGGCGTCGCTGCGCTGCTCGTCCACCTGGAGAAAGAGCCGGTATTTCCGGGCAACATTCGCGAAGATGCCGTAGATGTGCCGGTTGACGATGTCGAGGAAATCCCGGCCGGCGCTGCTGTCGGTGGCTTCCTCGTCGAGAAGTTCCTCGGTGTAGAAGGCGGGAAGCGGGGTCGCCTGGCCGTAGAGCCCCAGGAACGTGGCAATGACCCGATAGCCGTCGCCGACCCGCTCCACCCCGGCTACGTCCGCGGCCGGAAAGCCCAGGGAGAGCCGGGGGATCACCTCCACGGGCCGTTTGGTCCCGTCCCGTTCTCCGAGAAGCTCCAGGATCCGGAGCACCTGGAGGAATGAGAATTCGTGCCCCCGGTGGAGGAGTTCCTGCTCTAGAGGAGCGGCTGGTATCCGGCTCGCGGCGGCCACTGGAACTCCTCTCCCCGCACGGTTTCGCGGATGGTCAAGCGCGTGAAGGTGTTGAGGGTGGCGCTCCCCGCCATGAATTCATCGAGGACCGACCCGAAGAGGAAGAGGTCCCCCGGTCCCGCGAAGTGGTCGCCCCGGATATCAATGGCGATCTCCACCCCCCGCATGGGGGCGCCGCGCACGATGCGGTCCGTCTGCCGGGTCGCGACCCGTTCGATCCCCTCGATCCGGCGCCGGTTGGCCGCAAGGAGGGTCCGGTCGAAGCCGGGGAAGAGGTAGAGGCCGAGGCACTCCCGCAGGTTGTCGGCGTGGGCCACGGAGAGGCGGCTCAGGGGAATGGCCGAGAGGAGCCGCCAGAGGAGGTTCGGCCCCAGGGGGGGAGGGGACGATGGGGTGACGGGGGTGATGTTCCGGAACGAGGCAAAGGTCGGCGCATCCCGGGTGGGTTCCGCCACGTCGCCGACCCGGAGGCTTTCGGGGAGTCGCCCGTTGGTGCAGGTGAGCCCCACCGACAGGGTCGTCCCCTCTGGGGGTACCGTGCCCGGCGGATAGGCGAGGGCGAGGCGGACGTCGCAGCCGTCCTTGAAGGGGGATTGCGCGATGGACGTGTGGTAGCTGGGGCGGCCGTCGGCCGGGGTCCGGAATGCCTCGAAGGGGTCTAGGTGGTACTCCCGGGAAGTGCCCCGCTCGAAGGCGGTGACCCGGTCCACGGAAAAGACCTCGGCGTGACCGGGGGGCAGTTCGGCTGGCCGCAGGAGGTGGCGCTCCTTCCGGTGGTCCAGGGGGATCGGGTCGGCATCGTGGGAGAAGAGGTTGACGGCCGGGGTGGCGAAGAGGGCGATGCTCTCCCGGCTGACTCGGGGCGCTTGGGCCGGCGCGTTTAGCAGTTCGAAGGTGACGCTGAACCGGGTGCCGTTGCCCCGTCCCCGCCACTGGTCCCAGCCGGTCAGCTCCAGGAAGAAGAAGCGGCGGGGGGCCGTCAGGTACTCCTGGAGGAGCCGGTAGCCGGGGAAGGCGTTGGGGGGGTAGGGGATGAGGGGCTCATTTCCGTTGAGCCCCGCGGGTCTGAGGCAGTTGGCCGGCAGGACGGTCCCCGTTCCCCCCTCGGCTGGGGCGATGACGATGCGGGAAACGGAGCGGGCGAGGAGGAGGTAGAGCTCCGCCGCCTCGGCCTCCCCGGCCGCCAGGAAGAGCCGCAGGGATTGGGGCGCCCACTGGCCGAGGGTGAGCCCCGTGAGGGCCAGTCGGAGGGTCACGGCCGGGGGGCGGCCGGCCGGCTGGTCAAAGGAGGCGTCTTGGAGGGTGAGGGGGTGCACCTCCACGGGGCTCGTAGTCCGGAAGTGGCAGCGGGTCCCCTCCACCGGCACCGAGGCGAGCTGCATCCCGGCCGGCACCGTCTGGGGCTGGACCAGGGAGGGCTTCGGTTCGAAGGCGACGATGGTGGTGGCGGGGATGGGTCGCAGGTAGTGGGGGGCCACAAGCCGCACCATGTCGTGGACCAATTCGGGGAAATCGTCATCCAGCTTCCGGCGCAGGAGCGCCGTCTGGAAGGCTACTCCCTCCAGAAGCCGTTCCACGTCAGGGTCGGTCGAGGTGCCCCCGAGCATCGGCGCCAGGGCCGGGTGCCGTTGGGCGAACTCACTCCCCAGCTCCTTGAGGCGGGCCAGTTCTTCCTGATAGTGGCGGGTGATCATTGCGTGGGTGCTCTCTTATCTGGAATCGGTCAGCGTTTGACTGCGATCTTGCCGTCGGTGTCCACCACGGTCTCGAAGCGGACCGTACCCCCATCGTCATCGGTGATCCGGGCGGTGATCTGGAACCGGAGCGCCAGGACGTCGTCTTCCTGGGGGATGAAGGCGACCCGCACCCCGTCGAGGCGGGGCTCGTAGGTCTGGATGGCGACGCGGATGCTCCGCTCGATCTCCCGCACCGAGTCGGGGTAGGTCTGGAGGAAGTCGAGAAAATCGGGGACCCCGTAGTCGGGGGCAATGGGGGCGCTCCCCTGGCGAGTGTTGAGAATCTGGCGCAGGTGAGCCAGGACCGACTCCACCAGCCGCCCGTGGTCGGGGCGGCCGCGCCGGGCCGGGTCCCGCTCGAAGGAGCGGATCCGTTCCAGAAGACGTTCGTCGCGCATGGGTTAGTCTCGCGCCACCACCATCAGCTCCACCTCCAGGTCGGCGGGGGCGCTGGTCCAGTAGAGGGCCAGTGTGTGCTCCCGCTCCACCAGGGGCCACTGGTCGCCGGCGGCGTCCACGGCGAAGTAGTGGGTGTCGGAACGGCGCGGCAGCTCCTGGGGCGGAACCGGCATGTGGGCCAATTCGATGCCGGGGAGTGCCCGTGACGCCAGGACCGGCAGGTGCTCCCGGGCGCTGAGCTTGGCGGAGGTTTCCAGGGAGGGGAGGAAGGTGGTTGGCTCTTCCTTGGTGCGCAGGGCCAGGTAGTAGCGGCTGCCGCCGTCGAATACCGCAGGTTTCAGCTCGGCGCTGAAGAAAGTGCCGTCGTGGAGGAGGCGGATCACGTAGTTGGGACCGGCGGTGATCTCGTCCAGGAGCTGGGCGATCAGGTCCCGGGCCCCGGCGAAGCACTCTCCCAGGGCCCGGTGGTCGTAGGGGGGAAGGAGGCGGACCCCGTCGTCCAGCTCTCCCAGGGCCGAAACCCGCTCCGAGAAGGAGGCCAGCTCGCCGATGAGCTGACGCAGGGCACCGTAGGCGTCCCAGGGGTGGACCCGCCTGGCCTCGGTCAGGTGGAAGAGGTACGGTACATGGCGGTTCAGGGAGCGGAGCGCCAGGAGGTAGACCAGGTCCCGGGAGCCGAACTCGGCGTTCTGGATCCCCCGCTGCTTCTTGTGCTCCTCCAGCTGCCGCCCCCGGGCCGCCACCTGGTCCCGGATTTCCCGGATGATGCGGAAGAGTGGTTCGCTGGCTTCCAGGGCCAGGGAAGGGGGGATGAATCGCCGGGAGAGGCGCACCTCGGCCCCGAAGCGCTCCAGCCGGGCCACGGGAATTAGGTGCCAGTCCCCCAGCTGCTCTCGCTCGCTGTCCCAGAAGATCTTGATCATATGCCGCAGCCGCTTTACCTGCCCCGGGGGACCACCGGCGTGGAGATCCCGTGCCTCCTCCGGGTCCATGGGGGCCGCAAAACGGGTGGAGACGGCCGAAAGCCCCTCCAGACGCTCCACCGTCGTCACGTTTTCCCCCGCTTCCTGCCATTTGCGGATACCGACGGAGACCATGAGGGGTTTATCCCCCTCAAGCCAGGCACTGTCGAAGGAGCGGGGCTCGCATAGGGCGTTTTCGCCCAGGACCGCCCAGGTGCCGTCGGGGAAGAGAAATTCTCCCGAGAGGATGCTGAAGATCCCGGTGCCGAGGGCGCTCTCCTCGATCTCCAACTCCCCGGCCCCCCAGAAATGGGGGTGGAGATAGCTGAAGAGGGGGGCGAGGCGCCCCTGGATTGACAGGTCAAGAAGCTGGAAATGCTGGGGCTGGAGAAAGAGCCCCTGGTGCCAGTGGACTGGGGGGTGGGCGGTCATGGTTTTTCGGTCTCCTCAGTCACGTCCTGGATCTCCTGGGGACCTAGGAGGAGTTTCATGTCAAGCCGTCCCGGTTTCACGAGTTTGGTCCGGCTGAGGAAACCCTTGGTCTCTTCCACTGAGGGGATGGTGTAGAGCCGTGCCGAGCGATCCTTGTCAAGGCGGTAGTAGCCGGCAACGAACCCCACGTAGCGGGCCCCTTCGGCTCGGTCCAGGGACTCGTTCACCTCTTGTCCCGGCTGGATCACCATCCGCTTGGCGGTCGCCACTCCCGGATCGAAGCGGCCGCACTCCAGAAGCTTGGTCAGGCCGTCGGGCTCGGTGCGGAACTGGTTGAAGGCATTGGGGTCCCGGAGCTGGTAGAGGCAGGCCACGAGAGCGTGGGGACTCTTCTGGAAGAGATTCAGCTGCGGGTCCCCCTTCAGGGTGACGGAGATCGCCTCCTTTTCGTAGCCCCAATCCAGCGGAGGCGTTGCCTTCGGAGTGGAGGTGCAGGAACAAAGCGATGCTATGGCGGATACATAGAGCAGCAAAGCGGCTCGACGCTTCATGGGCTTCTCCCTATGGATGGTGTCGTCGGCAAGAGATAGGACAGACGGGTGGGGGGAAATGAAATATTCCTAAGTTTGCCAAAAATAAAAAAATTCTTATTATCATTTTTCATGTATGTATGTCAATCAGCTTGCGTCGAGGTGTGGCAAGGCACTGAGAGAAGGTACGGAGCACTGCTGTGTCATTGCTGACGGCGCAGCGAAGGCCAAGGGGCAGAATTGTGATCTGACGGCGAGAAAAGAAGTAGAGACTTTGCTAAAGTTGACAGGCGTATCTATTTGATGCCGGAGAGGTGGCCATGAGTACCCATGATTCCCCTGTTCACATCGTTGTCGTAGGGTGTTTGATTCGAAACGGGCTCGGCGAGATCCTGTTGATCCGGCACCATAAACGTGGCTGGGAAATCCCGCAGGGGCGTGTCGAGGCAGGGGAGGGGATTGTCGACGCGCTTCGCCGGGAGGTGAGAGAGGAGACGGGGGTCGAGATCAAACCGGGACCCCTTACTGCCGTCTGGTCCAAGGTTTCACCCCCTGCGTCGCTAATCCTCACGTTTCTGGCGGACTATGCGGAGGGTGAACTGGCTCCCAGCGATGAAACGCCGGAGCTGGGGTGGTTTAGCGAGCGCGAAGGGGTGGAGCTGGTTGCTCATCCCGTGACCCGGGACCGGCTCAGGGCGCTTCTTGACTATTCGGGAACCGTTGCCTGTTTCTCGTACGCAACCAATCCATACAAGCTTTTGGGAAGTTTGGGGGAGCCATAGTCGCTATTCCATCCCCAGTCGGTGCATCTTTTTGTATAAGGCGGTGCGATGGATTCCAAGCATGCGTGCGGTCAGCGCCCGGTTCCCACCCGCAGCCTGCAGGGCCGATTCGATGGCGGCCCGCTCCGTCCTGGCTGTCTGTTCCTCCAGCGTACCGGAGACCCCGACGGTCTGTCCCTTGTTGAGCGCCGGCGGCAGGTGGTGGGGCTCTATGGTTAATCCCTGGGATTTCCAGGCCATCTGACGCATGACCCCGCGCAGTTCCCGTACATTGCCGGGCCAGTCGTGCGATATCAACGCCTCCGTGGCTCCTGCGGAAATCTTGAGCATCGGCAGTTCTTCCCGGCGTGACACTTCCGTCAGAAAATGCTTCGCCAGCAGGGGGATGTCTTCCGGTCTGGACCTGAGGGGGGGAATCTCGAGGGGGAACTCGTTGATGCGGTAATAGAGATCGGCGCGGAATCTCCCTTTGTTGACGTTCGTCATGAGATCGCGGTTCGTGGCGGCCACCAGGCGAAAATCGACGGGGAGCGGCGCCGTGCCTCCCAGGCGGTCTATCTTACGCTCCTCAAGCACCCGCAGCAGCTTTGCCTGACTTTCGAGGGGGAGTTCACCGATCTCATCCAGAAAGAGCGTTCCGCCGCACGCCAGTTCGAACTTGCCGGGCTTCCCCTTTTTCCTGGCGCCGCTGAAGGCCCCTTCTTCGTAGCCGAACAGTTCCGATTCGATCAGGTCGCGGGGGATTGCGCCGCAGTTTACTGCAATGAAAGGCCCCTTGTTCCTCCTCGAAGCTTCGTGGAGCGCCTGGGCGAACAACTCCTTGCCAGTCCCGCTTTCTCCCAGGATGAGCACGGTCGCGCCGGAGTCGGCCACGCGTCGTGCCTGTTCGATGAGCATCAGCATTTCTTTGTTTTTGGTGAGGATGTTACGGAAGGAGTAGCGTTTCCCCCGCATTTCATCCAGCAGGGTCTCGAAACGCTCCACCTGGAGTTCCATGGTCCGCACCTTGGTCACCAGCTTCTCCACTTGTTCCGTGCTCTTGAAGAGGATTCTCCCGAAAGCGCCCATCACCTTGTTGTCCCGCCGGATGGGAAGGTTCACCGTGACCTTGGTCTTGCCGTGCAGGTCGACAACCTGGGCGTGTTCGGCCACGCCGGTGCGGGCCACCTCCGACAAATGGCTGGCCGGCGCAATGGCCGACAGGTCGAGGCCCCGTCCCCCTCCGACTTCCAGCCCCAGCCACTGCTCGTTGGACGGGCTGAGCAGGGTGACCTTCCCCGTAGCGTCGACGACCGTCAGTCCCTCGTAGGGGTTGTCGAGGACCATTTTCACCATCTCTTCATTCAGGCAGTTCTCTCCGTACGGCCCCAGTATATGGTCCGCAGCCCGAACGCGCCGGATTGCCAGCAGCTCCACCCCGTGCCGCCCCTCCGCTTGCACGAACCACTTCCTCCCCCAGAAAATCCACTCTCCTTTCTTCAGCCCCCGCAACTCGTCGGGAGGGAGATCACCCTCTCTGAACTCCAGGCCTGTCGTGTCGAAAAACTGCCGGTTCAGGGCGGTAACGCGGCCTGATTCGTCGAGGAGGACAATACCGCATCTGCAATAGTCTGCTTTAAGGAACAGCGAAGCGGGGGTATGTGTATCCATCAGTCGACATGTCTCCTTTTGGGTTCATAGCTGCAAAACCGCCATCTCTTCGGAGGTGGTGGGCGATGTGTGTATCCATATGTCTACACGCGTTAAAATATAACAAATCGTTTTCTAGATGTATACATTAAAAATATCATTACATATTAGTGTTTTACGATGTTGTTGCAGTTGTTGCCTTTGTTGGCACGGGTGTTGGATATAAAGGCGTTATAAAAAATAAATATGCCTGTGTCGGCATGAGGAGGGACGAATGTTTAATACCAGCGAAGAAGTACGCATTGTGACTGAAACCATACGCCAGGCGGCACGGGAACGGATTGCACCGGCGGCTGCATCCGTCGACGCGACCGGTGAGCTCGACGGCGAGGTGTTGTCGCTGCTGTGGGATCTGGGGCTCATGACCCTGGTGTTCCCGCCGGAGTTCGGCGGCGCGGAACAGAGCCAGGGGACGCTGCTCTGTACGGCAGTGGAAGAGATCGCGCGCCACTGCGCCTCATCATCCTTGATGCTGATCATCCAGGCTGTGGGCAGTTTTCCGCTGCTGCACGGCGGCAGCCGGGAACTCCTGGAGCGGGTGCTCCCCCGGATTGTGGAAAGGCGGGAGTTGGCCGCCTATCTGGTCTCCGAGCCGGGTGCCGGGTCCGATGTCGGCTCTATCCGCACCACGGCGGTCAGGGATGGCAACGAGTACGTCATCTCCGGCACCAAATGCTTCTCCACCAACGGACCGGTGGCATCCTACTACACCGTCCTGGCGCGCACCTCCGAGAACGGGCGTAACGGCCTCAGCTTTTTCCTGGTGGATGGCGATGCGCCGGGGCTCAAGGTGGGGAAGATCGAGAAGAAGCTGGGCCAGCGCGGGTCCAAGACCTCCGAGATGTATCTCGACGAAGTGCGGGTTCCGGCCGGTAACCTTCTCGGCGAAGAGAACAAGGGGTTCCTCCTCGCCATGAAGGACTTCGACATGTCCCGCCCCGCCATCGGCGCCCAGGCCCTCGGCATTGCCGAAGGGGCCTTCGATCAGATGCTGAAGCATTCCCGGGAGCGGAAGACCTTCGGGCAACCGCTCTGCGAGCACCAGATGATCCAGCAGATCATCGCCGACAGCGCCACCAAGATAGAAGCGGCGCGCGGCCTCATCTACCGGGCCGCGGCCCTCTACGACCAGGGCAAGCGCAACACCAAGCTCGCCTCCATGGGGAAGCTCTTCGCCTCCGACGCCGCCATGCAGATCACCACCGACGCCATCCAGGTCTTCGGCGGCTATGGTTACATGCAGGACTACCCGGTGGAGCGGATGTTCCGGGACGCCAAGCTGACCCAGATATTCGAGGGGGCCAACCAGATCCAGCGGCTGGTCATCGCCCGGGAGATCCTGAAAGAGGCCGCTTGAATCCCGGAAAGCGTGAATTTTCGCACTGATAAAAGGAGATATCCCCATGAAACATCTTACCGAAGAACAGAAACTGACGCTGGACATGGTGCGCGACGTGGCGACCCGCGAGATCGCGCCCCGGGCGCTGGAACTCGACGAGAAATCGCTCTTTCCGGAGTACGCCCGTGACCTCTTTGCCAAGCTGGGTCTCCTCAACCCGCTCCTCCCCGCTGCATACGGGGGCACGGAGATGGGGGTCCTGACCCTGGCCCTGATTCTCGAGGAGCTGGGCCGCGTCTGCGCCTCCACCGCTCTCCTCCTCATCGCCCAGACCGATGGCATGCTGCCGATCATCCACGGGGGGAGTCCGGAGCTGAAGGAGCGCTACCTGCGCCGGTTTGCGGGTGAATCCACTCTGCTGACGGCCCTGGCCGCCACCGAGCCGGCCGCCGGTTCCGACCTCCTTGCCATGAAAACCCGGGCGGTGCGCCAAGGCGACAAGTATGTCATCAACGGCCAGAAGTGCTTCATCACCAACGGCTCGGTGGCTGACGTCATCGTCGTGTATGCCTACACCGATCCGGAGAAGGGGTCCAAGGGTATCAGCGCCTTTGTCGTGGAGAAGGGGACCCCGGGACTCGTCTACGGCCGCAACGAATCGAAGATGGGGATGCGCGGCTCCATCAACTCCGAGCTCTTTTTCGAGAACATGGAGGTCCCGGCGGAAAACATCATCGGCGCTGAAGGGACCGGCTTTGCCAACCTCATGCAGACCCTCTCCACCAACCGAGTCTTCTGCGCGGCCCAGGCCGTCGGCATCGCCCAGGGTGCGCTGGACATAGCCGTCAGACACACCCAGGACCGGGTGCAGTTCGGCAAGCCCATCGCCCACCTCGCGCCGGTTCAGTTCATGGTCGCCGACATGGCGACGGCCGTGGAAGCCTCGCGGCTGTTGACCCGGAAGGCGGCGGAACTGCTCGATGATGGGGATAAGAAGGCGGTGCTCTACGGCAGCATGGCCAAGACTATGGCGAGCGACACTGCCATGCGGGTGACCACCGATGCCGTGCAGGTGCTCGGCGGCTCCGGCTACATGAAGGAAAACGGCGTGGAGCGGATGATGCGGGACGCCAAGCTGACCCAGATCTACACCGGCACCAATCAGATAACCCGCATGGTGACGGGGAGGGCCCTGTTGTTCCCGTAAAGGGTAACAACAGGAATGTATCGTGACATCAGGCAGATAGCCTTAAGAGCGGAGAAAGAGAATGGCTAGGACAAATGTGATGATCGCCGAGACCTTTCCGGAATATCTGGTCGACCACAACCTGATCGACTGTGAGGTGGAGAGCCTCTGCAACGGCATGGTCCGGTACGAGAAACGGCCGGCCAGGCGCCGTGACGGGTCGGTGGCGGAAGGGCTCTACAACGCCTGGATCATCTTCAACAACCCCAGGCAGTACAACTCCTACACGACCGAGATGGTCAAGGCCACCATCCTTGCCTTCCGTCGCGCCTCCGTCGATCGCGAGGTGAATGCCGTGGTCTTCACCGGCGTTGGCGACAAGGCGTTCTGCACCGGCGGCAACACCAAGGAGTACGCGGAGTACTATGCCGGCAACCCCCAGGAGTACCGGCAGTACATGCGGCTGTTCAACGACATGGTCTCCTCCATCCTCGGCTGCGACCGGCCGGTGATCTGCCGGGTGAACGGCATGCGGATCGGCGGCGGCCAGGAGATCGGCATGGCCTGCGACTTCTCCATCGCCCAGGATCTGGCGAAATTCGGGCAGGCTGGCCCCAAGCACGGCTCAGCCGCCATCGGCGGGGCAACCGACTTCCTGCCGATCATGATTGGCTGCGAGCAGGCCATGGTGTCCGGGACCCTCTGCGAGCCCTTCTCGGCCCACAAGGCGGCGCGGCTCGGCATCATCGCCGATGTGGTCCCGGCCCTCAAGGTTGGCGGTACGTTCGTCGCCAACCCCACCGTCGTCACCGACCGGTTCCTGGACGAGTATGGCAGGGTAGTCCAGGGCGAATTCAAGACCGGCGCCGACTTCAAGGCGGGACAGGCCCGGATCAAGGAAGGGGAGGTCGATCTCAGCCTCCTCGATGAGAAAGTGGAAGAGCTCTGCGCCAAGCTTCTGGAGACCTTCCCCGAGTGCATGACCAAGAGCTTGGAAGAGTTGCGCAAACCAAAGCTCCAGGCGTGGAACCTGAACAAGGAGAACTCCCGCGCGTGGCTGGCGCTCAACATGATGAACGAGGCCCGCATCGGCTTCCGGGCGTTCAATGAAGGAACCAAGGAGACGGGGCGCGAGATCGATTTCGTCAAGCTTCGCCGTCAGCTGGCCGAGGGAACGCCCTGGGCCGAGGAGTTGATTGAGATTTGATGCTTCCGGTCGTCACGATGATCCGAGATGTCATCAGGTGCGTAACGTGCCGGCAGGTGTGCCGAACCAATGAAACCATCCAACGGGGGTATCGTTTATGGAAAGCGTAAAAAATGCCAAGCGCAGCTATGAAAAGGAGTACCGGCAGAAAGTCTGCTCGCCGGTAGAAGCCGCGGCAGTCGTCAAGTCGGGGGATTGTCTCTGCTTCCCCATCAGCGTCGGGGAGCCGACGCTCTTCGTGAGGGCGTTGGCGGCCCGCAGGCACGAGTTGGAAGGGGTCGTCATCAACCAGCAGCATCACCTCTGCCCCGATTACTTCACGGAGGATTCGGCTCCGCACATAAAGGTCAACGCATGGTTCACGAGCCACGTTTCCCGCGAGGCGGTCCAGAAGGGGTGGGCGGATTTCGTTCCCAACTATTTCCATGAGGTTCCCCGGCTCCTGCGTGATTACTGGCCCGTTGACGTGGCCGGGACCGTGGTTTCCCCCATGGACGAGCATGGCTACTTCACCTGCAGCCTCTCCGTGGCCTACACCATGGAGGCGATTAAGAAGGCAAAGAAAGTGGTGGTGCAGGTGAACCCCCAGGCCCCCCGGACCCACGGCAACTGCCATATTCACATCTCCGAGGTGGACCACATCATCGAGTGTGACGAGCCCCTGGCATCCTTGACCATCCCCCCCATCACGCCAGTTGAAGAGGCTATCGGCGGCTATATCTCGGAACTTGTGGAAGACGGTTCATGCCTGCAACTCGGCTGGGGCGGCATACCGAACTCGGTCTGCAAGGCACTGCTGCACAAGAAGGATCTGGGGATACACACCGAGCTCCTTTCCGACGGCATGGTGGACCTGATGCTTTCAGGGGCGGTCAACAACTCCCGCAAGCAAACCCATACCGGCAAGACCGTCGCCACGTTCGCCCTCGGCACCAGCCGGCTCTATGAGTTCATGAACGAAAATCCGCGGATAGAGATGCACCCGGTGGATTACGTCAACTATCCCCACAACATCGGCAAAAACGACAACGTGGTGTCGATCAACGCCACGCTTGAGGTGGACCTGCTCGGCCAGTGCTGTTCCGAGTCGTTCGGGCATCTGCAGTACAGCGGAACCGGCGGCCAGGCCGATTTCGTCCGGGGTTCGAATATCTCCAACGGCGGGAAAGGCTTCATCACCACGGCGTCCACCGCAAAAAACGGAACCATATCACGCATCGTTCCGACCTTGGCGCCGGGGGCATCTGTCACCACCGGGAAGAACGATGTGGATTATGTGGTCACCGAGTTCGGGGTGGCCAAGCTCCGGGGGCAGACTGCCCGGCAACGGGCCATCAACCTGATCAACATCGCACACCCCGATTTCCGGGGCGAACTCACCGAGGCAGCCAGAAGGATGAACCGCATTTAGAGCCTGTCGGCAGTACTGTCCCGCAACCGGTTTGGGAGGGGTACGTGATGAGATTTACATTGATGTATTGTGCAGCGGCTTTGGTAATGCTTGCGGTGCCGGTATCGGCCCAGGATGTTCCACAGCAGTCTCCGCCTGCGTATAATTGCGATTTTGAGCCGGCCTGCGAGGTGAGCCCCGGCATCTATGGAAATATGGCGTCACCCGTCACGAGTAAATTCAAACTGTCGATCGGCGGTTTTGTAAAGCTCGATTACGTGTACAACTCCGTCAATCTGGGCTCTGCAAACGGTATCGGCCTCGTGGCAACGCTGCAGCCCAACGGCATTCCCAAAACCAGTTCACCTGCGGCGAAACAGGATCAATCCCTCTTCTCCGCCCGACAGAGCCGCATCTGGTTCAAGGCCGAGGGGCCGACATTTCTGGGCGCCAGGACGGGCGCGCTGATCGAGACCGATTTCTTCGGCTCCGGCGGCAGCAGCAATGAAACCGCCACCATGAGGATCAGGCTTGCCTACGGCACCCTCGACTGGGCAAACACGCAAATCCTCTTCGGACAGTCATGGGATCTCTTCGGGCCGGCGGCGGCATCCACTGTCGACTTCGGCCAGGGGCAGACCGCCGGCAACCCGACCACCCCCCGCGTTCCCCAGTTACGGGTGTCACAGAAAGTGAGGCTGAGTGAGCAGAACTCTCTCAAGCTCATAGCGGCACTGCAGAATCCGATACAGAACAGCAATACCGCCAACGGCACGGCGGGGGAATCCTGGGGAGCCAGGCCCAATATCGCGGGACAGGCGATGCTTGTCAGCAAGGCCCTTGGCGCGGCACCCGGATTCTGGGGGCTCCCCATGAACCAGTTTACGGTTGGGCTGTTCGGCCTCTACGGCAATCAGGAGATAGCGGGCAACGGGGGAACGGTTGATTCATGGGGATATGGCTTGTACGCCTTCGTGCCGGTTCTGAGGTCCGCGGATGGCAAAAGCAGGGCCATGACCGCCTCCTTCGAAGGGCAGGCGTACCGGGCCGCCAACATGTCGTTCAACTACGCAACCGTCAGCCCGTTAATCGGTCCACAGGGGGACAAGACCGGCGCCAAGGGGTATGGCCTGTTCGGGCAGATGATATTCTACCCGACCCAGAATCTGGGCATCACCGCCGGGTACGGCATGAGGGGGGCGGAAAATTTCGCGGATTATACCCGGAGTGGCATCAAGGACTTCCAGAAGTCAAACTCCCAGGCCTTTGCCAATATCGCCTACGACCTCAACGCCGCCGTCAGGGTCGCAACCGAGTATCAATACGTGAGCACCCGGTATGGCAACGTTACCGCAGGCACTTCAGATTTCGGGAAGGCGAACGTGTTCCGGTTCTCGATGATCTATTTCTTCTAGAATGTTCAGGTTCCCGCAATCGAGTTGCGCCGGAAGTTACCCGTGAGGCGCCCCGATAACAGACTGGCTGTCGGCTCCACCTTCACGACGGACGCTCCCGGTTGCCGGAGGCGTCGGGCAGCGGCGGACCAGAAAGATTTACGGCCAAATTGTTTCCTCAGAGGGGGGCTTGATTCCTCTTTGCAACCACTGAGAGACGGAGGCGTTGAGATAACCTGGGAAACGAACCCCATTTCTTTGCCTTTTTCCGTGCCACCCTGTCTCCGTGGTGGATTTTTAATATCAAACCCGCTCGAAGATGACTGCCACCGCCTCGCCGCCGCCGATGCAGAGGGTGGCGAGGCCGTAGCGTTTCTGCCGCCGATGGAGTTCCCGGATGACCGTGGCTGCAAGCCGGCCGCCGCTGGCGCCGATGGGGTGGCCGATGGCGCAGGCGCCGCCGTTGACGTTCACCTTGTCCAAGGGGAGGCCGAGACCCTTGACGGCCAGGAGGGCCACCGAGGCAAAGGCCTCGTTGATCTCGAAGAGGTCGATGTCGGACACCGTCAGGCCGGCCTTGGCGCAGGCCTTCTCGATGGCGCCGATGGGGGCCTCGGGGAAGTTGTCGGGATGACGGCTTTCCGTGGCCGAGGCAACGATCCGGGCCTTGGGGGTGAGGTTGTACTTCTTTAGGCCGTCGGCATCGGTCAGTAGGGCCAGGGCCGCGCCGTCGTTGATGGTGGAGGCGTTGCCGGCGGTGATGGTGCCGTCCTTCTTGAAGGCGGCCCGCAGAGATGGCAGCTTGCTCGGATCACCCTTGAAGGGCTCTTCGTCCGTGCCAATGGTTTCGTCACCCTTTTTCCCCTTCTTTACCACCGGCACGATCTCGTCGGCAAAGATGCGGCCGGTCACCGCCGCCTGGGCCAGTTCGTAGGAGCGCCGGGCGAACGCGTCCTGCTCCTCGCGAGAGAGGTTGCCCCGCTCCGCGCTCGCCTCACCGATCTCTCCCATGTGGCGGCCCGTATAGGGATCCTGGAGACCGTCGTAGATCAGCAGGTCCAGCAGTTCACTGTGCCCCATGCGGTAGCCGGCGCGGGCCTTCTTGAGGAAAAAGGGCGCCAGGGACATGTTCTCCATGCCGCCGGCGATGACAATTTGGGACTCACCGAGACGAATGCTGTCGGCGCCGAGCATGATTGCCTTCAGGCCGCTTCCGCAGACCTTGTTGACGGTCAGGGCATGGGCCGTGTCGGGGATTCCCGCCCCGCGCATGGCCTGGCGGGCCGGGGCTTGGCCACAGCCGCCGGAGAGGACCTGCCCCACAATGACTTCATTCACCGTGTCGGGGGCGAGGCCGGCCTTTGCCAGAAGCTCTTTCATGACGGTGGCGGCCAGCTTTGGGGCATCCACGTCGGCCAGCATGCCGGAAAATGAACCAAACGGTGTTCTCAGAGCATCAACCACAAATATTTCATTCATCGAAGCCTCCCGATAGTCTGTGCCACTTTTGTAGAAGATATGCCGTTTGTCACCGCATGACCCGTGCTGTCAGGGCCGGCACGAACTGCATGACATCGGCCACCACCAGGACGTCGGCAACCTCTCCGATGGGGGCATCCCGGTCCTTGTTGATGGCCACCACAAAGTCAGCCTTTTTCATTCCTGCAACATGCTGGATGGCACCGGAGATACCACAGGCCACATAGAGCTTGGGGCTGACCACCTGGCCAGTGGTTCCCACCTGGTGGCTATGGTCAACCCATTTGGCATCGACCACCGGCCGACTTGCCCCCAACTCTCCGCCAAGCACCTTGGCAAGCTCGGCAATGACCCCCACGTTTTCCTTCTTTCCGACACCCCTGCCGGCACTGACGACTATTTCTGCCCGGCCGAGATCAACCCCCTTTTTCTCCGCAGCCTCGTAGCCGTCGAATTGAATCCGGTCCGGTTCAAGGGGGACGTCGAGGGGGACTATTGCCGGCATTCCCGCAGGTTCTCTCTCAAGGCTGAATGCCCCGGCCTGGATGGTGAGTATGGTCCTGGGTGTTTTTGGCGTCACGGCGCGGCGTAGTTTGGCGTTGCAGCAGTTCACCTCGTAGGCGCCGTCGCCGGCAACCGCAACCACTTCCGACACCTGTGCAGCCCCGAGTGCAACCGCCAACCGCGGGGCCAGATCCCAGCCGTAGGATGAGTGGACAAAAGCGATGCAGTCAGGGTCTTCCCGCTCTACGGCAGCGAGGATTATTCTCTTGTGGTGCTCCGGGTTGTACTCGCCGCACTGCGCCGCGTCGGCAATGTAGAGGGTCCCGTCCACGGTTGGCACCGTCCCCGCCGGCGCCACGAGAACCATGGAGCGCTGGGCACCAAGGGCGTCGGCAAAGGCCACTAGATCGTAACTTTCCTCGCGGAGCTTTCCTTCGCGGTATTCTCCCACCAGAAGCACCTTCATAGAACCTCCTTCATAGGCGGGCCGCGGAACCGTTGATCGCGGCCGGCATGTTGTCACTACCTCAGCACCATGGTTTTCTGCTTCAGTATCCCCACGAGCCTGTCGGCAAGATCATTCACTTCCCCCTCGATGACGAGCCCGCCCCCCTTCTTTGCCGGCTGATAGAGTCGCAGGGTTGTTGCATGTCCGTCCACGACGGAGAAATCCGCCACCGGCACCGACAGAATTTCCTTTTTTTTGGCCTTCATGATATTGGGAAGGGTAGGGTAGCGCGGCACGTTGAGCCCCAGCTGGCAGGTGACGACCGCCGGCGTCCGGAGTCGCACGACTGCCTTGGTTCCTCCTTCCAGTTCCCGCCTGGCGCTGATGATGCCGTTGTCGTAGGAGAAACCGACCAGGGTGGAGGCGCAGGGATAGCCGAGGATTTCGGACACCATGATTCCCACCTGGGCGGAGCCCCGGTCCTGGGATTGCATCCCGGTGAGAATGAGGTCAAATTCCTTGTCCCCGGCGAAGGAGGCGATGAGGGAGGCGATCTGCCACGGATCCTTGCGGGACGATTCGGGGTCCCGGATGTGGACTCCCCGGTCGCATCCCATGGCCAGTGCCTTCCTTATGGACTCGCCGACCCGGTCCGGGCCAATGGAGAGGACCGTGATCTCGGGGATGTCCCCCAGCTGTTCCTTGAGCTGGACCGCCTGCTCCACGGCGTACTCGTCGTACTCGTTAAGCCGGAAGGCCAGATCGGATTCTTCGAGCCAGTTTCCGGAGCTGCTTACCCTGAAGCGGGACTCCATGTCGGGTACCTGTTTGATGCAGACCAGTATCTTCATGCTGACCTCCTAGGTGAAGAGCGTTAAGCCTGTTCCGCGGTTGCGGCGTGCCCCCCGGCGGAAGGGGCACGCCGCCGCTGATCAGAAGAAGTAGAATGCCGCAAACCGCGCAATGTTGGCGGTCCCGCTGGTCGCCAATCCCGCCAGGTTGCCGGTGCCGTTGGTGACGTTACCGTACTGGGTGTTGAGGTTCTGGTATTCCACGGCGACCCGTACTGCTGCGTTCAGGTCGTAGGCGATGTTGGCGTAGATATTGGAGTTGGATTTCTCGAAGTTGTTGATGCCGCTGTAGCTGGCATAGTTATAGGCGTTTCTCCGCCCGTAGCCGGCGGTTATTCCGAGGTCCTGGGTGGGATAGAAGATGAGCTGGCCGTAGAAGCCGTACCCCTTGGCGGCGGTCTTGCTGCCGGCGGGGCCGATCACGGTCCCCGCAGTGGCGCCGTTCACGCTCTGGTTGGCCGCCATGTAGAGCTGTCCTTCGAAGGAGGCGGTCATCGCCCGATTCCTGCCGTCCTTGGAGGACAAGAGCGGCACGAAGGTGTAGAAGCCATACCCCCACGTGTCGACGGTCTTGCTGTTATCCCCCACGCTCTGGTTGCCGTAGAGGCCGAAGACGCCGGCGGTCAGGGAGTTCATGGAGAGCCCGTAGTAGCCGGGGGCGACCCCGAGGGCCTTGCTGATCAGCATCGCCTGGCCGGCCACGTTCAGCTTTCCTCCCCACGAATCGCTGTTGGTGCCGGTCTGGGCGTTGGCATCCTGCACCGGGTTCTGCACCCCGAGGACCAGCCGCAGAGCGTTGTCGGAGTTCAGGTTCACCTTCTGGGTTACCCTGACCTGGGGGACACGGGGGTTGTTGGGGGCGCCGGTCTTGTTGCCGGACCCGAAGTCGACCGTGGAGGAGATGGCCGGTCCGAAGATGTCATAGGCCTGGCCCACCAGCACCTGGGTGTTGACCCAGTCGAGGGTGGTGTTGGCGAGCCGCAGCCGCATGTTGGGGCTTTCGTTGGAGGAGCCCCCTCCGCCGTAGAAGTCCGCCTCGATGATGGCGTTGGTTTTGGCGCCGAGGAAGTTCGGTCCGGCGACCTTGAGCCAGAAGCGGGACTGGCGGGCGGTGAAGATGGACTGGTCCTGCCGGCCGGCGGCGGAGCTGCTTTTGGGGATGCCGTTCTGGAGGGTCCCCAGTGCGCCGTTGGACCCCAGGTTCACCGAGTTATAGGCGTAATCGAGCTTGACAAAACCGCCGATGGAGAGATTGAATTTGCTGGTGACCGGCGACGCCATCTTGCCGTAGATGCCCGGGGCCACCTCGCACGAGGGCTCGAAATCGCAGTTATAGGCCGGTGTGGTGGCCTGGGGTACCTCCTGGGCTAGGGCCGGCGCGGCCAACATCATTACTGCTGCAACCGAAACAGATGTTTTCTTGATCATTAATTCCTCCTTCACAATTCCCAGAAAAAATTGACAACAACCCTCCAGCCACCGTTACCCGTAGCCCGCAGCGCACCTCCTCTTCCCCGCTCCTCCGGAGAGTCAGCGGATCTTGTCACCGCCGAAAGCCGCGTTTCATTCCACCCTCACCAAGTCGTTCACCCGCGCCTCTCCTCCCTGATCGAGGGTTCCGCAGGCGCCGGAGCCGACCGGATCGGTAATCGTCACCGTCCCCACCACGTTGCCCGGCACAAAGCCGATCCCTTCAACGACACTCCCGCCGCGATACAGCCGCAGCTTCACTCCCGGCTTGATGCCGGCGTTCCGGTCGGTGTTAAAGCAGACTCTCTCCTTTTCCACTGAGACCACCCGGTTGTATCTGGCATAGGATCGGCTTTCTTCCGCTCTCGCCGGCGGCGAAGAAATCTCACCGGAACCCCGTGTCGCCGCTTCATACCCTTTCTTAACCAGTTCCCCTCCACGGGGAATGCCGTTATCCACATAGCGCTTCGGGACCCAGATGGTGGCAGGGGCGGAGGGAGACATGGTGGCGGCCGGGTTGTCGACCTCCACGTACTCCTCGGTTGGGGCGGGAACGGGACGGCTTCCCGCGCACCCCGCGAGGAGAAGGAGGACAAGGATTACGGCCAGGGGACATGCTTTCATTGAGTTGCTCCTTTCCCGTCGGGGATTGCGCGGTTACAGGGCCATCGTTCCTACGTCGGCGGGCACGGCAAGCGACGCTTCCGTTGCCCGGACCACATCGTCGACGCTCACCTCCGGTGCCAGTTCCCGGAGGATGAGACCGTCGCCAGTGACATCCATCACTGCCAGGTCGGTGATGATCCGGTTCACTACTCCCTTGCCGGTGAGGGGGAGGGTGCACTGCTTCAGGATCTTGGACTGCCCCCCCTTGCTGCAGTGCTCCATGACCACCACGATCTTCTTCGCCCCGTGGACCAGGTCCATGGCTCCCCCCATTCCCTTCACCATCTTTCCGGGGATCATCCAGTTCGCCAGGTCGCCGGAGTCCGAAACCTCCATCCCCCCGAGGATGGCCAGGTCGATGTGCCCACCCCGGATCATGGCGAAGGAGTCGGAACTGCTGAAGATGCAGGCGCCGGGAATCATGGTGATGGTCTCCTTGCCGGCATTGATCAGCTCCGGGTCCACCTCGTCCTCGCGGGGGGACGGGCCGATCCCCAGGAGGCCGTTCTCCGACTGCAGGACCACGTGACAGGCAGGGGGGATGTAGTTCGCAACCATGGTGGGGATGCCGATCCCCAGGTTCACGTAAAAGCCGTCTTCAACCTCCTGTGCTGCCCGCTGGGCCAGCTGTTCCCGTGTCAAAGCCATTGTTTCTCTCCTTTCAATCAAGCCCGGACAGTCCGCCGCTCGATCCGCTTCTCGTAGTTGCCACACAGCACGATTCGCTGCACATAGACGCCGGGTGTGTGAATGAAAGCCGGGTCCAACTCTCCGGGGTCCAGAAGATCCTCAACCTCGGCGATGGTGACCTTTGCCGCCGTGGCCATCATGGGATTGAAGTTGCGGGAGGTCTTGTTGTAGATGAGGTTCCCCATCCAGTCCCCCTTCCACGCCTTCACCAGGGCGAAGTCGGCCACAAGGCCTGTCTCCAGGAGGTACTCCCGGCCGTTGAAGCTCCGCACCTCGCGCCCCTCGGCCAGGGGGGTGCCGACGCCGGCCGGGGTGTAGAAAGCCGGGATTCCCGCGCCGCCGGCCCTGATCCGTTCCGCTAGAGTCCCCTGGGGGGTAAGCTCCACCTCCAGCTCGCCGGAGAGGAACTGGCGCTCGAATTCCTTGTTTTCCCCCACGTAGGAGGAGACCATCTTCCTGATTTGCCGGTTCTGGAGCAGAATTCCCAAGCCGAAGTCATCCACCCCGCAGTTGTTGGAGATGACGGTCAAATTCTTCACCCCCTTTTCCCGGAGCCCGAGGATCAGCTTCTCGGGGATTCCCACCAGGCCGAACCCGCCGACCATGAGGGTTGCCCCGTCCTGGATCCCCTCCAGGGCCTTTTCTATGGACGATTGAACTTTCATTGCACGTTCTCCCTTTCTCCCGGAGGACTTCGTTATGACTCCCGCAGGGTAAATTCCCAGGCACACCAGAAATAGTCGGGGTGCGGGTCGGGGGGGCAGGCGATGCAGCGGGTTTCGATCCTGGGGTCCACGGTCCGGGCGAATTCGGCGTATTCCACGATTCCCACCGACTTGCAGGGGAAGTCCGGAAGCCCCTTCCGCTTGCGGGCCGACTGGACCCGGCAGTCCACCATCATGAAGACGGCACGGGTGTCGGTCGCTTCATCCATCTGCTGGAGGTTCAGGCGGGCGTAGAGACGGTGCTTCAGGCACTCGACCAAAGCGGGAATTCCTCCCCCCGGTTCGATGCCGAGGCGCGCCATGATCCTCTGGGCCTCGATGACGGTGAACTTCCGCCACGCCTCGCGGTCGGCGTCCATGGCCGCGTCCATGCCATGGGTAGCTTCGATGGCCTGGAACCAGAGGCCGTCGTGGGCCAGCCAGTTTTTGGCGCTGTCGACGATGATGTCGACCAATTGGTCCTTGTTCAGGTCGTAGAGGAGGCGTACCCCCTCGTCGAGGATTATGCTTTTCGGGGGCATGAAGCCGGGTGCGCAACAGGTGTCGGACATGTCTCTCTCCTTTGGTAAAGGTGGCACCGCGCGCCGGGCGAAGGAGGCGCCCCTCCCGGCGCGCGGTGCGGTCCCAGGCCTTGGGACTCGGAATATTCCTCGGCGTATCTTCCGAATCCCTACCAGGTCCCGGGCCATTTCTTTAAATTCGGTTCATCCGCCGGGCTTCAGCCGTCAGTTCCTCACGGAAGTCGGGGTGGGCGATATTGATAAGGTTGAGGGCACGCTGCCGGGCGGTCTGGCCGCGAAGCTTCGCCACCCCGAACTCGGTCACCACGTAATCGACGTCGTTCTTGTTGGTGGTGACCGCCGCTCCCGGCTTGAGGGTCGGTACGATGCTCGACACCGTTCCGTTCTTGGCGGTGGCGGCGGTGGTGATGAAGCTTTTCCCTCCGCGAGAGATGTTGGCCCCCCGGACGAAGTCGGCTTGGCCGCCGGTGCCGCTCCACTGGACGTGGCCCAGGGATTCGGAGCAGCACTGTCCCAGGAGGTCCACCTCAATAGTGGCGTTGATGGCCACCACCTTGTCGTTCTGGCCGATGTTGTAGGGGTTGTTGGTGAAGTCCACGGGGTGCATCTCAATCATGGGGTTCTCGTTCATGAACTCGTAAAGCCGCTTGGTTCCCAGGGCGAAGGTGCCGAGGGTCTTCCCCGGCAGGAGGTTCTTTTTAGAGTTGTTCACCGCTCCGCTGAACATGAGGTCCACCATGCCGTCGGTGATCATCTCGGTGTGAATTCCCAGATCTCGCTTTTTCAGGAGCGCCTTGCAGACTGCGTTGGGAATGCCGCCGATGCCGAGCTGCAGGGTGGAGCCGTCCTCGATGAGTTCGGCGATGTAGCCGCCAATCGCCTCCTCGATGGGGGTGATGGGAGGAATGGCCAGTTCGACGATGGGGTCGTTGGTTTCGATGATGAAGTCCACGTCGGATATGTGGATGTGGCAGTTGCCGTGGGTGCGGGGGGCATTGGGGTTCACCTGCACCACCACCCGGTTCGCCTTCTTGACCGCCTCCATGGTGTAGGCCACCGAGAGGCTGCAGGTGAAGAAGCCGTGCTCGTCCATGGGGGAAACCACGGTTCCCGCGATATCAACGGGCCAGTATTCCCGCAGGAGCTTGGGCACCTCGTGGAAGTAGTTGGGGACGAAGTCGGCCCAGCCGTTCTGGACCGCCTTGCGGGAGACGTGGCTCGTGAACCAGGAGTTGACCCGGATATGGGGAGTGGACTCCTCGGTGAGGTAGTCGGGGCAGAGGTGGTGCTGCTGGTTTACCACCACCCTTTCGAGCTCATGTTTGCGGGCTGCAAGGGCCTTGACGAAGAGAGTCGGCTCTCCGGCGCAGATGGGGAAGCAGAGATGGTCCCCCGATTTGACGGTGGCCGCCACCTCTTCGGCGGTGGAGAGCTTCTGCTGATATTCCTGTTCGTATCGGGATACGGCCAATGCTGCATTATTCATGGTCAATCCTCCTGTATTGTTTTAGTTCAGGCGTTTGCCGTCGTCGTTATCTGGTGTGGAGAGCACCCCATGGCCCGAGCCACACGGGAGCCCGACGGGCGGCCCAAGTGGCCGGAGATGTAGTTTCCGGCGGCCATGAGGTGTTCCAGGTCGACCCCGGTCTCGATGCCGAGGCCGTTCAGCATGTAAAGAAGATCCTCGCTGGCAACGTTGCCCGAGGCGCCGGCGGCGTAAGGACAGCCGCCGAGGCCGGCCACGGAGCTGTCGACGGTGGCGATGCCCCGTTCGAGGACTGCCAGGATGTTGGCCAGGGCCTGGCCGTAGGTATCGTGGAAATGGACTGCCAGTTTCTCCCGCGGCACCAGTCTCGACACCACATCCACCATGGTCTGCGCCCGGCCGGGGGTGCCCACGCCGATGGTGTCGCCAAGAGATATCTCGTAGCAGCCGAGCTGCAGGAGCTGCCCTGCCACCCCTGCCACCACGTCGAAGCTCACCTCACCCTCGTAGGGGCAGCCGAGGACGCAGGAGACATACCCCCGCACCCGCAACCCCTGGACCCTGGCCACGGTGATGACCTCGGCGAAGCGTTCCAGACTCTCGGCAATGGAGCAGTTGATGTTCTTTCGGGAGAAGGACTCCGAGGCGGCGGCGAATATGGCGATTTCGGCCGCGCCGGCGGCAATGGCCGCTTCCAGCCCCTTTCGGTTAGGGACGAGAACCGGATAGGCGACACCCTCCCGGCGGGCGATTCCGGTCATGACCTGGGCGTTGTCGGCCATCTGGGGGACCCAGGTGGGAGAGACGAAGCTCGTGACCTCGATCGCCGGAAGCCCCGCCTCCGACAGCTTATCGATAAGGGCGATCTTTACCTCGGCCGGGATGATCGCCTTCTCGTTCTGGAGACCGTCCCGGGGCCCCACCTCCACCATCTTCACCCGCGTCGGCATTGGCATCTCAGACCCCCTCTTCGTCGGCAAGGGCCAGAAGTTCCGCCCCATCGCTCACCAGGGAGCCGACGGTGAAGTTGAGCCGGGCCACGAGTCCGTCCCGGGGGGCGGCGATGGTGTGCTCCATCTTCATGGCCTCCAGGATCATGAGGGGGCGCCCCTTTTCCACCCGCTCCCCCGGTTCCACCATGACCGCCACAACTTTTCCCGGCATTGGGGCGGTGAGTCTGCCGCCGGCACCCTCCTCGTCGCCGGAGAGGGCGTAGGGGTTATGGATGGCCAGAGTATGGCTCCGCCCTCCCTTCATGATGGTGAGGGTGGCGCCGTGGCGAACCACGGTGGCCTTAACCCGTGCCCCACCCAGATCGGCCAGAATATCTCCGGCTGCATCCAGCTCGCCCCGGACAAGGAGATCTCCCCCCGGCAGGGCAAGGAGATACCCCTCTGCGCGGTAGTGGACCGTGATCGTCACGACCTTTTCCCCGTCCAGGAAGTGGAGGTCGTGGTGGTTGTCGAAGTTGAGGCGCCAGCCGCTGGTCTGGTGCCACGGGGAATAGGGATCGGCGGAGGCGAGGGCCGTCCGCTTCGCCTCGGCGGCCCGGCGCAGGAGCACGTCGAGGGAGGCGAGGGCCAGGGTCCGGTCCGATGCCAGGCTGGGATCGGGGAAGAGGTCGGTCCGGTGCCGCTCGATAAAGCCGGTGTCCAGGTCTGCGGCGGCAAAGGCGGGGTGTGCCGCTACGCTCCCGAGGAAGCCGATGTTGGTGGTAACCCCGACCACCTGATAGTCGGCCAGGGCCTTCTGAAGTCGGCGCAGTGCCCCGGCCCGGTCGGTGTCCCAGACGATCAGTTTGGCAATCATGGGGTCATAGTAGATGCTCACCTCCCCCCCCTGGCCCACGCCGGTGTCGATCCGGACGTTGGCGCTTTCGGCGGGGGTGCGGAGATGGGCCAGCCGGCCGATGGAGGGGAGAAAGTCCTTGGCCGGGTCTTCGGCGTAGATGCGGGCCTCGATGGCGTGGCCGCCAATGGCGAGATCCTTCTGCCGGCAGGGGAGGGGGGCGCCGGCCGCCACCTGGAGCTGCCACTCAACCAGGTCCTGGCCGGTGATCATCTCGGTCACGGGGTGCTCAACCTGGAGGCGGGTGTTCATCTCCATGAAGTAGAAGGAGCCGTCTTCGTCCAGAAGAAACTCCACGGTTCCCGCCCCCACGTAGCCGATGGCGCTGGCCGCGGCTACCGCCGCCTCCCCCATCTTCTTGCGGAGGGCAGGCTTCATGCCGGGGGCCGGTGCCTCCTCCAGCACCTTCTGGTGGCGGCGCTGGATGGAGCAGTCGCGTTCGAAGAGGTGCACCGCGTTGCCGTGGGTATCGGCGAAAACCTGGATCTCCACGTGGCGGGGCTTGGTGAGGTATTTTTCGAGGAGCACCCGGTCATCGCCGAAGGAGGCCTGGGCCTCCCGCTTGGCCGAGGCGAGGGCATCGGGAAACTCCACTGCCTCCCGCACGGCCCGCATCCCTTTGCCGCCACCGCCGGCACTCGCCTTGATGAGGACCGGGAAACCAATCCGCTTCGCTTCCCGCCCCAGAAACTCCGGATCCTGGTTCTCGCCGTGGTAGCCGGGAACCAGGGGGACGCCGGCCTTCTCCATGATCTCCTTGGCGGCGCTCTTGGAGCCCATGGCGCGAATCGCCCCGGTGGGGGGGCCGATGAATACGACACCGGCCTTGGCGCAGGCTTCTGCAAATTCAGCGTTTTCGGAAAGGAAGCCATAGCCGGGGTGAATGGCTTGGGCGCCGCTCCTGGCCGCCACCTCCAGGATGACGTCACCTCTCAGGTAGCTTTCCCGGGCAGGGGCCAGGCCAATGTGGTACGCCTCGTCGGCCATGGTCACGTGAAGGGCGTCGGCGTCGGTGTCGGAGTAGACGGCCACGGTGCGGATGCCGAGGCGGCGGGCGGTGCTGATGACGCGGCAGGCAATTTCGCCCCGGTTTGCAATGAGAATCGTATCGAACATGGTATCTATCCTTTCACCCAGCGAGGTTTTCTTTTTTCCAGGAAGGCGGAGAGCCCCTCTTTCCCCTCGGCGGAGGCGCGGGTGTCGGCGATCCGTTCGGCGGTGTCGCGTATCATCGCCTCGTCGATGGGGCCGGAGGCGACCCGGGCCACGAGCTCCTTGGCGGCGGCCATGGCCCGGGGACCGTTGAGGAGAAGAGTTGCGGCAAGGCGTTCCACGGCGGCGGGAAGCTCCTCCTCCGTCGTCACCTCGTGGACGAGACCGAGGCCGCGGGCCTCGGCGGCGTCGAATATCTCGGCGCTCTGGAAGTAGCGGCGCGCGGCCCGGGGACCTAGTGCCTCCACCACGTAGGGGGAGATGACCGCCGGGATGAGCCCCAGTTTCACCTCCGAGAGGCAGAAGGTGGCCCGCCGGCTGGCGATGGCCACGTCGCAGCAGGCCACAAGCCCCACCCCCCCGCCAAAGGCGGCCCCCTGGACCTGGGCGATAGTCGGCTTCTTCAGGGTGGCCAGGGTCCGCATCAGCTCGGCCAGCACCTGGGCGTCGGTAAGGTTTTCCTCCCGGGTGTAGTCGGCCATGCGGCGCATCCAGGAGAGGTCCGCCCCGGCGGAGAAGCTTCGGCCCGAGGCGGCGAGGATCACGACCCGCACGCTGTCGTCCGCTTCGAGCCGCCGCAGTTCCGCGGTGAGGGCGGCGATGAGGAGATCGTCAAAGGCGTTGTGGAGCTCGGGCCGGTTCATGGTGAGGGTCGCCACGCCCCGGTCGTCGATCTGGGTCAGGATGGTTTCAGTGGTCATTGTTCTGTGTCCTTTGGTCTTCCGGTGAACGTGGATTTTTCGCAAGGTCAAGGCGATCTAGGAATTGCGCGGAGGCGTAGCAGCGCTACGTCGCACAAGCAAATTCCGAAGATAAACGCAGAGATTGCGGAAAAGCCGCGTTCACTTACATCCGGAAGACGCCGAAATCGGTCTTCATGGGCGGTGCGTTGAGGGTCGCCGAGATGCCGAGCCCCAACACCATCCGGGTGTCGGCCGGGTCGATGATTCCGTCGTCCCAGAGCCGGGCGCTGGCATAGTAGGGGTGCCCCTGGGTCTCGTACTGCTCTCGGATGGGTCTCCTGAATTCCTCTTCCTCGTCGGCGGGCCAGGTTTTCCCCTGGGCCTCTATTCCGTCTCGCTTTACCTGGGCCAGGACGCTGGCCGCCTGCTCTCCCCCCATGACCGAGATCCGGGCATTGGGCCACATCCAGAGGAAGCGCGGCGAGTAGGCCCGGCCGCACATGCCATAGTTGCCGGCTCCATAGCTTCCGCCGATGATGACCGTGAACTTGGGGACCTTGGCGCAGGCCACGGCGGTCACCATTTTGGCCCCGTCCTTGGCGATCCCCCCCGATTCGTACTTGCTTCCCACCATGAAGCCGGTGATGTTCTGGAGGAAGATGAGGGGGATCCCCCGCTGGCTGCAGAGCTCGACGAAATGGGCCCCTTTGAGGGCCGACTCGGAGAAGAGAATTCCGTTGTTGGCCACGATCCCCACCGGGTAGCCAAAGATGTGGGCGAAGCCGCAGACGAGCGTGGTGCCATAGAGTTGCTTGAATTCGTCGAACTCCGAGCCGTCCACGATGCGGGCGATAACCTCCCGCACGTCATAGGGCTTGCGAGTGTCGGTGGGGATGACGCCGTAGAGCTCAGCCGGGTTGTAGAGAGGGCCTGCCGGCTCCCGGAGGGCGAGCTCGGGGCGCTTGACGCGGTTCAGGTTTGATACGATCCGGCGGGCCACCTCCAGGGCGTGGCCGTCGTTGGCGGCATAGTGGTCGGTGACGCCGGAGGTGCGGCAGTGGACGTCGGCGCCACCCAGGTCCTCGGCGCTCACCACCTCGCCGGTAGCCGCCTTCACCAGGGGGGGGCCGCCCAGGAAGATGGTCCCCTGGCACCGGACGATGACGCTCTCGTCGGACATGGCCGGGACATAGGCCCCGCCGGCGGTGCAGGAGCCCATCACCACGGCAATCTGGGGAATTCCTTTGCCCGACATGTTCGCCTGGTTGTAAAAGATCCGGCCGAAGTGATCCCGGTCGGGGAAGACCTCGTCCTGCTGGGGGAGGTTGGCTCCGCCGGAATCCACCAGGTAGATGCAGGGGAGGTGGTTCGCCTCGGCAATCTCCTGGGCCCGCAGGTGTTTTTTGACCGTGCTGGGAAAGTAACTCCCCCCCTTGACCGTGGCGTCATTGGCAACGATCATGCACTCCCGGCCCGAGACTCGGCCGATGCCGGTGATGACGCCGCCGGAGGCGACGTCACCACTGTACATTCCCCAGGCAGCTAGCTGTGACAGCTCCAGGAAGGGGGAACCCACGTCCAGGAGCTGGCGGATACGCTCCCGCGGAAGGAGCTTTCCCCGCTCAACGTGCTTGGCGCGAGCCTTTTCGCCGCCACCCAGCTTGATCTGGGCGACCTTGTCCTCCAGGTCGGCCACCAGCCCCCTCATCACGTCGGCATTGGTGCGGAACTCTTCGGTAGTTGTGTTGATGGAACTTTTCAGTACGCTCATGGCGGGTTGGTCTCCTCGTCGTTTCTGCGTGTTCAGGCGTCTGCCGCCGCTTCCTCAGGCGTGGACCGTTTCCTCGAACAGTTCGCGGCCGATGAGCATTCTGCGGATTTCGCTGGTGCCGGCGCCGATCTCGTAGAGCTTGGCGTCCCGCAGGAGGCGACCGGTGGGGTACTCGTTGATGTAACCGTTGCCGCCGAGGCACTGGATCGCCTCCAGGGCCATCCAGGTGGCCTTTTCCGCTGCGTAGAGGATGGCGCCGGCGCAGTCCTTGCGGCTTGTTTCGCCACGGGTGCAGGCGTTGGCGACGGCGTAGACGTAGGCCCGGGAGGCGTTCAGGGTGGTGTACATGTCGGCGATCTTCCCCTGCATGAGTTGGAACTGGCCGATGGGCTGATCGAACTGCTTCCGCTCGTGGAGGTAGGGGACGACCACGTCCATGCAGGCCTGCATGATCCCCAGCGGACCGGAGGCCAAGACCGCCCGCTCGTAGTCGAGGCCGCTCATGAGTACGTTGACCCCCCGGCCCACGCCGCCGAGGATGTTTTCTTCGGGTACCTCACAGTTTTCGAAGACCAGCTCGCAGGTGTCGGAGCCCCTCATCCCGAGCTTGTCCAGCTTCTGGGCCGTGGAAAACCCCTTGAATCCCTTCTCGATGAGGAAGGCGGTAATGCCGCGGGGGCCCGCGTTCATGTCGGTCTTGGCGTAGACCACCAGGGTGTCGGCGTGGGGGCCGTTGGTGATCCACATCTTGTTGCCGTTAAGAATGAAGCGGTCTCCTTTTTTGTCGGCCCGCAGGCGCATGCTGACCACGTCGGAGCCGGCGCCGGGCTCGCTCATTGCCAGGGCGCCCACGTGCTCGCCGCTGATGAGTTTGGGGAGGTACTTCCGCCTTTGGGACTCGTTGCCGTTGCGGAAGATCTGGTTGACGCAGAGGTTTGAGTGGGCGCCGTAGGCCAGCCCCACCGAGGCCGAAGCCCGGGAGAGCTCCTCCATGGCGATGACGTGCTCCAGGTACCCCATGGCGGCGCCGCCGTACTCCTCGGAAACAGTGACCCCTAGGAGCCCCAGTTGCCCCATCTTGGGCCAGAGGTCCATGGGGAAGTGGTTGTCCCGGTCGATGTCGGTGGCACGCGGCGTGATCTCCTTAGCTGCAAACTCCTTTACCGTTTCCCTGAGGATGCTGCTGGTCTCGCCGAGATCGAAATTAAGAGTTGGATATGCTTTCATCGTTGCTCCCTCCTGTGTTTTTTTCGGAAATGGCGCCCTCTTATGAGAGAAGAGGGTTGCATGCCTGATTTCCGTGTGTGTGCTATTTACGCAAAGGTAAAGCAATGGCAATGCCAAACACTGTTTGTAGGCAATTGTTTGAGCGCTTATATTTGTAACAGTCTGTAAATATTTGATAAATAAAAAGTGAGCTAGCGAGGGTGGGTGTTGGTGGTAATGGTTGCAGTGTAAATAAAGGTAAACAGTGTTTTGACTGGTTTTGCCCGTTGTGCCAAAAACCTTCAATTATTATGCAGTTAACAAACGGTTTTACTGAAATTTACAGAGTCTACAAAAGTAGACATCGCATGGAACAAATAAATAACATCAATGCATATTGTGAAAAATAATATGACAAAAAGAAGAGCACACAGATAATTATCCGTGTGCTCTTGTGTGTGATGTGAATTGAATGTTATGGCTATGACATATTATAAATATTTTGGTACATAATTAGTGATCTATTGCCTCGGCAATACCAATTCCGGTATTTTGACGTACATAGATTTCGTCGAACATCTCTTCGGCACGGCGATCCCTGAAGGCCAGGCAGCCGATGATGGCGGCCAGGAAGCCGAGGGGGACAGAGACGATGCCGGGGTTCTTCAGCGGGAAGAGCGGATTGTCCAGCCCCATGATCGACTTGCCGTCCTTGTTCTTGGTGTAGTCGGTTCGTGCCTTGTTCAGGGCGTTCAGATCCTTCTCCGCCAGGATCTCGCCGGTCGCCTGCTTTTTCTCCAGGGTATCAATCACATTCTTGGCATCGGCTGCGATTTTTTTCGGGTAGGTCATGTTGGGAGAGACCAGCACGAGGCCAATTGCGGCAATGGTGCCGACCACAATGCCCGAGACGATCCCCGCTGTGTTGAACTTGCGCCAGAAGAGCGAGAGGATGATGACCGGGAAGTTACCCGATGCGGCCACGGCAAAGGCAAGGGCCACCAGGGCGACGATATTCTCCTTTTCGGCGGCGATTCCCAGCCAGATGGCGGCCGTGCCCACCACAAGCGAAGTGATGCGGGCGGTCAGGACCTGTTCCTTCTGGTCGGCCTTGCCGTTTTTTACGATGTTTACGTAGATGTCGTGGGCAATGGCGGCGGAGGCCGCAAGCACCAGCCCCGAGACGACGGCCAGGATGGTGGCGAAGGCCACCGCACAGACGAAGGCGAGGAATAGGTCGCCGCCAATGGAGCCTTCACCCCCGCCCAGGTACTGGGCAAGCAGGAGGGTCGCCATGTTGCCACCTTTGTCCATGGCTGCGACCTTCTGGGGGGTGATGTGGATGGCGGCGCCGAAGCCGAGGAAGGTAGTCATGATGAAAAAGGCACCCATAAGGAAAACCGAGACCCGGATCGACTTACGCGCCTCTTTGGCGTTGGGCACCGTGAAGAAGCGCATCATGATATGAGGGAGGCCGGCGGCTCCCAGAACCCAAGCGAGGCCCAGCGATATCTGGTCGAGGGGATTCTTCAGGAAGAGGCCTGGCTGGAGGAAGCGCCTGCCGTAATCGAATCCAGGCTCGGGGAGCGGATGCTTGAGCACGGCGATCCTGACATGATCCTGAACAGCGCCGCTGTTGACCACGTCTGCAAAGAGGCGCAGGGGGTTCATCCCCGCCTTGACCGCCACCAATATCGACAGAAGCACCGCAGCGGACAGAAGGAGAGACGCTTTAATGATCTGTACCCAGGTAGTGGCCTTCATGCCGCCGAACACCACATAGATAATGAGGAGTGTGCCGACGCCGATGACCGACACCTTGTAGGGGATGTCCAACAGGAGCTGCATCAGTTTGCCGGCGCCCACCATCTGGGCCAGGAGATAAAAGGTGGAAACCGCCACGGTGGAGATGGCCGCCGCGGCCCGGACCGGCTTCGGGGAGGCCCGGAAGCAGAGGATGTCACCCATGGTGTACTTACCGGCGTTGCGGAGCGGTTCAGCCATGAGGAGGAGAATGGTCACGAAGCCGAGGATCGGTCCGGTGGAGTAGAGAAACCCGTCGATCCCGTAGAGAGAGATGAGTCCCGACATGCCCAGGAACGAGGCAGCCGAGACCACGTCGCCGGTGATGGCCCAACCGTTCTGCAGGCCGGTGATGCCGCCGCCGGCTGTGTAGTAGTCGGCAGCGGTCTGGGTCTTCCTGGCTGCCCAGACCACGACCCCCAGGGTGGCGAGGACGATGAGGGCAAACATGCTGAGGGTGATGGCCTTGTTGGTCTTGATCTTGGCGGGCGCGCCGGCTGCGGGGGCGGCAGTGCTCTTGGCCGTCGCGGCCGCCGCGGATGCCATAGGGGCTGGCGCCGGGGCCGCCGCGGAAACGGCGGAGGTCTGGGAGGGTGTCGCTTGCTTGGCTGGTTCGGCTGCGACGGCTGCGCCCCCCATGAGAAGTGCTGCAATACAAAATGGAGCCAATCGTTTCATCATACCCTCCTATCCGATTTGCTTGACAAGCTCCTGGGTGAGCCTGTCGAAGTCCCTGTCGGCAACCCTGCCGTAGTGAATGGCAATGCCGAAGCTTACGACGAACTGGGCAAGGGCCAGGAGGTAGCCGACGTTTATGTTGCCGATGATTTCAAGGCCGAAGAATCCGGGAGTGTATCCCGCTCCAAGGAGGAGCAGGAAGTAGAATCCGGCAGAAAATGCCCACCAGCCGTAGAGAAAAACCATCTTTTTCCGGTGGAGTTCCACGAATCTGGGATGATTGGCTATTTTGGTCCAGTTATGCTGATCTGCTGCCATGGTCACCGCTCCTTTTCCAAGTGTATTGGTATTGCCGACTCAATTCCCCATCCGTTCCGCACAAACGTTTCGTTCTCCTTTCCCGTTACTTCGCATAGCCGAATCTAAGAGAAAGCACCTCAGCACCCTCCATGAGGGACGGTGCAATTTCCTTCTCGATGCGGTCCCTAAGCATTCTGACCGACGGGCCGAGCACCGTCAGGGCGCAAACAATTTTTCCGGTATAGTCTCGTACCGCCGTTGCCGCGCTGCTGGTTCCCCCCCCCTCGTCAATGGCAACACCGTGTTTTCTGATGACTTCAAGTTCACCGATGATCGCCTCCAGATCCACGGAGCGCTGACGCCCGCGCTTCCCTCCCAGGAGTTTTTCCAGCAGATCCCGTGATTGGAGCGACCGGATTGCCTTGCCGGCGCTGGTGGCCAGGGAGGGGAACCGCTTGCCGACAAGGGAGCCGGAACCTTCTACCCCGGCACAATCGGCAACATCGAGAAATATCACGTCGTCGTCCTTCAGGACCGACAGGTAGACCGCCTCTCCGTGTCTTCTCGCCAGTTCATTCAGCACCGGCCGTGCGTGGCCGATTATGTTCACGTTGTCCAAAAGACGTCGAGCCAGGTCCGCAGCCGCGGTGCCGAGGCGGTATGAGCCATGCTTGTCCTTTTCCACGAGTTCTCGGGACTCAAGGGTAGCGAGGAGGCGAAACGCCTTATTGCGGCTAATGCCGAGCCGCGACGAGATGGTGGCCACAGAGTGGATCGGAGTGTCTTCGGTCAGTGTTTCCAGCAGTGCGATGACGTGTTCCACTGATCCTGTCTGGTGAAGTGAGAGATCCTGTTTCATGTATTCGCCTCGGCATCATTGTGGGGAGAATGAAGCTCATTCCGTTGACGTTAAAACAAAGCAATTCAAATACCAAACATCGTTTTTAGTTTGGCTTGTCGTGCGTTTTGTGGGTAGTCGCCTGAAATTAATGAAAAAATCAGGCTGACTCCTGGCAGGGGGGCGGTAACCGGAGGGGTGAGGCTGTGTAAACAAAGGTAAGCAGTGGAGGCTGCCAAAAGGGGGGTGTGTGCCGTAAGCCGTGTAAGTATAGATAGTTAGACGTAGTTTACAGCTAGATACACATGATGCTTTAGTTTACAGTGTTGATTAAAGCCTTGGTCAATCTGAAAGCCTGTCTGTCGTTTGAAAAGGTTTGAAATGTAGGGCTTCGGATGTGTGAAATGAATAGAACGTTATTGTATGGCCATTGAATGGCAATTCGGCGACGGTATACTCATATACGTCTTATGTTTTTTCCAGTGAGGGGTACTTCTGGAGCTTTTTGTAGAGACCTGGGCGGGATATGCCGAGGAGTTGAGCGGCGTGGAGCTTGTTGCCGTTGCAGATTTCAAGGGCTTTTTCCAGGATTACCCGTTCAAGGTCGTCCATCATATCACTAATGTTTTTCTTTCCCAGGTGCTGTCGAATGTAACTTTCCAGATCCTCTCCAGGCGCAAACTCATGGGGCAGCGTGGAATGTGGGCAGAGTTGGGCGAGACGGATTGGGAGGTTTTCTTTGGTGATGAGAGGGCCGCTTACTGCATTGAAGGCGCTTTCGAGCACGTTGCGAAGCTCGCGGATATTGCCGGGCCAGTTGTGGTGCTTGAGGACCTCCCACGCTTCACTGTCGATTCCCTGGACGGAGAGGCCGAATTCAGCGTTGAAATGATCAATGAAATTTTTCGTGATGATGTAGATGTCTTCCATTCTGTCCTTCAGCGCAGGAATGGTAAGGGCGACCACATTAAGCCGATAATAGAGGTCCTCCCTGAATTTCCCTTCGCTGACCAACTGTTCGAGGTTGCTGTTGGTTGCCGCCACGACTCGCACATCAACTACCTTTGGGACGGTGCTTCCCAAGGGGACCAGTTCCCGCTCTTGAAGAACTCGGAGAAGTTTTGCCTGCATGGCAAGGGGCATGTCACCGATCTCGTCAAGAAAGATGGTGCCGGTGTCGGCCAGCTCGAACTTGCCGACCTGCCCTCCTTTTTTGGCCCCGGTAAAGGCCCCGTCCGCGTAACCGAAGAGTTCCGATTCCAGGAGGTGGTCAGGGATGGCGGCGCAGTTCACCTTGACGAAGGGGGCGTAGCGTCGTGTGCTGGCAGCGTGGATGGCATGGGCGCAGAGTTCCTTCCCCGTCCCGCTCTCTCCCCTCAAGAGAACGTTGGAGTTCTTGGGGGCTACCCTGAGAAGGGTCTCCTTCAGTTCGGCGATTTTGGCGCTCTGCCCCACAATGCTGTCAATGTCGTATTTGAAAAGGGAACCTTTTTCCGCAATTGCTCTCGCGGGAGTTTTTTTCTCTCGGGCACTCTGCAGCCGATTCGCGAGGAGTGAGATCTCGCGGACATCCTTGAAAAGAATCTTTCCCACGCAACCGATCACTTTCCCCTGCTTGATAAGAGGGTAGCGGCTGGCAAAGACCTCTTTGCCGTTCATGTAGTGGGAGCTGATCTCCGGTTTGCCGGTTTCCATCACGACCGGCATCCGGGAGGGTTGTGAATTATGATAAGCCTGATGGACATGCTTGCCGATCATGGTCTGCGGGGTGGCGTCGAGCACCTCGGCAAAGGACTGGTTTACCATTACGACCGTGCCGTTGCGGTCGAGGATGATGATGCCGTGATAGTCGAGGTCCATGAAAGCGCCGGCAGAGCGAAGAAGTTCCTTGAGGTCGTCCGAAGAGCCGTCGGTCTCCTTGGGGAGTACGCCGAGTACCGTCAATACTCCGCCGACAATCCTGTCATCCTCCACGATGGGGACGTAATCGCAGGCGAGACGCCGGTCACCGGCAACGATGACCTGATTGCTGAAGCTGATGCCGTTGTGCATCAGTTTGCCCAGGTTCGCCAAGTCGACTATCCCGTCGATTCTCCGTCCCAGAAGAGATTCGGGAGGGCTTCCGATCAGGCTTCCGGAGGTTTCGTCCAGGGAGACGATCCCCAGTTCGGCGTCAAGTCGGATAATTCCAGCCTCCCCGGCCTTTTTGTGCATATTTTCAGAAGCGCCGTTTCTCTCCATTATTTCCTCTTGATCCATGACAACCTGTTTTCCGTTTCGAGGTTCACCTGCCTGCATAGACGGGAGCCCTTTTTTCGAGGAAGGCATTGATGGCCTCTCGGTGATCGTCGGTATGGTGCGCCATCCCTTGGAAACAGGCGCACAGATCGAGGAAATCGGCCAGATCTCCCCGCTGGGCATGTTTCATAAGCCGCTTGGTCATGCGTACGGCATGGGGGGATTTGCTGGCGATGCGGCTCGCCAGCTCATGAGACCGTGGTATGAGCTGGGTCGGTTCGGTCACCTCCAGAAATATCCCAAGCTTCAGCGCTTCTGTGGCATCCACTAGACGCCCTGTAAAGGTAAGTTCAGCTGCCCGCTGATACCCCACAAGCCGTTGGAGGAACCAAGCCCCCCCGTCGCCGGGGATGATACCTAGATTGATGAAGGTCTCACCGACAACTGCTTCCGATGAGCCGATGCGAATGTCGCACATGCAGGCGAGATCGAATCCTGCGCCAATGGCGGGGCCGTTCACCGACGCAATAAGGGGAATCTCTGCCCGTTCCATGGCCAGAGGAATCCGCTGGATCCCGCGACGGTATTGATCCTGGATGGTCATGGAAGAGCCGCTGAAGATTCCCTGCCGGTCCCTCATCTCCTTCACGTTGCCACCGCTAGAAAATGCTGCTCCCTCGCCGGTCATTACCAGCACCGATACCTCCGGTGTCCGGTTGGCCCAATCGAGGGTCGCTAGGATGTCATCCACCAGGGTGGTTCCCGTCAGGGCGTTGCGCACGTCGTTACGGCAAAAAGTAAGGAGCGCCACTCGCTCTGAAAGTTCAAGGGTCGCATCGGTCAGTTGTGGCATTGCCATTGTCATTCTTCTCCCTGCTGGAATTCCTTGACAAGTTCGTCGGTCGAGTGGCCGAATTTGTTGTCGACTTCCCGGTTGCAGATGATGTCACAAATAAAGCCGCCATGAACTAGGAAAGGATGAATAGAAAGCCCCAATTAACCACGCAGATGATCAGATCTTGTTGCTCCGCCAAGCAGGCAGAAATACCTTTCCTTCCGTTTCAGTTCCAGCCATTAGGGTTTCTCGCGACCAAGATACGGTTGCATCTACTGGTAAGTGTTGCTTGGTTTTAAGTTTACGTTTCACGGCTGCTTATGTAATGCGGCGCTGTGACTTGGTGTGTTGGCGGTAACGGACATACATTAACATTTGGGCGGAACTTACATACATTTTACGTGCATGTCAATTGCATTTAAAACGGCTTTATATATATTCATTAGCGATTCAATAATGGAAAAGCTCATTGTTGAAAATCCTGTGGAGTCAGCAACCTTTAACAGGTTGTTGAAAAACTAAACCTTTTTGATTCAATAGGTTAGCGAACTGTGCTATATTTTTACGCGTAACAATCTGAATTTACAGGAGAAAAGTTATGCGCGGCGCCGAGACAAAAACCGAAGCTCTGTTCTGTTATCTCTCCCCTGAGTCGTACGTCCCGAAGGACCACCCCTTGCGGTCGATCAGGGCGATGGTGGATAAGGCCCTTGCAGAGCTCAGCCCGCAATTCGAGGCCATGTACTCCCACACCGGCCGGCCCTCGATTCCTCCTGAGCAGTTGCTTAAAGCACTTCTGCTTCAGGCGCTGTACACCATCAGGAGTAACCGTCTGCTGGTGGAGCAGATCAGCTACAGCATCCTGTTCCGCTGGTTTGTGGGATTGGCCCTGGACGAGAAGGTCTGGGACCACTCCTCGTTTTCCACCAACCTGGAGCGGTTGATCGATACCGACGTGGCACGGCTGCTCTTGGCAAAAGTAGTTGAGCAGGCCCGAAGGGCAAAGCTGTTGTCCGACGAGCACTTCAGCGTTGACGGCACCCTCATCGAGGCGTGGGCTTCTATCAAGAGCTTTCGGCCCAAGGATGGACCAAAGCCTCCAGTGGGTCGTAACACGGAGCGTGATTTCCACGGCGAAAAGCTCAAAAACGACACCCATGCCTCCACCACCGATCCGGATGCGCGGATTGCCAGGAGAAGCTCGGGCAAAGAGGCGAAGCTCAGTTACCACGGGCACGCTCTCATGGAGAACCGCAACGGGATCATCGTCGATGCCAGAATCACCCACGCAACCGGTACCGCTGAGCGGGATACCGCAGTCGAGATGATCGCAGACGTCGCCGGTAACAAGCGGATCACCATGGGCGGCGACAAGGGCTACGACACCAAAGAGTGCGTCAAAGATCTGCGAGCACTCAAGGTAACCCCTCACATTGCTCAGAACACCGCTAACCGCCGCTCAGCCATCGATGGCAGGACTACCCGCCACGAAGGCTACAAAACCAGCCTGAGGATTCGCAAGCGGATCGAAGAGGCCTTCGGCTGGCTCAAGACTGTCGGCAATCTCCGCAAGACCCGGCATCGGGGAATAGCGAAAGTCGACTGGTGTTAGCGGCAATGTAAAAATGACCCACCTCGGAAATTGAAAATTGACCCACTCTTCCTGATAACCTAGCCGACCTGGAGGGTCGGCATGATCGGAAAGGAAGAGTGTATGGAAGTCAGAATTCTCAAGAAACAGGGCAAAAGCATCCGGGAGATCTCGCGGATCACCGGGCTATGCCGAAACACGGTCAGGAAGTTCCTCAGATCAACGGCCGATCCCAGATACAAAGAACGGGCGAAGCGGCCGGGGAAGCTAGATCCATTTAAAGCCTTTCTCGAAGAGCGGGTGAAGGCGGCGCTGCCACACCGGATTCCTGCTCCGGTGCTTGCTCGGGAAATTGCCAGCTTTGGCTACGATGGCTGCGAGCGCACCGTAAGAACGTTTTTGGCGACACTTTACTCCCGTGTCACTCCGGAGCCGGTTGTCCGGTTTGAAACGGAGCCCGGCAAGCAGATGCAAGCCGACTGGTGCGAATTGCGCAGGGGTAAACACCCATTGTACGCGTTCGTTGGAACCCTTGGTTTCAGCCGCGATTCGTTCGTCGTCTTCACCACCAGCCAGGCCTTTGATGTCCTTCGTGAGTGCCATGAGATGGCATTTTCCTTCTTCGGCGGCGTCCCGCGTGAAGTGCTCTATGACAACATGAAGACTGTGGTTCTGGAGCGAAACGCCTTCGGCGAGGGCAAGCACCGCTTCCACTCCGGCCTGTGGGACACAGCCAAGCATTTCGGGTTTATCCCCCGGCTGTGCAAGCCGTACCGCGCCAAGACCAAGGGAAAGGTCGAGCGGTTCAACCGCTACCTGCGGTACAGCTTCTACTATCCGCTGGTCTCGCGCCTTAAGCAGGCAGGATTAACTCTCGATGTCGCGACCGCCAACATCGAGGTCCGTAACTGGCTTAATGACGTAGCCAACTGCCGAATCCATGGCGAGACCAGCGAGCGCCCCTGCGATCGTCTCAAGATCGAGCGCGCGGCAATGTCGCCGCTGCCGCCAAGGGTTAAGGTTGAGCAGGGCAAGCCGGAAGTCATCACTCCCATGCCGTGGCCGGTGATCCCACTTCAGCGCCCCGCCTCCTTCTATGATCAGATCCTTCAGGAGGGGCGGCTATGAGCGACATCCAGCACCAGCGTATGGTCACCCTCTGCGACGACTTGAAGTTTCTGGCGGTGACCGATGTGTACGCCGACCTTGCCGATGCTGCGGCAAAGCAGGAGTCGTCATACATCGACTATCTCGAGCAGGTACTCAAGGCCGAGAACGACGTCCGGCAGGGGCGCTCGCGCCACACCATGGCAAAGCTCGCGGGCTTTCCCGCGATCAAGACCCTTGAGGATTATGACTTCGATTTTGCCACCGGCGCCCCGAAGCAGCGAATCCTGGACCTATCGGCAATGGCGTTTCTGGAGCGTCGGGAGAATGTAATCCTGCTCGGTCCCAGCGGTACCGGCAAGACTCACCTCGCCATTGCCCTCGGCTACCGGGCAACCCAGTGCGGCGTGAAGGTGCGCTTCATTTCCGCTGCGGACCTGATGCTGCAACTCGAAAGCGCCCAGCGCCAGGGGCGGTACAAGGAAGTAATGCGGCGCAGTGTCCTGGGGCCGAGACTACTCATCATCGACGAGATTGGATACCTTCCGTTCAGCGAAACACAGGCAAACCTGTTCTTTCAGGTGATCGCCAAAAGGTACGAAACAGGTTCCGTCATCCTCACCTCGAACCTGAGCTTTGGGGAATGGGAACAGGCTTTCGGCGGCAACACGGCACTCACATCAGCAATGCTCGACCGGTTGCTGCACCACGCCCATGTCATTCAGATCAGGGGTGACAGCTACCGATTGAAAGAGAAGCGCCGAGCTGGCATTCTCGGGCAGCAACTGCCGACACCCCAGATGGATGATTAACCCAGGAAGGTGGGTCATTTTTCAATTGCCGATCAACCGGTAAAGTGGGTCAATTTTCGATTGCCGTTGACAACTGGTACTTCACCATGGCCATTGCGGCATACAATCTGGTCCGGCTGCGCAATCTCGGGACGAAAACGGCATAATCAGGGGAATAATGCGACTCTTGGTCGCAAAGCCCGCCCGAAAAGGCCAAATCAAGGTAAAAAGCAAAGTTTCAAAGAACGAATAGGGCGAGATCAATGCAACTATCGGCCTAAAATGATCTCCTTGAAGGGGATTGCCCTGGAAATGAAGGAGTTTTACAACGGCCTGTTAAAAGCCCCGTGCCGGCCAGACACGAGGCTTTTGTTTTTTTCTGGGTTGCCATCCATTTTATTTCATCCTATTCCTTCCTTATCTACGTCACAGAAGGCAACGAAGCGGCAACAGTTGTTGCCAGAAAAGAACAAAGGGCCTACAGCATTAGCTGTAAGCCCTTGTTATTATTGGTGGAGATGAACGGGATCGAACCGTCGACCTATGCGTTGCGAACGCATCGCTCTCCCAGCTGAGCTACATCCCCGTTATTGAATTGTAAATGCTCCTGTTTAGACAAACACAACATCGTGTTTATACCGTAAACTGATTCTCTTGAAAAGGGCAAAGTTAGGGGGATACCGGGATGACGACGGTGAATTCAGCTCCTCCGGTCTCGCGGTTTTTAACCGTGATGGTGCCTCCATGGGCCGTTATGATCTTGTGGGCGATAGCCAGACCGAGGCCGGTCCCTTTTTCCTTCGTGGTGAAGAAGGGGCTGAAGAGGGTATGGATATGTTCAAGGAGAATCCCTGCTCCTGTGTCGGAAACCTTGACTGAGACGGCTCGGCTTCCGTCGATCTGGGCGGGGAGGGACTCGATTTCCAGGACGCCCCCAGGCTCCATGACGTCATTGGCGTTGCTGAACAGGTTGATGAAAACGTGGCGGATCTGCTGGTAGTCGCCCAGGACCGAGGGGAGGCGCGATGCCAGGATTTTTTCAACCTTAATTCCTTTTTCCTCGATGGGGAGAGCGACCACCGAGAGGGCGTCTTCGATAATCTGGTTAATGCTGCACCGGCTGTAGCAGATGGTCGTCTTCTTCGAGAAGAAGAGGATGTCGGTCAGCATGGTTTCCAGATGCTGGACTTCACGGGTGATGAGATCCGCGTATTGCCATTCCTCGGTATCGGCGGGGAATCTCCTTTTCAGCCGTCCCGCAAAGCCCCCTACCGAAACGAGAGGGTTCTTGATCTCGTGGGCGATTCCGGCGGCCATCTGGCCGATGGCAGCCAGTTTCTCCCCCTGCAGGAGGCGCTCCTGGGTCTCGTGGAGATTGCGGTTGGTTTCTTCGAGCCGGTTGTAGAGGATGGAGTTTTCCGCCGCCATTCCCGCCTGGTTGGTGAACAGTTGCAGCAGATTGAGTTCATCGGGGGTGATGGGGCGTCCGCTGGTGCAGTTGTCGACGACGATGGCGCCGATGACCTGATTGTGGGCGATGAGTGGGGCGATGGCGAATGGGGTACCGCCGAACTTCCGGTTGAAGGATCGGTCAATGGGGGATTCGCGACGGGGGGCGCGGACAAGGACCAGCTGCCTGTCGAGCACTGCCTTGGAGATGTGGTTCTGGGTGCTGTCCAGGGGAAGCCGCGTCGCCTTGACAAGTCTGCAAAATTCGGTTTGCTGTAGGAGGGCAATCTCTTCGTCTGATACGTTCAGGGAATCCGGCGTGGGGGCGGGTGGCAGGTCCGCCGGCGGTTCAGGTCCCCCGGCCCGGGCGATGCCGGTCATTCCCTGGAGGATCTCGGTCCGTTCGTTGGCCAGAAAGAGCATGGCACGGTCGAAAACAGGGGGGGTCCCCGACGTGATGGCTGAAAGAATCAGGTGCACGAGTCGGTTCAGCTTGATGGTGGAGAGCATCGCGTTGCTGATGCGGTAGAGGAAAGAAAACTCCTCAAGCCGCTTGTTCATGTCATCGCGGGAGCGCTTGCGGCGGATAATGCCGGCGGCCTCGATCAAGAGGACCTGCAGAAGTTCGAGATCCTCCCCGTCGAGAAGGGTGGTGTCGGGGAGGCCGATGGTCAGGACCCCCAGCAGTCGCTCTCCGTCGATGATGGGGTGGGCATGTACTTGGTGTTCGGTGCCCAGGGAGGGCTCGTGGGGGTGCAATGACGAGATTCCGCGGTAGATTGGTCTGGCATGCGCCGCGCATCGTCCTGCAACTCCCTTGCCGAAGGGGATAATGCAATCGCTGATTTCGTCGGGGAGGAGAGTGGATATCTTTCGGTGGAGCAGGTGGTCTCTCTCGTCGGCCAGGTAGATGGTCGCCGATGAGCAGTGGAAGGCTTCGGTAATGAGGTGCGCGAAGGCTTTCAGCCGGACATGGTGAGGGTGTTCGGTGGAGTTGGCTATCCGAATCGCATTGCTGGCTATCTTGAATTGATTCTGAGCAGCCATCCGGACTCCGGGGCACGGGTAGATGCTACGGGGAGTAAGCGGGACGAAAGGATAAGATTACGGGTGTTTTTCTTTCCGCTCCTGCTCCATTTTGCAGTCAATGCAGAGGGTGGTGACCGGACGGGCCTTGAGGCGCGCCTCGCTGATATCCTCTCCACAGACCTCGCAGGTGCCGAAGCTGCCGTCCTCGATCCGTTCGAGGGCCTCCCGGATCTTGTTGATGAGCTTGCGCTCCCGATCCCTGATGCGGAGCTCGAAGTTGCGGTCTGACTCCTGGGTTGCCCGGTCGGTGGGGTCGGGGAAGCTGGTGGAGTCGACGGTCATTTCCGAGACGGTTTTTCCCGCCTCTTCCTGGAGCGATCGGATCTCATCGTTGAGGATCGATCTGAAATATTCGAGCTTCTCCTTGTCCATGCCGCGTGTCTCCCCTTTATGACGCTTAATCGTACAGATAATAAAGGGATTGTGCGGTCAAGTAAAGTAAAAAGTATGTGACGCCGGTAATGGGGAGAGGCTCACAGGAGCCGGTCCAGGGCCTCTTCAACCGATTTGACCCCGATTACTTCCATCCCCTCCACGGCGGTCACCTGCTTGAGGCTGCCGGCGGGGATGACGGCCCGGGTAAAGCCGAGCTTGGCCGCCTCCCGTACCCGGGTTTCCGGCTGGGTTATGGCCCGCACCTCTCCGGCCAGTCCCACCTCGCCCACAACCACCGTCTGGGGATCGATGACCTTGTCCAGATGGCTGGAGGCGAGGGCGGCCACCATACCGAGGTCGGCGGCCGGTTCGCTTACCCTCGCCCCGCCGGCGGCATTCAGGAAGATGTCCTGCCCCGCCATGTGGAGTCCCACCTTCTTGTCGAGGACGGCCACCAGGAGGGCAAGACGGTTGGCGTCGACCCCCAGGGTGGTGCGGCGGGGAACCCCCAGGGAGGAAGGGGTGACCAGGGCCTGGAGCTCCACCAGGAGCGGACGGCTTCCCTCGATGGTGGTGACCACGGCGGAGCCGGACACCCCCAGGGGGCGCTCCGAAAGGAATATTTCCGAGGGGTTGCGGACCTCGCAGAGTCCCCCCTCCTTCATCTCGAAAACGCCGATCTCGTTGGTGGAGCCGAAGCGGTTTTTGACCGCCCGCAGGATCCGGAAGGCGTGCCCCCGGTCCCCCTCGAAGTAGAGGACCGTGTCGACCATGTGCTCCAGGACCCGGGGGCCGGCGATGGAGCCGTCCTTGGTGACGTGCCCTACAATGAAGGTGGGGATGGCGCTCCGTTTCGCCGCCACCATGAGGCGCCCCGCGCACTCCCGCACCTGGCTCACGCTTCCGGGGGCCGATTCGAGCCCCGGGGCGTACATGGTCTGGATGGAGTCGATGACCACGGCCCGGGGGGCCACGGCGCCGATCTGGGCCAGCACTGTTTCGAGGGCAGTTTCGGCCAGGATGAGAAGCTCCTTTGCCCGGATACCGAGCCGCTCTCCCCTCAGCCTCGCCTGCCGGGCCGACTCTTCGCCGGAAACGTAGAGGACCGGTCCGACGGTGCGCGCCAAGTGGTCCATCACTTGCAAGAGAAGGGTTGATTTTCCGATGCCGGGATCGCCGCCGATAAGGATGACGGAGCCGGCCACTAACCCTCCGCCCAGGACCCGGTCGAACTCGGATATGCCGCAGGGGAGCCGTTCTTCCGCCTCCCCCGCCACGTCGCAGATGGGGACCGGCGCCACGCCGGAGAGGGGGGCGGAGGGGCCTTTCCCCTTGCCCCGCACCTCTTCCACGAGGCTGTTCCAGGCGGAGCAGTCGGGGCACTTACCGAGCCACTTGGCCGACTGGTATCCGCAGTTCTGGCAGACATACAATGTCATGGTTTTCAAACGGATTATCCTCCGCAACGGGTTCGAGGGGTGGCGCAATGCTCAGTTCTAAACCGATTCGGAGTGTCTGTCAACGGAGCCACAGGACAACCCGTGTCAGGAAGTTGTCGCCGGCGTGCTCCCTTTGACAGGTGCGTGGGCGTTGTCCCGACCATAAAGGAGACAGAGATGGTTACTCGGGAGGAGCAGCACAACCGACGTGATAATGCCGCCTCACGTCGTCGCGGTGCTGCCTTGGCCGAACTCCACAAGGCCCTCAAGGCCATGGGATTCTACCCTGCGGGGCATCCGCTCCGGGCGGAAAGCCTCCGTCTTGCCTTCGGCGCCCTTCGCGAGGCCGTGGGGGAGGAGCATCTTCTGCTGGCGGTGGGCAAGGGGGGCTTTGCCGTTCCCGACGGGGAAGCGGCCGTGGAGGATAATCCCATGGCCCAGGCCCTCGCCCGGGAGCTCTTTATCCGGAGGGTTCGCCGCATCGCGTTTCTGGCAGACCTCACCCTGACAGACCTGGAGTCCTTTCTTTCCCTTCTTTCCCTCGATTATCGGAGCATTCCCTCTGCCGGCGGCATGGAGGCGCTCATGGCGCAACGGGGGATCACCACCATCTGGGCCAATGAGATCGATCTGTCCGCCATCGGCCGCAAGCGGCAGGAAATTCAGGACTCCTTTGCCGCGGCGGGGCAGGGACCATCTGTCGGGGAATGGCAGCCTGGCGAGGCGTTTCTGAAAGAAATTGAGGAGGCAGAGATCGATACGGCGCTTTCCGTGATCCCTGCGGCGGAGTTCCATGCCGACGGTGCCTGGGAGCAGCAAACGACGACTCCTGAAGAGCTCATCGAACTCATGGCGCGGGAGCCCGATGACGAACGCTATCGCGAGCTCAGTCGGGCTTTCGTGAAAGAGTGCCTCCGCCTTCAGGACGACAGCGAATTCGAGCGGCTCTTTCCGCTCCTTGAGCGTCTACTGCAGCAGGCCAATGACGGGGAGATGGGACTCGCCCGGCGCGGCAGCGCCCTCCTCGCCTTCGACCAGACGGTGGGGACGGGGATGGTCGGTTTTCTCGTGCGGCACCTGGAGGAACACGGGGCCACGGAGGGGGACCGCCTTCTCCCCTTCTTCGCCGAATTGGGCTCCCGGGCAGCGGCTCCCCTGGCGGCGCGGCTTCGCTGCGCCGAAGGGGTCCGTCCCCTCAGGAATCTTGCTTTGGGGCTTTTGGCCGTGGGAGACGAGGCGGTCGAGCCCGTGCTTGAACTTCTTGCCGACGGGAGCGATCCCGTGGTTCAGACGGCGGCGGAGATTCTCGGCGAGATCGGCGCGGGTGGCTGCTTGGCGGAACTGCGGCAATGCCTTGGCCATCCCGCTGAGGGGGTGCGCCGCGAGGTCCTCAGAAGCCTTGTGCGCATCGGCGGTCCCGAAGCGGAGGAGGCGATCATTGCCTGTCTCGACTCGTCCCGCGATCCGGCCCTACGACGCCTTGCAGCAGTCTCCCTTGGGGCGCTCCGGAGCGGCCGGGCGGTGGAGCCGCTCCTTGCCGTCGTGGCCAGGAGGGATCTCTTTGCAAGCACGTTCTCCCTCAAGAAGGTTGCTCTTGCCGCCCTCGGCAAGATCGGCGACCGGCGGGCCGTTCCCGCCCTTGTGGCGCTGTTGGGGAGTCGGCACTGGTTTTCCCGGCGGCGGGGAGAGGAACTGCGCTGCCTTGCCGCCGCCGCCCTCGGCCAAATTGGTGATACGGCAACGCTTCCCCTTCTTTCGGAGCTGGCTGCCAAGGGGGGGCGCCTCGGCGCGGCCTGCGACGGGGCCGTCGGCGCCATAGGGCAGCGACAGCAGGAGGGAGCCCATGACTGATTTGTCCCTGGCCCAGGCGCAACGGGTGGTTCTTCTTCTGGCGGGCACCGTGAAGGGGTACTCCCTCTATCCCGAGGCCCATCCTGCCATTGCCCAGCCCCTGCGAGAGACCTGCACAATTTTAGAGCAAATTCTCAGGGGGAGGAACGATGTCCGCCTTGGCATCCACGACGGGGTTCTCTTCCTGGAGCAGCACCTCTTCTTTACTCCCACCGCTTCAGTGGATGAACTGGCAGGGATTCTCACGGCACGGGAAATCCGGGCCGTCACCTTCCTGCGGGGCCTTGTCCCTGACGAACTGGCGGCACTCGTGGCCCTTCTGTCCCGACGGGAACTCACGGGGGGGGGCCTGGCGGCGGAGCTTGCCCGGCGAGGGGGGGGCCACGTGGCTCTGGAGCTGGAAGAGCACCGGCAGGAGGAGGCGGAGGAGTTCGATCCCTCGGCCACCTACCGGCAGGCTATCACCGCCGTCAGCGCACTCTTTGAGGATATCGAGAACGGACGGATCCCCAGCACGAAGATGCTCCACGGCGTCGTGGACCGGGTGGCCGACCTCACCATCCGGGAACCGTCGACACTCCTGGGGCTTGCCATGATCAAGGATTACGACAATTACACCTTTTTCCATAGTGTCAACGTGGGAATCCTTGCCATGGCCCTGGGGGCCGCCTTCGGCATGGGGAAAGAGGAGTTGCGGGAGCTGGGTATGGCGGGTTTCCTCCATGACGTGGGCAAGACGAGGGTGGCGAAGAAGATACTCAACAAGCCCGGGAAGCTTTCCCCTGAAGAGTTCGAGGTAATGAAGCGGCATGCCGAGGACGGCGCCCGGATCATCGATGAGATGGAAGGGATAAGTTCCGGTGTTGCCCGTGCGGTCCTGGGGCACCACCTCGGTTTCGACCGCACCGGCTACCCCGGCTGGGCCAAGGAGCTTCCCTTCGGCCGCTCATGCGAGATCATTGCCGTAGCCGACTGCTACGATGCCATCACCACGCTGCGGGTTTACAAGCCTCCCCTCACCCCCCGGGAAGCCGTGGAGATGATCAGGGGACTTGCCGGAACCCAGCTCAACCCGGATCTGGTGGAGACCTTCACGGGAATGATGGGGCGCTATCCCGTCGGCACCCTGGTGCGGCTCGACACGAACGAGATTGCGGTGGTCTTCCGCCCTCCTCCCCCCGGGGGGGAGCGGCCGATGGTAAAGGTGGTGAAGGACGGCCTGGGGAGGGTGCTGCCGTCGCCGGTGGTGAAGGATCTGGCCCGTGAGGAGGGGGTGGGAATCGTCGCCGTGGTGGATCCTGCCCTGGCTGCTGTCGAGGTGTCCCGCTACCTTGAGTGAGGCTCGCTGGCTTGTGGGCCGGTCACTCCGGGAGAGGAAGCATGCCGAGGGCCGTGGCGGCCGCCTGGCGGGTCTGCGGATGGGGTGAGTCGAGAAGGGCCAGGAGCCGTTCTTCCAGGTCTGGACCGCCGATTCTGCCGAGGGCCAGGGCGGCTTCGGCATCGAGAAAGCCGTCTCCGGCGTCGAGGAAGGGGATGAGGAGGCGCGTTGCCTCCGGGGTCGGGTAATTGCCAAGGGCGGCGATTGCTTTCGCCCGAATCGCCGTACTGGTTTCCTGGAGTCCCTGGGCCAGGGCAGGAAACGCCCGGGGATGGCCCAATGCGCCGAGAACCTCGATGGCGGCCGACTTGATGTCCTCTTCCGGGCGGGACGCGCAGTAGATGAGGGGGGGGAGGACCCGCTCGCCGCCGATCTTGCCGAGGGCGTAGATGGCCTTCACCTTGGTTCCCCGGTCTCCCTTTTTCAGAAGCTCGGCCACCTCGGCAAAGCTGCCGATCCCTTCAAGGCGCTCCAAGGCCGCTGCCGCCGCTTCCCTCACGTCGCCGGCCGGATCCTTCAGGAGCGGAACGAGCCGCTCGCGCCGTTTTCCCGTTGCGTTAGACTCCATGACTGTGGCATTAGTAGCAGAATTCCCCCGGATCAACAACCCCATTAATCCAGGAAAAAGCATTTGATAACACAGCGAAACAGAGAAAACGGAGCAGCCCCGGGGATAAGCTGTTCAAGAAGCAGTTCTCCGTCTCTCCGTGATCATTCCGAATGCCGTTCTTCAGATTGAAAGGAACACGATGAAACTGGACGTGAAAGCTGCCCTTCTCTCCGCTTTTGTCCTGCCGGGTCTCGGCCAGGTCGTCCGCGGTGAGCGGGTGAAGGGAGGGATACTCATCGCCCTCGCCAATATCTTTCTCCTGGGAGCCTTTTTTCTGGTCCTCAAGGGGATGGGGCCGGTGCTCCTCGAAGCCCAGTTGGCCGGCAGTGTCGATCCGAACGCCGTTACCCGCAAGCTCGCCGCCGGTGCGCCGGCAGCACGTATTCTCCTTGCCTGTTTCGCGGCTCTCTGGTGCTTCGCTGTCGTCGACGCCTTTGTGGGCCGACGAAAAGGAGAGTAAACTGGTTTATAATTGCGTTTGACAAAATCATGTAAACTATGAGATAAACTAACGAGTTAGCATGGAGCCCCCGTTCAGGGGGCTTATGTGTATCACTGGTCAGAATGGAGCGGTGCGATGATTTATGCCGAAATCGTGGCAACAGGCGGGTGCGTTCCCGAGCGGGTCGTTCCCAATGATTTTTTCAACTACCTCGTGGATGACGCCGACACCTGGATCGCATCCCGTACGGGAATCCGGGAGCGCCGCTTCGCGTCTCCCAAGGAGTCCACCTCTGACCTGGCCACCGCCGCGGCCCGCAGTGCCCTCGCCCGGGCCAACATGGAACCGGGCGAGCTCGACTGCATCATCGTAGGCACCTCGACCCCCGACATGTATCTCCCCGCCACCGCCTGCATGGTCCAGAAAAACATCGGCGCCAAAAACGCCGTTGCCTTCGACATGAACGCCGTCTGCAGCGGCTTCATCTTCGGCGTGGAAACGGCCGACAACTTCATCCGCTCCGGCAAGTACCGACGGGTCATGGTGATCGGCGCCGACACCTATTCGAAGATCCTCGACTTCGATGACAAGGGGACCTGCCCCCTTTTCGGCGACGGAGCCAGCGCCGTCATCCTTGGCGCCACCGAGGAGAAGCGGGGAATCCTCCAGAGCATGATCTTCAGCGACGGCGGCGGGTGGGAGCTGATCCAGGTCCCCTCGTCGGGTTCCCGGTGTCCGGTCACCGCAGAGACTATCGCCGCTCACGACAACACCTTCAAAATGTCGGGCAAGCAGGTTTTCGTCTTCGCCACCGACGTCATCCCCCGGATCATCGAACAGGTCACCACCAGGGCAGGGGTGAGCGTCGGCGACCTCGACTACATCATCCCCCACCAGGCCAATGTCCGGATTATCGACTTCATCTCCAAGAAGACCGGTCTCGGCAAGGAGCGGTTCCTTCTGAACCTGGACCGCTATGGCAACACGGCTGCCGCCTCGGTGGGGCTTGCCCTGGACGAGAACCTCCGTAACGGCACCCTCAAGCCGGGGCAGCTGGTCCTCATCATGGGATTCGGCGGTGGACTTTCCTGGGGAGGCGCCCTTATCCGCCTCTGATTCCCGCTATTCCTTCGCCGGCCGTTACCACCGAAAGTCCCTTGCCGGTAAGGATTTCAACGAGCAGCTCTGGCGGCACGATCCGCTTCCATCCGTCGTGGAAGCGGTCGGCCGCCAGGATGATCCCCCCCCGTGCCAGGCGGTTCGCCAACCCCGCCACGACCCGCTCCAGAATCCGCCGTTCGTGCATGAACGGCCCGCCGAGAATTCCGTTGCAGAGAATGACATCGAAGGTTTCAGTGCCACCGGCATCGGCTGTCAGGTCTGCGGCGATGAACCGGATGCGCCCGAGGGCGCCGGTTGGGCGGAGCTCGTCCCTGAGCAGGCGGAAGGCCTCCTGTCGTGGCGGATCATGGGGGAAAAAGCCGTGGGCCGCCGCGAAGATTTCAAGGGGATCTCGGCTGGCGCCCACGATGCGGAAGCCGTAGGGCTCCAATCCCGTTTCAGCCAGGAGACGGGCCAGACCGTAGGTCCCTTCGCCGGCCCCGCAGGCGGCGTCGAGGCATCGGAGCCGCTTGTCGAACCTTCTGCCCCTTGTCACGAGCCATTGGCGGAGAAAATCACCCTGGGCAGGGTAGCGGTCGGCGTTGGCCCCGTGGCGGCGGGGAACGAAGAGGGAGAAGATACAACGGGTACGGAACTCCGCGTCGTCCGCAAGCTTTGCAAGGAGCCGGGCCGGATTTGGTTCCCGAAAGGGTGGATCGAGGCGCTCCAGGCAGTCGGGCCACGAGGGGGCCGTCTGCAGGGGCGTGCCGCCGATGTCCGGGGCGAAGGGGAGGGCGCGGCGGAGGAGCAGCCGGAAGGCCCGCCGCACCTCTTTCAGGGGAAGAAGGAGATCGGTGGTTGCGCGCATCTCCGCCGTGATGGCGAGCCCCTCCCCCCAGAGGCCGAAGGGAACCGTGCCGGCATAGACGCGAAACCGCTCTCCGAGGCGGGTGATGTGCTGCTGCAGGTCATGGTCGTCGAGGACCCCCGGGACCAGGAGGCGGCGCAGGGCCTTCTGCGTTTCGTCCGGATCGGTAACTGGACGGATACACGCCGGCGGGTGCGGCCGTGGTAAATGGTGAGGATTTTTCATCGGGCTCCCGTGGGGCTCTATTCGGAAGCCATTCTATGCAACGGATTTTCCCCTGTCCAGAGAGGATGCAGGAGGTGACGGCGTGGCCCTTTTCTCCGGAATGAAACTCTTTGTCATCATCGCGTTCAATGCCCTCTGGCCCCGGACGAAAAGGGGCGGCGCCCCTCTGCGGAACGCCGCCTCTCATCTTCCTTCCGTCCCGCCGGGCTTTACCCCCGTGGCGCCTGCCGGCATCCCCCCCATCCTGGCTGACCCCGGACGGGCCGTGAATGCTGAGGGGGATCTTTCGCTCTTTTTCCCCGGATGCCCGGCCCTGGCTGCCCCTTTTCTCCTCTTTCGCCTCAAACGGCTCGGATTCTCCCGGTGCCGCGTTCGTCTCCTTCCAGAGGGCCTTGCCCTTACTGCCCGGCGCTAACCTGCGATCTTCGTGATCTCGGTGCCGATCTGGGTGAGCGGCAGGACCGTATCGGCCACCCCCCCCTCGATGCAGGCCCGGGGCATGCCGTAGATGGTGGAGGTGGCCTCATCCTGAACGATAGTTCCTCCCCCCTTGGTCTTTAGGTGCTTCATTCCCTTGAAACCGTCAGCTCCCATCCCCGTAAGGATGACCCCGAGGAGTGAACCGTTGCAGGCGTCGGCAAAGGTGGTCAGCATGTGGTCCACCGACGGGATGTAGATGTACTGGGGATACTCGGCCGTGGCAATGGTCCGGATGGCGACGGTGCTTCCCTGGCGGACCAGCGCCGTGTGCATCCCGCCTGGGGTCACGAGCACAACGCCCGGTTGGACGATGTCGCCGGCCTTCGCCTCCTTTACCTGGAGGGAGCACTTGGTGTTGAGCCGCTCTGCGTAAGGGCCGGTAAACGCCTTGGGCATGTGGATGGCCACCACGATCCCGTGGGGGAAGTTGCCCGGGATCCGTCCGAGAACCTCCTGCACGGCCACCGGCCCGCCGGTGGAGGCGCCGATTCCCACGTACTGGTACCGCTGCCCCGCCGGTCGGGGGATTATCACAGGGCGCGGCGGCACCACGAGGCGAGGGGAAGGGGAGACCAGGGGCCTGCCGAGGATCGATATGCCGGACCCCTTCACCTTCCGCAGGAGCTCCTCCTTGAAGGCTTTCTGGGCGTCAATGCTGTCGGTGACGTTCTTGGGGATGTAGTCGATGGCGCCGGCGTCGAGGGCGTCGAAGGTGGCCTTGGCACCCTCGCAGGTGAGGGTGGAGACCATGAGAACCCTGGTCGGGGCCTTGGCCATGATCTCCTTGAGGGCTGAGATGCCGTCGAGCCGGGGCATCTCGATGTCCATGGTTATGAGGTCCGGTCTGAGGGCCAGGGCCTTTTCCACCCCCTCGACCCCGTCCATGGCCACGGCGATGACCTCGATGGCGGGATCCTTCTCCAGCACGCTCCGGATGACCATCCGCATGAAGGACGAGTCGTCCACAACGAGTACGCGCAGTTTTCTTTCCTGATTCGGAAGCATGCTTTGTCACCTGTCCTTGAAGATGTTCGTGACCAGTTCCCGGATCTCCTCCACCTGGTCGTCCAGTTCGTAGCAAAACCGTTCCACGTCAAACTCCGCAAGCTTCTTCCCCTGTTCCTGAATCATGGCCCAGGCCGGCTCATCGGCCAGGGAAAAGCTGGTCCACTCCTTCCCGCCGTAATCCAGGTTCCGGACGGTGCAGAAGAGGTCCGCCAGGTTCACGATGGCGACGAGCCGCGGCGCGTTTGTGGCCTCGCGGGGGGCGTGGTGGCAGGCGACAATCTCACAGTAGTCATCGGGGAAATGCCACTCCCGGGCCAGGCAGAGTCCCACCTCGCAGTGGGTCGTGCCGAGAATGCGTTCCTCGGCCTCCACCAGTTGCACCGGGCTCTCCCTGATGGCGTCTACCACCTTTTGGAATTTGTCCTTCAGGTAATAGCTCAGGAAGACCTCGCCGATGTCGTGGATGAGGCCGCCGATGTAGGCCTTCTCCGTATCGTGGTATCCAACCTTCGCGGCGATGAGCCGCGCTACGATGCCGACGCCGAAGGAGTGCTCCCAGAAGGGCTTTACCCCGAGCACTCCCTCTTTTCCCTCGAAGCTCTGGATGAAGGAGCAGGTGAGGATGAACTCCCTGATGTGCCGCAACCCCAGATAGACCAGCGCCCCCTTGAGGGAGGTGATGACCGTGGCTGGCCGGTAGAGGGGAGAGTTGACCATCTTCAGGACCCGGGCCGCCATGACCTGGTCGGTGAGGAGAAGCTCGGCCACCTGGTCGATCTCCACGTCGGGTTGGTCCAGGAGCGACAGGACCTGGGTGGCCACGGCGGGGATGGTGGGGAGATCAGTCATGCCGCGGATCAGAGCCGCGGCTTTTTCCATTTTGCTCAATTGTTCCACGCTATCCGTTCCACCTTTCACTTTTTGTAGGCAAATCCGCCGGGGAAGTGGACCGTTTTGAACTTGTCATTCACGCCGTGCAGGGATTCCGATTGCCCCACGAAGAAGTAGCCGTAGGGCTGGAGGTTGTTGTAGTAGTGCTGCACTACCTTGGTCTTGGATGCCAGGTCGAAGTAGATCAGGACGTTGGCGCAGAAGATGAAATCGAAGCTCTTCATGAAGACCATCTTCGCGTCTTCGTAGAGGTTTAGGTGATTGAAGCTCACCAGCTTCTTCACGTCGGGGGAGAGGACATAGCGTTCCCCCGGTTCCTGACGAAAGTATTTCTTCTTGTAATAATCGGGAGTGTTGCGCACGGAGTAGGCGTTGTAGACCCCTTCCCGGGCCTGGGCTAGGACCGTCTCGCTGATGTCGGTCCCTACGATCTCGATGATCCAGTCCTTGAGGATCGTGGCCCGCTTCTCCAGGAGGAGCATGGCCATGGTGTAGGCCTCTTCGCCGGAAGAGGAGCCTGCGCTCCAGATCCTGAGCTTGCGGAAGCCGATTTTCCCCTTGGCCGCCACGATCTCGGGAAGAAAGACGTTTTCCAGAGCCTTCAACTGGGGAGGATTGCGGAAAAAGCAGGTTTCGTTCGTGGTTATTTCGGTCAGGAGTTTCAGCAGTTCATCGGATTTGCCGGGGCCACTTTTCAAGAGCCCCATGTAGGTCATGAGGTTCGGTGAGCTGGTTGCCTCGATCCGCCGAGTAATGCGGCTCTCCAGGAAATACTTCTTGCTCGTGTGGAAATATATCCCGCAGTGATTGTAGATGAAGTCCCTGAGGACCTCGAAATCCTTGTCAGAGAGTGTCACTGGCGTCCCTTCTTCGGTTGAGTATCGTGCTTTCGGCCGGCGGGTCAGGCGGCAATGCGGCCGCCGCCGCTTCCGTCGCTGTTCTCCATGAGCCCCGCGGGGTCGATGATGAGGGTGACCCGTCCGTCACCGAGGATGGTGGAGCCGGCAATGCCGGGGAGGTTTGCCAGGTACTTGCCGAGGGACTTGATGGCCACCTCCTGCTGCCCCAGAAGCCGCGAAACCACAAGCCCGACCCGCTTCTCGGCAACCCCCACGACAACCACGTAGCAGGCGACACGGCTCCGCTCGCTCGGGGCGACGTTGAAAATCTTCTGCAGCCGCATGAGGGGGAGCACCGAATCTCGAAGCTTGAGCACCTCCTGGCCGCCGATGGTGTGGAATTCCCGTTCCTCCACCCGGAGCGTCTCCAGGACCGCCGCCAGGGGGATCGAGTAGGTCTCGTCCTCCACCTCCACCAGGAGCGACTGGATGATGGCGAGGGTAAGGGGGAGCTTCAGGATGAACTCGGACCCCTGCCCCAGTTCGCTGCGGATATCGATGATGCCGTTCAGCTTTTTGATGTTGGTTCTGACCACGTCCATGCCGACGCCGCGTCCCGAGAGGTCCGTGGCCTTCTCCTTGGTGGAGAAGCCGGGGAGAAAGATCAGGTCCAGGATCTCACGCTGTCCCATGGCGGCCAGTTGCTCGTCGGTTACCAGCCCTTTTTCCTTCGCTTTTCTCGCGATTCTCTCGGGATCAATCCCTTTGCCGTCGTCCTTGATGCTGATGACGATCTGGTTCCCCTCATGGGCCGCCGAGAGGATCAGGGTCCCCTTGCGGGGCTTGCCGGCCGCCATCCGTTCGTCGGGGGTCTCCAGGCCGTGGTCCATGGCGTTACGGATCAGGTGGATCAGCGGGTCGCCGATTTCATCCACCACTGAGCGATCCAGTTCGGTCTCTTCGCCGAAGACGAGGAGATCCACTTCCTTGCCCAGGTCCCGGGCCAGGTTGCGCACGATGCGGGGGAACTTCTTGAAGACCTTTTCCACCGGGATCATCCGCATCTTGAGGACCTGCATCTGGAGTTCCGAGGTAACGAAGCTGATCCGCTTGGAGAGCTTGCCGAACTCTTCGCCGAAGGTGTCGTCTCCGCCGTCGTTGAAATCGGTGTTGAGCTGCATCATCCGGTTGCGCTCAAGAACCAGCTCCCCCACCTGGTTCATGAGGTCGTCGAGCCGTTTCACATCCACCCGGACCGTGGTGTTGTCCGCCAGGTCATCCCCCTTTTTGTCGTCACGGGGGGCAGGGGGCGGGGGCGCCTGGACGCGGGGAGCGGGCTCGGGTGCCTTGACCGGCGCTGCCTCCGGGGCCGGAGAAAGTTCGGCAGAGGGGTGGGTTTCCGTTTCCGTCGCTTGGGGCGTCGGAGCCGCTTCGGCCGGCGCTGAAGGCGTCACGGTGGTCGCCGACGGCTTGAGAACCGTCGCTTCCTTGGCGTTTTCCGAGAGGAAGGGGAGGAGTTTGCCGACGGTCCCGTCGATTTCACGCTCGACGATGTCTCCCCCCTTGATGTCGCTCACCAGGAGTTTCACCAGGTCCACCGCCTCCAGGATCACGTCCATGACCTCCGGGGTTACCTCCAGCTCTCCCCGCCGCATGCGGTTCAGGACGTCCTCGGTCTTGTGGGTGACCTTCACGAGAAGCTCAAAACCGAGAAAGCTGGAGGCCCCTTTCACCGTATGGATCGACCGGAAAATGCCGTTCATGAGCTCCGCGTCCGATGGGGTCTTTTCCAGGGCAACCAGATCGTCGTCAAGCTTCTCGAGCAGTTCCGCCGTTTCGGTCAAAAATCCATCCAGGAGTTCCTGGTCTTCGCACTCAATCGCCATCTGCTATTCCTCACGAATGTGAAAGATATTTATTGTGTCACATCATGCCGCTGAACAGGCTTCGCTCGTCCCGGGAGATGAGTTTCTCCAGGTTGAGGAAGAAGAGGAGACGGTCGGTCTGGTTGATGACCCCCGCGAGGCACTCCTGCTCCACGGCGCTGTTGACCACGGCCGGCGGAGGCTGGATCTCGCTCTCGGAGATCCGGATCACCTCTGAGACCGCATCAACCACGAATCCCATCAGCTCCCCTTCCATGTCGATGACCATGATCCTCGTCTGGCTGCTTGTCTCCCCCTCGGGGAGGCTGAAACGCTTGCGCATGGAGATGATGGGGATTACCTTGCCCCGCAGGTTGATCACCCCCTCGATATAGTGGGGGGTATTGGGAACGCGGGTGATGCTCGGCATCCGGATGATCTCGCGCACCTTCAGGACGTTTACCCCATACTCCTCCTGCTCCAGCTTGAAGCTCACGAGTTGGATCAGTTCGCTTCTCGATTCCTCTACTTTGGTCTGCAGCGCAGTTTCCATCGCCCTCTTCCTCCTTATCCGTTCCGACTGATCGGAATTCATCGCCCTGGTCGCTTGCAAGGAAACACTTCACTGCTCGATGCAAAGAGTGTTCTCATGCCGCTCGATTCAGAATGAATCTGGCGGATAGAGGACTTTTTCGCAGTGAAGGCTGTGCATTTATATTTATCGGCGCAGCCGGTGAAAATTTTAACAATTTTTTTCGACGGTTTCTCGGTAGGTTTTGGGTCTTTGATAAAAATTGACACGCCGTGCGACAGAAAATCTGAAATGGGCGCCGCCGGCCGCATCGGGCTGGCGAGGGAGTCGGACGAATACAAAAGTTGTTTCAAGAGGTTCCCGTAAAAAATATTTATCACTGGTCGTCATTTTGTTGACTTTTGTCAGGATTATGACTACACTGACGTCCGCATCGAGATGACCCGCTCCAGATACCCAGTTTGTTCGAGGAAACCATGGATACGCCGCGACTGCTCATTGCCGACGACGACAAAAAAACCCGAGACTTTGTAGCCGCTTTTCTCAAGTACAAAGGGTACGACGTGGTCCAGGCCTGTGACGGTCAGGACGCCCTCGACAAGCTGGAAACCGAAGAGGTTCACCTTGTCATCACCGACCTGATGATGCCCCGGGTGAACGGCCTCGAATTCGTCAAGAAGCTGAAGACCATGCGTCCGGGCACCGTCATCATTGCCTACAGCGCCTTCGGCAACTACGAAATGGCCTCCAACCTCCTCAAGGCAGGGGTCTTTTTCTATCTGGAAAAGCCCTTCAATCTGGACGAGCTTGAAACGCACGTGAAGCGCGGGTTCGAGCACCAGTCCCTCCAGAGCCAGACCTACCGGGCCAAGCCGGCCCTCAAGAACCGGGCCCTCATGCCGAATATCATCGGCGAGAGCTCCAAGATGCTCTCCCTCTTCGAGCTGATCGAAAAGGTTGCCGAGTCCGATTCCACCGTCCTCATTCAGGGTGAGTCGGGGACCGGCAAGGAACTGGTCGCCCGGGCGGTCCATGACCTGAGCAATCGCAAGACTCGCAACTTCGTGCCGGTCAACTGCGCCGCCATCCCCGACGAGCTCCTTGAAAGCGAGCTCTTCGGCCACGTGAAAGGTTCCTTCACCGGCGCCGTGGCGAACCGCATCGGCCGTTTCGAGATGGCCGACCGCGGCACCCTGTTTCTCGACGAAATCGGCGACATGAAACCGAACCTCCAGGTGAAGCTCTTGCGGGTGCTGCAGAACCGCGAGCTGGAGCCGGTGGGTGCCACCCGCTCCAAGAAGATCGACGTGCGGATCATTGCCGCCACCAACCAGAACCTGGAAAAGCTGGTCGCCACGAAACAGTTCCGCGAAGACCTCTACTACCGGCTCTCTGTCATTCCCATCTTCATTCCGCCCCTGCGGGAGCGCAAGGAAGATATCCCGCTCCTGGTCAACTCTTTCCTTGAGCGTTTCAACCGCAACAAGAAGAGCAAGGTGAAGGGGATCGACTCCGACGCCATGGACCTTCTCGTCCACTACGACTGGCCCGGCAACGTGCGCGAACTGGAGAACCTCGTGGAGCGCCTCGTGATCCTCAAGGGGTTCGGCGCCATTGGTGTCAATGATCTGCCCGAAAAGTTCTCCGGCGTCACCATTTCCCCCCCTTCCGAAAGCATGACCCTTCCCGATTCGGGCATCTGCCTCAATACCGTGGTGGAGGAGTTCGAAAACAACCTCATCCTCCAGGCCCTCAAGAAGACCGGCGGCAACAAGAAGGAGGCCGCTCTTCTTCTGAACCTCAAGCGAACCACCCTCATCGAGAAATTAAAAAAGCGGAGACTCGATACAATTGCCACGTCTTTTGCATAAGACGTGGGTATGATCATCGATACTCTTATCAATCGTTCCACTCCATCCGAATCCAAACCCCAGACTGACCGCCCCACTGTTCGAGAGGCCGGTGCAGGCCTCGTCTTCGACGAGTTCCTGGCTGCCGGTACCGGTATCGACGTGCAGCCGGGAGCACGTGCCTCCGCTGCCGCTGCTGCGGAATTGATGCGGCTCGACATGATGCGGAGCGCCTTCACTCTTGGCGACTCCGAAGGTGGGGGGAATCCGCCGGCAATGGGGCGTGCCGTGGAATTCATGCTCAAGAGCTTTGCCGAAAACAGCCGGGAACCTGTTGATCCGGCATCTCCCGTGGCTGCCGGGGGATCTTCTGCTGCCCCGGTTGCTTCTGCCGCTCCCGAGCCTCTGCCCGCAAAGGGCAGTGGCAACTGGCTCGACGACGTCGTCAATCGTGCTTCACGCCGCCATGGCGTCGAGGTTGGACTCATCAAGGCAGTCATCAAGGCCGAAAGCAACTTCAATCCCAACGCCGTCTCCCCGGTGGGCGCCCAGGGGCTCATGCAGCTCATGCCTGCCACCGCCAAGGGACTCGGGGTCACCAACTCCTTCGATCCCGAGCAGAATGTCATGGCCGGCACAAAGTTTCTCAAGGATCTCCTGGCCCGTTACGGCGGGAATGTGGACAAGGCCCTTGCCGCCTACAATTGGGGGCCGGGCAATGTCGATCGCAAGCCCCATCTCCTTCCCCGGGAAACCCGCGAATATCTTGCCAAGGTGAAAGATTACTACAATCAGTACGCCTGATGGCGCCACTTGATCCCCGTCGGTCGTCAACGGCCCTTTCGCGTGATGCGAGGGGGCCTTTTTCGTGGTAAACATTCTCCGTAGCGCAGCATCGCTTTTGGGCAGGACAGGGGAGGGGATAAGGGCATGCACGACGAAGCGCTGATCAGGCTCGCTTTTTTCTTCGGCGTGCTGGCGGCGGTTGCCATCTGGGAGGTGGCGGCTCCGCGCCGACGGCTCACTGACAGCAAGGCACGGCGTTGGTACACCAATCTCTCCCTAGTAGCCATCGACACCGCGGTGGTACGCCTGACCCTTACCGTCCTCCCCGCTGACATGGCGGTACAGGCGCGCGAACACGGCTGGGGACTCATGAACACCGTCGTCCTTCCGCCATCGGCCGGGATTCTTCTGGCCTTCATCGCCCTCGATCTGATTATTTACCTGCAGCATGTCCTTTTTCACTTTCTTCCGGTGCTCTGGCGTCTCCACCGGATGCACCACACCGACCTTGACATCGACGTTACGACCGGCAACCGCTTTCACCCGGTCGAGATTTTTCTCTCGGCCGGGATCAAGCTTGGGGCGGTTGCGCTGCTCGGAGCGCCCGTTGTGGCGGTGGTTGCCTTCGAGGTGGCACTGAATGCTACCTCAATGTTCAATCATGGCAACATTCGGCTTCCTCTCACCTTTGACAGGTGGTTGCGGCTCGTCGTCGTGACGCCGGACATGCACCGTGTCCACCATTCAATTATTCTTCGGGAAACTAACAGCAACTTCGGCTTTAATCTCCCCTGGTGGGACCGCCTGGCAGGCACCTATCGTCCACAGCCCGAAGGCGGCCATGGGGAAATGACGATCGGGCTTAAGGAGTTCCGTGATCCGGCACAGCTGACCCTTTCCCGTCTTCTCGTTCAGCCGTTTGTGCGCAAATCGACTTGAAGCGGTAGCTCTGTCGCGGTGAGGACATGCGAGCTGGACCATCACAGGAGGGAGGATAGTCTGGAGGGGGAAAGGGTTTGGAGAAGCAGGCGATAAAGCGTAGCAACAAAAAAAGCCCTTCCGCATCTTACGGAAGGGCCTTCGATTGGCGTCCCCTGCCGGATTTGAACCGGCGTCGCCGCCGTGAAAGGGCGGTGTCCTGGGCCGGGCTAGACGAAGGGGACGAAGGGAAAACGACCCGGTCGGATATCCGACCGGGTCGTTCGATTGTGAATGGTGAGCCGCGTTGGGATCGAACCAACGACCACCTGATTAAAAGTCAGGTGCTCTACCAGCTGAGCTAGCGGCTCTCAAAGAGAAAACATCTTTTATCAAACCTATTGCGATGCGTCAAGAAAAAATTTCCAAACGCTCAATTTTTTACGCAAACGGGTTTCTGATCGTTATGGTTTCGTCGCGGCCTGGACCGATCGAAACAAGGACAATGGGGCAGCTGATCAGCTCCTGGAGCCGATGGACATAGAGCCGGGCCTTCTCCGGGAGATCCTCGAACCGGCGAACGCCGCGGATGTCGCTCTTCCAGCCGGGCATTTCCTCGTAGACCGGCTGGCACTTCTCGAATACCGCCAGGTTGGCCGGCAGGTCCTCAACCGGTTTCCCCTCGTAGGTGTAGCCGGTGCAGATCTTGATGGTATCGAAATCGTTCAGGACGTCCAGCTTGGTGAGCGCCACGCCGGTAAGGCCGTTGACCCGCACGGCGAAGCGGACCACCATGGCATCGAACCAGCCGCAGCGCCGGGGCCTGCCGGTGGTGGCGCCAAACTCGCCGCCGGTCTGGCGCAGTTGCTCGCCGTCGGCGTCCAGCAGCTCGGTGGGGAAGGGGCCGCTGCCGACACGCGTCACGTACGCCTTGGAGATGCCGATAATTTCGTGGATATCCCGGGGGCCAACCCCTGTTCCCGTACAGGCGCCTCCCGCGCAGGTGGACGAAGAGGTGACGAACGGATAGGTGCCGTGGTCCACGTCGAGAAGGGTTCCCTGGGCACCCTCGAAGAGGAGCTTCTTCCCCGCCGCGATGTCCTTGCAGAGAATCAGGGAAGTGTTGGCAACATACTTCCGGAGGATATCGGCGTAGCCGCTGTAGGTTTTGTGGATCTCATCGAAGGAGAGAGGTTTTTCGCCCAGGAGCTTTTCGAGGATGAAGTTTTTCTCCTCCAGGTTCTCGCGGAGCTTGCGGGCGAATATTTCGGGGTCGAGCAAATCCATGAGGCGGATCCCCCGACGGCCGATCTTGTCCTCGTAGGTGGGACCAATGCCCCGGCCGGTGGTGCCGATCTTCTTGTCGCCGCTCTTGGCTTCACGGGCCAGGTCGATCTGCTTGTGATACGGCATAATGATGTGGACCGATTCGCTGACCAAAAGGGCGCTGTCGTCCTGGAGGCGACCCTTTTCCTTCAGTCGGTTGATCTCCATGATGAAGACCTCGGGGTCGAGCACCACGCCGTTGCCGATGATGCACCGCTTTCCCTTGTGGAGAATCCCGGACGGAATGAGGTGGAGGACGGTCTTCTCGCCGTTTACGACCAGCGTATGGCCGGCGTTGTTTCCTCCCTGGTAGCGGACCACGTCGTCTGCATGCTCGGTGTAGATATCGACAACCTTGCCTTTTCCTTCATCGCCCCACTGGGCGCCAACCACTACCACGTTTGCCATGTTCTTCTCCTTGTCAGGGAAGGGTATTGAGCGAAAAATCGTTCCGCATGAGATCGGCCTTCTTGACGGCCGTCCCCCGTTTGTCTGCCACCCGTACAACGTATGCTTCGTCGGCTGCGCAGTAGTCGCCGCCGATTACCATCATTCTGAGGATATTCATCCGCCGGGCATAATCGAGGGAGTCGTTGAAGTCCCTGTGGATGATGTCGCGGGCGGTGGAGTAACCCAGTGCCCGCAGGTGCTGGGCGATTTCGAGGGCCTCCCGGCGGTCGTCCTTGAGGTTGAAGATGAGGAGATCGCGGGTCTTGCTCGCCTCCACATCGGGCCGCTTTTCCAGTGCGTTCAGGAGGGCCAGGATATTGAAGGCGAAGCCGGTGGCCGGGGCTGGATATCCGTAGCGCTGTGTCAGGTTGTCGTAGCGCCCGCCGCTGCAGACCGCCTCGCCGATTCCGGTCACGAACCCCTCGAACGTGAGGCCGCTGTGGTAATCGAGCCCCCGGATCTCCCCCAGGTCGAGGGTCAGGTGGTCGGAAACGCCGTGGATATCCAGAATGTCCAGCACCTGCGCGATATTGTCCAGTGCCCGGCGGGATGAATCGGAAGTAGCAACCCGCGCCGCTTCGGCCAGCACCTCGCGCCCGCCAAATAGGCGCGGCAGCGCGGCGAGCTCTTCCTTGATCCGGTCCGCGACCGGCTCGGTTTCGAGGATTGCCCTGACCGCCGACGAGTCCTTCTTCCCCACTGCCTCCTGGAGCCGCCGGCGCGCATCGCCGCCGAGCCCCGAAGCCGCCATGACCCCGCGGATGAACCCCGTATGCCCCAGATCCACCTTGAATTCTTCGAACCCGAGCCCCTTCAGGATTTCCACCGCCATGGCAACCATCTCGGCATCAGCCTCGGGGGAATCGAGCCCGATCAGCTCGACCCCAGCCTGAAACGTCTCGCGGCTTCGACCCGACTGGAGTTCCACGTGCCTGAGCACCCGGCCGATATAGTAAAGTCGGTGGGGAAGGGGGCAGCCCCGCATGCGGGTTGCGACGATACGGGCCACCTGGGGGGTGATGTCCGAGGGAATGGCCAGGAGCTTACCGGTTTGGCGGTCGTCGAAGCGGAAGGTCCGCTCCTTGAGATCCTCGCCGAGGCCCGCGGCCATGACGTCCTGGAACTCCAGGAGCGGGGTGATGATCCGCCGGAAGCCCCAGAGTTCGAACACCCTGCGGATTTTCCCTTCGATGTAGCCGATCTTGTCGGCCTTTTCGGGAAGAAAGTCGGTTACCCCCTTGGGAAGGGGCGCTTCTATGGGAGCGGGATTTGTCAAACGCGTGTCCTGTGAAGTGAAAAAAAGTGCTAAACCGTAAGCAAAACGGGAAAAATCGTAGCAGCATACGGGTTCGATGTCAACGAAATATATCCCCTCGAAATTGCTGAAAAACAAAGAAAAAAGCGGCCCGAAGACCGCTTTGCGGCAAACCGCTGCGAAGAGACATCGGTTCAGCAGCGCATATGACGAACAATCATTCTTGAGTACTCCGTAAAGTCTCCAAGTCTTCGCTGCAGAATGCCGAAGACTATTTCGTCGTCGATTTTGCCGTAATCGTGGACGATCAGATTCCGAAACGAGGCCATCGGTTGGAGGGCTTCCAGGAGCTTCGCATTAATAATTCCCCCTTCGGCAAGGACTTTGAATACATCCCTGTTGTCCTCGGGCTCCCGCAGTCCTTCATCCGCTATAATGTGATAACCCAGGTCAAGGCAGGCCTCTATGGCTATCTGCAAGGTCCGTTCAACGAACCTCTTGGTCCGGAGGTCGGCTGAATACTCGGCAAAGCTCATGGACTGAACCGATCGGAGGTCATTGACATATCCTTCCAGCAGCCCGATGAGTCTCTCCGCCACTTCCCTGTCAACCATTGCCGTCTCCCTGCAAAAGCCTTTCCTCCCTCTTGCTTACGAAGAGATGGTGGGCCGGGAGAAAATCGAAATACATCTTGCGGGAACGGATTTCGAATGCCAGGCGCGCTCTCCTGTCACGTTCATAAAGGACGATGCCGTGCTTCAGCACCTGCCGCTGCATGAGAATTCCGCACTGGTCCAGCACCAGTACATCCACCTCCGTTTTCAAGAGGCTCGCAAGGTCGGACATTGCCCTCAGGCGGTAGTCGTACGCGGGCTTTTCCCGGAGAAGGACCGCCAAATCGATATCGCTCTTCGCCGTGGCCTTCCCCGTGGCCTGTGAGCCGAAGAGGTAGACTGCCGTCACCGCCTCGTCGCCGGCGAAAAACGCCCGGATTGTTTCGGTCATGGCATCGTTCACAGGCTCGGTACCTTTACTCCACCCTCTTCACCACCACCACGCTGGCTCCCTTGTCCAGGAGCCCTTCCTTCTTCACCACCTCCAAGGCCACAAGCTCCTTGCGGGCACCGTCATAGAGGTAATCGGCCAGGTAGCTCTGGCTCTGCTTGGTGTGCCAGACCTCGTCCAGGGATGATCCGTTCCAGGTAAAGGCATAGATGCTGCTCTTTTTGTAGGCGCGGTTGTTGCCGATGACGAACATCCCCTCGTTTTTCGGCACGATCACCTCGCCCGATGGGGAAACCGTAATCCGTTGCTCCAGGAAGACCCAGCGGAAGGGGTCGCCGGTCCTCTGGACATTGGCCAGATCCTCGCGCTTGAAGTAGGTCTCCGAACCGCCGAACTTGTCGCTGCTCCGCCACAGTTCCTCGCCGGCGGCGGAATAGACGATGAGGTACCCGTCGTCGTTCAGCACCGCGGTGCAGCTGTTACCCGCCGCGTCACGGAACTGGTTGAAGTTGTACAGGTAGCCGAAGCGGGGGAGCTTTATGGGATTTTTCAGCTCAAAGCGGTCACCGGCTTTGACCACCTCGTAAACGTCGCCGTAGAAATCCTTGTCGGTGCTCATCTGCTGGGCGTACATCTTATACTCTTTGCCGTTCAGGGCGATTCCGCGGAAGTAATAGGGGAGCTTGGCCGCGACCCGCTTGAGGGAATCCTTTTCCGCCACCCATACCTGGGAAGCGAGCGAATCGCCGTTGAGGACGGTCAGGTAGGCTTCGGGGGTCCCGTCGCCGTCCAGATCGGCGGAATCGACAGCAATCACCCGGTCGCCGGGAGAGAACGATACCTCGGCCACCAGCTTCAGCCCCTCCCTCTTGCGATAGAGGCGCAGGGCCTGCTCGTCGGCCACGTAGAAATCCCGTGTCCCGTCGGCCGCCGCCTTGCCCGGGGCAATGCCGATGAGGGTACCCGTGAGCCGCTGGCTCATCCAACCGCCCGAGGCGGTGCGGGTAAGATCCTGGGGCTTCACAATATCACTGGTGGTGGACGCCTTCACCACATCCGCGGCCGGCTGGGGAGCGGATGGGCGCACCACGTCGGAGACGGGAACCGGTACCGGCGCGGCGACCGGTTGGACAACCGGCTGCGGCACCATCACCACGCCCGGCTTCACCTTGGCCGCGATCTCGGCCGCCAGGCTCTGCCCCAGCTTGCCGGCGGCGGGGATCAGCTCGTCCTGGCTCTCCCCCTGCTGGAACGACCGGGCAATGACCCGGCCGCTCGTATCCTTGGCCACCGCGTCGAGGCTGAAGACCTTGCCGAAGGCGATATAGCTCCCCTTCACCAGCACATCGGCCCCCACCGGTGAGTCCACCGACAGCACCGAATCATTGCTCAGGCGCGATGCAAACAGCGTCTGCAGCGTCGACTTCAGTTCATCCTTGTTGGCGGCGCCCGTCACCGCGAACTCCGACACGTAAACCCTGATCTGGGCCGCGAACAGGGTGGAGGCGGCCGTGAGGGCCACGAACAGAACTGCGCAGAGAAGGGAAAGTCTTTTCATTGTTGCTCCTGGAAGAGGTGTTACCTTCTTGATTGTTGCTGAGTTACTAGGTTGCGCAGGCCGATTATTGCAAACCGCCTTTACCATGTCAAAGCATTAGTCGTCGGCTGAATCACCACTGCGGCACACTGAAACAAAAAGAGGGGAGAGTTGCCTCTCCCCTCGGGATGGTGCCGGTGCGGGACGGGTTAATTGCCGCCACCCTTGAGGATGTCGTCGAGCAGGGCGTTGGCCTCGTCAAGCTTCTGCTGGAGCTTCTTGATCTCGTCGGCGGAGTAGACTTTCTTCCCCTTCTTGATCTCGGAGTTGAGCTTCTTGATCTTCTTCTGCAGAGTGTCGACCTCCATACCGCAGTTCTTGGAAGCCAGGAGGCACTGGTCCTTCTCTTCCTTGGTCATCTCAGCAGCGAAAACCGGTACGGTAGCCGACATCATAAATGCCGCCATCAACAATACAGCCATCTTCTTCATGGTTGACCTCCAAGTGGATAGTTGAACTTCCTGTTCATTTAGTTAACCAGACAGCGCGGTAAAGTCAAACGGCACAGCGTAAAGAAAAACCGGGGGGAAGCAGCGCTTCCCCCCGGCGTCGAGCATTACTTAGAATGCGTAGTTCAGCATGATGCGGCCCTCGTACGGGTCGCGCGGGGTTTGAGGATTGGCTGCCGTGCCGACAGTATCCTTGTAGTAGTCGCCAAGGAACACATAGGCGCCCTGGAGGCTGGCGGTCAGGTTGTCGAACACCTTATAGCCGATTTCGCCGTTGATCTCGGTGCCGAGGTAATCACTCTTGTGGCCGCCAATCGTGACGCGCGCGGAACCGAAGTCGTCGTTCCCCGTGGCGGCAGCCACGAAACCGGCATTGACGTTGGCGAAGGCCTTGGGAGTAATGTTGGCGTTGTAGCCCACAAAGCCGCCGATGACGTTGGTCACGTTGTACACGATGGCCCGGTCGCCGGTAATGTTGTACTTGTTCCGGAACAGGATCATCATGTCGGACTCATAGAAGCTGTGCTCGCCGTTGGCTCCAGAGGTCTCGTTGGTGATCCCGTAATAGGTGTTGTCATCTCTTACCGTGCCTCTCTTGCTGTCGCCGGAGGCATAGAGGAACGACGCCTTCAGGGTGCCAGGGCCCAGCTTCCCCTTGCCGGTAAGGTTGGCGGCCCAGCCCTTCTGGTCGATCTTGTCCGGCCCGTTGGTGCGGGCGGTCTGATAGAGGAGGAAGCCGTCCAGGGTGAGAGGTGCGAACTTTGCTTCAGCGTTCACGCCGAAGGTGTGGCGCATGTAGTCATAAGTTTGGGTGGTTGATGTGGGGACGAAGTTATCCCCGGCCTTCTGATCGACGTTGAGGAGGTAGTAGGAGGCCCCAACCTTCACGTCCTTGGTGATGTTGTACTTGCCGTCCACGATGTAGAGGTCGCGCTTGGCCTTACCGGGGGTGGACGTTGATCTGCCAGCTGCTGAACCAAGGGTAAAGGTGTCGGCGTCGTCCAACCGGGCGAAGCCGACCACCACGGAACCGTTGCCGAGCTTGGCGGTGGCAAGGGCTGCGGCCACGTCGGTGTTGAAGAAGACCCCCTTGTAGGAGTCGACGAGCGGCTGGATACCGACCTTGAAGTTCATGGGGGTGGAGGGGATGTTGAAGTCGAGGTAGACGTTCTTGGTTTCCAGGTTCACGGTGTCGGCGCCGATGGCGCCGCCGGAGTTGCGGCCGTTGGCATAGGAGTTGTCACCCCAGCGGGAGTCGATCTCGAAGTGGGTAACCAGTTTGAGATCGTCGTTGGCCTTGGCGATGTACATGAGGCGGGCCCGCTGCTCGACGAAGCTCCTGGTCTTGGGGTCTCTTCCCGTGGTTGCGTCTGTAGGCAGAAGGCGCCCGGAACCACCGTCGTTGAAGTTTGACATCGTCCCGAACACCCGGAACATCCCGTGGAACTCGTTTTCCAGCGCCAGGGCCGGAACTGCCGTCGCAGCGGTCAGCGCACAGGCTGCGGATACTGCCAATACTTTCTTTTTCATGTTGCCTCCTTCATTGGTGATAATAACTGCATATGAGAGTTGTGGTGCTAAAAGCCGTGGTTTGTTGTGCTGTTTCGCCGATCACCACCTTTCCCGAGAGAAATGTCCAGACGTAACTGGCTTAAGTACCCCCTCCAAAAACAAAAACCCTTTTCGCCCTTCTCAGGGAAGGGGGAAAAGGGGTCGTTCAGTCAATGCGCCAAACCTGCGGGAGACCCCGCCGGTTGCGAACATGCAAGCAAAATTGTGATAAGGACGTGTAGACATCGGCACCTGTGCGTTCATATCAGGGATGAGATTCTACTTAACAATCAGGTTCTGTCAATCGCAAACTGCATGGGGCACTGCGTCATCAGTGTGAAAACGTGGATAATGCCTGGTTAATGTCACGAATATGTTACATTTTTATCGCAATAACGTTAAATTGCAAAATAGCGTTCTAAAATTCAGGGACACTATAAAGAGATTAAAAGCAATGTCAAGAAAAAAATCCCGATAAATCAAGGCCTGGGGAGGCTTTATGCAGTCAGTGCCCCATCTGGCAGAGTTCGGTCAGGACCCCACGACTTGTTTTAGGGTGGATGAACGCGATGCGGGCGCCGTGGGCGCCGTTTCGCGGCACGCTGTCGATCATCCGGGCGCCGTCGGCCACGAGCCTGGCGATGGCCGCTTCGATGTCCTCCACCTCGTAGGCGATGTGGTGGATGCCGGCGCCGTTCTTCTCGATGAACTTCGCCACCGGGCTGTCGTCGGATGTGGGCTCCAGGAGCTCGATCTTCGATTCACCGATCTGGAAAAAGGCCACGGTGACCTTCTGCTCCGGAACTTCCTCGGTGCCCATGAAGGCCATGCCGAGGTTGTCGCGGTAGAAGGGAACGGCGTCGGCGAGGGATTGGACGGCGATGCCGATATGGTTGATTTTGGTGAGCATGGGAAAACCTTTCTGAATAACACGGAGATACGGAGAGCACGGAGAAAATCAGAATATTATCCGTTTGATTCCCTCTTTCAGGTATTTCGTATAAAAGTTCATGAGAAGCCCAACTCTCAATCCTGAAAGCTTCAAATAGGTCTGAAGCTGTGCTTCGTGGACCGGGAGAATGGTGTCAACGCACTTCAATTCGAGAATGATCCTGTTTTCGACAACCAGATCCATGCGGAGTCCATCATCAAGGTTGATGTTCTTGTATCGTACCGGCAAAACCTTTTGACGTTCTACGTGTAAGCCGGCTTCTGATAATTCATAGGCAAGGCAGGCTTCATAAACTGATTCGAGAAGCCCTGGACCGAGCGTACTGTGGACAACAATGGCTTTGCCAATAATCAGGTCGGTCAATTCTGATTCTAAGAGCTTTTTCTCCGTTTCTCCGTCTCTCCGTGTTATTCCCATAAAATTACAGCACCACCGTCTCCCGGTGGACACCGAAGACGTCGCGGAGGACGTTGGCGATTTCGCCGAGGGTGGCGTAGGCCTTGACAGCGTTGAGGATCGGCGGCATGAGGTTGTCGGTTCCCTTGGCGGCGGCGGCGAGGGCGGCGAGGGTTTCCTTGACCCTTGCGTCGTCGCGTTTGGCCTTCATGTCGCCGAGGGACTTCTTCTGGGCGATTTCGACCTCTTCCTTGATCTTGAGAAGCTCGGGGGCCGGCTCGCCGGTGACGGTGAACTTGTTGACCCCGACGATGATCAGGTCGTCGGTTTCGATGGCCCGCTGGTAGGCGTAGGCGGAGTCCTGGATTTCCTTCTGCTGGAAGCCGCGGGAGATGGCTTCGACGGCGCCGCCGAGGGAGTCGATCTTGTTGATGTACTCGGTGGCGGCCATTTCGATCTGGTCGGTGAGGGATTCCACGAGGAAGCTGCCGGCCAGGGGGTCGATGGAGTCGGCCACGCCCGATTCGTAGGCGATGACCTGCTGGGTGCGGAGCGCTATCCGGACCGAGTCTTCGGTGGGGAGCGCCAGGGCCTCGTCGCGGGAGTTGGTGTGGAGCGACTGGGTGCCGCCGAGAACGGCGGCCAGGGCCTGGATGGTGACCCGCATGATGTTGTTGTCGGGCTGCTGGGCGGTGAGGGTGCAGCCGGCGGTCTGGGTGTGGAAGCGGAGCATGAGGGACTTGGGATCCTTGGCCCCGAACCGCTCTTTCATGATGGTGGCCCACATGCGGCGGGCGGCCCGGAACTTGGCGACTTCCTCCAAGAGGTTGTTGTGGGCGTTGAAGAAGAAGGCGAGCCGGGGGGCGAATTCATCCACGTTGAGGCCAGCCTTGATGGCGGCTTCCACGTAGGCGATGCCGTCGGCCAGGGTGAAGGCCACTTCCTGCACGGCGCTGGAGCCCGCCTCGCGGATGTGGTAGCCGGAGATGGAGATGGTGTTCCACTTGGGGACGTTGTCTTTGCAGTAGGCGAAGATGTCGGTGATGATCCGCATCGACTCCTGGGGGGGGTAGATGTAAGTCCCCCGGGCCATGTATTCTTTGAGGATGTCGTTTTGGATGGTGCCGGAAATCTTCTCCGGCGAGACACCCTGCTTCTCGGCCACGGCGATGTACATGGCTAGGAGGATAGCGGCGGTGGAGTTGATGGTCATGGAGGTGGAGACCTTGTCCAGGGGGATGCCGTCGAAGAGGATCTCCATGTCGGCCAGGGAGTCGATGGCGACCCCTACTTTACCAACTTCGCCCTGGGCCATGGCGGCGTCGGAGTCGTACCCCATCTGGGTGGGGAGGTCGAAGGCGACGGAAAGGCCGGTCTGACCCGCCTGAAGCAGATATTTGTAGCGCTCGTTGGATTCCTTGGCCGTGCCGAAACCGGCGTACTGGCGCATGGTCCAGAAGCGGCCCCGGTACATGGTGGGCTGGACGCCGCGGGTGAAGGGGTACTGGCCCGGGAAGCCGAGCTCCTCTTCGTAGCCCGGATAGTCGTCGAAGCCGGGAGTGAAGCAGCGCTCCATCTCGATATTGGAAGTGGTGCGGAATTCGGGCTTCCGCTCCGGGGATCTGGCGATGCTCTTGGCCACGACAGTGTCCTGCCAGGCCTGTTTCTTGTCGCTGATGCTCATGGTGTTCTCCTTCCGGTGGATAATTCGTGTCCTGAAAATGAAAACGGCCCCCGCCGTGGTGTTCAGCAGGGGCGCGTCGGTGGGTTGTGCGGCTAGAGGATGGTTTGAACCTTGGCCCAGATGTCGGCGTTTATCTCCTCTTCCGACCTGTCGGCTCCAGCGGCGATGCTGGCGCCATGCCAGCGGGAAATCTCCTTGAGATAGAACTCCCGCATCTTCTCATAGTATTCGATGCCCCCTTCGTGGTGGATCTGCAGGACATCCTCGATCCGCTCGAAGGCCTCCTGGGCCGGCACGTCGATGAAGAGGGTCAGGTCCGGATAGATCTCATCCTCGAAGAGAAATCCCCGGGAAAGCTTTTCGATATGGCGCAGCACGTCGAAATGCTTGGTGTAACCGCTGACCCAGGCGTTTGCCAGGGAAGAGATGCTCGATTGCTTGCACAGGACGATCTTGTCATCCTGGAGCGCCGGCTCGACGATGTTCTTGAAGACCTCGGTCCGGACCGCGGCCTCGAACATGAAGTCGGCCCGGGGGGTCCTGCCGAAGGGCCAGTTGAGAAGATTGTCGATCCCGAGTTCCTTTGCCCGGCCGGAATCGGGGTTGGCGCATTCGACCACGTCGTATTTCATTCCTGTCAGCGCCTTGTGCAGCCCCACGATGGCCGCCTTGACCTGCTGGCCCGAGCCGCTGATTCCCTCAATGACGATAAGTTTTCCTTTTCTCACGGTATCCTCCCGAATGTTGGTGTTAGTTCAGGCAAGGCAATTCGGCCGGCCCATAAAAACCGACCCCGCCTTTCCGGGCGGGGCCGGCGGATGCGGGCAGGGCCTGCTAGAGAACGGCCTTGAGATAGGCCGCGGTCCGCTCCCGTTTGAGCTGTTCCACCTCTTCCGGGTTCACTTCGACGAATTTCTCGTCGGGCGTGACCTTGAAGAGGGGCTGCCCCTTCTGGACGATGCTCCCGTCGGCGCCCTGCATAATGATCTTGTCGATGGTGCCTGAGAAGGTGGCTCGCACGGTATTGAACATCTTCATGACTTCGATGATGTAGAGAGCCTGCCCCTTCTCGAAGTGCATCCCCTCGTACACGAAGGCGGGCATGCCCGGCGCCTCCTGGCCGTAGTACATGCCGCCGCACATGGCGACGATCTCGTCGGCCTTGGTGGCGGGGGGAGGAACGAGAATCTTCTTCATCCTGGCCTGCAGCTCCGGATCGTTCAGGTAGTCGGGGATGGTGACTTCCAGGTCGTCCTCAACCTTGAAGTCCCAGAACTTGACGGTATCGGCGATGATGAAGAGCATGCCGAGGAGTTCAAGCCCGGCCTCGAAGCCCATGTGGGCGGACTGGATTTCGAGCCACCGTTCGTCGGAGAACCCGCCTTGGGGCTTCTCCTTGACGAGGATGGCCGAAAGGGCGTCGAACTCGTGGAGCCCCAGCTTGAAATGGCCGGCCAGGGTCGTGTAGAAGCGGAGTCCCTTCTGGAGCAGGTCGTTGTCATGGTCCCAGATCACGTCGGCTGCCGGTGCCGCCGGGTCGTAGGACATGTTCAGATACTCGTAGGTGTCTGCCAGGATCACAAAGGGGTTGTCGTGCCAGATTACCTTCCCGTTTTCCATGGTGAAGTTCCTGCGGTTGATGGAGAGCCACCCCGAGAGGAGGTGCGGGTCGGCCAGGAGCCGGTCCATGGGGCGGGTGACCAGGGTTCCCTTTCGGTCGAGGATGGCGGACATCTCCTTGGCGATCTTCGGGTCGTCGGGGAACTGGGCGGCCACCTTCCTGGCGTAGGCCTTCTTCATCTGGATGAAGGCGAAGACCGTGTCGAGCTTGTTGGCCTCTTCCTTCAGCTGCCCCACCAGAGTCAGGTAGGGGACCACGAAACGGGTAGTCGGTTTGGCCATGACGTTCTGGCCAAGGAACCAGTTGACGAGGCCGTAGTGGAACTCCAGGTTGGTGGCCAGGTCGGTGCCGCGCAGGATGGTTTTGCCCAGAACTTCGGAAAGCTTCAGGTAGCTGTCGAGGCGGTCCTCTCCCTTGGTGAGGAGCAGGGCGATGTTGGAGTCGTAGGCGCCCGCCACCTTGTAGCGCATGAACATGCCGGTGTCGGGGTTGACCAGGCAGATTCCCTGGTCATCGCGGATTTCTCCTTCAATGGGATCCGACCAGTACCGTATCATGCCGCCGGCATGGGGGGAGAGGGAGGCGTCGGTGGCGTTGAGGCGGGCCTCGGCGCCGGCCGCGAACCGGGCAATCCGCTCCGGCTTGGGGAGCCGCTTCTTGTGCTTCACCAGCAGGGCCATGGCCTCCACCAGGGACTCGACGATAAAGAAATCGTTCTTGTCCTTGGGATTGGTGAACTTGAGGGAGTAGCAGAGCTCGGAGACCCGGTGCTCCACCTGGATGCGGGTGTTCACTTCCATGAAGTAGTAACGGTCCCGGTCCACGATGCACTCGAAGGTGGAAGCGGAGTCGAGCCCCACGGCGGCGCCGAACTTGGCGGCATCTTCCTCCATCCGCTTGAGCACCTTGAGGTCGCTCTCCAGGGCCTTCACCTCGGCCTTGCGCCCGGCAGCCTTGGCCTTGTCGATGGCCAGGGCAAGCCCTTCCTGGGTGACGGAGATTTCAAGGAGCTTCTGCTCGTGCATCTGGAGGGAGCAGTCGCGACCCCCCATGGAGATGCACCACTCGCCGTTGCCCAGGAGCTGGATCTCGTTGTGGCGGGTCTGCTCGATGTTGAGCTCGATGAGGACGTTCTTGTTGTCCCCCACGCCGTTGGCCTTGACCTCGTTGAGGACCTCCCGGACCAGGCCGGGGGCCTCGGCGGCCGCTTCCCTGACCTGGGCCTCGGTCGGCTTCTTGGTGTTCAGCAGCGACGCGCCGAGGATCCGTTGCCCCTTGCCGCCGCCGCCACCAATGGCCTTGAGGCGGATCCGGCTGCCGGGGTACTCGGTGAACATGTTCGCCACTTCCACCTGCACCTGGGCGGAGAGCTCCTCAATGGAGTAGAGGTCGATACCCTTGGCGTAGGAGGCGTAGAGGATGGCGTCGGCCAACTCCTCAAGGGAGAGTTTGGTGTCTTTCAGGACCTTGGCGTCCACGTCGAGCCCCTGGGCCGGCACGAGGGCCAGGAGCGCCTCGCGGGTCTGGTGCTTTTTGACCAGGGTCCGGGCCGTGACGTTGTTGATGCCCGGGGTGACGCTGACCCCCACTTGGAGGGCGGTCCGCTTGGCCTCGTCCTTCTTGCCGGCGTCGGCCTGGGTGCGGGAGTTGGGGCCCATGAACGACAGGCCGGCGTTCTCGATGGCGGCGACAAACTCCTCGTCCTCGGCCATGAAGCCGTAGCCGGCGAAGATGGCGTCGTACCCGTTGTCCTTGGCGATCTGGATGATCTGGCCGATCCGCTCGACCCGCTCCTCCTTGGAGGCGCCGGTGTAGTCAGGCACCCGGTGGACCCGGTTGGAATCGGTCAGCTGGCGCAGTTCCGGAGCCAGGGCGTTGGCGTAGACGATGGAGTCCTTCTCGGAGAGGAGGATACCGTAGTGGGTGATCCCCATCTCCTCATAGACATCCATGGCCTCCTTGCGGATGGGGCCGCGGCAGACGATGAGCGGCTTCAGGTCCTCGCAGGCAAAGGAGCGCACCCACTCGGAATCGGACGCGCCGAGACGACGGTCCCGGTGAATCAAGGGGTTGTTCATGTACAGGTCGGTCATTGGTCTCTATCTCCAATTCATTAGAATGAAAAATGCCTGATCAATAACACGGAGAGACTGAGGGCACGGAGAACGGCTAAAACCATTAATTGGGGTAAGCCTCGGCACAGCAGGTGAAACCGTTCAAGAGGTTTTTCTCCGTGTCCTCCGTGTCTCTGTGTTATTCAATAATCTAGTGGAACTCGCGCTGCGGGCCGCACATGGGCGACGGCTTGTAGTGCCGCATCAGGAAGGCGATGTTTTCGCCCAGGACCTGGCGCAGGTCGGTTGGCATGACGATGGAGGAGATGGAGCCCAGGGCTAGACCTTCCTTCGGGTTCATCAGTTCTTTTTCGTACCGCTGGTTCAGGGTCGCTTCCTGGCCTTTGAGCCACTCGGCGGCTTCCTTCTCGGCATCCCGTTTGGCTGCCGCGGCTTCCGTGCCGGCACAGATCCGCTCCTCGGTCCCCTTCTTGACCATCTCGGCCACGGTTCCGCGAATCTTGCGCAGTTCGTCCTTGTAGACGAATTCCTTGCCGGCGGGCCCCATGACGGCGAGGCGGGTGGTGGGAAGCGCTAGCACCAGGTCGGCGCCGGTGGGGTAGTTGTTGTAGGACGCGTAGGCGCCGCCGAAGGCGTTGCGGAGGATGAGGAGGATCCGCGGGGTCCGGACGTCGACGATGGCGTCGAGCATGGAGCGGCCCGCCTGGACGATGCCGCGGCTCTCCTGTTCGCGCCCCGGCAGGAAGCCGGTGGTGTCTTCCATGAAGATGATGGGTATGTTGTAGATGTTGCAGAACCGGACGAAACGGGCGATCTTCACCGCCGAGTCGCAGTCGATCTGTCCCGAGGCCACCGCCGAGTTGTTGGCCACGAAGCCGACCACCTGGCCCCCGAGGCGGCCGAAGGCGGTGACCGCTTCCTTGGCCCGCTCGGGCTGGAGCTCGAAGTAGTCGCCGTGGTCGCAGATCTGCTGGATGATGATGGAGACGTCGAACGGCGTGTTGAAGCCGGTGGGGGAGTTGAAGGCTTTTTTCAGGAGCGTGTTGATCTCCCAGGTCTTGCGGTCCAGGGGATCGCTGGTCTTCTGGAATGGAGCCCCCACGCTGTTGTTGTCGGGAATGTAGGAGAGGAGGCGGACCGCCGTGCGGAGGGCGGCAAGTTCATCGGAAACGGTCAGGTCGGCTACGCCCGATCTGCCGTGGACCTTGGGCCCCCCCAGCTCGTCGGGGGTGATGTCCTCGCCGAGGACCGACTTGACGACGCCGGGGCCGGTGAGGCCGAAGAAGGTCTCGTTGGGCTGGATGACGAAGCTCCCCTGCCGCGGCAGGTAGGAGCCGCCGCCGGCGTTGAAGCCGAACATGCACATGATGGAGGGGACCACGCCGCTGATCTTGCGCAGGGCCGTGAATGCCTCGGCGTAGCCGTCGAGGCCGCCGACCCCGGCCGGCACGAAGGCGCCCGCGGAGTCGTTCATGCCGATGAGGGGAATCCCCTTCTCGCCGGCCAGGTTGAAAAGCTTGGCCAGCTTGCTCCCGTTGGTGGCATCGATGGAGCCGGCCCGGACAGTGAAGTCATGGCCGTAGACCGCAACGTCGCGGCCGCCGATATTCATGATGGCGGTCACCAGGGAGGCACCGTCCAGGTTCTTGCCCCAGTTCTGGTACAGGACGTTGGGAGCCTGGTCGGAGAGGACCTTGAGGCGTTCCCACACGGTCATCCGCTTCTTGAAGTGCTGTTTCTCGATCTGGTCGATCTTGACCGACTTGATGGGGCGCTGGATGAGGTCGTATCCCTCCTGTATCGCCTCCTCGTAGGGGCCGGTCGTCCGAGAGATTTCGCCAGGGATGGTAAATTCTACTTTCTCGGGGGGGTCAAACGGGTTCTTGAGTTGCGGTTTGATTGCATTCTTAGACATCGCGGCCATCCTTCCGGTTGGTAGATTTTTTCAACAGTCGCATTGCGAAATCCCTCCTGTTGAGTTCCGTGCACGTTTAAAGGTGATTATGTATACGATTCTGCATAAAAAAACGGGTTGTCTGAGGGGGGTGTCGGTTTAGCGGGTAACCACCGCCAGCACTTGGACTTCGTTTCCGTCCCTGGAGAGGAGTCGGTGTCTGAGGGACGAGTCGAAGTAGACGCAATCCCCCTCTTCGAGGGCGATCCGTTCGTCTTCGAGCAGTAGCTCCGCAGTCCCTTTCATGACAAAGAGGAACTCTTCGCCATCATGGCTGTAGGTGTTCTCCTCGGCGGCCTTTTCGGTGACGGTGAGGAGGAAGGGTTCCATCTTCTTGTTCTGCTTGCGGAAGGAGAGTGACTCGTAGGAGTACCCCTGGCTGGTGCCGGCCCGGGAGATGACCCGGGGGATCACCTTGCGCTCGCCCCGGCGAACCACCTCATAGCGGTATTCCTCTTCATCCTCGGAGAAGAAGAGGCTGATCTTAACGTCGAAGAATTTTGCGATCTTGGACAAGGTCGCGATGGGAGGGGAGACGTTGTTGTTCTCGATCTGGGATATGAGGGCGGGGGAAAAGCCTGTTTCTCGGGCGACCGCCTGGAGAGTCAGCTTCTTGGCCAGACGGAGCTTTTTGATCTTGGCCCCGATGTTGTATTCGGACATCCGCTACCCCGTTGAAGAAAGAAATAAAACTGGTTTTTATTCAGCATTTACATACCCTAAAGTGGTTTGTACTGTCAATAAAATAATTTTTATCTTGACTTAATTTGTCAGAATAGACGGGGGATTGGAGCGGGGAGGGAGAGATGGATACCGTCATTGAGGAGACTATAGAACGATTTTTCCAGAGGGGAAAAACGAGTCGGCGGGAGAGGGATGGAAACCCCGTCCCGCCGACTCGCCGGATTACGGGCGGATGGAACGGGCGAGGATCTCGAGGGTATGCAGGACGCGGGTCCGGTTGCGTTGCTGCTTGAGCCCGTCGGAGAGTTGCATCATGCAGCCGGGGCAGCCGGTGACCACCGCATCGGCGCCAGTGTTGATGATGGCGGCGCTCTTCATCTTGTTGATGGCCAGGGAACTCTCGTAGTGGTAGACGTTGAAGGTGCCGCCGAGGCCGCAACACTTGTCGGCGCCCTCCATCTCGGCCAGTTCCACGCCCGGGGTCCCCTGCAGCAGTTCCCGGGGCTGACGGGTGATGGCGCGGGTTCTCAGGTGGCACGGGTCGTGGTAGGTGACGCGGATGTCGCTGCCGGCGCCGGTTTCCTCGGGATTGAGCCCCAGTTTTTGCAGGAGCTGGGCCGCGTCCACGGTCTTCTCGGCGATGGCCTTGAGGCGGGCCGCCAGTTCCGGGTGCCGCTTACCTACCAGGTTGGGGTAGAACTTGTGGAGGGCGCCGCCGCAGGTGGCGCAGGCGGTCATGATGTAGTCGGCCTCGTACCGCTCCAACTCGGCCAGGTTCTTCTCGGCCAACCCGCGCACCGTGTCCAGGTCGCCGCCGGACATTCCCGGCAGGCCGCAGCACTGCTGGTTCTTGGGGATGATAACCGTGCACCCCAGGTGCCGGAACAGGGCCAGGGCCGCCTCCCCCACCTGGGGGTAGCAGAAGTTGGTCATGCAGCCGACGAAGTAGACGATGCGCGGCTTTCCCGGTTCCCCTGGAATCACTTCGGGGTGGCGGTCCAGGAACGGCTTTTTCGCGATGGAGGGGATGTGGCGCTTCCCCCCCAAAAAGGGGAGCGGGAAGCGGAGCCGCAGCCCCGAGGTCTCCGGCACCTTGCGGAAAAAGAGGGGACCGAGAATCCGGGCCGCCGCGGCGCCAAATTTCATGAGAGAGCGATTCCTGATCACCCGCCCCACCGCCGCGTGGAAGGTGGTGAGTCCCCGCTGGCCCGAGAGGGCCTCCCGGGCCACCACGACGATCTCGTCCGTGGGGACGTCGTTGGGACACTTTTCCACGCAGCTTCCGCAGAGGAGGCACTTGGACATGGCGGCGTAGGTGGCGTCGTCCAGCTCGATGTCCCCCTTGAGGAGGTGCTGGGCCAGGGCCACCTTCCCCCGGGCCACGGCCGGCTCCTTGCCGAAGGTGGCGAAAGCGGGGCAGTGGGCCCGGCAGGCGCCGCACTTCACGCATTTTTTCAGTTCGTTTTCGACTCGTTTGAGAGGATCCACGGGAAAACCTTTTTGAATAACACGGAGAGACGGAGGGCACGGAGAAAAGCTCGTAACTAAAAAGAAGAAGTGTTTTGAGAAGTCCAGCTGATCGTCGAATTATGAGGAAATCATTTGTGAATCTAATTTCCTGATAGTACTGGAACTCCGTGCTCTCCGTCTCTCCGTGTTATTAATGAAGTTGGTCTTGCAGCTACTTACACCGGGAACATCTTCCCCGGATTGAGGATGTTGTTGGGGTCCAGGGCCTTCTTGATGGCCTGCATGGTCGCCACCTGGGCCGGTTTCAGCTCCAGGTGGATGTAGGGCTGCTTGGCGAGCCCCACGCCGTGCTCGCCGGACATGGTGCCGTTCAGGTCAAGGGCCGCCTGGAACACCTCGGCGATGGCCTCGTGGGCCTTCTCTTCCTGTCCGGCCACGGACTTGTCGATCATGATGTTGACGTGGATGTTGCCGTCGCCGGCATGGCCGAAGTTGACGATGGGGATCGCGTACTTCTGCTGAATCTTCTCGATCACCCGGATAACGTCGGGCACCTTCGAGCGGGGGACCACGATGTCTTCGTTGAACTTGTCCGGGTTCACGTCCCGAAGGGACGGCGACACCAGCCGCCGCACCTTCCAGAGGGCCTCGGATTCGGCGGCGTCCTTGGCGATCTTGCACTCAACCAATCCCAGCGGTTTGATCAATTCCTGGATGCGGGCCGCCTGTTTCTCGATCAGGTCCCGGTCGCCGTCCACTTCGATAATGAGGACGGCTCGGCCGCTGGCCGGAATCCCCAGGTTGAAGCGCTTCTCCACGCACTGGAGTGTGGCGTGATCCATGAACTCCAGGGTCGTGGGGATGATCTTGTTGCCGATGATGGTGGAGACCGCCTTGGCGGCGCCGTCGATGGAGTCGAAGATGGTCATCATGGTCTTCTTCGCCTCTGGCAACGGCAGGAGCTTGAAGATGATCTTGGTGATGACGCCGAGGGTCCCCTCGGAGCCGCAGAGGAGCCGGGTTAGGTCGTACCCCACCACCCCCTTGTAGGTCTCGCCCCCGGTGCGGATGATCTCGCCGGAGGGAAGGACCACTTCGAGCCCCATGACGAAGTCCCGGGTGACACCGTACTTCACGCAGCGGGGACCGCCGGCGTTCTCGGCCACGTTTCCCCCCAGGGTGGAGAACTTGAGGGATGCGGGGTCCGGCGGGTAGAAGAGCCCCAGCTTTTCCACCTCCAGTTGGAACTGCTCGGTGACTACGCCGGGCTCCACCTCGGCGATGAGGTTCTCGGTGTCGATGCGGAGGATGCGGTTAAGCCGCGTGACGACGAGGACAATACCGCCCCCCTTGGGGAGCGCCCCGCCGGTGAAGCCGCTGCCGGCCCCCCGGGGATAGACCGGGAACTGCTCTCGGTTGGCCAGCTTCAGCACCGCGGAAACCTCGTCGGGGCTGCCGGGGTGAACCACGGCGTCGGGGAGGAATTCCATCTGGGTGGCGTCGTAGCCGTAGCAGATCAGGTCCTGGCGGTCGGTGGCCACGTTGTCGGCGCCGACGATGGTTTTCAGTTCATCGATGATGCGGTTGTCGAGCATGTTACCTCTGTTCTTGAATAACACAGAGCAACAGAGCAACTGAGAAATCAAAAGCTAAAATACAAAACGTTCAAAGAACTTGTCTTGTGATTTTCAACTCTGTTGCTCAGTTGCTCTGTGTTATTTCATGGTTTTATTACCGGCAGCACCGTTCCCCCCTCGGGGATGACGTAGGCGGTGTAGTCGGCCGGGAGGAACTCCGCCGCCTGTGCCATGGCCTCGTCGAGGCTCCTTGCTGGAGTCATTCCCATGGTGCGGACTTCCTCCGGCGGAAGCTCCGAGACGAGGATGACGCGGAATTTCTGCGCTTTTTGGAGCAGGGAGTAGGCGGTCTGGCCGTTGATCTCGTAGTGGCTCCGGAGCCGCGTCTCAAAGGCGCCCAGATCCCTGAACCGGAACCAGTCGAAGAAGGTGGCGTTGCCGTAGCCGTCCCGGCACTGGGCCAGGAGGACCATGACCCCCCCCTCCTTCAGTGCCTGGCTACCGTACTCCATGGCCTTGTGGGACTGGATGACGTTGATGTCCTTGGGGAAGCCGCCGCAGGAGACCACGACGAGATCCGCCTTCTCCCGGAGCGGCCAGGCGAACCGCTCGGCGTAGAAGCGGCACCCCTCTTCGTGGGCCTCCCGCCAAGGGCCGGCAAAGGCGGCCATGATCCGCTTGTCCGGGGAGAGGACCGTGTTCAGGATGAAGTCGGGCTCCACCATGGCGCACGCCTCCACCATGGCGCCGTGGACCGGGTTCCCCTCCAGGTTGCCGGTAACGGCCAGGGGGTTCTTGCCGGTCCCCTCGCCGGGGTTCAGGACGGCGAAGTGGCTGGCCATGCACGTTGCCCGGGACGCCACGCCGGGGAGGATGCTCTTTCTCCCCCCACCGAAACCGGCGAAGTAGTGGAAACCGATGGTGCCGGTGAGGATGACCCGGTCCGCCTCCACCACCCGGCGGTTCACGGTCACCTCGATGCCGTTGGAGGTGCGGCCGATGAAGGCCAACTGCCCCGGGTCGTCGCAGTCGTGGTCCACGATCCGGATCCGGCCGTGGAGGGGGCCGGCGATCTTTTGGTGCTCATGCTCCGTCTGCTTCCGGTGGATGCCGAGGGCCACGAGGATTTCCATGTCCCGCTCCCGGATGCCGGTGGCCACCAGTCGTTCCACGAGAAGCGGCAGGTAGAGCTCACTCCCGGTGTAGCGGGTGATATCCGAGGTGACGATGACGACCCGCTCCCCGGGCCGGAAGGTGCCGATCGTTTCGGCGCACCGGTCGAGGGCGGCCGCGATGATCGTTTCGGGCCTGTCGACCGGTACGCCGATTTCCGGGCGGATGACGCCGAGAAGCCGCTCCGGGGGAAGCGTCAGGGTGAATGAGGTGTCGCCGTAGTGCAGGTCCATGGGGGATCAGAACCCCTTGTGGTACTCGGATACCTGGCGGGCGAAGGTGCGGCCGAATTCGAAGCAGGCCTCCTCGTCGGCCAGGGAAGGACGGTAGGCGAGTTGGATTCCCGGTTCCACGGTCTGGAGCCCCATCTGTTTGAACACCTCGTAGGACTCCTTCACGGCGCCGCCCCCCCAGCCGAAGCTGCCGAAGGCCCCGACGATCCGGTTTTTTGGGCGCAGGCCCCGCAGGTGGGTGAGGAATTCGGCCACGCTCGGGAAGAGGATGTTGTTGAGGGTCGGTGAGCCGATGAGGGCGCCACGGCACTTCCAGAATTCCTTGATGGCGACGCTGGTGGGGGTGGCCCGCAGCTTGATGATCTGGCAGTTGAGACCCTCGGCCCTGACCCCTTCGGCGATGGGGCCCGCCATCTTCTCGGTGCTCTGCCACATGGTGTCGTAGATGATCGCCACCGATTCCCGGGCCTTGCCGTTGGCCATGTCCAGGTACATGCCGAGGACCTTGCCGGGGTCTTTGCGCCAGATGAGGCCGTGATCCGGAGCGATTATGTCGATCTCGAATCCCTTTGCCTGGATCTCGGCAATCTTGGTCTTGATCATCTGGCCGAAGGGCATGAGGATGTTGGCGTAGTAGTCGACGACCGCGTCTTCCAGTTCGACCGGGGAGTTGGAAATCTCGTACTCGTCATCGAAGCGGTTTGCCGAGGCCACGTGCTGGCCAAAGGCGTCCTGGGTGAAGAGGATCTTGTCTTCACGGGCATAGGTCACCATGGAGTCGGGCCAGTGGAGCATGGGGGTTTCGAGGAATTCGAGGGTCCGCTTGCCGATGGTGAGGGTGTCCCCCGTCTTGACCGTCTTCACGTTCCAGCGGGAGAGGTCGAAGAAGCGCTCAAGCCCCTTTTTCCCCTTTTCCGAGATGTAGATGGTGGCGTTGGGGGCCAGATCCATGACACAGTCGAGGCTCGTGACGTGGTCGTTTTCGATGTGGTTGATGATAACGTTCTTGATCCGTGCCGGGTCCACCACCCCGCTGATGTTCTTGAGGGTGTAGGTGGCAAAATCATACTTGACCGTGTCGATGAGGGTGATCTCGTCGTCCATGATCAGGTAGTTGTTATAGGTGGTGCCCCGGGGGGTCTCGTAGCCGTGGAAATCACGCACTGCCCAGTCGACGGCGCCGACCCAGTAAATATCTTTCTTTATCTCAACAGCCTTCACTGGCATATCCTCCTGTTATATGGTGTTTGGTTGCCGTCGGCATGCCTTCCGGCGGGTAAAACGAGAGCGGGAGCGCCTCGGCGCCCCCGTTGTCAGTAGCCTGAAGAGTTACATCTCGGTAAGGACCCGTTCGTCGTAAACCGCCTCTATCTTCTGTTTGTGCCCCTTCTCGATGTCGGCGAGCACCAAGAGCATCCGCTTGAACTTGGGGTCGTCGGTCAACTCGGCCGCGGCCGTATAGAGTTTGTACGCATTCTCTTCAGTCTTCATGGCGTAGCGGAGGATTTCGGGGTAGCTCATGTCGTCCCGGAAGGGCATCTCCACCATGTACTCGGCGATCTTCATGTCAGGGCGGTCGGCGAGAGAGTACTTTTCAGCCCCCTCGATGTCCAGTCTTTCGAAGGCGGTCTTGTGGCCTGCCTCTTCGTTCGCCATCTCCTCGAACATCTTGCGGGCCGAGATGCTGGTGGCCTTCTGGGCAGCGGTCTTGTAGAGCTGGTAGGCGTTTTCTTCCCGCTCAACGGCGAATTTGATGATATCGTCAAGGGTCTTGAATTCCATGCTGTCTCCCCTCCCTGGCAGGTTTGAGTTCTCGTTCATTGCAGACAAACAAATCTATTCAACTTCCTCGAACTGGTCCCTGCCGACTCCGCAAACGGGACAGATCTCGGGCGGCTCCGGTCCCTCGTGAATGTAATCACAGACAACGCATCTCCATTTTTTCATCCTGTCCTCCTTTCGCGTGATGGGTCATGAACGACAGTCGGGGCAGATCCCGCTGAAGTTGATGGAATAGTCGACGATGGTAAAGCCGCTTTCCGTGGCGATGGGCACCTGCTGCGCGAGGTGAAGGGCCGGGGTGTGCATGTCCTCGATCTTTTCGCAGCGAATGCAGTGGATGTGGTGATGGCGCACCGTATTGGCATCATACCGGGCCTTGGACTCGGGGTTGCTGATCTTCTGGACAACGCCGATTCCCACGAGGGTTTCCAGAACCCGATAGACGGTGGTGCGGGAAATTCCCCGGAGCCTTCCGCGGACCGCATCGTAGAGCTGGTCGGCGGATGGGTGGTCCGTGCGCTCCGCAAGGGCGTCCAGGACGACGCGGCGCTGGACGGTCATGGCGAGGCCGTTTTGGCGGCAGCCGTCTTCAAGGTGGCGGAGTTTTTCCTTTTTGAATGCAAGAGGACAATCCATACTAGGTTGGTACTTTATTGCAATCGATGCCGCTAGTCAAGTGGATTCCCCTGTTGATGAAGGTCCTGTTTCCGCCTCGACTACTTGAGAGTGACGGTCGGGATCCGGTAATTTAACATTGACAAAACTTCAGACGTTCTATAACAATGTTACGTTTTTTGCTCTCTTGGAGCATTGTCTGGTTCGAGCAGGTTCAAAGCCTTTCGCAGGCTATTTTGTCAGGAGGTTGGTAAATGGAACAGTATGCAGTTTATTTCGCCCTGGCCTGTGCCGTGGCGGCCGTCGCCTACGGCCTCGTTTCGGCCCAGTGGATTCTGGGGCTCCCCCAGGGCAACGACCGGATGCGCCAGATTGCGGCAGCCATCCAGGAGGGTGCCGGCGCCTACATGAAGCGCCAGTACACCATCATCGCCGTCGTCGGGGTGATCATGTTCATCGCCCTGTTCGCTACCCTGGGGATGAAAACCGCCATCGGCTTCGCCATCGGCGCCCTCTTCTCGGGACTGACCGGCTTCATCGGCATGTTCGTTTCGGTCCGCGCCAACATCCGCACCACGGAAGCGGCCAAATCCGGCATCCACAAGGCCCTCAACGTGGCCTTCAAGGGGGGCGCCATTACCGGCATGCTGGTGGTGGGTCTGGGGCTCCTGGGTGTTGCCGGTTACTACTTCATCCTCCAGCAGGTCATGCCGGGCGCCCCGGTGAAAGAGGTGGTCAGCCAGCTTGTGGGCCTCGGCTTCGGCGGCTCGCTCATCTCCATCTTCGCCCGTCTCGGCGGCGGCATCTTCACCAAGGGTGCCGACGTGGGCGCCGACCTGGTGGGTAAGGTGGAGGCCGGCATCCCCGAGGACGACCCCCGCAACCCGGCGGTCATCGCCGACAACGTGGGGGACAACGTGGGTGACTGCGCCGGCATGGCCGCCGACCTGTTCGAGACCTACGCCGTGACCCTCATCGCCGCCATGCTCCTCGGCGCCATCGCCTTCACCGGCAATGTCGCCGCCGTCAACTATCCGCTGATCCTCGGCGGCATCTCCATCGTCGCCTCCATCATCGGCACCTTCTTCGTGAAGCTGGGCGGCAACCAGAAGATCATGCCCGCACTCTACAAGGGGCTCATCGCTTCCGGCGTCCTGGCCTGCATCGCCTTCTATGTGGTGACCGCCCAGATGTTCCCCCAGGGGCTGACCACTGCCGCCGGGGTGACCTATTCGGCCACCAACCTCTTCATCTCCGCCATCGTGGGCCTCGTGGTCACCGGTGCCATCTTCTGGATCACCGAATACTACACCGCCACCGAGTACGGGCCGGTTAAGCACATCGCCCAGGCCTCCACCACCGGCCACGCCACCAACATCATCGCCGGCCTCGGCGTCTCCATGAAGTCCACCGCCATGCCGGTCATCGTCATCGCCGCCGGCATCATCGTCGCCTTCCAGTGCGCCGGAGTCTACGGCATCGCCATTGCCGCCGTCTCCATGCTGTCGCTGACCGGCATCGTCGTCGCCATGGACGCCTACGGCCCCATCACCGACAACGCCGGTGGCATCGCCGAGATGGCCGAGCTGGACGACTCGGTCCGCGCCGTCACCGACCCCCTGGACGCCGTGGGGAACACCACCAAGGCGGTCACCAAGGGGTACGCCATTGGCTCCGCCGGCCTTGCCGCGGTCATCCTCTTCACCTCCTACGTAGATGAGCTGAAGCTGGCCGGCAAGATTATTGACTTCAACCTGGCCGATCCCTACATCATCGTCGGTCTGTTCCTCGGCGGGATGCTCCCCTACTACTTCGCCGCCCTCTGCATGGAGGCGGTTGGCAAGGCGGGCGGGTCGGTCGTTGAGGAAGTCCGTCGCCAGTTCCGTGAAATCAAGGGAATCATGGAAGGGACCGGCAAGCCGGACTACGCCTCCTGCGTCGACATCGTGACCAGGACGGCGCTTAAGGAGATGGTCATTCCCGGCATCATCCCCATCGCCGCTCCGATCATCATCGGTTTCACCCTCGGCCCCAAGGCCCTGGGCGGGGTCATCGTCGGCACCATCGTCACCGGTATCTTCGTGGCCATCTCCATGACCACCGGCGGCGGCGCCTGGGATAACGCCAAGAAGTACATCGAGGACGGCTACCACGGCGGCAAGGGTGGCGACGCCCACAAGGCCGCCGTCACTGGCGACACCGTCGGCGACCCCTACAAGGATACCGCCGGCCCGGCCGTCAACCCGATGATCAAGATCATCAACATCGTGTCGCTCCTCATCGTGCCGCTGCTCGCCAAGCTGGGGTAACGTGACAAGCAGTTTTTGACGCAGAAAGGGCGGCCGGAATTTTCCGGACCGCCCTTTTTTATGCCCCCACTGCGGCCATGTTCTCCCTCACTCCCGCACGTAGATGTCCTGATCCGACTCGTGGACCATGGTCATGACGTGGCGGTACTCCTCTTCGATCATTGCCAGGTGCTTTTCGGTCTCCTTGATGACCTGCTCGAAGATGGATCTGACAAGGGGATCGATGAGGTCCCTGGCAAGGACCGTGTACTGGTCGATGCAGGACTTCTCCTCCCTGAGGGCCAGTTCGAGGGCCTGCTGCTCGGGGGTCTCCTCGTTGACCGCCTTCATGAGGGCAACGTACGTGGGGTTCTTGGTGTCCGGGGGCTGTGCCATGTAGTCGGCCACGCTGCCGAATTCTCCTCCCTTGTAGTGGTCGAAGAATGCCTTGAGGTGTCCCACCTCCTCGTTGGCCAGAAGATCGAAGACCTTCTGCGCTCGTTCATTCCTGGTCACCAAAGCGGCCTTGCGGTAAAAGTCCATGCTGTCCTTTTCGCCCTTGATGGCGAGCTTCAGGGCCTCCTGAACCGAATACTCCCTCGTCATACGGGTATCCTCCTTTCATCCCATTCGATGGCGTCTGGTTGAAAGTATAGCGGCAAATTGTTGACCTTCAACCGGGTGTCAATCCTTCGCCAGATCGTTCACCACGACCCCCGCCATGGTGAGCCCGAAAATGCTCGGGATGAAGGAGATGCTCCCGAGGATGTTCCGGCGGTGCTCACAGGAAAAGCGCTGTTCCTCCTTGTTGGGGCAGATGCAGTTGGAGCGGCAGCCGGCATCGGCAATGGCCTGTTCCCGGGGCTCCTCGGTGGAGTAGACCACGGTGACGCCGCTCTTGATCCCTTGCCTGCGCAACTGCTTGCGGACCACCCTGGCCAGGCCGCAGACGCTTGTCTTGGAGATGTCGGCCACGCGGATCTTCGTGGGGTCCAGCTTGTTGGCGGCCCCCATGCTGGAGATGATCCGCAGTTCCCGCTCCCGGCAGCTGCGGATCAGGTGGAGCTTGCTCGTGATGTGATCGATGGCGTCCACCACGTAGTTGTATCCCCCCGAGAGGAGGAAGTCGCTGTTGCCGGCTTCGTAGAAATCCTTGTGGGGGACGATGTCCGCATCGGGGTTGATGAGGCGGAGCCGCTCGGCCATGACCTGCACCTTGGCCTTCCCCACCGTGCCGTCCATGGCGTGGAGCTGACGGTTTACGTTGGTGAGGCAGATGTCGTCGAAATCCACGAGGACGAGCCGACCGACCCCGGCCCGACAGAGGGCCTCGGCAGCAAAGCTCCCGACCCCTCCCAGGCCGAAGATGGCCACGGTCGACTCGCGGAGCCGCTGGAGCTTCTCGGGGCCGATGAGGATCTCGGTGCGGGAAAAGCGGTGAAGTGGTGACATGGAAATACCTCGTTTCAAAAAATATCCTGAAAACGGCTGATTGAATAACACGGAGAGACGGAGCACACGGGGAAAGACGTAGAAGTTCGAAGTGTTATGGTCTGATTATAGCCTTTGAACCGGAATCTCCTGAATATCATAGCGATGAACAAATCGGATCTTGCTTTTCTCCGTGTGCTCCGTTGCCCCGTGTTATTGCATTGATTTTGCAAAGAATTATAAACGAAAGAGCCGCACAGCATTCTCGCTCGTAGCCCGGGCCACCTCCTCCGGCGTCACCCCCTTCAGCTCCGCCAGGCGGTGTGCCGTCACCGCGAGAAATGCCGGCTCGTTGGGTGCGCCGCGGAAAGGCTCGGGGGTCATGTCGGGGGCGTCGGTCTCGATGAGGAGGTGTTCCAGGGGGATCTCCCGGGCTACGGTCACGGGTCTCACGGCGTTACGGTAGGTAACGGTCCCCGCGACGGAGATGAAGAGGCCGAGCCTGATGCATTCCCGGGCAATCTCCACGCTACCGGAGAAGGCGTGCATGACCCCGCCAACCCGGGAGACACTTTCCTCTCTGAGGATGCGGAGAAGGGGCTCGAAGGCCCGGCGGCAATGAATGATGACCGGAAGCCCCGCTACCACCGCGATCCGGAGTTGCTTCCGGAACGCCGCCTCCTGGGTTTCGTGGGGAACGGTGGAAAGCAGATGGTCGAGCCCGATCTCCCCCACGGCAACGGCTGTGCCACTGAGGGTGGCGAGCCGCGCCAGGGCGCCGTCGTCGGCCTGGCCCGCCGTCTGGGGATAGATGCCGAAGGCGGGAAAGATTCCCTCCTGCTCCCGTGCCAGGGAGGCGATCCGCTCCCATCCACCCGGAGCGATCCCCGGAACGATGATCCGTCCGACCCCGGCCTGTCGCGCGGCGGCCATGACCTCGCCGAGGCGCGAGCTGAGGGTCGGGTCATCCAGGTGGCAGTGGGTGTCGGTGAGCATCGGGGCGCTCCACACTCCGGTTGCAGGGGCGAGGGGTGAAGGAGAGGCGTATCTACTTCGACCGTGAAAAAAAGTCGACGAGGGCGTCCGTCATGGCAGCGAGGGTGTACTTCGAGGGCTCCACGTGAACCTCAAGCCCCAGTTCCCGGCAGGTTCTGGCGGTGATTGGGCCGATGGCGGCGATCGTCACCCCCTTCAGGAGGTGGAGGAAGCGGTTCTCCCCGAGGATGGCGGCCAGGTTCTCCACGGTGGATGACGAGGTGAAGGTGACGCAGGTGATGCGCCGTTCTTCCAGCTCGGCGATGACGCCGGCGGGAAGGGAGTCGGGCGTCACGTTGCGGTAGGCGACCGGCGCGGTCACCTCTCCCCCCAGCTCCGCGAGGCCCTGGGGGATCACGTCCCTGGCCCGGTCTCCCTTGGGGAAGATGATCCGTTTCCCTGCAATCTCCTCCGAGCGGAACACCTCCACCACCCCTTCACCCTTGTAGTCGGCCGGAATGAGGTCCGGTCGGATGCCGAAGGGGGCCAGGGCTGCTGCCGTCTTGGGCCCCACGGCGCAGACGCGGCAGTTCCCCAGGGCGCGGGAGTCCTTTCCGGCTGCGGCGAGTCGCTCAAAGAAGAAACGGACCGCGTTGACCGACGTGAAGACGGCCCAGTGGAACCGATCCAGAGAGGCGATGGCTGCGTCGAGGTTGTCCCAGCTTTCGGGGGGGACAATGGCAATGGTGGGGCACTCCAGGACCCGGGCCCCCAGTGCCCCGAGCATGGCACCGAACTCGCCTGCCTGGTCCGCGGCACGGGTAACGAGGATGCTTGTGCCGAAGAGGGGACGGTTGTCGAACCAGCGGAGCTTCTCCCGCAGGCGCACCACCTCTCCCACCACGGTGATGGCCGGGGCCCGGAAGCCGGTCCGCCGTGCCTGCTCGGCGATGTCGGCCAGGGTGCCGGTGAGTACTTCCTGCTCGGGCCGAGTCCCCCAGCGGATGAGGGCGACCGGGGTCTCCGGCGGCCTGCCGTGGGCCATGAGGTTTGCCGTTATCTGGGGGAGGTTCTTGATCCCCATGTAGAAGACTACGGTGCCGCTCCCCAGGGAGAGACCCTCCCAGTCGATCTGGGAGACCTCCTTGTCGTGCCCCTCATGGCCGGTGACGAAGGTGACGGAAGTGGTCACCCCCCGGTGAGTGAGGGGGATGCCGGCGTAGGCAGTGACGCCGATCCCGGCCGTGACGCCGGGGACGATCTCAAAGGGGATTCCCGCCGCCACAAGGGCCTCGCACTCCTCACCCCCCCGGCCGAAGACAAAGGAGTCACCCCCCTTGAGTCGTGCCACCACATTCCCCGCCAGGGCCTTTTCCACCAGGAGCGCGTTGATCTGCCACTGCTCGCGGTTGTGGTGCCCGCCGATCTTGCCGGCGTAGATCAGCTCGGCGTCGGGCCGTGCGAAGCGGAGGAGGTCGTCATTGGCCAGGTAGTCGTAGATGACCACGTCGGCTCTTCCCAGGGACTCCCGACCCTTGACGGTGATGAGCCCCGGGTCGCCGGGGCCGGCACCGATGAGGTGGACGAACGGTTTTTTGAGGGATTTATCGGGCATGGGGTGCGACTAGACCGGGATTTCCTTCTCCCGCGCCACTTCCCGCTGGTAGACCTCAGCGAGGATCTCGTGGGCGCCGTCGGCCAGGAGCTTCTCCGCCAGGGCAATGCCGAGCTTCTCGCACTCCGTCACCGGTCCGGAGATGGTGTCCTTCACCGAGCGGGTGCCATCCACCGAGGCGACGAAGCCGGTGAGGGTGAGGGTGTCGCCGGAAACCTGGCCGTGGGCGGCTATGGGGACCTGGCAGCCGCCTTCGCAGCGCCACAGAAGCGCCCGCTCGGCCCGGACCGCGTGGGCGGTGTCGGGGTGGTTGAAGAAGGCGATGGTATCCTTGATGGTTTCGTCATCGAGGCGGCACTCGATGCCGAGGGCCCCCTGGCCGATGGCCGGGAGCGACAGCTCCACCGGCAGGTACTCGGAGACCTGGTCGGCGAAGCCGAGGCGGTTCAGGCCGGCAGCGGCCAGAATGACCGCATCCAGGTTCTCGTCGGTGAGCTTGCGGATGCGGGTCTCCACGTTGCCGCGGATGACCACCATCTGGAGGTCGGGGCGCACCTTGAGGATCTGGGCCTGGCGGCGCAGGGCCGAGGTGCCGATACGAGCCCCCTGGGGAAGGTCGGCGAATTTCACCCCCCGGGAGATGACGGCATCGCGCGGGTCCTCCCGCTCGGTGATGCAGTAGAGGCCGAGCCCCTCGGGGAATTCGGTGGGGACGTCCTTCATGCTGTGGACCGCGATATCGATCTCGCCCCGGAGCATCGCCTCTTCAATCTCCTTGACAAAGAGCCCCTTGCCCCCCACCTGGGCCAGGGGGACGTCGAGGATCTTGTCCCCCATGGTCTTGATCTTGACGAGTTCCACGGCCATGCCGGGGTAGCGCTTTTCCAGCTCACCCTTCACCCAGTTGGCCTGCCAGAGGGCAAGCTGGCTCGCCCGGGTTCCTATTCTCAGCTGCTTCGGTGCCATTGCAGTCTCCTTTTTTTATCTATGAAAACAGCGGAATGCTTTGAGGGGTCTTACTCTTCCAGCTCTCCAAGTTCCTCCGCCTCAGACTCGCCGGTCTGGAGCTCGAAGAGGGTACGGAGGGCATCCACGTAGAGGTCGGTCCGCCCTCCCTGGCCCACCCGCTTGAGGGTTGCGGTAGGGGGGTGGAGGAGCTTGTTGACGATGGCGGTGGTGAGGGCCTCCAGCCGCTTGGCCCCGTCGGGGGGGAGGTCCTTCCAGGAGGCGAGGGTCTTTTCCAACTCGGCCTTCCGCGTCTCCTCGAATTTCGACCGGAGCGCCACGATGGTCGGCGTCACCTCCAGGTTGGAGAGCCACTTGTGGAACTGGCCGATTTCCTCGTCGATAATCGCCTCGGCCTTTTTCGCCTCCTCGGCCCGCTGCTGCAGGTTGGAGGCGACGACCCCCTGGAGGTCGTCCATGTCATAGAGGTAGACGTTCTCCACGTCGTTCACCTTGGGATCGATGTCCCGAGGCACCGCGATGTCGATGAAGAACATGGGCTTCAGCTTCCGGCGCCGGATCACCTCCTCCACGTCCTTGGGTTTGATGATGAATTGGGTGGCGCCGGTGGAGGAGAGAACGATGTCGGCCTTATGGAGCTGGTCGAAGAGGTCGTCGAAGGAGACCGGTTTCCCCTCGAACTCCTCGGCCAGCTTCACGGCCCGTTCGTAGGTCCGGTTGGTGACCATGACCCCCCGCACCCCGTTGTTGATGAAGTGCTTGGCTGCCAGTTCGCACATCTCGCCGGCGCCGATGAGCATGACCGTCTTGTCCGAGAGATTGCCGAAAATCTTTCGGGCCAGTTCCACCGCGGCAAAGGAGACGGAGACGGCCGACGAGGCGATCTTCGTTTCGGTCCGCACCCGCTTGGCCACGGAGAAAGCCTTGTGGAGGAAGCGGTTGAGGATGATGCCGCTGGTCTTGAACTCGGCGGCGTAACCGTAGGCGGTCTTGATCTGGCCCAGGATCTGGGGCTCTCCCACCACCATGGAGTCGAGGCTTGAAGCGACCCGGAAGACGTGCCGGATGGCTGCCTCGCCGTGGTGGGCGTAAAGGTGAGGTTCGAGGATTTCGGGGGAGATGCCGTGGTAGTCGGCCAGAAAACGCTTGATCCGCGCCATCCCGCCGGCGATGTCGCGGGTGGAGATGTATACTTCCACCCGATTGCAGGTGGAAACGATGACCGCTTCGGCAATGTCCTCGATGGCCAATAGCGCCCGCAGCGGCTTTTCCATCTGTGTCGGTGCGAAGGCGACTTTTTCCCGTATATCGACGGAGGCGGTCTTGTGTGACAGCCCCACAACCACAATGTTCATGGGATCCTCTGACTTCTTATTTGTAACTGTGCAGCCCCGACAGGAACAGGTTCACGCCGAGGAAGGTGAACAGGAGGACGAAGAAGCCGACAATGGCGAGAATGGCGGCCTTCTTTCCCCTCCATCCGGTGGTTAGCCTGCCGTGGAGCAGCGCCGCGTAGACGAACCAGGTGATGAGGGACCAGGTTTCCTTCGGGTCCCAGCTCCAGTAGGTTCCCCACGCGGATTCAGCCCAGATGGCACCCGAGATGATGGCGAAGGTGAGAAGCGGGAACCCGATGGTGAGGCAGCGATAGTTGATCTCGTCCAGTATGTCCAGGGAAGGAAGCTTCTGGTACATGGGGCCCAGCTTCTTGCTCTTGAGGAAATGCTGCTGGATCAGGTACATGATGGCGGCGCCAAAGGCAACGGAGAAGGCGGCGTAACTCAGGAACGCCATGACCGTGTGGACCATGAGCCATTTGCTCTTGAGGGCCGGATTCAACGGCATGATGGCCGAGGGAAAGCCGGTGGAGGCCGCCATGAGCAGGAATGCCACAGGGGTGACGAAGGAGCCGAGGATGAAGATCCGGTATTTCCGCTCGAAGAGGATGTAGATGCCTACAACGGCAAGACTGAAGAAGGAGAGGGACTCGTGGAGGTTGGTGATGGGAGTGTGTCCCGCCTCCAGGTACCGGTCGACCGTGTAGGCACAGTGAGCCACGAACCCCGCCGAGAGAATCCAGCAGGAAACCTTGCCGAGTACTTCCCGGGGTTTGACGAGGTAAGCCAGGTAGGCAATGGTGGCTGCGAAGTAGATGGCCAGGGTCAGTTTGAAGAACAGGGCGTTCATGCGGGGTCCTCGGTCCTCGTTCCCAGCGAGGCCAGGGTAAAACCGGGGCCGGCGTGGGTCACGAGGAGGCGGTCGATCGTTTCGTATTCCCCCCGCCGGATCAGGCCGGGGAGGTCGGCATCGGCAAGGGTGCGTAAAACCGCCTTATTGTAGGTGCGGTTGCCGCGGACAGTCAACAGCTTTTCACGGACTGCGCCAAGTATCGCAACGGTTTCAGCGTATTCGGGGCCGAATCGTTGTGCCAGATCGTTACAGATGCTCTGAGCCAGGGCCGGGCTCTTCCCTCCCGTGGAGACGGCGACCAGAAGATCTCCCCTGCGGAAGTGCGCCGGAGTTGTAAAACTTCCGTGCTCCGGCGCACCGGTGATGTCCACAAGGATGCCGAGGGCAGCCGCGTCCCTGGCCACGTGCAGGTTCACGGCGGGGTTGTCCGTGGCTGCGAAGGCGAGAAAGGCATCTGCAAGGTCCCCCTCCCCGTACTGGCGGGCGTGGCAGATGATCCAGCCTTCCCTCCGAAGTTCTTCCAGGCGGGGATCGAGGCGGGGAGCGATCACGGTGACCCGCGCTCCCGCTTCCATAAGGAGAAGGCACTTGCGTGCGGCAACGGCACCGCCGCCGACGATGACGGCATTCCGCTCGCGAAGGTTCAGGTTTACGGGGAATTGGGACATGGAATCCGGTAGTTTCGCTAGGGTAAGTAACGATATGTGTGTGTACCAGATTTCAGGCCGATTGCCAAGGGGAGGGGAAACGGTGCCGTTTTCCTCCTTGATGTTTCGGGGAAGCTCGTCTATATTCTAAAAGTACAATTTGTTTGACAAGGAGGCTTCCATGGCCAGTGAAAAGGTGCTGACGTTCAGTGATGATAACTTCGATACCGATGTGCTCAAGGCTACCGTTCCGGTCCTTGTGGATTTCTGGGCCACCTGGTGCGCCCCCTGCAAGGCCATCGCCCCGGTCATCGACGCCATTGCCGACGAGTACGACGGCAAGGTGAAGGTCGGCAAGGTAAACGTGGACGACAACCCCGGCACCCCCGGCAAGTATGGCGTACGCGGCATCCCTACGGTCATCCTCTTCAAGGACGGCAAGGTTGTCGACCAGGTCGTAGGGGCTGTTCCCAAGGCTCAGCTTGAGGCCCTCATCAAGAAGGCGCTCTAGCTCGAACTAACTCAGGAGTTGTGCCTCTTATGCGGATAGTCCCTGTTTTGAGAGCTTTTGTTGCGGCGGCCGGTTTTACGATGGCGGTTGCCTCGCCGTCGCTTGCCATCCCCCAGAAAGGGCAGCCTGCCCCGCCCCTCAAGGTGGTAAGCACCTCCGGGCAGCAGATAAGTCTCGCCAATTACAAGGGGTATGTGTTGGTCATCGATTTTTTCGCCACCTGGTGCCCCCCCTGCAGAGAGGCTATTCCGCATCTGAATGGCATCAGCAGGAAGTACGGCAGGCAGGGACTCCAGGTCCTGGGGCTCTCGCTTGACGATGGCGATGAGGGGGCAGTCAAGGACTTCATCGCCAGCAAGCGGATAGTCTATCCCGTGGCCCTTGCCGGCCAGGATGTCCAGACCGATTACGGTCTCCGGTCCCTCCCCACGGTGTACGTCATCGACAAGAGGGGAAATGTGGCCGACAGGTTCATGGGAGGTTCGGACGCCACCCTCAAGAACATGGAAACCCTCATCAAGAAGCTCCTGGCCGAAAAATAGGGGGAGTTTCCACTGGAGCGCCCGAAGGCGGCATCCCTTTCAGGGGGTGTCGCCTTCGTCGTTTTCGTGGAGAGATTTCCAGATGCTCTCGGCTAGGGTCGGCGGAATGGTCGGGGTGGCGGCCAGCTCATCCCGACTCGCTTCCCGTATTCGCCGCAGGCTTCCGAATTGCCGCAGAAGTTCCTTCCGCCGTTTCGGCCCGATTCCTGGAATGGTGTCGAGGATCGACCGGATGGTGTCTTTTCCCCGCAGTTTCTGGTGGTAGGTGATGGCGAAGCGGTGGGCCTCGTCGCGGATCCGTGCCAGGAGGAGGAGTGGCGCGCTGTTCTGGCGGAGGATCACCGGGTTTTTGCGGCCCGGGAGGAAGACCCGCTCGGTGCTCCGTGTCAGCTCTTCCGCCGCCATGTCCCGTTCCACCCGGCTCTTGGCCAAGGAGGCGGCATCCACATCCTCCACCTGCAACTCCCGGAGAACGGCGGTCAGGATGTTCAACTGTCCGATGCCGCCGTCAACCACAATCAGGTCGGGATGTTCGTCCTTGGCCGGGCTGTCCCTGAACCGGCGTGAGAGGACCTCGTGCATCATGGCGAAGTCGTCGGCGCCGGCGACCGTCTTGATCCGGTAGTGGCGATAGCCTCCCTTGTCCGCCTTGCCGTCACGGAACGAGACCCTGCTTCCCACTGGGTAGGTCCCCTGGATGTTCGATATGTCATAGCACTCGATGCAGCGGGGGAGGTTCCGCAGGTGGAGCCGTTCCTTCAGTTCCGTCAGGACCGCTTCCGCTCCTTCCTCCCGTTTCTGCTTCTCCCGAAGGGCCGCCTCGGCGTTCTTCCCCGCGAGTTTGACCAGACCGGCCTTTGTTCCCCGTTGGGGGTGCGCTACGCTTGTCCGCTTGCCCCGCCGCTCGGAGAGAAGTTCCGCCAGTGCCGCGCTGTCGGCCACGGGCAGCGGAACAAGCACCTCGTCGGGGATGAAGACCTCCCGGCTGTAGTAGTCGTTGAGGAATGACGAAACGGCCTCCTCGTCCTCCAGTTCCCAGGCGAGAAGGTAGCTGCGGCTGCCGATGAGACGCCCTCCCCTGATGAAGAGGAGGGCGAGGGAGAGGGAGCTCCCTTCCCGGTGTATGCCGAGAACGTCGGCATCTCCTCCCGTGGTCACCATTTTCTGTTTTTCCACCGTTACCTCGATGGCGCGGATGAGGTCCCGGTAGCGGGCCGCCTCCTCGTAGCGCTCGTTCGCTGCCGCGGATGCCATCCGTTCCCGGTAGGTCTTCAGAAGGTCACGGTTCTTCCCGTCCAGAAAGAGGGCGGCCCCCTGGACGAGGCCCTGGTATTCCTCGGGTGAGATGAGGCCGTGACACGGAGCCGAGCACTGCCTAAGCTGGTAGAAGAGGCAGGGGCGCCGGCGCCGGCGGCAGGTTTCAAGGGGGTAGTGGCGCAGGGGAAAGAGCCGGTAGAGCTGCTTAAGGGCTTCGCGGGCCGAAGCGGCCGATGAATAGGGGCCGAAATAGCGGGCTCCGTCCTGGCGCACCTTCCGGATGATGGTGAGTCGGGGGAACTCCTCGTTCATGTCCATGCGGAGCGAGAAGTAGGTCTTGTCGTCCCGCAGGTCCAGGTTATAACGGGGGCGATGCTTCTTGATGAGAGTGTTCTCGAGGATGAGAGCCTCTTTCTCGGTGTCGGTGACAATGACCTCCACTTCCGCCACCCGGGCCACGAGGAACCGGATGTGGTAGCGGGATTCACCGGCAGCGCCGAAGTAGGAGCGAACCCGTTTCCTGAGGCTCTTGGCCTTCCCCACGTAGAGGATGGTGCCGTCTGACCCTTTCATGAGGTAGACGCCGGGGGATTCGGGGAGGGTGTTCAGGCGAGATTTGTCGAACATGGGGCCAGTATACCGAGTGAGGGCTCCGTTGAAAAGAGGGTCGGGACCCCGGAATTCAAAGTTTTGTATGGCCGTTTTTCGCGTAGTTACGGGGCCTCGCGCCGGCATTCATCGTTGACAAGCGGGTGTTATGATGCTATGTAACTGAATCTAATTACCTTAATTTCTTTGCCCTCACGAAGGGAAAGGTCAAGCCCGTGGATTTTATGAAATATTTCCGCACTGCCGCTTTCCGGTGCCTGACCGGATGTCTCATAATCGCGTCGCTCCTTTCCACTCCCGTCTATGCTGTCAACTCCGACGATTCCCAGGTATTCATCGCAGGTTTCAACGCCTACCAGAAAAAGGACTACCAGACCGCCATCGAGCGGATGAAGACGGTCCTTGAGAAATACCCCGACACTCCCTTGCGCGACATGGCCATCTTCTGGCTTGCCCGGGCCAATTTCAAGGCGGGGTTCGAGCGGGACGCGGCACGGTACATGTCCCAGTTCATGAAGGAGTATCCCGACAGCCCTCTCAAGGGAACCGTCGAGGATGAGCTTCTTGGGCTTGTGGCGCGCTTCGACAAGGGGGAGCAGCTTCCCGTTACGGCTAAGCGTCCGGCATCCGCGACGGTTGCCGCTGCTCCGGCGCCGGAACGGAAGGCGCTGGCGGAAAAGACTGCGGCGGCAAAGCAGGCCGCGGAGCAGGCTGCGCGCACCGTGTCCGAGGCCGAGCGCCTTGCGGCGGAGAAGGCTGCTGCGGAAAAGGTTGCGGCAGAGCGGGCCGCTGCAGAGAAGGCTGCGGCGGAACGGGTTGCCGCCGAACGTATGGCAGCGGAGAAGGCTGCCCGGGAGAAGGCGGAAGCCGAGCGCATGGCCCTGGCGAAGGCAACGGCCGAGAAGGCGGCCGCAGAGCGTGCGGCTGCGGAAAAGGCCGCAGCGGAACGGGCTGAGGCTGAGCGCCTGGCAGCGGAGAAGCTTGCGAAGGAGAAGGCTGAGGCTGAGCGACTGGCCTCGGAGAAGGCCGCCAAGGAGAAGGCCGAGGCTGAGCGCTTGGCCCTGGAAAAGGCGGCTGCGGAAAAAGCCGCTGCGGAACGTGCCGCAGTCGAGAAAGCCGCTGCGGAGCGGGCTGCTGCGGAACGCCTGGCAGCGGAGAAGTTTGCGCGGGAAAAGGCGGAAGCCGAGCGTCTGGCGGCGGAAAAAACGGCCAGGGAGAAGGTCGAGGCTGAGCGCCTTGCCGCGTTGAAGGCGGCTGACGAAAAGGCTGCTGTCGAGCGCGCTGCTGCAGAAACGCTCGCCGCTGACCGGGCCGCTGCCGAGCGGATCGCCGCGGAGAAGGCTGCCAGGGAGAAGTCGGCGGCTGAGCAGGCGGCCCGAGAGAAGGCGGAAGCCGAGAAGCGTGCTGCCGAACGCCTTGCCGCCGAAAAAGTGGCTGCAGAGAAGGCGGCTGCGGAGCTCCGGCTTGCCGAACAGAAGGCCCGGGAGAAGGCCGAGGCTGATCGTCTCGCAGCCGAGAAGGCCACAAGGGAACGGGCCGCAGCGGAAAAACTGACTGCGGAAAAGGCGGAGGCCAGCAAACGTGCAACTCTCAGGGAAAAGGCCATCGGCGAATACAAGTCGCTCATCGACCGTTTCCCGGGGACCAGGGCCGCGGCAACAGCGACGGCCAAGCTGAAGGATCTCGGCATTGTCTATCCGGTTCCCGGTACCGCCGCCGTGGCGTCGAAGCCGGCACCTTCCGAAAAGAACGCCCAGATCCTCTCTCTGGAGGTGGGTCAGTTTGCCGATGCGGACCTGACGGTTGCCCCGGTCTCCCAAAGCCTGGAGGTCGGCAAGCGGCACGACATTCCCTTTGAAGTGGCCAACAGGGGTAACGGCACCGACAGTTTCTATCTCGAATCGGGCTTTCCTGCCGAGTTCGGAGCCCAGTTCGCCGATGCAGCCAGGAAGGAAATCCCCGTCAACATGACGCCGCCCATCGCTCCCGGGGAACGTTTCAACGGTGTGGTCTCCGTTACCGTTCCGCGCGAGTACATCGATGGCCAGAAGATGATCTATCCCATCAAGATTGCCTCGCGTATGGACAGGGATGCCACCCAGGCCCGGGATATCATGTTTGCCGCCTCGGCGCCGCTTCTCCGCGCCGTGGTCAAGACCGACAAGGGTCAGATTCTTCCCGGAGAGAAGGTCGCCTATCGGGTGACGCTCCTCAACATCGGTACCGCCACTGCCCAGGGGGTAAGCCTGCGGCTTAACTATCCGCCCCAGTACGAACCGGTAAGCCCGGTGGGGACCGGCCTCAAGCAAGAGATGAAGGCGGCGCTGGTGCTTGACGCCATACGTCTCGCATCGGGAGAGAGCAGGGAATTCGATGTGGCCTTCCAGCTGAAGGATGAGGCAATCGCTCAACAAGAGCTCTTCCTGCGGGCAGACGTGGTCAATACTGAACTCCAGACCCGGGATTCCTTCATCTCGGCCTCTTCCTTCGTGAAGCCAGTGAGCGGCGTCGCCGTCAGGACCAACAGCGACAAGCTGGTCGTGATTCCCGGCCAGTCAATAGCCGTGCCCCTTATCGTTACCAACACCGGCAACGTGCGGGAGGATTTCCTCATCAAGCCGCAACTTCCTCCCAACGTCACCTATACCTTCTATCAGGACCTCAACCGCGACGGCATCCGCCAGACGAACGAGCCGATCATTAACCACGTTGGGCCGCTGGCGCCTAAGGAGGAGTCCTACGTGATCCTCGATCTCTCCACGCCGGCCGCCGAGAGCGACGGGACAGCCGCCACCGTTTCCATGGCCTTCGAGCCGGAAAGCGACAAGGCAAAAAGCGTCACCGCGAACCTGCGGTTGGTCTACGCTAGACCTGTGGTTGAACTGGCCATGAGTGGCAAGGGGGGAAGGCTCAAGCCGGGCGAGGTGTCCTCCTTCGAGCTTAATTTCACCAACCGGGGTTCGAGCATGGCCAAGGCTGTGGAACTCCAGAGCGTTCTCCCTGAAGACCTGGAACTGGTCGCATCGGATCCTTCTTTCGGTCGAGCGAAAAACGGCGATTACATCTGGAAGTTTGACGAGCTGGGGGCTGGAGAGAAGCGGGTCATCAAGGTGACCTTCAGGGTCAAGGCGGGAACCGCGGTTGGCAGGAGCATCCAGGTGAAGAACGTCCTGAACTACCAGGATCAACTCGGGAACAGGTACTGATATGAACGGCACTCTCAGACTTGTCGCGTCGTCTCTTGTCCTCTCCCTTGCGTCGCTTTCCTCAGCCAGTGGCGCGGAGTATCTCCGCTACGCTCCGGAACCATCGGATGGCAAACCACTGGCGGGCCCCGAGGAGGGGGTTCTTGTCGAGCGCATCACCATCGAAAAGGGAGATACCCTGTATGGCCTGTCGCGGAAATACAGCGGCAAGGGAACCTACTTCTCCCAGATTCTGCTCTTTAACGAGATTGCGAACCCCAACCTGATCTATGCGGGCCATAAACTCCTGGTTCCCCTGCCTCCCGGTCACGGCGAGGAAACCGCGGCGCCGACACGCCGTGCCAAGCCTGCAGAGAAGCGGAAGGGTGCCAGAAAGCATCAGGCGGTGACCCCTGCTTCAAAGGAGGCAAAGCCGGTGGTCAAGTTGCCTGCGGCTACGACCCGTCCCTCCTCGCCACCTAGGGCGTCCGAGGTGCCGGCGTCAAAGGCCGTTTCTCCCTCTCCGGCCACGCGCAAGGGGGGAGAGAACGAGCAGACCCTCTTTGAGAAGGGAGTCAGCGCATACAAGTCGGGCCAGTACCAGCAATCGCTCGACGCGTTTGACCGGTTCCTGGCCCGTTATCCGGAATCTCCCCTTGCCCCCGATGCATCCCTCTATCGGGCCGATGCCCTCATGAAGATGGCGGGTCAATAGGTACTAGTTCATCTGCAGTATCATCTCTTTTGCCGGTAGTCTGTTCATGCGGAAATCACACATTTCCGTGATGCCGCGCCCGTTTCCTTTGATCGAAAAATCCCCTCCCGATAGTCTGTAATCATCGCCCGTGCACCATGGCGGCGTTGCTTACCCCAGGGCCCTTTATTTCCTCTCAGCCGGAGCCCACCGCAGCAACTCGGCAAATACCGGGTCGGATGGCCGGGACGTGAGCAGGAGACGGCCGGCTGACGTATCGCGGCGGGTAATCTTGAAGCCGGTGATCGCGATCCTGTACCGCCCGTAGTCCATTTCATGCCTTCCAAATGAGTTGGGGTAGTTGAGCTCAGTGAGCAGACGCCGCGTTACGTCGGTGAAATCATCGTTCTCCTGGGGTTGGATGATGCCGTAACCCTGCACCTGGAGGAGCCTGAAGAGGGTGTAGTTGTAGGGATCGTTTCCTGAGCAATCGAGGATAAAGCGCTTTCCCCCCGCCTCGAAGTATCCTTCTACCCTGATGCTGAACCGGTTCTCCGAGTTCTCTCCCATGGCCCCGGAAACGATACGGTTGCGGTCCAGTTTCAGGGAAAGTGCGTTAAGAAGCGAAACCGCCACATCGCAAGGTGTGGAAGGAGGGATGGCCCTGAGGTCGTACCCCGGCTCGGCAACGGTGTCTCCCGGACGGTCGCAGAACTGGGCCACCTGGTAACCTTTCCGATGGAGGTAATCGGTGAGGGGGGGAGGAAGGCAGGGGCCATGTTCGTCCAGAAAGACGAGGACGGTTTCGGGCCCCCCCCGGCCCGTCGGAAGCCTCACGATGCGGAAGTCTGCCCGGACGGAGAGGGTGGGATCAGCTCCCAGGTCGACGGCCACGTTCTCTTCTGCCCGGGCGAACTCGGCTGCTCGCACGAGGGTTGCGACGAGCGTCTTGAGGCTATCGTTGCCCCGGGTGACAATGTGGATGTCGGGGTACTTTTGAGCCAATTGAGTACGAAGCTGGGGTTGGAGGGTGCCCCGGAGATCCACCAGAATCCGGCCTCCATCGGCAGCCAGGAGGAGCGGGTAGTCGGCCGGGTCGAGAACCTTCCCGTTGACGGTCAAAGGTTCGATTTGCCGCTGGCCGGGAACGAGGTTTTCCCACAGACGGATAAGTGCCGTGGAAAAGGAAAGGTCAGCCTTTGCTTCCGTGGCTGGTGCAGGCGACACAGTTTCATGGCCCGATAGTGTGAGTGGCGGTGGCGGCGGAGGCGACGCCACCGTTTCCGTTGCTGTTTCATGTTGTGAGGACGCCACCGGCTCAGGGGGCGAGGTGACGACGGTGGAGGGAGCCGGCGCCGATGACGGAGCAGGCGGGATGATGAGGGGGCGGTGTCCTTCCGGTGCAGATGCGGATCCATGCGTGGATGCCGGAGTGGGTGCAGGTGTAGCGGCCTTAGCCAGGGATGATGCCCGGCGGTGACGGGGAATGAGGATGGTCTGTCCCACCTCGAGGCGCGTGGTGCTCGGCAATTTGTTGATTCGTTGGATTTCCGGGATGAGCGCCTCGGCCTGGGCGTTGCTGAGGCCGAAATCGCGGATCAGGATCTTAAAGAGAAAGTCGCCGGGCCTGACGGTATAGCGGGTATAGTCGCCGGATGCTTCTGAGGCTGGGGTGTCCGGCTTGGTGTCTGGTTTCCGGGCACTATCCTTGCGGGGGGGGCGGACGGGTTGCCGCCGGTGTTGGGGGGAAGGCTTCGTCGTTTCCAGGTCCTTCAGCTCCAGTTCGAAGGAGGGGGAGGCAGCCTGGGCGGTTCCAGCCTGCAGCGGTCCGAGAAGTCCCCAGAGGGTAAAGGCGGCGCAAAAACTCATGTAGGTGCGTGATGTCATGGAAGAGTCCGTATCCTCGGTAAGGAGTAATCAGTTGAAGTGGACGACGAAGGCCCTGATGGCGCCTTTGGGAACCGTACGGTAGACAACGAGCCGGCCCCCTCCCTTCACCGTCCCCTTCTCCACCCGGAATTTCCCCTGGGTCTCCGTGGAGTCCAGGGTGAACTCCCGCGAGGTGCTCATCTGGTTCAGGGCGCCGCGCAGGAAAGATTCGGGAATGCCGACACCGCTGCGGTCGATGGCCTGCACGGCCCGGATGACGGTGCCGTCGCGGTAGACCTTGAACTCGGTGCGGGCGCCCTTGTAACGCTCCCAGCCGGGGTTCGACTTTCCATAGTCCCGGTCGCGCCCCTCCCGCGGTATGAAGGAGGGAAGCTGGGCGAGTCCCCCCCCCGTGCCAACCGGGGGGTGAGGAGGCGTGGCAGCTTGAGGGGGGCGTTGCGGCTCTGGCTGTGCCGGGATTTTGACTGGTGTCACTGCCGGTGCGGTTGCCCCAGGCGATGAGGCTTGTGCGGCAGTCGGTGGCGCCGCCGGTGCGGGGGGCTGTGGTGTAGGGACAATTTTCTTCGGCGCTGGCGCTGCGGGACGTGCCGCCGGCCTGGGGGCCTGTTTGGGGGAGGGCGTTTCGGGAGTCAGCAGCATGATTGTTCCGACCGCAACGACAGCCAGAGCGGCAAGCCCGATCCAGAGTAGCTTTGTGAGTTTCGTCTCTTTCCTGCCAATGCGGGGGCGTGTTGCGGCAGATGACCTCGCACCGTCAGCCCCAGCGGTGAGGTGCACCGTATCCTCCATCTCCGCCAGGGGGACCGGTTCGGCAGTCTGTTCGATGACGGTCGTGAGCTTCTCGTCGAAGGGGCTCATGGATTGAGGCGGAACAGGTGATCCCTGCCGGCCGAAAGTGTCCACCACGGTATCCGTGGCCGGTATGGGCGGTTCCGTGCTCGACGGCGCGGCATCGGTGGCTGGCGAAGCAGGTACGGGCTGTTCCGCGGGGGAAGGCGCAGGCGCCTGTTCTTCCGTCTCCACGGAAGGTGGGATCTCGACGGGGGGCGGCGGTGCGGGGAGTTCCGAGATGATGCCGATGATGGCGGCGGTCAGTTCCTCGTCGGTGCGGGCAATGTCGAGGCATGCGTCCAGGGGGCCCTGGTCCGGCGGCTGTTGTGCCATCTCCCCGAAAAGTACCACCCGGGGCCTTGCCCCTTCCGCCTGGCCGATGAGGTGCCGGGCGATGATTTCCCCGGAGAGCCCCGAGAGGTGGTTCTGGACGAAGAGGATGTCCGGGGCCTCGTCGGCAATGTCCTGACTTCCCTGGCGGAGGGAACGGGAGATCCTGAAGTGTATCTGAGGGGAATCGCTCACAAAGTCGAAGAGCTTTTCGAGCCGGTCCTGGTCCGCTATGAGAAGGATTTTTACCACATGCACCCCGTGCGCCGAAAAAATAACCGTATTCTATGTGACGGTCTGGAGAGAATCAAGAGCGAATGGATCATGGAATGCAAAATGGTTGCCGTCCAGCCAGGGGGGTGACGTTGGGGCCGGATTTCACGGAAAAGGAGTGGACGGCCTCCGCCGACTCGGTGTACCTTTGACAGTCGAAAAACGCAGAAGGAGAAGAGATCCATGGAGTACGTTGCCGATCTTCACGTCCATTCTCCCTTTTCGCGGGCCACGAGCCGGGAGTGTGATCCGACCGGCCTTGCCGCCTGGGCCCGGGTGAAAGGGATTCAGGTTCTGGGGACCGGCGACTTCACCCATCCCGGCTGGTTCCGTCTCCTGAGGGAGACCCTCGTGCCGGCGGAGCCAGGGTTCTTCCGGCTGCGGGAGGGAACGGTCCCCTCCCCCCTGCCGGGGCTCCCCCCCTCATCGACGCCGGTCCGCTTCGTCCTTTCTGCAGAGATCAGCTGCATCTACAAGCGCCACGGTGTGGTCCGCAAGGTCCACAACCTCGTCTACGTTCCGGATTTCGCCTCGGCGGAGCGTCTTGCCGCGCGGCTAGCGGGCATCGGCAACATCGAGTCGGACGGCCGCCCGATCCTCGGCCTCGACTCCCGGGATCTCCTGGAAATCGTCCTTGAGGAGGCACCCGAGGGGTTCCTCGTCCCGGCCCACATCTGGACCCCGTGGTTTTCCCTCTTCGGTTCCCGGTCCGGCTTCGACACGGTGGAGGAGTGCTTCGGCGACCTCTCTCCCCACGTCTTCGCCCTAGAGACCGGCCTCTCCTCCGATCCTGACATGAACCGGATGATATCGGCCCTGGACCGTTTCACCCTCATCTCCAATTCCGACTGCCACTCCCCCTCTCGGCTCGGCCGGGAGGCGAATCTCTTCGCCACTGGCTTCGATTTTTTCTCGCTCCGCGACGCCCTGAAGTCGAATCACCGCGATACCTTCCGGGGGACCGTTGAGTTTTTCCCCGAGGAGGGGAAGTACCACCTGGACGGCCACCGGGCCTGCTCGGTCTGCCTTGAGCCGGAGGAGACCCGGCGCCTCGACGGCCGCTGCCCCGCCTGCGGCCGCCCCCTCACCGTGGGGGTCCTCCACCGGGTGATGGAACTGGCCGACCGGGAGCACCCCCTGTTTCCTCCTGATGCGCCGGAGTTTTTCAGTCTCGTGCCCCTCCCCGAGGTGCTGGGGGAGATCCTTGGCGTCGGCCCGGGCTCCAAGGAGGTGTTGCGCCAGTACGGACGCCTTATGGCCCGCTTCGGCTCGGAGTTTGGACTCCTGCTCCACACGCCTCCGGAGGAGATTTGGGAGGTGGCGCCCCTGGTGGCCGAGGCGGTGACCCGCATCCGGTCAGGACGGGTCATCCGGCACGGGGGGTACGATGGAGAGTTTGGGACGATCCGGGTCTTCGAGGAGGGGGAGGTGGCGCGCCTCTCGGGCCAGGCCGGCCTCTTCGCCGACGATCCCCCCCGACGGAGCCGTCGGAAAGAACCGCCGCAGCCCCTCGCCCCGTCCGTTCGCAAGGACGTTACGGCAAGCGATTCCCCACCCGGAGGGCCGAACCCCGAGCAGGCCGAGGCGATCGGCTGTGCCGACCGGCAGGTGCTGGTGGCGGCCGGACCGGGCACCGGCAAGACCTACACCCTCGTAGCGCGCATCGCTGCCCTCCTGGCGCGGCCGGAGACGGTGCCGGAGCACGTTTGTGCTATCACCTTCACCAACCGGGCCGCCAGGGAGGTGCGGGAGCGGCTTGTGGCTACGGCCGGCGGAGCAGGGGAGCGGGTCTTTGTGGGGACGTTTCACCGGTTCTGCCTTGACTGGCTCCGGCAGGAGGAGCCGGGGCTCGCCGTGGTGGGGGAGGAGAGCCGGGAGCGGCTCCTGAAGCGCCTCTTTCCCGATCTGGGGAAAAAGGAACAGGGTGCCGTGGCCGACGGCATCGCAGATCATCTTCACCGCTCGGGTCTCGACGGGGCGTCTGAGTCGCTGCGGCGGTACCTGGAGGAGCTTGCGGGACGCGGGGCCGTGGACCTGGATGCCGTGGTCCCCCTCGTTGTGCGGCGCCTCGCGGAGGACGACTGTTTTCGGCAAAGGGTCTGTGGCAGTGTCGAGCATCTCTTCGTGGACGAGTTCCAGGACCTGAACGCCCCCCAGTACGCCCTGGTGGAGATCCTGGCCCGGGAAGCGACGGTCTTTGCCATCGGCGACCCGGACCAGGCCATCTACGGCTTCCGGGGGAGCGATCCCACCTTTTTCTTCCGCTTCGCCGACCATCCCGGCACCCGGCGGCTTTCCCTCTCCCGCAACTACCGTTCGGTTTCGCCGGTGGTGGAGGGGGCTTCGGCGGTCATTGCCCGAAATACCCTGCGGAGCGGCCTCGCCCTTGTGGCCGGGGCACCGCACCAGGGGATGATCGAGCTTCACCGTGCCCCCACGCCGGCAGCGGAGGCGGAGTTCATCGTGCGGCGCATCGAGGAGTTCATGGGTGGGGTCAGCAACTTCTCCCGGATTTCGGGGCGGGGTGGCGACCAGGGGAGGGGGCGAAGCTTCGGGGAGATGGCGGTTCTCTACCGGCTTTCCAGGCAGGCCGAGGAGCTGGCCGGGGCGCTGGAGCGGCGGGGCATCCCCTTTCAGCTCATTGGCTCGGTCCCCTACTTTCTGGGACCGGCGGTGCGGGCCGTTACCCGGTTCATTCAGGCAGCCGCCGGAAGCGACGACATCGGCGAGTGGCTGGCCCTCCTGGGGGGGCTGCGGGGAATCGGCGAGGAGAGCCTGACCCGGCTGGAGGAGGCGCTTCCCCTGACCGGCGATTTCCTTCCCTTGACGGCCGCGGCGGGCCTCCCTTCCGTGGCCGCGCGTCAGGTGGCGGAACTGGCCGCCGCCCTGGGGCGGTTCCGGGACGTGATGTCCCGGGAAGGAATCGCGCCGGCCATTGGTCCTGTCTTTCCCTTTCTGGAGGTGGATGCCGGCCATCCCGATGTCTGCCGCCTCGTGGCCCTTGCGGGGAGTTTCGGGCGCAATCTCGCGGCCTTTGCCCGCCATCTGCGGGACTATGCCTCCGAGACCCTCTACGACGAGCGCGCCGAGGGGGTTCCCCTCATGACGATCCATGCCGCCAAGGGGCTGGAGTTCCCGGTGGTCTTCCTGGCCGGGTGCGAGGAGGGGCTTCTCCCCTGCACCCTCTGGCGCGATGCCGATCTGGAGGAGGAACGGAGGCTCTTCTACGTGGGGATGACGCGGGCCAAGGAGGCGCTTATCCTGACCGCCTCCCGGGAGCATCCCTGGTGCGGCCCGGGGGAGCGCCCCCTTTCCCGGTTCGTGGAGGAGATTCCGGCGCGGCTTGTCAGCCGCGCCGTTCAGGATACCGTGCGCACGGGGAAGAAGGGGGAGCAACTGGAGCTGTTCTGAGGGGTGTTCCGTCAGGTGCCGAGAACTGCCTGCCGGAACGTCTCGATCCCCATCTGCTCCACGATCCGCCCCAGCCTCTGCTCGCTTCCGGAGCCTTTGTAGTAGTCGACGATCCGTGCAACAACAGCCAGAACCTCGTCATCGTCAGGAGCGGTATCGGTGAATACCTCCCCGATGCGGGGCCGGGCGCCGGCGTTTCCCCCCACGTAGATCCGCCACCCTTTCGGCGTCCCCACCACCCCGATGTCCTTCAGCAGCGTTTCGGCGCAGTTGACCATGCACCCCGAAATCCCCATCTTCATCTTGTTGGGAAGCTTCATGGCGTGGTAGATGGTGTCGATCTTGAGGCCGAGGGCCACTGAATCCTGCACCCCCCGCTTGCACCAGGTGGTGCCGGGGCAGATCTTGACGCTCCTGACGCAGAGGCCGATGGCCGCCCCTGGTTGCTGGTCCAGGTCGCTCCAGATGGTGTCCAGGTCCTCTTCCTTCACCCCCATGAGGGCGATGCGCTGGGCCGACGTGAGTTTCAGTTCCTTGACGCCGTAGCGGTCGGCCACGTCGCAGATCTTGCGGAGGGTGGCGGTATCGGTGATGCCGCCGGGGATGTGGGGGGCGATGGCGTAGGTTTCCCGGTCCCGCTGGACGATTGCCCCCTTTTCGAGGATGTCCTTTTTCATTGACTGACTCCTGGATTGGAAAATAACCCTTTCATTAGCATAGTTCAGGGGGGAACGGAAGGGGATTGGCGATGCCAGAGGCTACTCAGCCTTTGCCATGTCCCCTTCGATGCTGTGGCAGCAAACGAAGGCAAAGAGAGCCGCAACGAGGATGGCGACAGGGGTGGAGAGGAGGGCAGTGCGGAGTCCCCAGATGTCCGAGAGCCGGCCGAGGATGGTGGGGGAGATTGCGTCCCCCAGGGCATGGATGAAGAAGATGTTCACGGCGAAGGCCATGGCGCGGACGGCCGGGCGGGTAACGTTGACGATGACGGTGTTGAGGGGGCCGGTGTTGAGGAAGAGGAAAAACTCGGCCAGGAACATCCCTCCCAGGCAGTGGTTGAGGGAAGGGGTCAGGATGGCGTAGGCCGCCGCCGGCGTCCCCAGGAGGAACCCCCAGCCCGAGACCAGGAGGTATCCCTTGGGGGTGCGGCGCTGGAGGCGGTCGCCGAGCCATCCGCCGGTGAGGGTGCCGCAGATGCCGGTCACCACGGTGAGCCCCCCGAACAGGGTGTTACCGGTGGACACGCTGAGGCCGTGCTCCCGGTAGAGGAAGGTGGGTATCCACTGGGCGAGCCCCCCCAGGGCGAAGGTCATGGCTGCCATGGCCAGGGTGTTGGCGATGAAGGAGCGGTTCCGGAACAGGGCGCGGTAGCCGCCGTTGTCCGGGTTATCGTTCTGCTCTAGTGCTGCATCGGCGCTGCGGGGCGGTTCCCGCATGAGCCAGACCGGGAGGACGAGGAGAAGCCCCGGCAGGCCCACCATCATGAACGCGGCATGCCATCCCCATTGCTGGCCGATGACCCCTCCCAGGAGATAGCCGAGGGCGCTCCCGACGGGAATCGCCAGGTAGAAGTAGGAGAGGATGCGCCCTCGACGCTCCCGGTCGAAAAATTCGGCCAGGAGACCGGGGGAGACGGTGCCGAAGCTCGCTTCACCGACCCCGACCGTGGTGCGGGCAGTCAACAGTGCCGGATAGGTGGGGGCAAGGCCCGCGGCGGCGGTGGCGACGCTCCAGATCCCGAGGCCCGCCGCGGCGAGCCTGGTCCGGCTCCAGCGGTCGCCGAGCCACCCGAAGAGGGGAGCCGATACCATGTAGGTGACCATGAAGCCGCTTCCCAGAAGCCCCAGGGCGGTGTCGGAGAGGCTGAAATCGTGCTGGATGAGGGGAAAGACGGCATAGAGGACCTGGCGGTCGATGTAGTTGAGAAGGTTGACCCCCAGAAGGAGGGCCAGGACGTAGCGTGCGTAGGGAGAGCTTTTCGAGGGGGGCGACGGAGCGTTGATATGCATGGGCTGATCCCTAACGAGGAACGTAAGCGGCAATGTACCGTTTCACCTGGTCGGCGGCCTTGGCTGCGATGCCGACGAACTCGACCCCGAACCCTTCGGGGAGGCCCGACTTGATCCGGCGGTGTCCTTGGTTGACCCACGCTACCCGGGCGTCGGTCTCGATGAGATCGCTCCCCGGGAGAAAGAAACCGAGCCGGATCCGGTCCTCCATTTTCACGTCGCACCGCGCACCCACATAGACACCGCTGAAGCTGATGTCCTCGATGGAGCCGTGGAAGCTTTCGTTCCCCCTGCGGAAGACGGCCAGGGACCCGCACCGGATCCGCTGGTGGCGACGCTCCACCTCGGGGACGAATCGCCGCCCCGCTTCGAGGAACTCCCGCCGGTCGATGGGCTTCGCGATGATCCCGTCGCACCCCGCTGCAAGGCACCGCTCCCGGTCCTTCTCCTTACCCTCCGGCACCATCATCAGAACGGGAATGGTGCGCAGTTCCCGGTCTCCCTTGAGGATCGTACAGCAGGCGACGCCGTCCATCTCCGGCATCCGGCAGTCGAGGTAGATCAGGTCGGGCCGCTGCTCCCGGGCGATTCTCAGGGCCTCCTCTCCCCCCGAGGCGGAGAGGACGGCGATCGGGGAGCCCTTGAGAAAGTCCCGCTGCACGGAGAGAAAAAAGCGTTCATCGTCGACGAGCAGTACTGATGGTGGTTTCATGACGTTCTCCGGCATTTCAGGGGTGGAGCTGAAGGTGCCGCTCCTCCAGGTTCTTGATCCGGTCACGGAGTTCGGCCGCCTTCTCGAATTCCAGGTTCTTGGCAGAGGCAAGCATCTCCTTGCGGAGGCGCTTCACCAGCTTAGGAATCTCATCGGCAGGAACGTATTCTTCTTGAGGCTCGGCCGCAAGGGGAATGGTGTAGTAGTCCCGCTCCTCGATGGATTCGAGTATGGTGCGGAGCCCCTTTTTCACCGTCCGGGGGGTGATGTTGTGCTCGGTGTTGAAAGCCTCCTGGATCGTCCGGCGCCGTGCGGTCTCTTCGATGCATGCCTCCATGGAGCCGGTTACCGCGTCGGCGTACATGGTGACCCGGCCATTGACATTGCGGGCGGCCCGGCCACAGGTCTGGATCAGGGACCGGGCTGAGCGGAGGAATCCCTCCTTGTCGGCATCGAGGATCGCCACCAGCGAAACCTCGGGGATGTCGAGCCCCTCCCGCAGGAGGTTGATCCCCACGAGCACGTCGAACTCGCCGAGGCGCAGGTCCCGGATGATCTGCATCCGCTGGATGGTGTCGATATCCGAGTGGAGGTACCGCACCCGTACCCCCAGGTCCCGGTAGTAGTCGGTCAGTTCCTCGGCCATCCGCTTGGTGAGGGTGGTGACCAGCACCCGCTCGCCCCGGGCCACGGTCTCCCGGACTTCGTGGAGGAGGTCGTCCACCTGGCCTGCGGCAGGCCTCACCTCAATGACCGGGTCCAGGAGGCCGGTGGGGCGGATCACCTGTTCCACCACCACGCCGCCGGCCTGCTGCAATTCGTAGTCGGCGGGGGTGGCGGAGACGTAGATCGTCTGGTTGAGCCGGGCAGTGAACTCCTGGAAGGTGAGGGGGCGGTTGTCCAGGGCCGACGGGAGGCGGAACCCGTAATTCACCAGGGTCTCCTTGCGGCTTCGGTCCCCCCGGTACATCCCTCCCACCTGGGAGACGGTGATGTGAGACTCGTCCACGAAGAGGAGGAAGTCCTTCGGGAAATAATCGAGGAGTGTGTAGGGGGGCTCCCCCGGCGCCCGGCCGTCAAAGTGGCGGGAGTAGTTTTCGATTCCCTGGCAGAACCCCATCTCTTCCATCATTTCCAGGTCGAACATGGTGCGCTGCTCGAGCCGCTGGGCCTCCACGAGCATGTTACGTTCCCGGAACCACTGGATTCGCTCCCGCAGGGCTACTCTGATTTCTTCGATTGCCCGCTCAAGGGTTTCCCGGGTGGCCACGTAGTGGGACGCAGGATAGACGGCGCATTTGGCAAGCCGCTGGTGCGCCACCCCCCGCAGGGGATCGATCTCGCTGATGGCCTCCACCGCGTCGCCGAAGAATTCGATCCGCAGCGCCTTCTCGTCCTCGTGGGCCGGAAAGATCTCCACGATGTCCCCACGCACCCGGAAGGTTCCCCGATGGAAATCAATGTCGTTACGCTCGTACTGGATCTCCACGAGCTTGCGCAGCAGGGTGTCCCGCCCGTACTCCTCTCCCTCGTGAAAGAAGATGTGCATTGCCTGATACTCGGCCGGGGAGCCGATGCCGTAGATGCACGACACCGAGGCCACGATGATCACGTCCTGCCGGGTCAGGAGGCTGCGGGTGGCCGCGTGGCGCAGTTTGTCGATCTCGTCGTTGATGGAGGAGTCCTTCTCGATGAAGGTGTCCGTGGTGGGGATGTAGGCTTCGGGCTGATAGTAGTCGTAGTAGGAGACGAAGTACTCCACGGCGTTGTGGGGGAAGAGCTCCTTGAATTCGCCGTAGAGTTGCGCAGCCAGGGTCTTGTTGGGGGCCAGGACCAGGGCGGGACGGTTGGTGGCGGCGATGACGTTCGCCATGGTGAAGGTCTTCCCCGAGCCGGTGACCCCCAGGAGAACCTGGTGCCGGTCGCCCCGGAGGATTCCCTCGCTGAGTTCCTCGATGGCCCTCGGTTGGTCTCCGCGGGGAGTATAGTCACTTACCAGGGTATAACGGTCCATGGGGGGATAGTACCATGGACGGGTCGCGTTTGCATCGGGGAAAAGGACGCACGAAATCCGGAGTTATGCGAATGTTTCGGAAGGAAGCGGTAGCGGAGCCACAGATTGCCGCGGGTTGCGACTACCTTGCGGCGTTGGAGAGCTTCGGGGTCAGGTTCATGGTGAGCCAGTAGGTGCCGATGAGGCGGAGCGCCTCACTCAGGTGGTTGAAATCGACCGGCTTGCGGATGTAGCTGTTGGCCCCCAGGGTATGGCACTCAAGGATGTCCTGCTCCTCGTTGGAGGAGGTGAAGACCACCACCGGAAGGAGCTTTGTCCGTTCGTCGCTTCTGATTCTGCGCAGGACTTCGAGTCCGTCCACCTTGGGGAGTTTCAGGTCAAGCAGGACCAGGCAGGGCATGGTGGTCGTGTCGCGTCCGCCGTGGGTGCCGGTGCCGAACAGAAAATCGAGGGCCTCAACCCCATCCCGTGCCACGGTTATTTCGGAGGCGATGTTGTGCTTGCGGAGTGCGCGAAGCGTCAGTACTTCGTCGTCGGGGTTGTCTTCAACAAGGAGAATGTGTCTGTTGGTCATGGAAGGCCCTTGCATCTAGCGTTGCCGACAAGTTAGACAATATATACCATAGAGGGAAAGGATAGTTGAAGAGTATAAATAAAATGTGCTGCTGATTTTGAGATGTCGAGGTTAATTCTATCGGCAGTCAATCATAAAATACAGGAAAATATTGAAGAGGGCGAGGGAGACCGTTGGGTGCCGATGAAGGATGAGCTCTTGATTTTTAAGGACCCAGATGTAATACTTTTTCGTACCGTTCAGAGCAGAAGGAGGTCCAGTATGTTTGGAATCGGCATGCCCGAGCTGATAGTTATTCTCGTCATTGTCCTGGTGGTCTTCGGCGCCGGGAGGCTCCCCGAGATCGGCGGCGCCCTCGGCAAGAGCATCCGGAACTTCAAGAAGGCATCGGATGGAAAGGATGAAATCGAGATAAAGCCGGAGAAAAAGGACGACCCTTCGAAATAGGGCAAAGGTCTCCGATGGGCGAAGGGCCGGCAATGCCGGCCCTTCTTGTTATCAATAAGAGGATATTTCTGACGAATCGATCCGTGGTGAGCGGGCAGGCTCCTAGTGGCTCTTCTTGGCTTTTTTGGCCTTGCCTCCGGATTTAGTGGATGATTTCTTGGAAGTGGCCTTAGCGCCCTTCTTCGATGATTTCTTCTTTGATGCCCGGGATTTTTTTGCCTCTTTCGAAGCTTTTCCTTTGCGCCCTTTCTTGCTGTAGCGGGGTGGTTCGGGAGAAAGTTCTTCTTTGATGTTGCTCAGAAGGACGGCTGTTTCTTCCATTCCCGGGTCGGCTTTCTTGGCTGCTTCCAGAGCTCCTTTTGCTTCGGAGATCTTTCCCGTCTTCAGGTAGATCCGTCCCAGGGCATTGAGACTCTTGGCGTGATCCCCCTTCAGTTCCACCGCCTTTTTGTACTCTTGTTCGGCGGCATCGTAGTCCTTCTTGAATTCGTAGATGAGCCCAAGCTTGTAATGGCTGGCCGGATCATTGGGGGCGAGTTCCACCCCGTCCTTCAGAAGGGTGATTAATTCGTCGTATTTCTTGGACTTCACATAGAGCGCAGTGAGGATGTTGCGGGCTTCGGCGTCGTCTTTCTTGATGCGGAGGATTTCCTTGTATTGCTTCTCCGCCTCCTCGTTCTGGTTTCCCTTGCGGTAGAGGGCCGCCAGTTCGCGGCGGGCCTCCAGGTTGTCGGGAGCGATTTTGAGGGCGTCCTGGTAGGAGGCCATGGCTTCCTTGGGGTTCTTGGCCCCCAGCAGTGCCCGGGCGAGTTTCAGATGGAGGACCGGGTTGTTGTCCCCTTTCTTGAGAAGCTCGCGGTACTGTTCGATGGCCTGGGGGTAGCTGCCGCGAAGCGCATATATGTCTGCCAGGCGTCGGCGGGCGTCGCCGTTGTCGGGTGAACTGTGGATTGCCTGTTTGTACTCGACCACTGCCTCGTCGATGAGACCCTTCCGCTCATAGAGGACGCCGAGGTTGTAGTGGGTATCGCCGGTGCCGAGTTTGAGCCTGATCAACTCCTTGTAGGAGGTAATGGCCTCGTCATCGAACCCCGCTGCCGTCTGGGCTTCGGCGAGCCTCATCAGGGCCTCTGGCCAGTCGGGTTTTTCCCTGAGTGCCGCCTTGAACTCTTCCGCGGCCTTTGCATACTCCTTGGCCTGCATGAGTTCGTCTCCCCTCCTGAGTCGCTCGTCGGAGAGGACACCGCGCTGCTTCCCCGCCAGGAGTGACTGGTAGTCGGCTGCCTGACGGTCCCCCTTTTTCTCATAGGCCTCGGCGAGGAGGCTGCTGACCTCCTTGTTCCCGGGGCTGGCGATCTGGGCCTGTTTCAGTTCCTCGATTGCCCGGTCGGTCCGCCCTTCCGCCATGTAGAGGGACGCAAGGCCCACTCGTGCCTCTTCGTGGGAGGGGGAGAGGCTGAGGGCCTTGCGGTACTGCTTTTCGGCGTCGCTAACCTTCCCCATCTCACGGTAGAGGGCGGCAAGCTCGGTGGGGATTACCGGGTCGGCAGGGAGCCCCTTTGCCGCTTCAGCGTAATGGTAGAGGGCGAGGGAGTATATCTTGCGCTGGCCGAAGATCATGGCAAGGCCATGGTGGTAGCCTGGGTCGGGGTCGGAGGAGATGGCCCGGGTCAGTTCCACGACGGCGTCGTCGTGACTTCCTTTAGCCAGGAGGGCGAGGCCCAGGTTTCCCTGTGCCCGGGGAAAGGCCGGCTCAAGGCGGAGAGCCTCGCGGTAGTCCTTGATTGCCTCGTCATGGCGTCCCGCCCGCTCCGCGCGGAGGCCTCGGACGAAATAGCCCGCGGCCCCGTCGGCACAGGATTCGAGGACGACATCCTCGGTTTTCCTCGTCGTATCGCCATCGGCCTGCACCGGGATGGTGGCTGCCAGGCGCTTTGCGTCGTCGCAACGGCTGTCGGCCCCTGCAGCAAGGGGGAGCGCGAGTGCAAGCTGAAAGAGGAGGGTCGGGACCAAGATCGTTCTGCTGTGTATCACGAAGTGTCCTCCTGAAATCGTTTCGAGTGTGTTTCGATGCCTGTCGGTTCACTCTGCATGACAGGTCTTTGTTGTGCGTGGGGTGCCCGGCGGCAGTCTCCTCGCAGTGGTCCCCTTGCTGATGGGACGTTCTGGTGTGGCGGCGGCGCGTAAGGGCCGGTTAGGCGGAGCAGGCGGCCGCCAGTGCGGCACGGTTTCCGGATGAAGGGAGTGGGAGTCGGTACGGGACAATGTCCGGCCGGCATATGCAATTCGGGGGATTATACACAGTGGGGTGGTAAAATTCAACGGATTAACCTCTTTCGAGGCTTCCCGGTGGGCAAGGGTGCGGTATTCCCGTCGGTTTTAGCCAGCGCGGATTGCCTTGACTTCGGACGCAAAGATGATTAGATGATTAAACTGATGCACTGGACCTGAATTCAATTCCAGAGAGCGCGGATTTCTCCGTCCAGGTCTTTCCGCACACAATGAGGGTGCTATGGCCGTTATTCCCAAGGAGCCGCTTGACTGGCTCTCCCTCCTGCATCTGCAGATTGACGAGGTCTTCGACTACATCGCCCGCATCGGCGGGGGGGAGCGTTGGGGCGAATGCGAGTATCTTCCGGCCATTGACATCTTCGAGACCCCGGACGAATTCACGGCGGAGTTTGAACTCCCCGGCTGCGACCGGGGCGACCTGTCACTCAAGCTATGCTCTAATACGCTGATTCTGGAAGGGGTCAAGCGTGACGATACCCGTGACGGGGTGAGCTACCGTTGTCTGGAGCGGAGGTTCGGGCGCTTCTGTCGCGCCGTCGAGGTTCCGCTCACGGTGGATATCGCCGCCGTCAGGGCCTCTTTTCGGCAGGGGGTCCTCACGGTCACCTTTCCCCGTCTCGCGGATCGGGGGAAAATCATCCGCGAGATACCGATAGAACAAGGAGACGAGTAATGGAAGAAATTGAAGATAAAGAACCCCGGCAGGAGAACGAGGAACTGAAAATCCCCGATGTTTTGCCCCTGTTGCCGGTGCGGGATGTGGTGGTCTACCCGTACATGATCCTTCCCCTTTTCGTGGGACGCGAGATCTCCATCAACGCGGTGGACCAGGCTCTCTCCAGGGACCGGCTCATCTTTCTCGCCACCCAGAAGGAGATGGGAGACGAAGAACCGACCCCCGAGGGGATGTACACCGTCGGAACCGTGGCAATGATCATGCGGATGCTGAAGCTTCCCGACGGGCGGGTGAAGGTTCTCGTCCAGGGGCTCGCCAAGGGGCTTATCACCGAGTTCGTGGAGTCGAAGCCCGCCTATACGGTCCGGATCGAGCGGATCGTGGAGCCCTCGGTCCCCGAGGAGTCCCTGGAAACCGAGGCTCTCATGAGGGCTGTCAAGGAGCAGTTGACCCAGATCGTCTCCCTCGGCAAGGCCGTTTCTCCCGAAGTCCTCGTGATTGTGGAGAACATGCAGGAGCCGGGAAGCCTGGCCGACCTCATTGCCAGCAATATCGGCCTCAAAGTCGATGACGCCCAGGCCCTCCTGGAGATCATCGATCCGGTCCAGCGGCTCCAGAAGGTCAATGAGCATCTCAACAAGGAGCACGAGCTCCTCGACATGCAGGTGAAGATCCAGTCGGCCGCCAAGGAGGAGATGGGGAAGAGCCAGCGGGAGTACTTCCTCCGGGAGCAACTGCGGGCCATCCAGCAGGAGCTGGGGGAGACCGATCCCCGTTCCGAGGAGCTGAACGAGCTCCGCAAGGCCATCGAGCAGGCCAAGATGCCGCCGGTCGTGGAGAAGGAGGCCTTCAAGCAGTTGGGGCGCCTGGAGCAGATGCACCCCGACGCCGCCGAGGCGGGGATGCTCCGCACGTTCCTGGACTGGATGGTGGAGCTTCCCTGGGGCAAGGCGACCAAGGACGTTCTCGACATCAAGCGGGCCCGGCAGATTCTCGATGAGGACCACTTCTACCTGGAGAAGATCAAGGAGCGGATCCTGGAGTTCCTGGCCGTGCGCAAGCTTCGCAAGAAGATGAAGGGGCCGATCCTCTGTTTCGTTGGTCCTCCCGGGGTGGGCAAGACCTCCCTCGGCAAGTCCATCGCCCGGGCCATGGGGCGGAAGTTCGTCCGCATCTCCTTGGGAGGGGTGCGGGACGAGGCCGAGATCCGGGGGCACCGGCGCACCTATGTGGGGGCGCTCCCCGGCCGGATCATCCAGGGGCTCAAGCAGGCCGGCTCCAACAACCCCGTTTTCATGCTCGACGAGCTGGACAAGCTTGGGGCCGACTTCCGGGGCGATCCCTCCTCGGCTCTGCTGGAGGTGCTGGACCCGGAGCAGAACCACATGTTCTCGGACCATTACATCAACCTCCCCTTCAACCTGTCCAACGTGATGTTCATCGCCACCGCCAACCAGATTGACACGGTCCCGGGGCCTCTTCGCGACCGGATGGAGGTGATCCAGCTCTCCGGGTACACGGAGGAGGAAAAACTGGAGATCGCCAAACGCTACCTCATCCCTCGGCAGATGAAAGAAAACGGCATTTCGGAGAAGGAGATCGTCATCAGCGACGAGGCGGTGCGCACCATCATCGCCAAGTATACCCGGGAGGCGGGACTGCGGAACCTGGAGCGGGAGATCGGCAGTGTCTGCCGCAAGGTGGCCCGCAAGGTGGCCGAGGGGGATGGCCGCCGCTTCCGGATCACCCCGGCCACGGTGGCGAAATATCTCGGACCGGCCCGGTTCATCCGGGAGGGGGAGATGGAGAAGAACGAAGTGGGGATCGTTACCGGCCTTGCCTGGACCCCCGTGGGGGGCGAAGTCCTCTTCGTGGAGGCGACGATCATGAAGGGGAAGGGGGGACTCACCCTCACCGGGCACCTGGGAGACGTCATGAAGGAGTCGGTTCAGGCGGCCCTTTCCTACATCCGCTCCAAGGCCAAGGAGTTCCACCTGGCCGAGGATTTCCTCTCCGGGTATGACATCCACGTCCACGTTCCAGCGGGCGCTATCCCCAAGGATGGCCCCTCTGCCGGCGTTACCATGGCAACGGCCCTTGTCTCGGCCCTGACGCGGGTTCCGGTCCGCAAGGACGTGGCCATGACCGGCGAGATCACCCTGCGGGGGAAGGTTCTTCCCATCGGTGGCCTCAAGGAGAAGATGCTCGCCGCCATCCGGGCGGGGATCAAGACCATCGTCATCCCCGAGCAGAACGAGAAGGACCTGGAGGAGATTCCCAAACATATCCTCAAGAAGGTGACGGTCGTTTCCGCCAAGGTCATTGACGACGTTCTCGCGGTGGCTCTGGAAACCTTCCCGCCACCCCCTCCCGCCAGCGAGGGGAAGCCGGCAGCCACGGTGAAGGCGCCGCCGCGGCGGGGGATTGCCGCTCCCCGCAAAGGAGCCATGGCCGGGGCAAAGAGTTGAGACTTAGGGAGATAGGGGAATTCGGCCTCATCGGACGCATATCTTCCCGGGTCGCCGACGGTGCCGGGGTGCGGATCGGCATCGGTGACGACGCTGCCGCCACGGAGCCCACGCCGGGGCGGTGGCTCCTCGTTACCTCCGACATGCTTCTGGAGGGAATCCACTTCGACCTTGCCTTCACCGACCCCTACCGCCTCGGAAGAAAATCCCTGGCGGTGAACCTCTCGGACGTGGCCGCCATGGGGGGGGAGCCCCGCCATTTCCTTCTTTCCCTTGCCGTCCCTACCGGCGTGACCGTGGAGTTCCTTGACCGGTTCACCGAGGGGATGCTCGATCTGGCCCGCGAACACGGCGTTACTCTCATCGGCGGCGATACCTGCCGCTCGTCAAATGGTCTCGTGATATCGGTTACCCTCCACGGCGAGCAGGTTCCGGAACTGGTTGTCCGCCGTGGCGGCGCCCGCCCCGGTGACCATGTTTTCGTGACGGGCACCGTTGGCGATTCGGCCCTGGGGCTCGAACTCCTGAGACGGGGTGAGCGTCGGGGATGGGCCGTGGACCGCCACCTGGACCCCACCCCCCGGGTCCGGGCCGGCCTTGCCCTCGCTGGGGCAAGGCTTCCCAGTGCAATGATCGACGTGAGCGATGGCCTTGCCGCCGATCTGGGACACATCCTCGATCTTTCCGGCGTTGGTGCCCGTCTTAAGCTCGACCTTCTTCCCCTCTCTCCCTCTTTTCGCGAACTCGCTCCCCAGATGACCCCGAATCCCTCCCTTCTCTCCCTGACCGGCGGCGAGGATTACGAACTCCTGTTTACGGTTCCGGCCGATCGGAGCGAGGAAGTGGCCCCCCTCCTGGTGGAAACCGGTTGTGCCGCCACCCTCATCGGTGAAATAACCGACGGTAGAGGCCTTGCGGTGGTGGGACCCGATGGCCGCGAGATACCCGTTACCTGCGGTGGCTACAATCATTTTGCCGTAGCGTGACGCCCGGGGGGGGATTCTTTCGCTTCCCGGAACGGTTCTTGCTGCCAACAACCGACATCTCCCGTGACAATGCAGGGCATGAGGCCATGATTTTACCAACATGGATGGCAACCGAGAGTGACGAAACCTCCCTTGATTTCCCCGATCACGCCCTGGAGCGGGTCCGGGACATCCTGAGGCTTCGTCGGAACTTTGACATCAGCAGTTATAAGGACAAGTATCTGAAGCGGCGGATTGCCATTCGGGTAAGGGCGACCCGCTCCGTGACGGCAGACGCCTATTGCGATCTCGTGGCACGAAACGAAAGGGAACTGGAACTTCTCCTCAAGGGGCTCACCATCCACGTGAGCCAGTTTTTCCGCAACAGTTCCACCTTCGAGGCGCTGCGCGGAACGGTCCTCCCGGCGATCTTCGACCGGCTTCGGCGCGAGGGGCGGGACAGTGCTACCTTTTGGAGCGTCGGCTGCGCCAGCGGCGAAGAACCTTACTCGCTGGCGATCATCCTGAGAGATTCGTTCCGCGAGTCACTGAAAGAGTTCAAGGTTTCCCTCGTGGCGACCGATATAGATGGAGGGATACTTGATGCGGCCCGCGCCGGGATATATTCTCCGGAGCGTCTCGCCGAGGTTCCTGCCGAAGTTAAGGATCGCTATTTCAGGCCCATGGGAGAGCGGTTCGTGCTGGATCCGACCATCAGGGAGATGGTGGACTTTCGCCGCAGCGACCTGTTCGACCCTGAATCATCCGTCGAGAGCGACCTGATTCTCTGCCGCAATGTTCTCATCTACTTTGAACGTAGTGAGCAGGCGCGGATTCTGCGAGGATTCGTTTCTTCTCTCTGTACCGGGGGGGTGTTGGTGCTCGGCAAGGCAGAGACCCTCGTCGCAGAGGTGCGGCAGCGGTTTACCACCCTCTGTCCCATGGAGCGGATTTACCAGAAGAACCGTTTTTCAGTCTACTGAGGCCCGCTGCCGAGCCCTGCCGCCGAATGGCAGCAATGCTTGCGCCGAAAGTACCGGCTGAATTTCATAAAGAGATCCAGAAAGCCTAAACATGGAGGATTCATGGCTAAGAAGAGAGTGATGGTCGTTGACGATGCCCTGTTCATGCGGAACATGCTGCGGGGCATTCTGGAGGCAAACGGTTTTGAGGTGGTGGCCGAGGCGGCGGACGGAGCCGAGGCGGTGGTGACCTATCGCGACGTCCGGCCCGACATCGTGACCCTTGACATTATTATGCCGGTCAAGAACGGCATCGAGGCGCTCCGCGAGATCATGGCCATCGACCCTCACGCCCGGGTCGTCATCTGCAGCGCCGTAGGGCAGGAGTCCCTTGTCCAGAAGGCCCAGAGCTTTGGTGCGCGGGATTTTATCCTGAAGCCCTTTAACCCCGACCGGGTCAAGGAGATCATCAAGAAGGTCTCCGAAGGGTAAGCGTCGGTCCGTAGTTTTTTTTCACTCACCAAGCCGGCAATGGAATAGGGGGAAAAGCTGCATGAAATTCGATGCATTGACAGAGGAACACCTGGATGCCCTACGGGAGGTGAGCAATATCGGGGTGGCGCACGCTGCCACAGCCCTTTCCCAACTTATCGGCCGGAGCATCTCGCTCACCGTCCCGAAGGTGCTCCTGACGGAAATCTGCAAGGTGCCCGAGGTCTTCGGCGGTGCCGAAAAACTTGTCGTGGGCATCTATCTGCAGATGCTCGGCGACGCCCGGGGGAACATCCTCATCGTTCTCCCCCGGGACAGCGCCCTGAAGCTCCTCTCGCGGTTGCTCCCCCGGGAGAAGAGCGAAGGAACGCTCCTCACTGAACTGGAGATATCGGCCCTCAAGGAGGTGGGAAATATTCTCGCTTCCGCCTATCTGAACGCCCTTGGTGCCCTCATGGGGAAGACCTTGATCCCTTCCGTGCCGGTCCTCTCCTTTGATATGGTCGGTGCCGTCATCGACTACGCCCTCATTGAGCTGGGGGAGATCGGCGACCTGGCTCTCATGGTCGAAACCGACTTTTTTGGAGAGGAGGAGAAGATCAACGGCCAGTTTTTCCTCCTTCCCGACCCCGAGTCCCTGAAGATAATCCTCAACGCCATAGGGGTGAAACTTTGAGCAAGATTATCAGCGTCGGCATATCGGAGCACAAGGTTGCATCTGACCCGGTGGTCCTTGTGACCTACGGGCTCGGCTCCTGCGTCGGCATCGCCCTCTACGATCCCGAAGTCCGGATCGGCGGGCTTGCACATACCCTGTTGCCCGCCCCTGTCCGCGAAGTGCAAGGTGCGGAAAGGACAGCCAAATTCACCTGCTGGGCCGTCGATCTCATGGTGGAGGAACTCCTTAAATGCGGTTGCGCCCCTGAGCGACTTGTGGCAAAATTGGCCGGCGGTGCCACCATGTTCGAACCCCAGTACCGCTCGGCCCACGGCGGCATCGGCGAGCGCAATGTTGCGGCGGCCAGGGAAGCCCTGGAGCGGAGCGGCATCCCCCTTGTGGCCGAGGATACGGGGGGGGACTACGGGCGGAGCCTGGAGTTCAATACAGCAACCGGGATCATCATGGTCAGGGCGCTGCAGCAGCCCATAAAGCAACTTTAGCGGTCGCGCGGAGGGGGCATGAAGATTTACAGGCTCGTCATCGTGGTATTCCTGGCGCTTTTTGTAGGGGCGGTTCCCGCCACGGCGGCACCGGTGGCTAGAGTGAACGCCGGCCTTCAGGATGTCATCGACACGGTGGAGAAGTCGTTCAGACCGGACAGGAATACCGGCCTTCCTCCCCTTGCCACGGTGACTGCCGACTTTTTCCAGCGTTCGACCATTGCGGGGAAGGAACGGGAGATGCGGGCCGACGGCCAGATGTACTTTAAGACGGCTTCCAGCCGCGAGCCGCTCATGTTCCGCTTCGACTACTTCCGCCCCCTGAAGCAGGAGATCGTTTCCGACGGCCGGACCCTCTGGATGTACCTCCCCGAGAACCGCCAGGTGATCGTGAGCGACGTAACGCCGGTCTTCAATCCCTTTACCTTTAATCCAGACCGGGACCGGGCATCGAATTTCCTCCAGGGTTTGCCGCGGATATCCAAGGATTTCCTGATTGTTTTCTCACCCCAGGGGCAGGACATCGCCGGCAACTACGTACTGGAACTGACCCCTCGCCGGGCCACCGCGGCCATCGCAAAGCTTTTCATCGTCGTTCCCCGTGAGGCGGTCCTGAGTTATGTCCAGAGCGGGAGAACCTCGGTGAACACTATCTCCAACATCGGCCGGCAGGAGTGGCCGTTTCCGATTCTCTCCACCACCATGGAGGACCATCAGGGGAGCACGACCCTCATGGAGTTCAGCAACGTGCGGACGAACATCATGCTGAGCGACAGCCTCTTCTCGTTTGCTGTTCCGCCAGGGGTCCAAGTGGTGAAGCCACCCCGGAAGCACTGAAGCAGATTTTCCGTAAGGTTTGTTGGCGGGGGCGGTATGAAACATGCCGCCCCCGCTGTTTGCATGGACCATCAACCGCTCAGGAGGAGCCCATGATCTTTCGTCGCCTCTTGCCGTGCCTCGTCGCGGCCCTTATGACCGTAGCCCCGACTCTTGCCGCTGCAGCCTCTGTCAGCGAGGTGGTGACGGCCCTGGAGAAGGGGTACGCATCCCTCAGGGACCTGCAGGCCTCTTTTACCCAGCGCTCCGAGCTGGCCTCGGTGAAGAAGGCACAGACCGGCAGCGGGGAAGTATTCATCCGCAAGGGGAGCGGAGCAGGGGCCATGTTCCGTTTCAACTACACCAAACCCCGGCAGGAAATCATCTCCAACGGTAAGAAGGTCTGGTACTACCTCCCCGAGAACCGGCAGGTGATGACCATGGACGCTGCCTCCCTCTTTGCGGGGGGAGGAGGGGTGGCTCTATCATACCTTACGGGGATGGGGGAGGTTTCCCGGGACTTCACGGTCCGTTTCGTGGGGGACGGGAAGGACGCCCGGGGGAACTACGTCCTGGAGCTTGTGCCCAAGAAGCCGGGCCAGGCTTTCCAGAAGCTCCATCTGACCGTGTCGGGCCGGGCCGTGGAGGAGTATCTGGCGCAGGGCCGCGCATCGATGCCGTTTCCCATTGTGTCATCCGTGGTCTTCGATCAGATGGGCAACCGGACCGCCATTGAGTTCAGCAAGGTCAAGGTAAACCGGGGGGTGAAGGCTTCGCTCTTCACCTTTACGCCTCCCCCGGGTGTTGAAGTGATACAGAACCCCATGGGGGGAGTCCGATAACAAAGGCACTAACCAGATAAAGGAGGAGATGATGCCGTCATTCGACATCGTTTCAAAGGTGGACATGCAGGAAGTGGACAACGCGGTCAATCAGGCCGTGAAGGAGATCGGCCAGCGCTATGATTTCAAGGGATCCAAGAGCGAGGTGACCCTGGAGAAGGATGCCATCAAGATCCTGGCGGACGACGACTTCCGGCTGAAGGCCATCGTCGACATCCTCCAGTCCAAGTTCATCAAGCGGGGGATTTCACCCAAGGCCCTCCAGTACGGCAAGGCCGAGACCGCCTCCGGCGGCATGGTGCGGCAGATCATCACCGTCCAGCAGGGTATCTCCAAGGAGAAGGGGAAGGAGGTCGTGGCCGTCATCAAGGATACCAAGCTCAAGGTTCAGGGGCAGATCCAGGATGACCAGGTGCGGGTCACCGGCAAGAACCGGGATGACCTCCAGGAGGCGATCCGGACCCTCAAGGGGAAGGATCTGGGGATCGAGCTTCAGTTTGTGAATTTCAGGGATTAGACGTTACGGAAACAGAGAGAGGGAGCGGATTTGATGAAGGAAAAAGTTAGCATGGTCAGCCTCGGCTGCCCGAAGAACCTGGTGGACGCCGAGGTGATGCTCGGCTGCCTGGCCAAGGACCAGTACGAGATCACCACCGACGAACACGAGGCGGACATCATCATCGTCAACACCTGCTCCTTTATTGGCGATGCCAAGAAGGAGAGCATCGACACGATCCTCGATCTGGCCGACCGCAAGCACGACGGCCGCTGCAAGCTCCTGGTCGTGACCGGCTGCCTCCCCCAGCGCTACCAGGAGGAACTGGCCACGGAGCTCCCCGAGGTGGATATCTTCGTGGGGACCGCCGACTATCCCCGCATTGCCGAGATCATTGCCGAGAAGCGGGGCGTTGCCGAGCAGCTCCGTTACATCAGCGACCCCAACTACATCTTCGACGAGAGCCTGCCGCGGCTCAAGTCGTCCCCCGCCTACACCGCCTACCTGAAAATCGCCGAGGGGTGCTCCAACTGCTGCTCCTACTGCGTCATCCCTTCGCTGCGGGGTGCCCTCCGCTCCCGCCCCCTGGACAACCTCCTCATGGAGGCCCGGACTCTGGTCGCCACCGGCACCAGAGAGATTAATCTCATTGCCCAGGACATCACCGCCTGGGGGCGCGACCTGCCGGGAAGCCCCACCCTGGAGGAGCTTGTCCGGGAACTGGCGAAGATCGTGGGACTGCGCTGGATCAGGCTTCTCTACGCCTACCCCGACGGGATCACCGACGGGCTCATCGAGATCATCAAGACCGAGCCCAAGGTCTGCAAGTACCTGGATATCCCGATCCAGCACATCAGCGATCCGGTCCTGAAGCGGATGAACCGCCGGAGCACCGAGCCCCAGATCCGGGCGCTCATCGCGAAGATCCGCGCCGAGATCCCCGAGATCGCGCTCCGCACCTCCCTCATCGTCGGCTTCCCCGGCGAGACCGAGGAGGATTTCCGCACCCTTCTCCACTACGTGGAGGAGACCCAGTTCGACCGTCTTGGCGTCTTCTGCTACTCACGGGAGGAGGGGACACCGGCTGCCGGGATGGAGGACCAGGTTTCGGAGCGGGTCAAGCGGGACCGCTACAAGAAGCTCATGAAGGTTCAGGCGAGGCTCTCCTTCAAGCGGAACCGCCGCCTCATCGATACCGAGGAGGAAGTGATCGTGGAGGGGTACAGCGACGAGACCGACCTCCTCCTCAAGGGTCGTTCGTCCCGGCAGGCCCCCGACATCGACGGCCAGGTCTACATCACCGCCGGCAATGCCAACGTGGGGGATATTGTGCGGCTGCGGATCACCGATTCGTCCGACTATGACCTCATCGGCGAGATTGTTGAAGAGTAATGGGCCTGAAATTTGCTTGACAATCAAAAGTTTTTGAGTAACATTTCGAGACCTTTTGGCCCACCCTATAACGATGGAGTGATGTAAATGGTTGAAAAACAAGACGAAATGAAGGCTCTTCTCCTGAAGGCAAAGGAGGAGATCCTGGCAGGGATAAACAAGGCGCTGAAGTCGGGGTCCGAGACGAACACCGGCGAGCCCACGGGCGACATCTACGACCAGGCGTCCAGCGAGCGGGACCGGGAACTGGGGCTTCTCCTCAACGACCGGGAGCGGGACAAGCTGCGCCAGATCGATGAAGCTCTGCTCCGCATCGCCGATGGCGAGTACGGCATTTGCGAGGAGTGCGAGGAGGAAATCCCCCTCGGGCGCCTCAAGGTGATGCCCTTTGCCCGCTTCTGTGTCCGCTGCCAGTCGGACATGGAAAAACTCCAGGCCCAGACCCGGCGCGTGGAGGAAGAACGGTCCTACCGCGAGGTTTCCTTCGGCGAGGAAGAGGAAGGGTAGCAGCCGACCAACAAAAAGGTTAACGGAAACGGAAAAAGGGCGCCACGTGATGCGGCGCCCTTTTTTTGTCAAATGAAAGAATTCTTGTCAAAAAACTGTCATGATTGGGCGATGAGGCTCTTTCCCGTTATCTCCGCCGGCTGGGAAAGGCCCAGAATCTCCAACATGGTGGGGGCGATGTCGGCCAGGGTGCCGGCACGAAGCCGAATCCCTTTGCGGCTGTCATCCACGAGCACCAGGTGGACCGGCTCGCTCGTATGGGCGGTGTGGGGGCCTCCGGTCTCGTCCACCATCTTCTCGGCGTTGCCATGGTCGGCGGTGATGATGACGGCGCCTCCTTTCTCCCGCACCTTTGCCACGATGCGCCCCACGCAGCTGTCCACCGCTTCCACGGCCCTGGCGGCTGCTTCCAGGATCCCGGTATGCCCCACCATGTCGGCATTGGCGAAATTGACGATGACCACGTCGTAGGCATCGCTGTCGATTCGCTTCAGGAGCTCGTCGGTGACGGGGTAGGCGCTCATCTCCGGTTTCTGGTCGTAGGTGGCCACGTCCTTGGGGGAGGGGATGAGGCAGCGCTCCTCAAGGGGGAACGGCTCCTCGACGCCGCCGTTGAAGAAGAAGGTGACGTGGGCGTACTTCTCGGTTTCGGCGATCCGCAGCTGCCGAATTCCGGCATGGGCAAGGACGTCGCCGAGAATGTTCTTGAGCTCCTCGGGGCCAAAGGCGATCGGGAGGCCGAAGGTGGCGTCGTACTCGGTCATGCAGACGTAGGAGGCGAGGTTCGGCCGCGCCTGCCGCGCAAAGCCCTCGCAGTCGGGGAGGGCCAGAGCCCTGGTGATCTCCCGTGCCCGGTCGGAGCGGAAGTTGAGGAAGATGAAGCCGTCCCCGTCCCGCAGCTGCCCCACCGGCGCGCCGTCGCGGACCATCACGGAAGGCTCCACAAATTCGTCGGTCACGTCGGCGGCGTAGCTCGCCTCGATGGCTTCGGCTGAACTTGCCCGCTGGACCCCTTCGCCCTGGACCATGGCGTTGTAAGCCCGCTCCACCCGCTCCCAGCGGTTGTCCCGGTCCATGGCCCAGTATCGCCCCATGACCGTAGCGATGGCGCCGACGCCGATGCGGGCGATTTCCGCTTCCAGTTGGGCCAGGTAGTCGGCGCCGCTCTTGGGCGGGGTGTCGCGGCCGTCGAGAATGGCATGAATGAACACATCCGTGAGCCCCTGGCGCCTGGCCAGCTCCAGCAGGGCGTAGAGGTGGGTGTTGTGGGAGTGGACCCCCCCGTCGGAGAGAAGCCCTGCCAGGTGGAGCCGTCCGCCGGCAGCCTTGGTTTTTGCAATGCACTCCAGGAGCACCGGGTTGGTGAAGAAGTCGCCGTCCTGGATCGCCTTGGTGATGCGGGTGAGATCCTGGTAGACAACCCGCCCGGCGCCGATGTTCAGGTGTCCAACCTCCGAGTTCCCCATCTGGCCATCGGGAAGTCCCACCGCCATACCCGACGTCTGGATTTCGGTGGTAGGGTAGGTGGCAAGGAGGGTGTCAAGGTTCGGAGTCCGGGCCTGGGCCACGGCGTTGTGCTCGGCGCTGGGGTTGATCCCCCAGCCGTCGAGGATCATGAGCATGAGGGGGCGGGTCATGGTTCCTCCATAAGAAGATAGAAATTCATATCATGAGTGATGATACGGTTCGCCGTTGAGGATGGTATGGGCTCGGTAGATCTGTTCGAGGAGGATGACCCGCACCATCTGGTGGGTAAAGGTGAGACGGGAGAGGGCGAGTACTCTGTCGGCCCGGGCCCGGAAACTGTCGGCAAAGCCGTAGGCGCCGCCAATGGCGAAAACCATCTCAGGCACGGCGCTGTCCCGGCACTTGCCCATGAAGGCCGCCAGTTCCGGGGATGTCAGCTGGTCGCCCCGCTCATCCAGCAGGACGAGGCGGGCGTTCTTCGGCACCAGTTTCTCCAGCCGCTCGCACTCCCGGGTTCTCATGGCCTCGGCGGCGGCTCCCTTCTCCTCACGGGCCTCGGCGATTTCCAGGGGGGTGTAGCGCCTGATCCGGCCCGTGTACTCGTCGATGCCGCGCCGCAGCCACTCCTCCTGGGTCTTGCCGACCCAGAGGATCTTCAGCTTCACGTGGGGATACCTTCTTTCCCTTCCCAGAGCCACGCGTCGGGAATCTCCGACGTCGGGGCCGATGACCAGAGTTCGTCCAGGTTGTAGTAGCGGCGTACCTCCTCCTGGAAGACATGGACGAGGACGTCACCGTAGTCGATGACGACCCAGTTACCTTCCTTCAGCCCTTCCACGTCGAGGGCCTTGCCGTACTTCTTGAGCCCCTTCTTCACCGAATCGGCGATGGCCTGGACCTGTCTGTCGGAGCGGCCCGAGGCGAGCACCAGATAATCGGCGATGGACGAAAGACGGCCGATCTTCAGGATCTTCACGTCGAGGGCCTTCTTGTCGAGGGCGAGGCGGGCGCATTCAAGGGCCCGCTCAAGGGGGGCGAGGGTCGGTTTATCGGTCATGGGTGTAAATCCTTTGTTCCGTGATGTAATGCGCGACCGGCTCCGGCACCAGGTACCTGATGGAACGGCCCAGACGGGCGAGTCTGCGGATGGCGCTTGATGAGATGTCCAGGGGGATGCCGGCCAGGTAGTAGACCGAGTATCCCGAGCGGTGGGCGAGGCGTTTTTCGGCGGCATGATAGCAAAACTGCGGCGCCACCGCAACGGGGATGGCCGCCGCCAGGTCGCGGATAACGGCGCCGGGGCGCTCCACCGCCACGATGTTGCACGAAGAGAAGATGGCTTCGTACTCGTGCCAGGAGCCGAAGTCCAGGAAGGAGTCGCTGCCGATGATGAAGAAGAACTCGTCCCCGGGGCGCTCCCGCCGCAACTCCCGCAGGGTGTCGATGGAGTAGGATTTTCCCGTCCGCCTTCCTTCCAAGTCGGAGACGGCGAAGGAGGGGTTGTCCGCCGTGGCAAGGCGGACCATCTCGCAGCGGACCTCGAATGGGATCTCTCCCTCCATGGGTTTGTGGGGAGGGGAAGCCGCGGGGATGAAGATGACCTGGTCCAGGGCGAACGCGTCCCGGACCTCCTCCGCAATGCGGAGGTGGGCGTGGTGGATCGGGTTGAAGGTGCCGCCGAGAATCCCCGTTCTCATGCTTTGCCGGTCTCTGGTCCCTGGTCCCTGGTCACTGCCTTACCTGGCCGTCGCCGTAGACGATGAACTTGGTGGTCGTCAGATCCTCAAGTCCCATGGGGCCGAAGGAATGGAGCTTGGTGGTGGAGATGCCGATCTCCGCGCCGAGCCCCAGCTGGTTCCCGTCGGCGAAGCGGGTGGAGGCATTCACGAGGACCGTGCTGGAGTTCACCTCCCGGATGAAGCGCTGGGAATTGTGGTAGTCCCGGGTGACGATGGCCTCGGTGTGGAGGGAGCCGTAGGCATTGATGTGGTCGATGGCTTCGTTCAGGCCGTCCACCACCCGGACGGCCAGGATCAGCTCCAGGTACTCGGCCTGCCAGTCCTCTTCCGTGGCCTTCTTCGCCTGGGGGGCGAACTGGCGGACGCAGTCATCGCCCCGCAGCTCCACCTTGAGGTCGGTCAGGGTTGCGGCGATGCGGGGGATGAAGGCCTCGGCCACATCCTTGTGGATAAGGAGCGTCTCCAAGGCGTTGCAGACTCCGGGGCGCTGGACCTTGGCGTTCACCACGATCCGCTCGGCCATGTCGAAATCAGCCGACGCATCCACAAAAACGTGGCAAACCCCCTTGTAGTGCTTGATGACCGGGATCTTCGAATGCTCCACCACGAAGCGGATCAGGCTCTCGCCCCCCCTCGGGATGATGAGGTCGATGAACTCCTCCTGCTTGAGCATCTCCAGGACCCCCTCGCGCTCCGGGAACGGGATGACCGACAGGGCCGCCTTCGGGATGCCGGCCCGCTCCATCTCCTCCCCCAGGATGCGGGCGATGGCGAGGTTGGAGTGGATGGCCTCGGAGCCCCCCCGCAGAATCACGCTGTTCCCCGCCTTGAGACAGAGGGCTGCGGCGTCGGCCGTCACGTTAGGGCGCGCCTCGTAGATGATGCCGATGACCCCCAGCGGAATCCGCATCTTCCCCACCATGAGGTTGTTGGGGCGTTTCCACATCCGCGTCACTTCCCCCACGGGATCGGGGAGTCCCGCCACCTCCCGCAGGCCGTCGGCCATGGCCTTGATGCGTGCCTCATCCAGCATGAGGCGGTCGAGCATGGCGCTGGAAAGCCCCTTCTTCTCCCCGGCCTCAAGGTCCTTGCGGTTCTCGTCGATCAGGTGCGGGGTGTTGCTGATGAGGGCCATGGCCATGGCCATGAGGAGGTCGTTCTTGGCCGTGGTGGGGAGCTTCGCCATGGCGATGGCGGCCTGGCGGGCGTCGGCGGCGATGGTGCGGATCTGTTCAGCGATGGTCACGGGAGGTACCTCCGTTATGAGTAGTCAGGAGACAGGAGTCAGAATTCAGGAGAAAAACTTACTGGATTCTGAATTCTGACTCCTGAATTCTTTCTTTATAGCACCACCAGGTTGTCCCGGTGGATGATCTCGTCTCCGTACTTGTAGCCGAGGATCGCCTCGATCTCGCCGCTCCGGTGGCCGAGGATCCGCTCGATTTCGGCGTGGGAGTAGTCCACCACCCCCCGGGCGATTTCGGCGCCGTCGGCCCCGCAAACCCGGACACAGGCCCCTCGGTCGAACTCTCCCTCCACTCGGATTACCCCCGAGGGGAGGAGACTTTTCCCCTGACGGGAGAGGACCGTCCGGGCTCCGTCGTCCACGATGACTCGGCCGCTGGGGCGCAGGGTGTGGGCGATCCAGTGCTTGCGGCGGTTGAGGCTCTCCCGGGCGGGAAGGAAGAGGGTTCCCACCTCCCGGCCGGCAAAGGCCTTGGTGAGAATGCCCGGCACCGTGCCGTTGAGCATGAGGGTCGGGACGCCGAACTGCCCCGCCTTCTTGGCTGCGGCCAGCTTCGTCACCATGCCGCCGGTGCCCACGCTGGAGCCGCTGTCGCCGGCGGCCCGCTCCGTTTCGCGGGTGATGCTCTTCACCAGGTGGATCAGCCTGGCATCGGGGTTCGCCCGGGGGTCGGAGTCGTAGAAGCCGTCGATGTCGGTCAGGATCACCAGGAGGTGGGCCTCGGCCAGGTTGGTCACCAGGGCCGACAGGTTGTCGTTGTCGCCGAACTTGATCTCGTCCACCACCACGGTGTCGTTCTCGTTGATGACGGGAATGACGCCGAAGTCCAGGAGCGTGTCAAGGGTTGCCCGGGCGTTCAGGAAACGGCGGCGGTTGGCGAGATCGTCCCGGGTGAGGAGTATCTGTGCCACCTTGTGGCCGAAGCGGCCGAAGTCCTCTTCGTAGGCCCGCATGAGGCGTGACTGGCCGATGGCGGCAGCGGCCTGCTTCTGGGGAATGCTCTTGGGCCGTCCCTCGATGCCGAGTTCGCGCCTGCCGGCAGCCACGGCACCCGATGAAACGACGATGACCTGGCGCCCCTGCTGTCGCAACGATGCGGTCTCGGCGGCAAGCCGGGCGATGAAGGCGTGGTTGAGGCCGTTCTCGTCGCCGGTGAGGACACGGCTCCCGATCTTGATGACGATCCGTTTGACCTTTTTGAGGATGGCTGTGCGCATTGGTACCACGCTACCACTCTTCCTCGGCCTGGCCCCAGAGATGCCGGGCGATTTCGTCGAGGAGGGTCGGGATTCCCTCGCCGGTGGCGGCGGAGATGGGAAACACCGCAATCCCCCGCTCCTTGAACCAGTCGATGACCGATGGGAGGTTCTCGCGAACCACCGGGAGGTCGATCTTGTTGATGACGGCGATCTGTTCCTTGCCGGCCAGCTCGGGGCTGAAGAGGGCCAGTTCCCGGTTGAGGGTCTCGTACTCCCGGATCGGGTCTCGATCGGGGATCCAGGAGAGATCGATGAGGTGAAGGAGAATGTTGGTCCGCTCCACGTGCTTGAGGAACCGGTGCCCCAGTCCCGCCCCCTCGGACGCCCCCTCGATGATGCCGGGGATGTCGGCCACGACGAAGGAACGGTAGTTCTTGTAGGAAACTACCCCCAGATTCGGCTTGATGGTCGTGAAGGGGTAGTCGGCGATCTTGGGCCGGGCCGCGGAAACCTTGGTGATGAACGACGACTTCCCCACGTTGGGGAATCCCAGGAGTCCCACATCGGCCATGAGCTTCAACTCCAGCCGCAGCCAACGCTCCTCCTCGTCCTCACCCGGCTGGGCGAACTTGGGTGCGCGGTTGGTGGAGGTGGTGAAGCGGGCGTTCCCCTGGCCACCGCGCCCCCCCTTGAGGAGGACTACGGTCTGTCCCGGCTCGGTCAGGTCCGCAAGGATTTCCCCGGTCTCCGCGTCTTTCACGATGGTCCCGGGGGGGACAGGGATGGTGAGGTCATCGCCGTTGGCGCCGTGGCGGTCCTTCCCCATGCCGTTTTTCCCCCGCCCCGCCTTCAGGTGGGGGCGGTAGCGGAGGTCCATGAGCGTGGAGAGGTTCGGGTCGACGGTGAAGATCACGTCGCCACCCTTGCCGCCGTCTCCGCCGTCGGGGCCGCCAAAGGGGATGAACTTCTCCCGGCGGAAGGAGACGCACCCAGCGCCGCCGTGCCCCGACTGTACGTGGATTTTTACTTCATCGATAAACTGCATCGTCGTATCTCGTATCCTGTTTCAAGAAACAACAAAAGCCCGGAACTCGAAAGTCCCAGGCTCTTGGGTTTGTGCGACCCGCCAACGCGTTAGCTGGCCGGGTAGACGGAGACCTTCTTCCGGTCGCGGCCCAGTCGCTCGAACTTCACCACGCCGTCGATGAGGGCGAAGAGGGTGTAGTCCTTGCCGCACCCCACGTTGGTGCCGGGGTGGATCTGGGTGCCGCGCTGGCGGTAGATGATGTTCCCCGCCTTGACGTTCTCGCCGCCGTACTTCTTGCAGCCGAGTCGTTTTGATTCGGAATCGCGCCCGTTCCGTGTGGAACCGACGCCTTTCTTGTGTGCCATGGTGTTAAACCTCCTGACGGCATGCCGTATCGGTAGTCAGGACTGCCGAGCCGTCGTTGCGAAAAAATGCTGTGGTGCTGATTACCCGTTGATCTTTTCGATCTTGAGTACGGTTCTCGGTTGACGGTGCCCGCGCAGCTTCTTGCTGTCCTTGCGCTTCTTGGACTTGAAGACGAGGATCTTCTTGTCCTTGCCCTGCTCGACAATTTTGCCGACCACAGAGGCGCTGGGCACTAACGGTGTTCCGATCTTGACCGTTTCGCCGCCAACCATCAGGATGTCCTTGAGTTCGATGGTGTCGCCCACCGCTCCCTCAAGCTTCTCGACTTTCAGAAAGTCGCCTTCGGAAACTTTGTACTGCTTCCCTCCGGTTCTCACTACCGCGTACATGTACTTCACCACCTTTGTTCAAATTTTTTGACGAGCTTGGAAGGTTAACCGGAACAGCGCGAGGAGTCAAGAAATTTTTATTCCAGTCCCACCAGCACATCGTCACCTGCCACCTCCACCGGATAGACCTTGAGGGTGTACTCGGGAAACTCCTTGCAGGCCCCGGTCTTCAGGCTGAACCGATAGCCGTGGCGCTGGCAGGAGATATGCCCTTCCTCCTTGACCAGGGCGCCGGATAGAGGGGCTCCCTGGTGGGGGCACTCGGTCTCGCAGGCGTAGATGTTTCCCTTGGTCTTGACGAGGAGGATCTCCTGGCCCTTGACGGTGACAATTTTCTTTCCCCAGTCGGGTACATCGGAAACTTTGGCCGCGAAATCCATGACAAACCTCCTTTTGAATGATGGTCAGAGGGTGACGATCTTCACTGCATGGGCTGCCTGCTCGGCCCGGTTTCTCGCCTCGTCGGTGTCGGCGCCGAAGGAGAGTGCGACCCCCATCCGTCGTCCCGGCCGGGTGTCGGGTTTTCCAAAGAGGCGCAGCTTCGTTTCCGGGACAGAGAGGGCGGCGTCCAGGCCGGAGAAGGTGACCTCCTCGGCTGCTTCCGAGGCCAGGACGACATGGGAGGCCGCCGGGGCCAGGTTTGCCACCTCCGGAACGGGAAGGCCAAGGATTGCCCGGACGTGAAGCTCGAACTCGGAGAGGTTCTGGGAGATCATCGTGACCATGCCGGTGTCGTGGGGGCGGGGTGAAACCTCGCTGAACCAGACCCGATCTCCCTTGATGAAGAGTTCCACCCCGAAGATCCCGGAGCCGCCGAGAGCGTCGGTCACTGCTTTGGCCTGGCGCTGGGATTCCGCCAGGGCGGCCGGCGTCATGGCCATGGGCTGCCATGACTCGTGGTAGTCCCCCTTGATCTGCACGTGGCCAATGGGAGGGCAGAAGGTGGTGCCCCCGGCGTGGCGCACGGTCAGGAGCGTGATCTCGTAGTCAAAGGGAATGAATTCCTCAACGATTACGGTATCGGAGGCCCCCCGGCCCCCTTCCATGGCGTAGGTCCAGGCGCCGTCGATTTCTTCCATACTCTTTACAACGCTTTGTCCCTTGCCGGAGGAACTCATGATTGGTTTCACCACGCAGGGAAGGCCGATATCCTTCACCGCCGCCCGGAACGATTCGATACTCGCGGCAAAGCGATAGGCAGCCGTTGGCAGGCCCAGCTCTTCCGCCGCCAGGCGCCGGATGCCTTCCCGGTTCATGGTCAGGTTGGCGGCCCGGGCCGTGGGGATCACGGTGTACCCCTCCTGCTCCAGTTCCAGGAGGTAGGGGGTGTCGATCGCCTCGATTTCCGGGACGATAAGGTGGGGCCGTTCCCGGGCCACGATCCGGCCGAGTTCGACCCGGTCGAGCATGTTGACGACATGGGCGCGGTGGGCCACCTGCATGGCGGGCGCATCGGCGTAGCGGTCGACGGCGATTACCTCGACGCCGAGCCGCTGGGCTTCGAGCACAACCTCTTTCCCGAGCTCGCCGGAGCCGAGGAGCATGACGCGCGTGGCGCTTTTCTTGAGAGGGGTTCCAATCATGGAAGAATTCCTTTGTTCCTAGCTGATGGCGATCTCGAACTGCTCCTGGTGGAAGCCCGGCTTGGCCCGGACGGTGATCCGCTTCTTGAATTTCTTCTCCAGCTCCTCCAGCCCCCGGCGCTCCTCATCGTAGAGGAGGTCGGCCACCTGGGGATGGACGGTGAGGGTCGCCTTGGTGCCGCGAATGTCGAGCATCTCCCGGCGCAGTTCCCGGAAGATCTCGTGGCAGACCGTGGTCTTGGATTTCACGTAGCCGCGCCCCTCGCAGTAGGGGCAGGGTTCGCACATCATCCGGCCGATGGACTCGCGCACCCGCTTGCGGGTCATCTCCACGAGGCCCAGTTCCGAGATCTTCAGGATATTGGTCTTGGACTTGTCGGCCTTCATGGCCTCTTCCAGGGCCGTGAAAACCTTTTCCCGGTTCACCTCCTTCTCCATGTCGATGAAGTCGATGATGATGATTCCGCCGATGTTCCGGAGCCGGAGCTGGTAGGCGATCTCCTTCACCGCCTCCAGGTTGGTCTTGAGGATCGTATCCTCAAGGTTGTGCTTCCCCACGAAACGGCCGGTGTTCACGTCGATGGCGGTCAGGGCCTCGGTCTGCTCGATGATGATGTAGCCGCCGGACTTGAGCCAGACCTTGCGCCCCAGGGCGCGGCTGATCTCCACCTCCAGCCCGAAGTGGTCGAAGATGGGCTCCTCGTCGTCGTAGAGCTCCATGGAGTACTTCATCTTCGGCATGAAGGTGGAGATGAACTGGACAATCTTGTCATGCTCGGTCTTGGAGTCCACCACGATGCGGGAGACGTCCTCGGTGAGGATGTCGCGGATCACCTTCTGGGTCACGTCCAGGTCGGCGTGGATGAGGGAGGGGGCGTGCCCCTTGTCGTTGCGCTTGACCACCTCGTCCCAGAGCTTGGTCAGGTAGTTCATGTCCGAGACGAGATCCTCCTCGCTCTTCCCCTCGGCGGCGGTCCGGACGATGAAACCGCCGTTCTGGGGCTTCATCCGCTCCACGATCTCCTTGAGTCGTTCCCGCTCCGGCTCCTCCTCGATCCGGCGGGAGATCCCCACGTGATCCACCGTGGGCATGTAGACCAGGTGCCGACCCGGCAGCGAGATGTGGGAGGTGATCCGCGCCCCTTTGGTGCCGATGGGCTCCTTGGACACCTGGACGAGGATCTCCTGCCCCTCCTGGAGGAGCTCTTCGATGGGGTGGAGGGGCTGGAGCACCTGCTGCTCCCCTTCGCCGTCCTCGCCGTTGCGGTCCATGAAGGAGTCGAACTCCTCCATGGCGTCGAAGACGTCGGCCACGTAGAGGAAAGCCGCCTTTTCCAGGCCGATGTCCACGAAGGCTGCCTGCATGCCGGGGAGGACCCGGACGACCTTCCCCTTGTAGATGTTCCCGACGATCCCCTTCTCGCGGCTCCGCTCGATGTAGAGCTCGGCAATGGTGCCGTTCTCGATGAGGGCGATGCGGGTCTCGTGGGACGAGGTGTTGATTACCAGTTCATTGGCCATTGCACATACCCTGTATAGATAAAATCGAAAATTCTTTGAAAAGGACGTCGAGCTTTTCGATGCGGGCATCGGCCAGCTCTTCGGGCGAAAGCCCCGTGATGGCGGCGGCGTACTCGAGGGGTTTTCCCCGGCCGATGGTCAGCTCCAGGGTCGGGCCATCGACGGTGAGTGCGGCCAGTTCGTGGCGCAGGTCGTATTCCTGGATCCGCCCCTTTTTTGCCCGCCGGAGGGGGAAGCTGTCCCGGGCAAGGAACGCCTCTGCCCGGGCGGCAAGGTCGCGAGCCGCTTCCTCCAGCAGGATAATCCGGTAGCGAACCTTGTCCATGAGCACTGACAGGGACGGCGTCCCCGGCGGGATGACCACGGCCTCGACGATCCGCATCCCTTCGGGGAGTGCGGCGTTGAGCCGGTCCCGTACTTCCCCCGGCGTGAGGCTGGGGATGAGCTCCATGTCGAGATACTCGGCCCACGATTCTACACCGACCGAAAGGGCCGTGGCAAACGAGAATTTGGGGTGGGGGTGGAACCCTTGGGAGAAGCGGATGGGGAGTCGGGCGCGTCCCACGGCCCGGGTGAAGAGGCCGATCATCTCCAGATGGCTCAGGTAACGCATGGCGCCGGTCTTCGTGTAGCGAAGCCGCATGGTCACCTTCGCGTCGGCTTCAACGGGGGAAGGCGTGGCGGGTGCGCTGCCTTTCTGCCACGCCGGATCGGTGGTCCGCATGGCGATCCGGTCGAAGTCGCAGATGCCGCAGCCGGTGCAACGTCCCGTACGACAGTCGCCGGTGGGTTCCCCGGCCCACGCCTTTTCCAACTCCTGGCGCAGGAATGCCCTGGTCACACCGAAGTCCAGGTGGTCCCAGGGGAGTGTTTCGTCGATTCCCCGGCGCCGGTGGTAGAAGGCAGGGTCGATGCCGCAGACGGCAAAGGCCTCGTGCCACGTGGTGCTTTTCAGCCGGTCCCCCCAGCCGTCAAAACGGCATCCCAGCTCCCACGCCTTTGCCAGCACGGCGCCGAGACGCCGGTCTCCCCGGGCGAAGACCCCTTCCATGAAGGAGAGGGGGGCGTCGTGCCACTTGAGGCCCAGCTTGCGCTTCTTGAGCTCGTCCCGGAGAAACCGCTGCTTGGCCACGGTCTCCTCGGTGGTGATCTGGGGCTCCCACTGGAAGGGGGTGTGGGGCTTGGGGACGAAGGTGGAGACCGAGACGTTTACCTCGCCGCCGCTGCCGGCACGCTTTCCCTCCTGTTTTACCTTGCGGGCCAGGTCGGCGATGCCGACGAGATCCTCCTCGGTTTCGCCGGGAAGTCCGATCATGAAGTAGAGCTTGATGACCCGCCAGCCGTTGGAAAAGGCTTCGAAGGCGTTGCGGAGGAGGTCTTCTTCCGAGATCCCCTTGTTGATAATCGTGCGCAGTCGCTCGCTTCCCGCCTCGGGGGCCAGGGTGAAGCCGGTCTTGCGGACCTTGCGGATCTCTTCGACCAGTTCCTGGCTGAGGCTCCCGACCCGCAGTGACGGCAGCGCCACGGCGATCCTCTCGTGGGCATAGCGGACCATCAGCTCCCGCAACAGCGGCGTGAGGCAGCCGTAGTCGCCGGTGGAGAGAGAGAGGAGCGACACCTCGTCGTAGCCGGTGTTCCGCAGGGTCTCCTCAACGAGCTTAAGAATCGTTTCCGGGGAGCGTTCCCGCACCGGCCGGTAGAGGTACCCCGCCTGGCAGAAACGGCACCCCCGGGTGCAGCCCCGGCCGATCTCGATGCTCACCCGGTCGTGGATCGTCTTGAGAAAGGGGACCACCGGAGCCGTGGGGTAGGGGGCCGTATCGAGATCGGAGAGAAACCGCCGCCGTACCCGGCCGTGGGCAGGACGCAGGGGGATGATGGCGTCGATGGTGCCGTCGTCGTGGTAGCGGGGCTCGAAGAAGGAGGGGACGTAGACCCCGTCAATGCTGGCAAGTCGTTCCAGGAGCCACTGCTTCGACTCGCCGTTCCGCTTCCGCTCCAGGCAGGCCGCGGCGATCTCTACTACCGCCTCCTCACCGTCCCCCAGGAGGACTGCGTCGAGAAAATCGGCCAGGGGCTCTGGGTTGCAGGCGCAGGGGCCCCCGGCGATCACGAGGGGGAATTCGTCCCCCCGCTCCGCGGCCCGGAAGGGGATACCGGCCAGGTCGAGCATGGTGAGGATGTTGGTATAGGAGAGCTCGTACTGGAGGGTGAAGCCGATGATGTCGGCCCGAGCCAGGGAGGTCTGGCTCTCCAGGGTCGCAAGGGACTCGCCGAGGCTCCTCAGTTGTGCTTCCCGGTCGGGCCAGGGGGTATAGGCCCGTTCCGCGGCGATCCCCTCCTCCCTGTTCAGGATATCGTAGAGAATCTGGAGTCCCAGGTGGCTCATCCCCACCTCATAGACATCGGGGAAGGCGAGGACGAAGCGGAGTTCGGCATCCTCCTTCGGGCGGGAGCCGATTTCATCTCCTGTGTAGCGGACAGGTTTTTCTATGGCGAGCAGATTGTTATACGACACTAGTTGGGTTCTCCGTGTGAGGGACGACAGAGGGATGCCATACAGGTTAAATATTCAAATTTAGTGAATTAGTCGTGATTTGGCAAGGCAAAAGACCATGGTTTGCCTTGGCCGTTCCATTCCCGGCGGTAAATCCTGGTGCCTTATATGCGGTAGTCTTCGGAGCATATGCGGTTATGTTGCGATCTATTTCCTTCCCCTGATCGAGGTCGTCTGGGTTTGCAATGGTGTTATTTCAGTGAGTTGAAGGTATTCTTGAGAAGTGGCACGTTCCCTGCTCAAGGATACGACAAAATATCCTTTGGAGGTGTTGTAATGAAGAAAGTTGTTTCCTCGATCGTTGCTGCTCTTGTTGCCGTTGCCTTCGCCGGTGCTGTTTTCGCTGCCGAGCCGAAGAAAGAAGCTGCTCCGGCTGCCGCTCCGGCTGCTCCGGCTGCTGAAGTGAAGAAAGAAGAGAAGAAGCCGGCTGCCAAGAAGGCCAAGAAAGCCAAGAAGGCCAAGAAAGCCGTGAAGAAAGAAGAAGCCAAGCCTGCTGAGGCCCCGGCTGCTCCGGCTGCGAAGTAATAAGTCCCCTAAGGACGTAAAAAAGCCGCATCTTTGGATGCGGCTTTTTTTGTGCCTAATGAGTGTCGGCCTGATGTACCGTCCTTGGACTACTCCTTTTCCCAAACGTAGGCTGGGTCCATGTAGGCGTCGAAGAAGCCGGGCCAGGAGATAAAGAACGTCACCGCTTCCCCCGCACCGGCCAGGGTCCTCGCCACAGTCATTCCCACCCCCTTCAGGGGGCCGACGGTCAATCCCTTTGCCGGCCCCTCTTCCTGCCAGGTGACATAAATCTGCTTTGGAAACTCCAGCCAGCCGGTCGCCGTGTTGGCTACCCCCCGGGCGAACTTGTTGGCCATGCCGTCAACCACCTCCTGGGCCGAGGCGTCTTCGACCGAGGTTATGCTTTCGGCATGGACCCGTTGGTGCTGCCCACAAACGAGCAGGCAGGCGAGGGCTGCTCCGGTAATCAGGCGTCCCGGTTTCATTGCCCCTCTCCCGACTCTGTCTCCATCGTCATGTCACCTTCCTCCACAGTCGCGCGCTGGGGCGGCTCCCATCCTTTCCATACGAAGTCGGGTTCGATCATGGGGTCGTAATATCCCGGCTGGGGGACGGGGAAAAAGACTGCCTCGGTGGCGCCGATGAAGGCCCGGTAGAGGGTCATGCCGACTCCCTTGAGGGGGCCGATGACGTAACCCACGTTGCCCCGGTCACGGACGCTCAGGTACGACTGCTTGGGAAGTTCCACGATAGCCGTTGCAAAATTGGTCACGCCGCGGGCCAGTTTGAAGGCCATTTTTTCCACGACGAATTCCGGTTTCGGTTCGTCCTGGGCAAAGAGGGGGGTTGAGCAGGAAAGGGTCAGCGTCAGGGCAAGAAACCATGCGAAAGAACGCATATATTCTCCTTTTGCCGGCATGTGATGGGAGTTTCTTACCCCTTGTAGCACACTTGCCGACAGGTGGCAAGCGGCCTCAGTCAAAGAGGGTGGGCTCCTTCGGCAGGTAGGCGGCAAGCCTTTTCACGAGCTGGTTGAGCTTGTCGAGATAGAATTCCGTATTTTCATCGGGCCGGGTTGGATCGTACTGGGAGACCGGCTTGCAGTTTTCGTAGACGGTCACCCCTTTTCCGTGTCCCGTTACGTAGTAGCTGATCTGGTCGCCGGCCCGGAAGGGGCGCTCGGCGCGCAGGGCTATCTCGAATGCCGCCGACGGGTTCCGCTTCCCTTGGCGGACCTTCTGGAGATAGGTGGGCGGCGCTTCACCGAGGGTTTCGGTGCGGGCGAGGCTCTCGATGGGGATGAGGTGGTTCCGCAGGCGCCGGATGCAGTCCTCGTGGAACGCCGGGATTTTTGCCCCGTCGCCCTGTAGCAGGAGCCGGACCGCCGCTGCCATGAAGTCCCGCAGGTACCGTTCTATCCCCCGGGAGCGGAGGGCGCTTCCCCTGACAATTACCTTCCCGTCGTGGTCCAGGAGGGCGTAGTTCTTTATCTTGTAGGAGAAGATGGCGCGGTACCGGCCGTCCATCTCCACGGCAATCCCTTCCGGGAGGGTTGCGGAGAGCTCCCGGACAAGGGCCTCCTCCTGCCCGATGGTTTCTATCCCCTGCGGAGGGATGAAGTAGATGCCGTCGGTGTCCACTTCCACGGGACGAGCCCCGTGCCGGCGAAGCCATTCGATCATGTCCTGGATCAGCTCTCGCCCCCGGCGGGTCACCTCGGCGGCCACCCCCGGGTCGGAGAAGGTGTGGATGGTGGTTCCCAGGTAGCCGTAGAAGGAGTTGATGAGCACCTTGAAGGTCTGCTGGAGGGCGTTGAAGTAGTCTCGCTCGTGGGGGAGCGCCGCCTCCCGTGCCCGCTCCTTGGCGGCGAGGCGAAACTGCCGCAACTGCGCCAGGAGCGGCAGGAAGAGCCCCAGGTGCTCCCGTCGGGGGTCTAGGCCGTAAGCAAGCATGATGGAGGGGTAGAGGGAGGCCACGTCGCAGTGGACGATGGGGCCGAGAACGCCGGTCTCGAAGACGGCGGCGTACCCACCCTCGAAGGTCCCCACGGATCCGGCAGGTTTCGGGACCGCAGCGCCCTGCCGCAGGTATTCCCGCAGGAAGAGAGCGTTGATCCGCGTGGCGTTCCCCCGGATGACGCAGGTCTGGTAGGAGTAGGGAAAGATGCGGGCCTGAAGGAACCAGGGGTAGGAGAGGAGCCGCGACAGGGCAAGGGTCTCCCGCACGTCGTCCAGATTGTAGCGCCTGAGCGCCTCCGGGTCGCTGCGGAAGACCTCGTCCATGGCCTGACGGTCCAGGTAGACCCGGTCGGGTGAGGCGAGGCCGAAGTGGATAGCCGCCTGCTTGAGGCCGTGGCTCTCCAGTTCCCGGCTGGAGACGTCATAGATTTGAAGGAGGAAGTAGGTGTCCATGACCGAGCGGCCGTAAATGTTCCAGCGGGGATAGTCGATGGTCCGCTCCGCCACGGCGAACCGGGAAGGGTGGACCCGGGGCTCGCTCCCGTCGCGCCCCCAACGGAGCCTGACCCCGTGCCGGGCCGCCCGGGCCCTGATGTATTCGAGGTCAAAGCGGAAGAGGTTGTGCCCTTCGATTACGTCCGGATCCCGCTCCCGGATGATGGCGGTGAGCCGTTCCAGCATCTCCCGCTCGGAGAGTGCATGGGCCGACAGGTACTCCTCATAGCCCCCTTCCTCCATGACGGCGATGGAAAGGATGCGGTCCTCCTCCCGCGCCGGGTTGGAGAACTCGAACCCCTCGGCGCAGGCGGTCTCGATATCCAGGGCCAGGCGGCGCAGCGCATTGAATTCCAGCCCTTTGAAGAAGGTGGTGCCGGCGAGGAGGAGGTGTTGGTGCACCGGGTCCGAGAGAAAGAGGTAGGGAGCGTCGGGGGCGGAGGGGGTATGGCCGGTCCGCTTCGCCAGGAAATCCCGGGCGGCGAGGCATTCGGACCAATCGGCGAAGAGGGCCAGGTAACGGAAGGCGCCGGGGCCGGCCAGGGGGCGGGTCTCGACGTCGCTCCGGAAGCCGCCCAAAAGTGCCCGGTCCTCCAGGAGGATGAAGGGGCGGAAGGGGGTGTCCCTGAAGATGACGCCGCCAGGCGTGCGGATGAAGAGGCGGATGAACCGTCCCGCCAGTTCGGCGGCAACGATCCCTTCCGTGGGATCGGCGCCGGAGAGGAGGGGGCTTTCGGTGAGGCGGGGCTCGGCCATGGAATCCTCGGAGAAACAGAAAAGGCACGGTCGCCGGACCGTGCCTTTCATTTCGCTGCGTGGAGGCAGCTACCCTGCGGCATGCTTCGCCAGGTAGTCGGCAACGCCGGCGGCCGTGGGCTTCATGGCCTCGTCACCCTCCCGCCAGTTGGCAGGGCAGACCTGGTCGCCGTGGGTTTCCACGAACTGGAGGGCGTCCAGCATCCGCAGGGCCTCGTCAACGCTCCGACCCAAGGGGAGGTCGTTGATGACAGCGTGGCGGACGATCCCCTTGGTATCGATGAGAAAGAGTCCCCGAAGGGCGACGCCGCCGTTCTCGAAGAGAACGCCGAACTGGGTGGCGATCTCCTTCTTCAGGTCTGACACCAGGGGGTACTGGATGTTGCCGATGCCGCCATCTTCCACCTTCGTGTTTTTCCAGGCCAGGTGGGTGAACTTCGAATCCACGGAGACGCCGATGACCTCGCAGTTTTTGGCCTTGAACTGGTCCAGCTTTTTGTTGAAGGCGAGGATTTCCGAGGGGCAGACAAAGGTGAAGTCCAGGGGATAGAAGAAGAGGATCACGTATTTCCCACGAAAGCTCGACAGCTTGATGGTGGCGAAGGTGTTGTCGGGCAGGACAGCGTCGGCTGCGAAATCAGGGGCCTCTTTGGTGACGAGGGTACACATGCACATGGAATGGTCTCTCCTTTCGTACGGCGAGTGTGAATGCAATGACAGTGAAAGAGATACCAGCCGCAGTGCCCCTTGTCAATGGAAAAAGACAAAAAGAATCCTGTTTGTCCTGTGTGATGAATTTATCCCTTTACATCCCCCTGGATGCCGATGGTCACCTCCCGGAAGGGGATATTTTTTCCGCTGGCGGTCAGGGCCTGTCGGGCCGCCATGACGATGCCGCCGCAGCAGGGGACTTCCATCCGCAGGACCGTGATGCTCCTGATGGAGGAGACCCGGAAGAGCTCGGTCAGCTTCTGGAGATAGGCGTTGTTGTCATCCAGCTTGGGGCAGCCCATGACGAGGGCTTTCCCCTCCAGGAATTCCCGGTGGAAGTCGCCATGGGCGAAGGCGACGCAGTCGGCGGCGATGAGGAGGTCGGCGTCCTGGAAGTAGGGGGCCGTGGTGGGGACCAGGTGGAGCTGCACGGGCCACTGGCGCAGCCGGCTGGCGATCTTCCCCCCTGCGGATTGTTCGCCGGCGGGGTGGGAGGGAGCAAAAGCCATGGCCCGGGAGCCGGGACAGCCGCCGGCATGGTGCCCGTGGGGCTGCGGGCCCGTCCCCTTCAGGTGCTCGTCCACCGCAGCCTCGTCGAATTCGTCCGCTTCCCGCTCAATGATCCGGATGGCGTCCTGGGGGCAGTCCCCGAGGCAGGCCCCGAGTCCGTCGCAGAGGTTGTCGGCGGCAAGGACCGCCTTACCGTTCACGATTTTGATGGCCCCCTCGGCGCAGGCGGGGACGCAGAGGCCGCAGCCGTTGCACTTCTCTTCGTCGATCTGTACGATTTTCCTGATCATGGCAGATATCTCCTTTACACCTTATGTTTCTCGTCGTGTCGTTGGTTCGGTTCAGAAAAGGAAATGCAGGAGGTAATCGAGTCGGCCCCGCATGATCATCCGTTTCCCCGAAAAGCCCATGACCTCCCGGATCTTTGCCCGGTACTCCTTGCTGTAGCAGTGGATGCGGCAGCTCTTGCATGAGGGCTTCGGGTCCAGGGGGCACTTGCGGCGTTTCTGGATGCCGTGGGCAAGGAGGGCGGCGCATTCGGGGCAGAGCTCCACTCCCCTGGAGTAGCGGCGCTGCAGCTCCGGAGGCAGGTCAAAGGGGGCGCGGAGGGAACGGTCGTGGCAGGCGTGACAGTAGACCCTGACAAAGTCGACGAGTACCTTCACATCCTTCAATTGTTTGTTTGAGAACGTTTCCATGGGGTCATCATAGGTCAAGCAGGTGGACCTTGTCATGACCAATGTCAAAAAATACCCGTTTTTTGACTGCTCGGGGGCTTTTTGCTTTTGTCCCCCACTACTGTCCGGTTAATAGTTGAATAAGTTCAGTTGGTTGCGCTCAGGATAATCAGCATTTCGCTTGAGAGCCTCCGCAACCAGCGATGAAATGGGCTTTTTCTCGAACAAGTTGACCTCCAGAATCTGTAGAAAAGTGTAGAGCGAACACGGAACCCCCAACTTCTTTTTCGTGATCGCCACCAGCAGATAGATGCACAAGGCAACCCATATCTGGCTCTTCACGGCATTGACTGACGTTCCGATGAACGACTTGATCCGCAGGTGCTGTTTGATCCATTTGAAAAACAGCTCCACCTGCCAGCGCTGCTTGTAAATCGCAGCCACCGTCGCTGCCGGAATCTCGAAGTTGTTCGTGAGAAATACGAGTCGCTTGTTCCGTTCTTTGTCAACATAGCTGACCCGGCGCAGTTTCTCCGGATACCCCTTTTTCGACTTCTGCGTCACCAGGGTGATAATCTGGTCTGCCCGTACACCTGATTCCTTGTCCTTCGGATGGGAATATAACCGCTGGCATTTCAGGTTGTCCTTTGCCCGAACTACGAAGAATGCTCCCTGCTTGTGGATGGAGTGGAGCCGGGCAAAATCGACATACCCTCTGTCCATCGTGTAAATGGCATCCTTTGCAACCGGCAGATGGTCCAGCATCCTGACATCGTGGACCTTGCCAGTGGTAATAGTGACCCAGGTTGGAATGGGACCACGCAGATCAATGAGCGTATGCATCTTGACCGCCGCCTTGGTTTTGCGGAACTCGGCCCATGGGAACAGCGTAAGGCACAGGTCGATAGTGGTCGAGTCAAAGGCGTAGAGCGGTTGCGTAAGCTCAACGGCGATGGCATCAGCCTGGTACAGCTGCTGAGCTATGCCGATCAGTACATGACCGAAGTCTTGGAAGATACGCCAGTCCCTGCGCTCGTTCGCGTCGGCAAGGGTCGTGCGGGAGACATCACCACGAAAGCCGATGTGGTACAGCTTCTCCTGGTGGGAGTTCAGGCAGGTCTCGATATCCCGCAAGCTCTCACGGCCAGCCATCTGGGCATAAGCCAGGCAGAGGAACTGGTCATAGGTCGAGAACTTCTTCTCCCGATACTCGCCACGGTGTCGGCGAACGCAGAGATTGAATTCGTACCGGGGCAGAAACTGCAGAAGTTGTTTGAAAACGGTCGGACCGGTGTGCATTGCTCCCCTCCTGTAAAGGGAGGAAGGCTACACCCAGAACGAATTCATGTCGAAAAAAGAACAATTGTGCCAAAGAGCAATAAAGTTCAACAAGTTACAGCTGTACAATCAAAGTTTACCGGACAGTAGTATTTGTCCCCGTTGTGTGCTATGAAAACCCCTATGAACAGCGAACCAGTCATCATCCCCCGCCCCGATCATCCCATCTCCCGCTCCCAAGTGAGCCCCAACGCACTCCGGGTTCTCTACCGTCTCAAGGATAACGGCTGCATTGCCTACCTCGTGGGAGGATGCGTCCGCGACCTCCTGCTGGGACGCGAACCCAAGGATTTCGATGTGGCCACCAACGCCACCCCAAACCAGGTGAAGCGGCTGTTCCGCAACTGCCGTCTGGTGGGGCGCAGGTTCCGGCTCGCCCACATCCATTACCAGGACGAGATTATCGAGGTTGCCACTTTCCGGGCCCTGGCGCCGGAGGAGCCCGAAGATACCGCGCCTGCTCCGGTCTCCCCGGAGAACGTGCCCGGCGAGGGGGAGCGCCCCCGGCTGCCCCGCCATGTGGTGAGCGACGAGGGAATGGTGCTGCGGGACAACGTCTTCGGGACCCCTGAAGAGGACGCCGTGCGGCGGGACTTCACCGTGAACGCCCTGGCTTACAACATCGCGGATTTTTCCATCATCGACTATGCGAATGGCATGGAAGACCTGCGGCGGGGGGTGATCCGGACCATCGGCGATCCCCTTGTCCGCTTCACGGAAGACCCCGTCCGGATGCTGAGGGCGGTGCGCTTTGCCGCCACCCTGGGTTTCACCGTGGAGGATGCCACCTGGCAGGCAATCCGGGAGCTGGCCCCCGCCATCACCCGGGCCACGGCCCCCCGACTCTACGAGGAGGTGCTGAAGCTCTTCCTCTCGGGTGAAGGGGAGCGGGTCTACCAGCTGCTCCGCCAGGCAGGGCTTTTCAGTCATCTCTTTCCCCGTTTCAGCGCCTGGCTCGACCGGGAGATCGACGGTTTTCCCCATTCCCAGGTCGGCAAGGCCCTGGAGTGGGCGGACGATCAGGTGGGGGGCGGAGAGCCGGTCTCGCCCCCCCTCCTTCTCGCCCTCATGTTCGGCGAGTACGTGGAGGAACGGGCCGCGGAGTTGGCTGATGCGGGGATGCCGGTGCCGGACGCGGTCAACGCGGCAATGGCCGGCTTTCTTGGCGAGCAGGCGCCGATCATTGCCATTCCCCAGCGGATCGCGCTCGCTGTGCGGGAGATTCTGCTGATTCAGCACCGTCTCCGGAAGATACCGGGGAAGCGGCCTCAGGGGGTACTTGCCCGATCCTGCTTTGCCGAGGCCCTGGCCTACCTCCGTTGCCGGTGCGCGGTGACGGGGGAGGGTGGGAAAATTCTCGCCTGGTGGGAGCGCTACGCCCGGGAAAGCGTCATGCCGCCGGTGGAGCCGGCGACCGGCGGAGGAGAAGCTCCCCCGAAACGCCGGCGGCGCCGGGGGAAAAGGCGGAAGCCTCCTGCCGCGTGAGTGTCGACGGGATTGCTACCTGTCCGCGGAGAGCCTCTCCTTCCATCGCCGATAGGCGAAGATCCGTTCGATGAAGCTTTTCATAAGCTCCCGGTCGCGGAGCCGTTCCTCCTCCGGCAGGTGGGGGAATGCTCCGTCACCGCGTTGGCGAAGAGCCCCCGCCCCCTTACCGCCGCATCCCCTTGCGATACACCGTGACATCGTTGAGTCCCGAGCTTCCCCGTTCACTCAGGAGGCAGGCGCTGGCGCCTATTCTCATCAGTAACTGCTTTGACATGATCATGGTTGTAAGTGCCTCCTCTCGAAAAAATATTCATGAATTTTTGTGGAGTGCCGATGAGTATCCAATGAAGAAGCACGCGTTCAAGCTCTCCTTGGTGGAGCGGATATTTGGTGAACTGATTAATTAATAAAACCTTTACCGTCTTGAAAAGGTGCTGTCTGCTGGTATAATTGTGCTGTTGTGTCGCGCATAAAATCAACCCTCTCGGGAGATGGTCAGTGGATTGGGTCTGTTGTTGGCACAGAAAAGTGGTTGAACCGGGAGGATGTCCGAATATCGGCGAGGGGGAGGAGGTTCTCTACACCTCCTACCAGCGGCGGATCCTTGAAAAGTGCATCGACTGTCCCAATTTCCGTAATGACCTGCAGAAGATGCAGGAGTCGGGAAATCCCCTGGGAGAAGTGGTTTCGTTCCTGCTCGGCGAAGTCAGGGAACAGCGGGGAAAGCTCCAGTCCATGGTCAGTTTTCTCGACAGCCGGGAACGGGAGATTAAGTTCCTCCACGAGATCAGCCTCGTTCTCCAGACCTCCGTCGACCTGGACGAAGTCCTTTCGGTGGTAATGACCGCCATCACCGCCGGCAAGGGGTTCGGCATGAACCGGGCCTTCCTCCTGCTTGCCGACAAAGAGCGGAAATTTCTCCGGGGGTACCTGGGTGTGGGCCCCCTGACCTTCGGCGAGGCGTGGGAGATATGGGAGGATATCCAGCGGGACGACTTTACCCTCAAGGAGATGGCCAGGGACTTCTACCAGACCAAGCTCACCTCCGAGAAGCAGAAGTTCCACGACGTCCTCAAGCGGATGACCATCCCCCTGTCGGACCCGAACCATGTTCTCGTCCGGGCGTTGCGGGAAAAGAGGCCGATCCTGGTGGAGAACGCCTTCCAGAACCCCGAATGTGATCACTCCCTGGTTCAGGCCCTGGGGGTGGATACCTTCCTCATCACGCCGCTCATCTCCCGCAACCGCCGGATCGGGGTGATCATCTCCGACAATTGCATCACCCACAAGCAGATCACCCCCCAGGACGTGCAATCCCTGGAGACCTTCGCCTTCTCCGTGGCCTTCGCCATCGAACGTGCCTCGCTCTACGAGCGGCTCCAGGAGGAGCTCCTCAAGGTGACGGCCGCCAACGTGAAGCTCAAGGAGCAGCAGGAGCTGATCGTCAGGATGGAGCGGATGGCGCTCGTGGGGAAGATCACCTCCAGCATCGCCCACTCCATCCGCAATCCCCTCATGATCATCGGCGGGTTTGCCCGCACGCTCCTGCGGGGGGCTGCCGATGACGACCCCCAGCGGGAGTACCTGGAGTCCATTGGCCAGCAGGTGCGCCAGTTGGAGGAAGTTCTGGAGGATATTCTCAACTACTCCGATTCCCTCTACCCGACCTTGGATATCTGGGACGTGAACCAACTGGTGAGTGCTGTCTGCCGCGAGTTGAACGGCCGGCTCCACGAGCGGCGGGTGGCTTGCCGCCTCCGGCTCGACACAGGCCTGCCGCCGGCCCGCATTGATTACAAGCAGGTGGCTTACTGTGTCAGAACCATCGTCAATACGGCCATGGAAGGTATGCCGGAGGGGGGGGAGATCAGGGCCGAAACCCGTCGGGAAAACGGCTGGATCCTTGTGGAAATATCGGACAACGGCGTCGCCTTGAGCCGGGAAAGCATCGATGCCATGACAACCCCCTTCGGCTCCACCGAGGAACTCGGTTCCGGCCTCGGCGTGGCCATCTGCAAGACGATTATGGAGAAGCACGGCAACCTCTTCGAGGTTGATACCCCGCCTGGCGGGGGAACCCGGTATATCATCAAACTACCCGTGAACAGGGAGGAGACGTAACATGGCACGACTGCTGGTGGTGGACGATGAAAGCAGCATCAGGCTGCTCTATTCCCAGGAACTGGCTGACGATGGGCACGAAGTGGCCACCGCCGCCACTGCCGCCGAGGCGGTGGAGAAGATCAAGGAGAGTGAGTTCGACCTGATCGTCCTCGATATCAAGCTCAAGAACGAGAGCGGCCTCGACCTCCTCCAGAAGGTTGTCAAGGAACGCCACAACCTGCCGGTGATCCTCTGCACCGCCTTCTCCTGTTTCAAAGATGATTTTTCCGCCTGGCTCGCCGACGGCTACGTGGTGAAGTCCAGCGACCTCACGGAGCTCAAGGAGGAGGTCAAGCGGGTTCTGGTGAAGAAAGGGAAGTGAGGTGGCGAGATGGCGAGGTCGCGAGGTAGTTTAATCAATACTATCTCGCGACCTCGCTCCCTCACTACCTCGCTCAATACATAAAAAGGAGCATCCCATGAAAGCAGTCATTATGGCAGGCGGGTTCGGGACCCGCATCCAACCCCTCACGAGCAGCATCCCGAAACCGATGATCCCGCTGCTGAACCGCCCCATCATGCTCCATATCGTAGAATTGCTGAAGAAGTACGAGATCACCGATCTCGTAATGCTCCTTTACCACCAGCCGGCGGTCATCAAGAACTTTTTCCGGGACGGCACCGACTTCGGCGTCAAGATCACCTACGTCACCCCCCTCCAGGACATGGGGACCGCCGGGGCCGTCAAGTGCGCCGAGAAGTTCCTGGACGAGCGGTTCCTCGTCATCAGCGGTGACCTCCTCACCGACTTCAACCTCCAGAAGATCATCGACTCCCACGAGGACAACAAGGCCCTGGCCACCATCACCCTCACCTCGGTGAAGGACCCGCTCCAGTTCGGGGTCGTCATCACCGACAAGGAAAAGCGGATCACCCAGTTCCTGGAAAAGCCGGGGTGGGGGGAGGTGATATCAGATACCATCAACACCGGCATCTACGTCTTCGAGCCGGAAATTTTCGCCCATATCCCGGAGGAGGAGAACTACGACTTCTCCCAGGACCTCTTCCCGAAACTCCTGGAGCAGCAGAAGCCCCTCTTCGGCTACACCGCAAAGGGGTACTGGCGCGACATCGGCAACACCGACTCCTACCGTGAGGCCCATCACGACATCTTCAAGGGGAAGGTAAACGTAAAGATCGACGAGGCGAAGCAGGACCTGGTGGGGAAGGATCTGCGGCTTGGGAGCGACGTGAACCTGGACGAGCATGTCACCCTGGAGGGAACGGTGGTCGTGGGGGACAACTCCCAGGTCTTCGAGAGCGCCCACATCAAGGACACGGTTATCGGCCGCAACTGTACCATCGAGCCGGGGGTCCGCCTCAACCGCTGCGTCATCTGGGACAACGTCTACGTGAAGAAGGGGGCGAAGCTCAACGACGGCGTCCTCTGCAGCAATGTGCGGGTCGGGCACGGGGTCGTCATGGAGGAGGGGGTCATCGTGGCCGACGACACCTCCATCGGCGAGGAGGCCTACATCAAGCGGGACGTGAAGATCTGGCCCCGGAAGGTGATCGAGGCCGGGGCCACCGTCACCGGCAACCTCATCTGGGGTGAAAAGTGGAAAAAGTCCCTCTTCGAGGGGGCCATGGTCAAGGGGCTCACCAACATGGAGCTTACCCCCGAGTTCGTGGCCAAGCTGGGGTGCGCCTATGGTACCATGCTCCCCAAGGGGAGCCATATCATCTCGGGCCGCGATTCCTACCGCTCCTGCCGGATGCTGAAGCGAAGCTTTATCGGCGGGCTCCTCTCCGCCGGGATCAATGTACGGGACCTGACCATGGTGCCGATGCCGGTCTTGCGCTATAAGCTCCGCACCTTTGGCGAGGTGGGTGGAATCTACTTCCGCCAGGCCATTGACGACCCCGCTTCCACCGAGATTGTCTTCCTGGATGGCGACGGCCTCGACTTCTCCAGTTCCATGGGGAAGAACGTGGAGAGAATCTTTTTCAAGGAGAACTTCCGCCGGGCCCACCACACGGAGCCGGGGGCGTTGTCCGAGATTCCACAACAGGTGACGGATTTTTATCGTGAGGGGTTCCTCCACACCATCGGCAAGTCGCCGCTGCAGAAGAAACAGTTCAAGGTGGTGATCGACTTCAACCACTCATCGGCCAGCCAGCTCCTTCCCGGCATCCTGACCCAGATGGGGTGCGAGGTCATCAGCCTCAACGCCTACGTGGACGAGGAGCGGGGGATCCAGGCAGTGGCTGAACGGCAGCAGAGTCTCGCCCAGCTTTCCAAGATCGTTGCCACCCTGGAGGCAAGCGCCGGGTTCTGGCTCGACCCCGGCACCGAAGGGGTCATCGTGGTGGACGAGACCGGCAAGGTCTACGAGGGGGCCGAACTTCTGCCGCTCATGGTGGGGCTTGCGCTCCGCTCGGGCGAGAAGGGGCTCTTCGCGGTGCCGGTGTCGGCCCCCTCGGCCATCGAGCGGATGGTCCAGGAGCGCGGCAGTGCCGTGACCCGCACCAAGAGCGCCGACCGGGCCATGATCGAGGCCACCCTCTCCTCCGAGGTGGTCCTTGCGGGGACCATGGACGGCCGTTTTGCCTTCCCGAAGTTCCAGTCCGCCTTCGACGGCATGTTCGCCATCGCCAAGACCATCGAGCTGGTGGCCAAGGGGGGGCTCTCCATCTCCAGGGTGGCGGCGGAGATTCCGCAGCGTGTCTTCCTCCAGACCCGGGTCCCCTGCGTCTGGGACATGAAGGGGGGGATCATGCGGAAGATGAGCGAGGACAGCCTCGACAAGGAGGCGAGCTTCATCGACGGGATCAAGGTCCATTTCGGCGAGGACTGGGCACTGGTGCTCCCGGACCAGTACCTCCCCTACGTTCACATCGTGGCCGAGGCCCGGGATGCCAAGACGGCCCAGAAGCTCCTCGATGAGTACAAGAAAAAGGTCGAGGGGTGGAAACGGGAACTGCAGTGAGCGCCCCCCTCTCCGTCATATTCGTATGGCACATGCACCAGCCCTACTACAAGGATCCGGTGAAGGGGGAGTACGCCCTTCCCTGGACCTACCTCCACGCCGTCAAGGACTACTTCGACATGGCGGCCATCGTGGACGACACCCCCAATGCCCGGGCGGTCTTCAACCTGGTGCCGTCGCTCCTGGACCAGATCATCGACTACGCCGGCGGCACGGCCGTGGACCCTTGGCTTGTCCGGGGGCGGATGGCCCCGGCCGACATGGCCGAGGAGGACCGGCTCTTCGCCCTGGAGAACTACTTCTCCGCCAACCGCCAGCGGCTCATCGAGCCGAACCGCCGCTATCTGGAGCTCCTCCATCTTGCAGGCGACGGGACCCGGGTGAAGAGCCGGGAACGGCACCGCCACTTCAGCCACCAGGACCTCCTGGACCTCCAGGTCTGGTTCTTCCTGGCCTGGACCGGCGAGGCGGCCCGCCGCCGCTACCCCGAGCTCAAGGAGCTGGCGCGGAAGGGGCGCAACTTCACCGAGGATGACAAGGCGCTCCTCTTCACCCGCCACGCCGACATCCTCAACGGGATCATTCCCCTCTACAAAAAGCTCCACGATGAGGGGAAGGTGGAACTGGCCGTCTCCCCTTACTACCACCCGATTCTTCCCCTTCTCTGCGACATGAAGGCGGCCGCCATCGCCATGCCCCGGGCGAACCTCCCGGCAACCCGCTTTCGCCATCCGGAGGACGCCCGGAGCCAGGTGAGTCGCGGCATCGCCCGGTTCCAGGAGGTGTTCGGCTTCACCCCGGTGGGCATGTGGCCGTCGGAGGGGTCGGTGAGCGACGAGGCCCTTGCCATCATTGCCGGCTGCGGCATCAAGTGGATCGCCACCGACGAGGAGATCCTCGCCCGCACCCTTCCCGGGGGACTCGGTCCCGACCGGGAGGCCCTCTACCATCCCTACACCTTCCGCCACCGCACCCGGGAGCTGAAGGCCTTTTTCCGTGACCATCTCCTCTCGGACCTGATCGGCTTCACCTATTCCTCCTGGGAACCCCGCCGGGCGGTGGAGGATTTCGTGGGGAGACTCCGGGCAATACGGGAGAGCACTCCCGACGCCCGGGTAGTGCCGGTGATCCTGGACGGCGAGAACGCCTGGGAGTACTACCCCGACAACGGCTACGACTTCCTTCGGGGTCTCTACAGCGTCACCGCCGCCGCGCCGGGAATCGAATGCACCACCTGCTCCGGGTTCCTTGCCCGGGAGCCGGAGCGGAGGGTCATCGAACACATCCACCCCGGCTCCTGGATCAACGCCGACTACGGCATCTGGGTCGGCCATCCGGAGGAGAACCAGGGGTGGGACTACCTGGAGCGGGCCCGGGAGGCGGCGGTCACCGCCAGCCCGCTGGTGGCCGACCTCATGGCCGTGGGTGACCAGTGGGAGGGGGAGGGGACCGACGAGGAGCGCGTTGCCCGGCTCGTCTGCACCTCCCTCTACGCCGCCGAGGGGAGCGACTGGTTCTGGTGGTACGGCGATGATCACTTCTCCTCCCACAGCGACCGCTTTGACCGCCTCTTCCGCAAGCACCTCATGAACGTCTACCGCCTCCTCGGCCTCGACATCCCCCGGGAGCTCTACGAGCCCATCAAGAAGCTTACTCCGGCGGGGCTCGTGCGGGAACCGGCGGCCCTTATCACCCCCACCATCAACGGACGGGTGGACGACTATTTCGAGTGGCTGGCGGCGGGGCTCGTGGACCTCACCAAGCAGGCATCGGCCATGCACGCCGCTGAAAGCCTTCTCCAGTCCATTTTTTACGGCTATGACCGGGATAACCTCTATATCCGCCTCGACGGCCCAACACCGTTGAACCTCGCCATTCAGGAGGGTGATGCCCTTCAGCTCCACCTGGTCACCGGGAGCGAGTATCGTCTCGAAATAACTCCGTCCGATCGGTCTGGTGAGCTCATGGTGAAAGGGACCAAGGGGTGGAAGAAGGCCAAGGGGCGCTGCTGCTGGGAGATCGGCCATGTCTGCGAGGCGGCTGTTCCCCTGGGGCCCCTGGCGCTCAAGCCGAGGGGGAAGCTCTTCGCTTTCGTGACCCTCGTCCGCGGAGGCGAAGAGTTTGGTCGCTGGCCCGCCGATTCGCCCCTCGTTCTGAGCTATGCGGGGCCGGAGCTGGATGCGGAGAACTGGCTCATATGAAACTGGAGGAACAATGTCCGAACTGAGATGGGACCCCCTCAAGCAGCACTGGGTGATTATCGCCACCGACCGGGGGCGCCGGCCGCGGGATTTCCTCGTGGAGCCCGAGCCCACGGAGATGACCAGCTGTCCCTTCTGCTACGGCAACGAGGACAAGACCCCCGGCGAGGTGTACGTGGTTCGTCCTGTCGGCGGAGCGAATGCCACCGGGTGGAAGGTGCGGGTGATCCCGAACCGCTTTCCGGTGCTCCGGATCGAAGGGGAACTCAACAGCCGCGCCTACGGCATCTATGATGTCATGAACGGCATCGGCGCCCACGAGATCATCATCGAGACACCGGACCACAACCGGGGGCTGGCAGAGCTCTCCCCCGCAGAGATCACCGAGGTTCTCAAGGCGTACCGCGCCCGTTTCCTGGACCTGCGCCGGGACACGCGGTTCCGCTACATGGTCCTTTTCAAGAACCACGGCCGGCGGGCCGGGGCCACCCTTTCCCACTCCCACAGCCAGCTCATCGCGGTCCCCCTCATTCCCCCGGCTGCGGCCACCGAGCTGCGCGTCTGCCGGGAGCACTATGCCAACAAGGAGCGCTGCCTCTTCTGCGACCTGCTCGATTTCGAGCTCCAGAGCGGCGACCGGATTGTTCGGGAATTCGGCAACTACGTGATCATGACACCCTACGCCTCCTGTTTTCCCTTCGAGCTGCGGCTCTACCCGAAGCGCCATTCCCACGATTTCGCCCTGTCCACCGACGGCGAACTGGCCGAACTGGCCGTGGCCCTCAAGGATATGCTCGGCCGGCTCAAGAGCGTCCTCAAGGATCCCCCCTACAACTTCATCCTCCATACCGCGCCCCCACCGCAGCCGCGGCTCGGCAAGCCGGAATTCTGGAGTTCCATCGAATACGACTACCACTGGCACATCGAGTTGGTGCCACGGCTTACCCCCATCGCCGGCTTCGAGTGGGGGACCGGCTTCTACATCAATCCAACCTCGCCGGAAGACGCAGCCACATTCCTTCGGGGGGCTGAGCTGTAGATGCCCGAAGCCTGACGCCACCTATCGACTCTGAGCCGCTGCGAGGCCCGATAATGAAAATCCTGCAGGTTGCATCCGAGGTTGCCCCCCTTGCCAAGACCGGCGGTCTGGCGGACGTGGTCGCTGCTCTCCCCAAGGAGCTCCGGCGGATGGGGCACGATGTCCGCGTTGCCATCCCCTTCTACAAGGAGGTGTCGTCGGGGAATCTCCCGGTGCGCAAGGCCCGTAAGAGTGCGGAGGTGGCGTTGGGGGGGGAGCTCCACAAGGGGTACCTGCGCCAGACTGCCTTGGGGGAGGTGCCGGTCTACCTGGTTGAAAACCGCGATCTCTTCGGGCGGGACCACCTCTATGGCCCCCCCGAGGGGGACTATCCCGATAATCCCCTGCGCTTCGCCTTCTTTTGCCGCAGCGTGCTCCAGTTCCTGAAGCGGATGGACTTCCGCCCCGACGTGATCCATTGCCACGACTGGCAGTCGGCCCTCATTCCCATCATCCTGAAATACGAACTGGGCCATGACCCGTTCTTCAACCGCACGGCAGTCATCTTTACCATCCACAACCTGGCCTACCAGGGGGTGTTCCCCGCTGACGCCCTGGCGCAGACGGGGCTCGACCCGTCCCTCTTCTCCGTGGACCGGATTGAATTCTACGGCCGCATCAACCTCCTGAAAGGGGCGATCCTTGCCGCCGACGCCATCACGACCGTTTCGGAAACCTACTGCCACGAGATACTGAGCCCTGGCCAGGGATGCGGGCTTGAAGGGGTGCTCGAGCGCCGTCAGGCCGACCTTGCCGGCATCCTCAACGGTCTCGACTCGGAAGAGTGGAACCCATCCCTGGATCGGCGCATTTTCCGGAACTACTCGTCCAAGTCCCTGGCGGGAAAGGGGGCTGACAAGCGGGAGCTCCAACGGGAACTGGGGCTCAAGGCGGGAGCGTCGATCCCCATCATCGGCATGGTGGGACGGATTGTGGAGCAGAAGGGGATCGACCTGGTCATCGACCTCCTTCCCCGGTTTGCCGCCGAAGAGCTGCAGTTGGTGATTCTTGGCACCGGCGACCTCCGCCTCATGCATCAGCTCCATGAATTCAGGAACAAGGGGGTGAAGAACGTCTCCATCAACCTCGGCTTCAAGGAGCCCCTGGCGCCAAAGATCTATGCCGGATGCGACATGTTTCTCATGCCCTCGCGATTCGAGCCCTGCGGCCTGAGCCAGCTCATTGCCCTCAGCTACGGCACGGTGCCGATCGTGCGAAGGACCGGCGGACTTGCCGACACGGTCATCGATGTCACCGCCAATCCCCGGGAAGGGAACGGCTTCTCCTTCACGGAGTTCAGTGCCGATGCGTGCTGGGACGCTGTCCAGCGGGCGCTGGCCGCCTACCGGGACCGGGAGGGGTGGCGCAAGATCATGCGGCGTGGTATGCTCCGTGACGTTTCCTGGCGCAGTGCCGCCGGCAAGTACGAGGAACTCTATCGCACATGTGCGGACAATAGGCGGGGGTAAGGAGATGGGTGACGAGCGCAACGAGTTGGACGAATTGAGCAGGGAGATCCGGAAGGTCATCGAGAACAACCGGAAATTTCTCGACCATGTCATGGATGAGGATTTTGAGCCGGAGGAGACAGAAGAAACAAAGGACGAGGACGTTTTCGAGGAATTGTAGCTCCCGGCCGCTCAACAGGATACTGAACAAAAAAATCCCCCCGGTGGCTGACCTCCGGGGGGATTTTTTTGTTCAGCGAAATCAGTGAGTGCCTAGTGCTTTCCGCCACCCGGCACGTCTTCGCCGCCTGACATGTGGCAGTCGCTGCAGTTGGTCTTGTGGATTTCATCCCCGATATCCACCGGGTGAACAAAGTCCTTCACCTGCTTGCCGGCCGGAATGTTCTCCTGGGTCTGGCTGATCATGGTGTGGCACATGTTGCAGTCCTTGGAGATGGTTTTCTTCCCGTCGATGGACTTGTGCTTGCCGTCGTGGCAGCGGAAGCAGCCGGGGGTGTAGAAGTGGCCGATGTGGTTCGGGTAGGTGTTCCAGGAGACCTTCATCTCGGGGAAGAAGTTCCGTGAGTAGATATCCTTCACCTGGGTCACCGCCTGGTTGATGGCCGCGGCCTTGGTCTTGCTGACCTCCGGGTAATTGGTGGCGTAGTACTCGGGGAGCTTCGCCGCGATGGCGGTAAAGGCCTCTTGCTGGGTCTTATAGGGTTTCTCCAGAAGTTCAACGCCAATTTTCTTGATGTACGGGAGCGCCGGGTCGATGAGCCCGGAGACGATGTGCTCGTCCATCTCTTGCCCCGGCGACTTGTAGATGTGGGTCGGCCGGTTGTGGCAGTCGGTGCAGTCCATGAGCCGCTTCTTGGCCTTGGCGATCTCGTCCCTGGTCAAGGGGGTCTCGGTGCTCATGTACTCCACGAAGGAGCCGTCCTTTTGCTTGACCGCGATGTAGGGGATGTCGAGGCGCTTCTTGTCCCGGGAGATGTAGTAGACCTCGGTGCCGATGTGCCAGTGGATACCCTTGGCATGGGGCGATTTGGGAGCGCCACCGATGTTGATCAGCATGTTGATCTCGCGGGGGGTGTTCTCCTTGTTGGGTGCATAGTGATAGAAGATCTTCTGGCGACCGGAATAGAACTTCTCGGGCCAGTGGCAGTGTTCACAGGTGTCCCGCGCCGGGCGGAGGTTCTCGATGGGGGTCTCGATGGGGGTCGGATAGCTGTGGGTCGCAACGGCCCATACTTGGCGCAGGCCGGAGATCTTCGCTTTGACGTACCATTCGGCGCCGGGGCCCACGTGACACTCGACGCATTTCACCCGTGCATGGGGAGAGTTCTTCCAGGCCGTGTGCTCGGGAGTCATGACCGTGTGGCAGAGTTCGCCGCAGAAGGTGGTCGACTCGGTGAACTCGAAGCCGAGGATCGACGCCACCGAAACGATCAGGACGAAGATGACGCTTGCCAGGACGAAGAAGATGAAGAGGCGGCGCTTGTGGGGATCGTTGAAATCCATCCGGGGGTAGGGGGGGATATCTTCCTCCTCCTTGCGCCGACGGTTCCGGACCATCCACGCGCCGACCGGGACCAGGATGAGCCCGAAGATGAGCATCCCCGGGAAGGCAAAGTAGGTCAGAAGTCCGATGTAGGGGTGTTCGACCCCGGTGATCATCTCCATCGCGAGGAACGCGATGATGAGACCGGTTCCCACGAACGCCAGGAGCAGACCGATGAGGCTGATCGGGTTCCAGAGATAACCTGCCGTCTTGCGCAAAGCCATACCTTTTCCTCCAAATAAAACACTTTTTTGTTGTGGAATGGGTTGTCGTATTGACACCACCGAATCCAAAGCTCTTAAACTTACCGTCAGACTTGGCAGTTTGTCAAACCTAAAAAAATTGTTTTGAATAAAAGCCTTGCCGGACCGGGGAAGCATGAAATCGAATGGAGGGTCTGGCTTATGAGTGAATTCTTAAAATGGTGGTTTGCTGTGTGGTGCCTCCCTTGACAGTTTGGGCGGATTTTGCTAATTTATTAAGCTCTCGATAGCACCGTGAATGGGCGCTTTGCAAGGCCCGTATCCCCCGTATCAGTTTCGATTCCTTCTTCCCGAGGAGACTTTATGGCAAAGAAGCTTTTTATCCCCGGACCGGTTGAGGTCCATCCCGATATCCTTCAGGCAATGGCGACCCCCATGGTCGGCCACCGGATGGCGGAGTACGCAACTCTCCACGGCAGGGTGACGACGGGGCTCAAAAAGCTCCTCGCAACCGAGGCGAAGGTTTTTCTCTCGACTTCCAGCGCCTTCGGCGCCATGGAAGGGGCGGTGCGCAACCTGGTGGCAGGGCGCTGCGTCAATTTCTGCAACGGCGCTTTTTCCGACAAGTGGCACGATGTGACGCGTCGTTGCGGCAAAGAGGCCGATGCGGTCAAGGTGGAATGGGGAAAGCCGATTACCGCGGAACTGGTTGACGAGGCACTGGCCACGGGAAAATACGACAGCCTTACCCTTATCCACAACGAAACATCAACCGGCGTCATGTCCCCCCTGCCGGAGATCGCCGCGGTGCTTCGAAAGTACCCTGATGTGGTCTCCATCATCGACACCGTCTCTTCCATGAGCGCCCTCCCGATTCCGGTGGATGAACTCGGCATCGACTGCTGCATTTTCGGCGTCCAGAAGGCCTTCGCGCTTCCTCCCGGCCTTGCCGTTTTTACGGCGAGCGAAAAAGCGCTGGCCCGGGCCCGCACCGTCGAGGGGCGCGGCTACTACTTCGATTTCCTCGAATTCGAGGCAAGCGACGCCAAGAACAATACGCCCTCCACCCCGTGCATTTCGCTGATCTACGCCATGGACAAGCAGCTGGAGCGGATGTTCGCCGAGGGGTTCGAACAACGCTGGGCCAGGCATCGGGCCCTGGCCGACTTCGTGCGGGGCTGGGTGTCGGACCGCGGGTACGGTTTCTTCGCCGAGGAGGCCTACCGTTCCATGACCCTTACCTGTGCCGTAAACTCCCGTGGCACCGATCTTGCTAGCCTCAAAAAGATGCTTGGCGAGCGGGGCTTCGCCTTTGACGACGGCTACGGCAAGATCAAGGGGAAGACCTTCCGGATTCCCCATATGGGGGATATGCAGCGTTCCGACCTGGAGGAGTTCCTTGCTGTGATTGATGAATGCCTCGCCGTACTCGGTTAATGAAATTTTGTGTGACGCCCTGACTTTTTCTCACCTCCTGCTATACTGTGCTGTGGTGAACGAGCCACGCTCTCTGCCTGCGGGGAGATCCGGCAAAAAGGAGAAAGAACGATGAAATGCCCCAATTGCGGCAATAGAACTTCGGTGGAGATCGATATTCATTCCGAGGGGTTCTCTGCAGAGGAGTCTCCCGTCAAGGAGTGCGGTGAGTGCGGTCTCGTCTGGCGTGTTCGGATCGTGAAGGGAGAACCCGAGATCGATATCATCAAGGCCGGGAAAAAGGGGAAATAGAAGAAGCCTCCCCGTGAGGAGAGGCTTCTTCCCGAGCGGACCGGCATTGCCGGTACGTCGTCAAACTTCCTCGAACATCTCCTTGCCCGCTCCGCAGAGGGGGCAGACCCAGCTGTCGGGCAGATCTTCAAAGGGAGTTCCCGGGGCGATGCCGTTTTCCGGGTCCCCTGCTGCCGGGTCGTAAATGTACTGGCAGATGGTGCATCTCCATGATTGCATGGTGTTCAGTCTCCTCTCTTTTTTGTTTTGCTGCGGCTACTCCTTCCAACTGATTGCCTGGACCGGACAGCCATCGATGGCCTGCTGGATTTCCTGCTCCGAGGCCCCTGCCGGATCGTAGGCCTCCGATTTGCCGTTCTCGGCGAACCGGAATACGCCGGGGCAGACCGACACGCAGAGTCCGCAGCTTATGCACGCTTCCTGATCCACCCATGGTCTTCGTGCCATTGACATTTCCCTCCTTTGAAATTCCCGATGTCCCCAATTGTAGCAACGCCGATACTGCTGTCAATGCGAGGCGCACGTTCACCGGGAAGCGTTTTCCCCCTTCTAACGTGCCGGTTTTTCTGGTTTTTACTGGTGCTTGATATTTTCTTGTGCTAGTAAAGGTGTCAGTTTCTCTATCTGGGCAAAACCTAATCCCCCATGGAGGTGACGACCGTGAGACTGAACGACATAACCAGAGGCACCGGGCTCGAGGAGCATGGGATTACCAACGCGAACCTCATCTACTGGACCCCCCCGACCGCCGTGCTCTACGAGCAGATCGTGAAGCGGGGCGAGGGGCTCGTGACCCATCTGGGCGCCGTTGCGGTGAAGACCGGCCATTACACCGGCCGGGCAGCCAACGAGAAGTTCATTGTCGATGAGCCCTCCAGCAACGACCACATCGCCTGGGGCAAAGTGAACCAGCCCTTCGACTCCGCCAAATTCGACGCCCTCTTCGGCCGGATGCTGGCCTATCTCCATGGCAAGGACATTTTCGTTCAGGAGTGCTTTGCGGGGTGCAGCCCCGACCACCGGCTTCCGGTCAGGGTCATCACTGAGCGTGCCTGGCACTCCCTCTTCGCCCGCAACATGTTCGTGCGGGCAACCCCCGAGGAGTTGGTCGGCTTCAAGCCGGGTTTCACGGTCATCGACCTCCCCGCTTTCCACGCAATCCCCTCCGTGGACGGCACCAACACCGAGACCTTCATCATCGTCAACTTCGAAAAGAGGCTCATCATCATCGGCGGCACCAGCTATGCCGGCGAGATCAAAAAATCCATCTTCACCATCCTCAACTACCTCCTTCCCCAGCACAAGAATGTCCTCTCCATGCATTGCTCCGCCAACGTGGGAGAGAAAGACGACGTGGCAGTCTTCTTCGGCCTTTCCGGCACCGGCAAGACCACCCTCTCCGCCGACCCGCGGCGCCGGCTCATCGGTGACGACGAGCACGGCTGGGACAACAGCGGCGTCTTCAACTTCGAGGGGGGGTGCTATGCCAAGATCATCAACCTCTCTCCCGAGGCCGAGCCGGAGATCTACCAGACCACGCGGCGCTTCGGAACGATACTGGAAAACGTGGCCATCGACACCGTGAGCCGGCGCATCGACCTGAACGACGACTCCTTCACCGAGAATACCCGGGCCTCGTACCCCATCACCCACATCCCGAACATCGTGAAATCGGGGATGGGGGGACATCCGACCAATATCATCATGCTCACCTGCGACGCCTTCGGGGTCCTTCCCCCCATTGCCCGGCTCACCCCTGACCAGGCCATGTACCACTTCCTCTCCGGCTACACCGCCAAGGTGGCCGGTACCGAGGCAGGGATCACCGAGCCCCAGGCGGCCTTTTCCGCCTGCTTCGGCGCTCCCTTTATGGCGCTCCACCCGTCGGTCTACGCCAAGCTTCTCGGTGAGAAAATAGCCCGGCATGGGGTCAGCTGCTGGCTCGTGAACACCGGCTGGAGTGGCGGCCCCTACGGCGTCGGCTCCCGCATGAAGATCGCCTACTCCCGCGCCCTGGTCAACGCCGCCATCGACGGGACCCTCAATGCCGGTTCCTTCGTGAAGGACCAGTTCTTCGGCCTTGACATCCCCACCGGCTGCTCCGGTGTCCCCGCCGAGGTCCTCAATCCGAAGAACACCTGGGTCGACAAAACGAAGTACGACGAAACCGCAACTATGCTCGTGGAGCGTTTCCGCAAGAACTTCGAGCAGTATCGCTCCTATGTTTCAGCCGGAGTGGCAGAGGTCATGTAGGTTTTTTAGCGCGCGAGGTAACGGTGAACGAAAAAAGGCTCCCGGGGAGGGGGCCTTTTTTCTTGAGTACAAATGCAAAACGCACTGCACTATTGTAAAACGATATTTTATTTGCTACAGTGCGTGGCAACGGTTTGACGCGTTATCCATCTTACGGCGGGGAGTTCCCATGGCACAAACGTTTGATTTTACCCGGTTGCGCAAGCTTACGGTTATCCACGGATTCGTCCAGGTTTTTCTCCTGATCCTCCTTGCCGGCATGTCCTTCGTGCTCCTGGGGAAGGTTCCTTCCCAGGTCTTCATGAACAGCATCATCCGGGTGGTGGTGATCCAGCTGATTCTCTTCTACCCCGTTTACAAGTTCGCCCTCGGCGATGCCCGGCGGGAGGTATCATCGGCAGCCGCGGGGCTCACCGCCGACGAGCAGCAGGCGTTGCGGCGCAAGCGGGTCTTCAGCGACATCCTGAAGGGCGCCCTGATCATCTTCTTCTTCACCTTTACCCTCAGGGCCCCCAGTGCGCCCCAGATCCAGTTCATGATCCTGGCCGTGTTCCTCCTCTCCTACCTCACCTACTTCCAGTGCTTTAACTACGCCGCGAAGAAGCTCATGAAGGCGAAGAGCTGAAAAACCGCTCCATCTCCCCGAAGACCTCCCCGCTGCCGCCGTCCGCAAGCCGTACCGGCGGCAGCGACCGGAGGAAAAACCGCCCGTAGTTTTTCGAAAGCACCCGGCTGTCGAGGATCAGGACCGCTCCCCGGTCCTCCCTGCTCCGGATCAGCCTCCCAAATCCCTGCTTGAACTTGATGACCGCCTGGGGGACCGTGTACTCCATGAAGGGGTCCCCTCCCCGGAGGGCGATGTGGTCGGCCCGTGCCTCCAGAATCGGCTCCGTCGGTACCCGGAAGGGGAGTCGCGTGATGACCACCAGCTCCAGTGCCTTCCCCTGCACGTCGACCCCTTCCCAGAAGGAGTCGGTGCCGAAAAGGACCGCGTTGGGCTCCTTCCGGAACCGGGCCAGGAGGTGGTGCCGGTTGATCTCCCCCTGGCGCATGGGAGTGAGCCCCCGGCGCCGCAGCGCCTCTGCCATCCTGCCGTGGATGCGGGAGAGGAGGTCGTAGGAGGTGAAAAGGACGAAGGCGTGGCCGTTGGAGATGGCGAGCCCCCGGTGGAGGGCCACCTCCAGGGCCTCCTGGAACCCCCTTGACGTGGGCTCGGGAAGGTCGGCGGGGATACCGACGAAGGCCTGGCGCTCGTAGTCGAAGGGGGATGCGAGGAGGAGCTCCGTCACTCGTCCCCGGTCCAGAAGGGCGATTCCGGTCCGACCTTCCAGGTAGTCGAATGTTTCCCCCACCGCCAGGGTGGCCGAGGTGACCACCACGGTCCGGAAGGCGTCGAAGACAGTTCGCTTGAGGGAGGCGGCCACCTCCAGGGGGGAGGCGCAGAGCCTCACCGCTATCCCCTTGGCCCCTTTTTTCACCTCGAACCAGCGGCAGACTTCGCCGTCCCGGCCGATGAAGAAGAGGAGGTCCGCGGCCAAGGCTTCGAGGCGCCCCGTCACCCCCCGAAGGTCCACGAGGAGCCCCGAGAGCTTCTCCTGGACCGCTTCCGGGAGCCGTCCGCACCCGGTGAGGAATTCCTTCAGCTCCCGCACGAACGTGTTCAGGTCCGCGGCCAGCTCCCGGGCCTCGTCGTCGGTCTCCTGCCAGAGCTTTGAGCCGAAGAGGGACGGGGTGACCCGGAGCTTCTTTTCCCCGTTCTCCGGTCCCTTCCCCTTCAGGTGGGAGAGGAGGGCGAGGCCGATGGCGTCCATGGCCCGCACCGCCCCGGCTGCCAGCTCCTGGGTGCGGGAGATGAGCTTTTCCTCCAGCCGCTCGGCCAGGTCCCGGTAGAGGTCGTCCAGCTCCACCGGCACCTCCCGGGAGAGCTGGGCCGAGAGCTGGGGCAGGAGCCCCCGCTGGGCTTTGCGCGGATTCTGGAGGCGCCCCAGGAGCTTCAGGATCCCTTGGCGGGAGACCTGAGAGGAGAGGTGCCCGGTGGCCACGTCCTCCAGGTGGTGCCCTTCGTCCACCATGAGCCGTTCGAAGGGGGGGAGGATGGCGGTGGAGCGGTAGCCGGTCTCCTGGCGCAGGGCCACGTCGGCCATGAGGAGCGCGTGGTTCACCACGAGGACATCGGCGCTTGCCGCCTGGCGCCGGGCGCCGTAGAAGAAGCAGCGGGCGTAAAGGGGGCACTTGATCCGGCCGCACTGGTCCGCCTCGCAGGCTACCTCCTCCCAGGTCTCCGGCTTGGGGATGAAGGAGAGATCGCTGCGGCATCCCTCGGCCGTCTTTTCGCTCCAGGCGATGATCGCCTCCAGTTCCCCGGCCGCCGGGTCATCGGCGAAGAGGGATGGTTCGCTTTTGACTCCGGCCAGTTTCCGGAGGCAGAGGTAGTTGGAGCGACCCTTCACGAGGACTGCCCGGAACTGGACCCCGGCGTGGCGCTGGAGGAAGGGAATGTCTTTTTTTATGAGCTGTTCCTGGAGGTTGATGGTGTTGGTGGAGACGACGATCCGCTCCTTGTTGCGGATGGCCCAGAGCACCGCCGGGACGAGATAGGCGAGGGATTTGCCGGTGCCGGTGCCGGCCTCGATGACCGCCACCCGGTCGTCATTGAACGCCTCGGTGACGGCAAAGGCCATCCGGAGCTGCTCTTCCCGGTGCTCGTAACCGGGGAGATTGGCTGCCAGGACCCCGGCCGGCGCGAAAATCCGCTCGATCTCGGGGAATGACAGCCGCTCTGTCTCCCGCCGGGCAAAGGGGGCCACCGCCTGATAGCACCGCTCCACGGCGTTGTCCACGATGGAAAAGCCGACTCCCTGGTTCCCCAGGAGGGATGCGATCTCGATGTCGGCCTGGGAGGGGTCAAGGTTCCCTGAGGGGTGGTTGTGGATCACCACGTCGCCGAAGCTGGTGGCGATCATGATGGCGGCAACCGCGTCCCGGTTCCCCCGGGCCAGGGGCTCCGCCTCGGTCACGATCCGGTTTTCGTCGGTGCGCCCCAGGAAGAAGACTTCGTTTCCCCCCGCCGCCGCGATGGCGGCCCGCATGTCGAGGATGGCCTGCTCTGAAAAGTACCGCTTCATCCGGTCGAGAATATCGGGTTTGGGGGGAGGGGGCAATGAAAAAAGGGGCGGATCGCTCCGCCCCCTGTTCCGGCTGATTCGGCCGAAGAGATTACTTCTTGTGGCACTCACCGCACTTGGTGGGGCCGGCCTTCTTCTGCTCGTGGCACCCTTTGCAGGTCTTGTGGGCCCAGTCCTTGCCGAACCCTTCGATCTTGCCGGGGGCCTTTTCGTGGCATGCCTTACAGCTTCCCGCTACTTGCTGGTGCTTCTTGTGGCCGAAGCTCACGTTGCCGTTCTTGGCGGGGAAGGTGAGGGTGTCGGCCGCCATGGCCGCCCCGGCGGCAAAGATGGTGAGGGCTACTGCTGCAATCAGTTGCTTCATGGTACATCTCCTTTCGGTGTGTGGTGGTGTAACCGCATGGGGTCATTGTATGGGATATCCCATGCCTCTGGTATCGATATCGACCGGAATGTGACCCGATGTCGGGTCGTCATAGACAAAAAATCAACGAGTTAGCCACCTCCGTGACATCCCTTGCAGAGGACCGGTCCCCTCTTCATGGCTTCGTGGCACCCTTTGCACCCTTTGCCGTGGGCCAGCACCTTGTCGAAGCCGTCGATCTCTCCCGGTCCCTTTTCGTGACATCCCCGGCACTGGCCCAGGGCATCCTGGTGCTTCTTGTGGGGGAAGCTCACCTGGCCGATCCGGTTCGGAAAGGTAATGGTCTCGATGGCGCTGGCGGCTCCGGCACCGAGGATCAGTATGGCCACCACAGCTGCGGCATGAATTTTACGTTCCATCGCGTCAGCTCCTTAGGAAGGCTTTGCCCAGGGCATTACCCCGGGACGGGAATCCAGTACTGCAAGTTTCTTGCCCGTGGCTGAGCACCTGGCGTCTGAACGCAAAATGCTTCCGTGACTTTCGGAAAACCTGCTACAATGCCACCCCATGGAAACCCAGGACGAAAAGAGTGAACGCGAACGGAGTGTGCCCCCGATCGTCGCCATCGACGGTACGGCCATTAAAAGGATACGCGAAGCCAAGAAACTGACCCAGCTCTACGTGGCGAGCGTGGTGGGAGTCACCACCGACACTATTTCCCGGTGGGAGAACAACCGCTACCCCACCATCAAGCGTGACAACGCCGAGAAGGTGGCAACGGCCCTGGAGGTTTCCCTTGAGGAAATTCTCAAGCCGGAGCCGGTTTCCGAGCCGGAACCGGAGCCGGAAGCCGTTCCCGTGCTCCTGTCGCCGCGGAAACAGCGTCTAGCGCCCCTTGTCCTCGCCGTGGGCCTTGGCACCCTCCTGGTCGCCTTGATTGTGGGGGCCGTCCTCTCGCGCCGTGGCGCCGCCGAGCTGGTGGCGACCAGGGTTCTCCCCCCCTTTGGAGCACCGGGACAGCTCGTTCCGGTTCAGGTGAAGGTGGACCGGCGCGACGGAGAGAAGAGCGGATTCATCGTCAAGGAGCGGATTCCTGCCGGCTGGCGGTTTGTTGCCTCCAATCCCCCGGTGGCAGGAGAGGCGGGGGAACGGGAGGTGAAATGGCTCATCCCCCCCGGCGGTACCGGTCCTGTCACCATTTCGTATACCCTCACGGCGCCCCGGACGCTTCTCCTGGGGAGCCAGGCCGACTTTGGCGGAGAGGTCATCCTGAGCCACGGGAAGGCAACCCGCCGGGGGATCATCGGCGGTCCGGCGCGGATTGTCGTCAATGGCCGCCACTGGGCCGACACCAATGGCGACGGCAGGATTGACGACAACGAGATCATGCCCGCCTACTACCTGTGCGAAGAGATGAGGGGTCTCGGCCTCGACTGGAAGACCATCGAGACCATCTGGAGCGGCGCGGGGTATACGTGGAACGATAAGCTGAAGGTTTTCGAGGTGGTCAAGTGACCGAGCGGCGCTATACCGCCTTCTCCGACGAGCTGCGCCACATATTCGGTTGCCGGGTCCAGCGGATCTCGGTGGATGCCGGTTTCACCTGTCCCAACCGGGACGGCGCAGTCGGTACCGGTGGGTGCATTTTCTGCGGCGGCAAGGGGTCCGGCTCCTTCGGCATCAGGCCCGAGCTCTCCGTCACCCGCCAGCTCCTCCATGGGAAGGAATTCCTCGCCCGCCGTTACGGCGCCGCGAAGTTTCTCGCCTACTTCCAGGCCTACTCCAACACCTACGCCCCCGTGGAGCGGCTCCGCCTCCTCTACGAAGAGGCCTTGGCAGTGTCCGACGTGGCTGGCCTCATCGTCGGCACCCGCCCCGACTGCCTCCCCTCCGAGGTTCTCGATCTCCTGGCCGGGTATGCCCGCCGCACCTACTTCTGGCTGGAGTTGGGTCTTCAATCCCCCCTGGATCGGACCTTGGCGCTCATCAACCGGGGCCATGACTTCGCCGCCTTTGCCGATGCCGTGGTCTGGAGCCGGGAGCGGGGAATCCGGGTCTGCGCCCATGTGATCCTGGGGCTGCCGGGGGAGTCGCGGGAGGAGATGCTGGCAACTGCTGAAATACTGAACGGACTCGGCGTGGAGGGGGTGAAGCTTCACCAGCTCCACGTGATGAAGGGGACAGTGCTTGAGGAGATGTACCGGCGGGGAGAGGTGCGGTGCCTGGAGCGGGACGCCTACGTGGATATCGTCTGCGATTTCCTGGAACGGCTCGATCCCCGCATCGTCATCCATCGCCTTGTGGGGGATGCCCCCGCTGACCACCTGGTGGCGCCGGATTGGTCCTTGCGGAAGGGGGAGGTGCTTGATGCCGTCGATGCCGAGCTGACGCGGCGGGTGACACGGCAGGGATCGGTTATGCGGGATCGTGGGAGGATGGTCTAGAACGGATACCCCAGCCCCACGAAGACCGCTGGCCCGTCGTTGCCGACGCCGATGTCGACCCGTCCCACGATGTTGGGGCGGACCACTGCCCGGAAACCGATGCCGGGGTTGAACTCGAAGTTTTTGCTTCTGGTTTTGTCCAGGGACTCCATCACCGCCCCCAGGTCGATGAAGGGAGCCACTTCCCAGTCGGTGTTTACGTCGAAGACGCTCCAGCGGAAGAGACGGATCCGCTCCTCCAGGTTGCAGAGGAAGTAGCTGGAATCGATGAAGCGGTTGCGGCCGTACCCCCGCAGGGTGGACTCGCCGCCGAGGATACTCCGCTCCAGGAAGGGGACGTCGCTCCCCAGGGTCTGGTTGTAGGCAACCCGCGCCACAGTGATGTAACGGGCTTCCTTCAGGGGGAAATACCCTTTGAGTTCTGCCTCGTAGTGGCGGTAGCTGGCGTCGCTTCCAAGGAACTCCGCGCTTCCTTCGATGGCTGCCTTGGCGTAGAGCCCTCGGGTGGGCATGTCGCGGGAATCGAGGGTGTTGTAGATGAGGGAGAGCTTCTGGGCATGGGCGGTGAAACCGTTGATTCCCGGCACCTGGCTGTCGGTGAAGCGGTCGCGGATGGAGGGGAGTTTTGAAACGGCGCCGCGTCTGATGGAGACCTGACGGAAACGCTCGCCGACGACCAGTTGGAGGTGGTCGATGATGTCGTAGCCGACCCCCAGGGTGAAGCCGTATTCCTTGTCGGCGTAGTTGGTCTCGTCCTCTTTTCTGCTGTCCGACTGGAAGCCAAAGAACCGGGCCGAGCCGTCGGTGAAGTTGTAGATGAAGGCGTTGGTCTCCAGCTTGCCGTCAAGAAAGGTCTTGTCCCGGAGCCTGACTTCGTAGTCCTCGTTGACTTTGGTGGACGTGGAGAGGTTGAACTCCCAATTCCGGTTGGGGAGCGGAAAGAAGGCGCCGTAGAGGGAAAAGGTGGTGCCGAAGTTCGCGTTGTAGTTCACCTGGGGGGCGATGAGGGTGTTCACCTCGTCCCGGGCGTTATGGAGGAGGAAGGCAGTCAGCCCGCCGAGGATGGCCCCCTCGTTGGGGCTTGTGGCGATGACCGGCAGCGGAATGGTCACCACCTTGACCGGGTCGCCGAAGCTGGCGTCGGTGATAGGGTAGGGGAGCTTCTCCCGGGGGACCATGGTGGTACAGGCCGCCAGGAGGGACGTGCCGAGTATGAACAGCAGGAGGACTATGCGTTGCATCGAGCGGTCTTTCTTTCTGGAATCGTGAGAGACGACCCCGAAGAATAACGGGTTTTTCCCTCGCGGGCAACACAAAAGACCGCCTCACGCCAGGTCACGGTTTCCCGTCGCGTCCCTCCTCCTGCTCCAGCCAGTAGAGCCAGGCGAGCAGCTCCGCCACCGCCCGGTAGAGTTCGGGGGGGATGTAGTGGTCGATGTCCACCTGCATGAGCTGGCTCACAAGGGCCGGCGACTCATGGACGAACACACCGGCCTCCCGGGCGCAGGCGATGATCGCCTCGGCGGTCACACCGTGCCCCTTTGCCACCACCTGCGGCGCATACTGCCCCTCCCGGTAGGAGAGGGCCACCGCCTTTTTTTCCCGCTCACTGTGATCCATCTCTCACCGTAAAACCGCCGAGCCGCAGCCCTGCGGCGTCGAACCGCTCATCAAGGCCATTCTGCCCTGCCGCAAGAATCTCCGCCGTCCGTCCGTCTTCCGCAACCAGGGTCACACCGATCCCCTCCTTTCCCGCACGGAGGGTTGCCCGGACAGCCCCCAGGCTTGGCAACTCCACGGCCACCTCGGTCAGCCACGACCGCTCCCCCTTACCCCCTTCCGCCTCCCGCTCCTCCACCTTCCATTCCATGTCCTGGCCGGGCCAGGCCTGGCCGAACCAGGTGAAGACGCCGGTGGTGAGGGTGGTGAGCTGCTCCTTGATGATGGGGATGGTCTGGGACTCAATGCCTGCGGGAGGCGGTGGCTCCCCCAGCCGGCCCATTGCGCCCCGGCTGGTTGGCGCGGTCTCTCCGGGAATTACAACTCGTGCTCCTCCCTCCGGCGTTCCGGGGAGGGGGGGAGGAGAGGACGCCCTGCCGGGGGATGTGGCTGCTGCTCCGTCCCTAAGGAGGGACTGTGGGTGGCCTTCTGTCTGGGGGCGTGCGTCCGGTGATGATGCCGGGGCGGGGTGCCCGAATTCCGTAGGGTTCGGGACAACGGTGTCCCGCGGTTGAGGTGGCTGCCCCCCCTGGAGAACCGTCGTTGCAAGCTGTTGACCGGGAACCTCACCAACAGATTTTGGCAGGGGGGCTCCGGTCGGTGCCGCTGCGTTTTGCGGGGCGGCCGGCGGTGCGTCGACGGTCTCGGGGTCTGGTGAGGTCGTGGCCACGCCTCCCTGAGGCTCCGCAGGGAGAGGTGCAGGCGCTCCTGGCCGTCCCGGGGCCTGGGGCTGGTTCTGGGGCGAAATAGCCGTTTGGGGAAGGGGGTCTCGGGGCGCTGCTGAGGTCGTCTGGCCCCCTTTCGGGGTGTCGGGAGAGGGCGGAGTTTCCCCCTGCCGGGGTGCCGCGTCGGGGGCGGCGTTCCCTGGTGCGGACGGACTCCCCTCCGCGATGGTTCGTGGGGGGGGTGGAGTGACGCCTTCCTCGAGAGGTAGTCCTGGCGTCACAGCTGGAGGCGCCGGCGCCGGTGGCGTCTCGCCAGGAGAAACCCGGACGCCATGAAGTGTCGTGGTTGCCCCGTTTCCCTCGGCCGGGAGCCGGCCGGCAAGGGGGGAGAGTTGCCCCTGGGGCTCCCGGAGGAGGTCGGTAAGGGGATATTCCCCCTGCACCCACTGGGCCAGGTGGGATTCGTAGAAGACTCCGCTCCGGCTGAGGACGTTCTTCAACCCCTCGGCCAGGAGGGCCGGGTCCCGGGGAGGGCCCGAGATTACGAGGGAAGGGCGGGGGAGAGAGCTCGCGGCCTGTGTGCCGCCGGTCCCCTGGGCCAGGGTGTTGAGCCAGCGCCCTGTGTCGCTGATCTGGACGGGCGTCGCGGAATTGCCCGACTTCGACAGGGAAAAGACCAGCCGGGGCTCGTCGGTGACGTAGGTGAGCTCCACTGCCTGGCCCGGCTGGAGGTTGAGGGGAAGCTCCATGTGGAGGAGCTCGTTGGCGATTCTCACCAGGTAGCGGCTGTTGGCGAAGTTCGCCATGACCTCGCCGTGGACCATCTGTCCCGGCGTGAGGTTAAGGGGGGTAAGGGACTGCCAGGTGGCCTCCACCAGGGAACCGGTGGTGTCTTTGAGGAGGGCCTGGGCGATCCGGGCTATGTCCTGGGTGATGATCATGTCATACGTATCGGCCGAAACGGCAGAAACTTGAAGGGAGAGACCCCAGGCTGCGCGACCGGGATGTTTCCGATCCCCGATCCCCGGTCCCGGTCTTCACCCCCACGCAATACTTCCCTGCTCGTAGACCGGCCCCAGCTTCGGGTGGCGGGGCATGACCCGCACCATGAAGCCGTGCCTGCCGCAGAAGCGGCTCTCGATCTCGCCGTAGAAGCGGTGGGCACCGTCCCCTGTCGCTTCTTCCCAGGCAAGGGGAACCAGTTCTCCTCCGACGATGTTCCCTCGGGAGTCCAGGACCCCGCAGTAGAGATCCGCGGAAAGCTGGTCGGGGGGGATGTCGCCGAGGATAATGTTCACCGTCACCGGAATTACCGCCCCCAACGGGACCTCGGTGGGGGTCTTGGCTTCGATCCCCGCAATCCTTACCTGGTGCCAGGTGCGGCGGATATCCCCCTTCCAGCCGGCGAGATCCACTGCCAGGGCCAGGCCGTCCGCCGAGAGCATCTCCCAGTGGGCGAAGGAGGGACGGTACATGGTCCTGGTGTACTCCTGAACCATCCGCTCGGTGCTGAAAAGGGGGCAGAGGGTCTGGAGGCTTGCCTTCATGAAGGCGAGCCAGCCGCGGGGGATGCCGTCGGGGCCCCGGTCGTAGAAGAGGGGGACCACTTCTTTCTCCAGCAGGTCATAGATGGCCCGTCCCTCTACTTCGTTCTGGTAATCGAGGTCGTCGTAGACCTCTCCTTTGCCGATGGCCCAGCCATTGTTCCCCTGGTACCCCTCGGGCCACCAGCCGTCGAGGATGCTCATGTTGAGGCCGCCGTTGAAGGCCACCTTCATGCCGCTGGTGCCGCTGGCCTCCAGGGGGCGGCGGGGGGTGTTGAGCCAGACGTCGACCCCCTGGACCAGGTGCCGGGCCACGGCCATGTCGTAGTCCTCGATGAAGACGATCCGTCCCCGGAACCGACTGTCGAGGGAATGCTGGAAGATCTCCCGGATCAGCTCCTTCCCTTCGGTGTCGTGGGGGTGGGCCTTGCCGGCAAAGATGATCTGCACCGGCCGGTCGGTGCTCCCCAGGATTTTTTCCAGCCGCGCCAGGTCCCGGAAGAGAAGGGTCCCTCGCTTGTAGGTGGCGAAGCGGCGGGCAAAGCCAATGGTGAGGGCTTCCGGGTCAAGAACCTCGTCGGCCTGGGCGATCTCTTTTGCCGTGGCCCCCACCTGCTTCAGGTGGTCCTTGAGGCGGCGGCGGGCGAAGAGGACGAGCCGCTCGCGGCACCGTTCGTGGGTCCGCCAGAGCTCCGATTCGGGGATGTGGGCGACCCGCTTCCAGAGCAGGGGATCGGTGGCGTCCTCGCGCCAGCGGTTGCCGAGGTACCGGGTGAGGAGCCCCGCCATCTCGTTGGAGAGCCAGGTCTTGGTGTGGACTCCGTTGGTGACCGAGGTGATGGGGATATGTTCGTCGGGGAGCTCGGGCCAGAGGTTCTTCCACATGAGCCGCGACACCTCGCCATGGAGCTGGGAGACGCCGTTGGCATGGTCGGCCAGCTTGAGGGCCAGGACCGCCATGCAGAACGCTTCGTGGGAGTTCTTGGGGTTGATCCGTCCCAAGGCCAGGAACTCGTCCCGGGAGAGGCCCAGGAAGCGGTAGTAGCGCCCCAGGTACTTCTCTAGGAGATCGGGGGGAAAGTGGTCGATGCCGGCATCCACCGGGGTGTGGGTGGTGAAAACGTTGCCGGCCCGCACCGCCTCCATGGCCTCGGCGAACCGGATGCCGTGCTCTTCCATGAGGAGGCGGGTCCGCTCCAGGGCCAGAAACGCCGCGTGCCCCTCGTTCATGTGGCAGACGTTGGGGGTGATCCCAAGGAGGTGGAGGGCCCGGATGCCGCCGATCCCCAGGAGGATCTCCTGCCGGATCCGCATCTCCAGGTCGCCGCCGTAGAGCTGGGCCGTGATCTCCCGGTCCTCGGGGGCGTTCTCCTCCAGGTTCGTGTCCAGGAGGTAGAGGGGGACCCGCCCCACCTGAACCCGCCAGATGTGGGCCGTCACCTTGCGGCTTGGCATGTTGAGTTCCACGGCCAGGGGGGCGCCGGAAGCATCCCGCTCCAGGGTGAGGGGGAGGTTGTAGAAGTCGTTTTCGGGGTAGAGTTCCTGCTGCCACCCCTCAATGTTCAGGTACTGGCGGAAGTAGCCCTGCCGGTAGAGGAGTCCGACTCCTACCAGGGGAATCCCCAGGTCGCTGGCCGACTTCAGGTGGTCGCCGGCCAGGATTCCGAGTCCCCCCGAATAGGTGGGGAGCGACTCGTGGATACCGAACTCCATGGAGAAGTAAGCGACGGACATGGGCCTGCCGCCGTTGCAGGTCCGCTCGAACCAGGTCCTGGCCGAGAGGTATTCCCGGAACTTCTCATCCACCTGTTTCAATTGGGACATGAATCCCTCGTCGGTGGTGAGCTTGTCGAGGGTGGTCTGCTGGAGGATACCGAGCATCTCCACCGGGTTGTGGCGGGTCTGCTGCCAGAGGTCGATGTCGAGCCGCTTGAAGAGCTCCACCGCCTCGGGCTCCCAAGTCCACCAGAGGTTGTAGGCGATGGTCTGGAGTCTGGCCAGTTCGCCGGTCAGCGACGGGACAACGGTAAAACGGTGCATTCCCTTGGTGAAGTCCATTGAAACCTCCGGGACCGGGGACCGGGGACCGGGAAAACCCTTGATCCACGGTCGGTCGTTGCATCCTCCGTATTTGACTGGTTGATGGCGTTTTCGTATGTGCTGAAAAGATTGTAAGGTTCTTACTGGTCCCCGTTCCCCGTTCCCCGGTCCCGGCCTATCTCGAACTTCTCCAGCCGGTACTGAAGCGTCTTGTAGCTCATGCCCAGAAGCGGGGCCGCCTTGGCGATGACCCAGTCGGCCCGTTCCATGGCCTTGATGATGAGGTTGCGCTCCAGCTCATCGAACTGGATTCCGTCGGGGGGAAGCTCGAAGGGGAGCCATCCTGCCCGGGAGAGCCCTTCGGTGATCTCGGCCGGCAGATCCTCGGGCTGGATCAGGTCGCTTTCCGCCATGAGCGCCCCCCGCTCGATGACCGATTCCAACTGCCGGACGTTGCCGGGCCAGCTGTAGTCCATGATGAGCTTCAGGGCCGGTTTGGCGATCCCCCTGACGGTGACTCCCGCCTGGGCGCTGCACTTTTTCACGAAGAAGTCGGCCAGGGCCGCGATGTCGCTCCCCCGCTCCCGCAGGGGGGGGAGAGTGATCCGGATCACGTTCAGGCGGTAGAAGAGGTCCTCCCGGAAGCCCCCCCGTTTGATCTCCGCCTCCAGGTCCCGGTTGGTGGCGGAAATGATCCGCACGTCCACGGGGATGTTCACCTTTCCCCCGACCCGGCGGATCTCCTTCGACTGGATGGCCCGCAGGAGCTTTGCCTGCATGGCCACACTCATCTCGCCGATTTCGTCCAGGAAAACCGTCCCACCGGTGGCCGCCTCGAAAATTCCCAGCTCCCGGGAGCTGGCGCCGGTGAAGGCCCCTTTCTCGTGGCCGAAGAGCTCGCTCTCCATGAGGCTCTCGGGGATGGCGGCGCAGTTTATGGCGAAGAAAGGCTTGTCTTTCCGGGGGCTCCCGTCGTGGATCGCCTTGGCCACCAGCTCCTTGCCGGTCCCCGACTCGCCGTAGATGAGGACTGTTGAGGCGGTGGGGGCGATCTTGGTGACGATCCGGAAGACCTCCCGCATCTTCGGGTGTTCGCCGATGATGTTGGGGATGCTGCTCGTCTCCTTGAGCCGCTTCTGGAGGACCCGGTTCTCCCGCAGGAGATTCACCCGCTCGAAGGCCCGGCGCAGGGTGAGGAGGAGGTTGTCCCGCTCCAGGGGCTTCTCCAGATAATCGAAGGCCCCCTTTTTCATGGCCTCCACCGCCGAGTCGACGGTGCCGTGGGCGGTCATCATGATGGCGCACTGGAGGGGGTCGGCCTCCAGGACCCGCTCCAGGAGCTCCATCCCCGACATCCCCTGCATCTTCAGGTCCGTGAGGATCACGTCGAACTCGCTCGTTTCGAGCTGCTCCAGGGCCTCGCGCCCTCCGGGAGCCGCTGCCACGCGGTACCCTTCTCCCTCCAGGATCGTCTGGATGATCTCCCGCTGTGCCCGCTCGTCGTCAACTATGAGAATGGTTCCGGTCATTGGTCTCCTTCGGAGACAGGGACCGGCAAAGGCCGGGACCGGGGACCAGTAACGTAAAACCTGATTTTGCTCCCAATCCCTCTTCCCATGCTAGATCCCTGTCGTTTGTTTCTAGTCTTTTCCTGGTCCCCGGTCCCTGGTCCCCGGTCCCGGCTTCTCCCCTCCGGGGAGAAGCACCGTAAACGTCGTCCCCTTGCCGGCACTGCTTGCCACCCTGATTTCTCCCCCATGCTCCCGGACGATCCGCTCGGTGATGGCAAGGCCCAGGCCGATGCCGGCCTCGCGGGTAGTGTACCAGGGCTGGAATACCTTCGCCAGGTCCTCCTCCCGAATGCCGCACCCCTCGTCGCTGAAGGTGAGGAGGAAGCGATTCTGCTCCCGGTCGAACGTGGCGCCGAGGGTGACGGTGCCGCCGTCGGGCATGGCCTGGGCGGCGTTGGTGACGAAGTTGAAGAGGCAGTTGCGGAGCATCTCCCCGTCGACTCGCATGGCGGGAAGGTCGGTGGGGATGGCGGTGCGCACCGTTACCCGCTGTTCCGCGAGCTTTTCCTCAAGGAGCGGCAACGCCTTTTCGATAAGCTCTCGGTAGGAAATCTCCGTTATCCTCAACTTCAGGGGGCGGCCGAAGTTCATGAAGTTGACCACCATGTAGTTGGCCCGCCGCACCTCTTCCTTGATCTTGTCGGCCACGGGGACGACCCGCTCCGTCTTGTCCGGGCAGGCGGCCGTAAACTCGCTCTTCAGGTGGTCGATGGCGAGGCTGATGTAGTTGAGGGGGTTTCGGATCTCGTGGGCAATGCCCGAGGCGAGCTGCCCCACCCGGGAGAGGTGCTCGGCCTCGTAGAGGCGCTTTTCGAGGATCTCCCTCTCCCGGAGCTTCTCCACCATCTCGTTGAAGTTCTTGGCCAGTTCACCGATTTCATCACCGGTTGTTACCGGGAACGTGACGGATAGGTCCCCGACGGCCACCCGCCGCACCCCGTCCGCCAGGTGGTTGATGGGTGCGGTGTAGCGCTTTGCCAGGAAGATGGTAAGGGATATGCCCAGGAGAAAGACCAGGGAGGTGGCCACCACCCGGTTGACGAAGTTCTCGTGCTGGATGGTGCGGATGTTGTCGAGGAGGAGGTTAATCTGCACATAGCCCAGCTGCTCGTCGCCGACGATGACCGGAACGACCAGGTCGTAGGCCCGCGACGACCCGGCATCGGTCTTCGTCCCCGGGGAAACCTTGAGACCCTTCTCAAGCTTCTTGATCTCGCGCTTTTTCCCGATCTTCGCCGGGTTCGAAGAGTCGATAATCTCCCCCTCGTTGCTGAAGATGTTGATCTCCTTGACCCCCTTGACCTTCGCCTCCTTCAGGTACTCCGTGAGGCGGCCCCGGTCGGGCTCGTACTCGGAGGTGAGGTCCTCGATGCTCATCTGGAGGGCCTTGGTCACCATGGTGGAGCTTTCCTGGATTTCCTGCACCATCTCGTTCTGGCTGTACTGGTTCAGGAAGAAGAGCGTGAGGATGGCGATGACCAGGAGCGTCAGCATGATCATAACCAGCCTGGTATTGAGGGTCATGGATAACCTCGGGGAGAACGGCGTGAAATACCGCGGAAGTATACCTTACCCATGCCGGTGGAGACAAGGAAGTAAGGAAGTATATCCCTTTCTTTCCTCGGAGAGGCGGCTCTGCTATCATGCCCGTTCAAGCACAAACGGCCCTCGGGGCTTTGCGGAAGGGGAGATGCAGATGCACGAGATGTCCATAACCCAGAGCGTGGTGGAGATCTGCGAGAAGAGTGCCGGGGGGCGGCGGGTCCTGGCGGTGACCCTGGAGATCGGCGACCTCTCCGGCGTGGTCCCCGATGCGATCGAGTTCTGCTTCGAGGCCTGCACGCGGGATACGCTCCTGGAGGGTGCCCGGCTCGTCATCGAGCGGGTGCCGGGTCGTGGGGAATGCACCTCCTGCGGAAAGGAATTTCCGGTTCGTGGCTACTTCGACCCCTGTCCAGCCTGTGGCGCCTACGGCATGAGAGTTGTGTCGGGGGAGGAGCTGCGGGTGAAGGAGTTGGAGGTGGAGTAACCGCCGATATTTTCTCTTGCCTGACCTGGTGGCGTCGCTGGTTTTGTGGTGTACAATAGTGTTTTACAAAGCCAGGCAAATCAATTAGAGTCCAGTTTTATGTATCTTGTTTAATTTCCCCGCCGGAGGACCAGTCATGGAACCCCTCAAGAACACCCCCCTTTGCGCTGAACACGAGAAGCTGAACGCCCTCATGGCCCCCTTCGGCGGCTGGAACATGCCGATCCAGTACGAGGGGATCATTGCCGAGCACCGTTGGTGCCGGGAGAAGGCGGCCCTCTTCGACATCTGCCACATGGGAGAGTTTCACTTCAAGGGGGACATTGTCGCCTCGGGGCTTGAAGACGTCTTTACCTTCTCCGTTAAGTCGATCCCGGTGGGGCGCTCCCGCTACGGGTTCCTCCTGAACGAAAACGGCGGTGTCATTGACGACCTCATCGTCTTCCGCCTGGCCGATGACGAGGCCATGGTGGTGGTGAACGCCGCCACCATCGAGAAAGACTTTGCCGCCATCTCTGCCCGGCTCTGCGGCGGGGAGTTCCGGGATATTTCGGCTGAAACTGGCAAGCTGGACCTCCAGGGGCCCCTCTCCCGCGAGGTCCTTTCCGGCGTCGTTGGCCCGGAGATTGCCGCCATCCCCTACTTCAAGTTCATCCGGACGAAGGTCCTCGGCGTTGATGCCATCGTGAGCCGCACCGGCTACACCGGCGAGTTGGGGTACGAGATCTTCCTTCCGGCGGAAAAGAGCGCGGAGCTCTGGACCCGGTTCCTCTCCGACGAGCGGGTGAAGCCCGCCGGCCTCGGCGCCCGGGATGTGCTCCGGCTGGAGATGGGGTACAGCCTCTACGGGAGCGACATCGACGAGGCCACCACCCCCCTTGAGGCGGGGCTTGAGGCCTTCGTCAACTTCGACAAGGCGTTCGTTGGCAAAGAGGCGCTCCTGAAGCAGCGGGCCGAAGGGGTGAAGCGGCTCAAGGTGGCCTTCGACGTCACTTCCCGCCGTTCCCCCCGCCACGACTATGAAATCCACTTCGAGGGGGAGCGGGTCGGCACCGTCACCAGCGGCGTCTTCTCCCCCATGCTCGGTTGCGGCATCGGCATGGGATACGTGAATCCCTCGGTGGCCACCCTCGGCGCGCCCCTAACCATAACTCACGAGAAGGTGAGCATGGAGGCGACGGTGGTGGAGCTTCCCTTCTACCGGGGCGGGTCGCTTCGTTCATAAGAAATTTTTCGCCGGATACGGATTCTGTTATCAAAATCAAGGAGGGATACATGGAAATCTATTTCACCAAGGAGCACGAGTGGGTCAAGGTCAAGGAAGGAGTTGCGTTGGTGGGGATCACCGAGCATGCGGCCCACCAGTTGGGGGATGTGACTTTCGTGGAGCTTCCGAAAGTGGGTAAGGTCGTGAAGCAGTTCGAGGTCCTGGCGGCCATCGAGTCGGTGAAGGCGGCCAGCGACATCTACGCCCCGGTTTCCGGCACGGTGACCCAGGTGAACGAGGCCCTTGAAGAGCGCCCCGAGATCGTCAACGAGGCGGCCGAGGACGCCGGCTGGATGGCAATTATGGACATGGAGGATCCGGCCGAGCTCCAGAAGCTCATGACCCGCGACCAGTATGACGAGTACGTGAGGAGCCTCGGATGAGCACTGCCAGCTACTGCCCCAACACGCCAGAGGAGGTACGGGAGATGCTGGCCGCCATGGGCGCGGCGAGCATCGACGACCTGTTCCAGCCGATTCCGCCGGGGTTGCGGGCCCGCTCCTTTGATCTCCCTGCGGGGATGTCCGAGTTCGAGATGCTCCGCCGGTTCGAGCACCTGGCCGGGAAGAACGCCCAGCACCTCGCACACTTTGTCGGCGGCGGCTACTACGACCACCTGATCCCGGCCGTGGTGGACCACCTTTCGGGGCGGGCCGAATTCTACACCGCCTACACCCCGTACCAGCCCGAATGCTCCCAGGGGACCCTCCAGGCCCTCTTCGAGTACCAGACCGCCATCTGCCGCCTCACCGGCATGGAGGTCTCCAACGCCTCCCTCTACGACGGCGGCACGGCCCTGGCTGAGGCGGCCATGATGGCCCTGCGGATCACGGGGCGAAACCGCCTCGTCATCGACGGGGCCGTGAACCCCTTTCACCGGGAGGTCGTCAGGACCTACCTGGCCAACCTGGACGTGGAGCTGGTGGAGATCGGGCCCAAGCTCGGCATGGAGGACGACCTGCGGCTCCGGGCCGCCATCGACGACGCCACTGCCGCGGTCCTCGTCCAGAACCCCAACTTCTTCGGGAGCGTGAGCGACTTCCGCAAGCTGGCTGCCGACGCCCATGCCGCCGGGGCGCTCCTGGTGGTCTCCGCCTACCCGGTGGCCCTGGGGCTCATCGAGAGCCCCGGCGCCATGGGGGCCGATGTCGTGGTGGGGGACGGCCAGAGCCTTGGCAACCCCCTCTCCTTCGGGGGGCCCTCCTTCGGCTTCATCGCCAGCCGCAAGGAGTACATCCGCAACTTGCCGGGCCGGATCATCGGCGAGACCGTGGACAAAAAGGGACAACGGGGCTTCGTCCTCACCCTTCAGGCCCGTGAACAGCACATCAAGCGCCACAAGGCCACCTCCAACATCTGCAGCAACCAGAGCCTCTGCGCCCTGCGGGGGCTCATCTTTCTCTCCAGTCTCGGCGCCCAGGGGTTTGCGGAGCTGGCGCGGCTCAACTACGATAAGGCCGAGTACGCGAAAAAGGTCCTCGGCTCCCTCTCTGGGGTCGAGGTGATGAACGGCGGTGCCACCTTCAACGAGTTCACCGTCTGTCTCCCCACGATCGCCGAGGAGGTGGTCACGGCGCTCCTGCGGAAAGGGGTCGCCGCCGGTGTTCCCCTGAGCCCCTACTATCCGGAGATGGAGCGGTGCATGGTGGTGACCGTGACCGAGAAGCGGACCCGGGAGGAGATCGACACCCTGGCCCGGCACCTGGAGGGTATCCTATGCAGCTGATCTATGAGAAATCGGTCCCGGGCCGAAGGGGAGTGCGCCTCCCGGCCAGTGACGTCCCCGCTGCCCCGGAGCTTCCGGCGGCGCTTCGCCGGAAGGAGCCGGCGGCACTCCCCGAGGCGAGCGAGTTGGACGTGGTGCGCCACTTCACGGGGCTCTCCCGCCGCAACTTCTCGGTGGACACCAATTTTTACCCCCTGGGCTCCTGTACCATGAAGTACAACGCCAAGGTCCTGGAGGAGGCGGCGCGGCTCTTCGCCCCCTACCATCCCATGGTGCCGCTCCTTCCCCATGGCTCTTCCTTCAGCCAGGGGTGCCTGGGGCTCGCCTATGAACTGGGGGCGGCCCTCGCCGAGATCACCGGCATGGACGAGGTGACCACCCAACCCCTGGCCGGCGCCCACGGCGAGATGACCGGCATCATGCTCATCGCCGCCTACCACGAGGCCAAGGGGAACAAGAAGAAGTACGTGGTGGTCCCCGACTCCTCCCATGGCACCAACCCGGCCTCCGCCACCATGGTGGGATACGAGATCATCACCGTCCCGACGGCCCCCTACGGCGACATGGACCTGGACAGATTCCGGGAGGTGATGACCGACGAGGTGGCGGCAGTCATGATGACCTGCCCCAACACCCTGGGGCTCTTCAACCCCCACATACAGGAGATCTGCGACATCGCCCACGACCACGACGCCCTCATGTACTACGACGGCGCCAACCTGAACGCCATCCTCGGCAAGGTCCGCCCCGGCGACGTGGGATTCGATGTGATCCATCTGAACCTTCACAAGACCTTCGGCACCCCCCACGGCGGGGGCGGTCCCGGGAGCGGCCCGGTCGGGGTGAAGAAGCAACTGGTCCCCTTCCTTCCCTCTCCCCGGATCGTGAAATACGACGACGGTTGCTACGGGGTCGATGCCCCGGCCCACGGGAGCATCGGCCGTACCTCTGGCTTCTTCGGCAACTTCGGGGTCATGGCCAAGGCCTTTGCCTACATCACCATGGTGGGCCGCGAGGGGCTCATCCAGGTGAGCGAGCAGGCGGTCCTGAACGCCAACTACGTGATGCACCGCCTGAAGGACGTGTACGACCTCCCCTATGACCAGACCTGCATGCACGAGTGCGTCTTCTCGGCGGCCCGGCAGGTGAAGAGCGGCGTCCATGCCATCGACATCGCCAAGTTCCTCATCGACCGGGGCTACCATCCTCCCACGGTCTACTTCCCGCTCATCGTCAAGGAGGCGATCATGATCGAGCCCACCGAGACCGAGAGCAAGGAGACCCTGGACGCCTTCATCGCCGTCATGCGCGAGGCGGCGGAACTGGCCGAGTCCGATCCGGCCGCCTTTGCCGAGATGCCCCGGACCATGCCGGTCACCCGCCTCGACGAGACCAAGGCGGCCCGGGAGCAGAATGTCTGCTACTTTGGCTGCTGATGGTTCTCCCAACCTGACCCGCTGGCGCCTCGTGGACACCGGCCCCCTGGACGGCCCCGCCAACATGGCGGTGGACGAGGCGCTTCTTCTCCATTTCGACCCTGCTGCATCGCTGCCGGTGCTCCGCCTCTACGGGTGGGAGCCACCGGCTTTTTCCGTAGGGCGGTTCCAGCGGGCCGAGGATGCGCTTCACCTGGAGCGGTGCGCGGCCGCCGGCATTCCCGTGGTGCGGCGGATCACCGGCGGCGGGGTTATCTACCACGCCGCAGAGTTGACCTATGCCGTGGTCTGCGCCCCGCGCCATATTTCCGACGCACAGGGAGTCAAGGAATCGTTTCGGGCCCTCACCGGCTTCCTCATTCGCTTTTACGGTACTCTCGGGTTCGAGGCATCCTGGGCCGTGGATTCCCAACCGCCAGGGAAGCGCTTAGGCGTGCGAACTCCCCTTTGTTTTGCCGGCCAGGAAGAATACGATATCGTTTCCGGCGGGAGAAAGATCGGCGGCAACGCCCAGCGGCGGCTGAAGGATGTGATCTTCCAACATGGCTCGGTGCCGTTGCGTTGCGCCCTGGCCGAGGCACTTCCCTTTTTCCGCCAGCCTCCCGCCGGCCTCCTGGAGGGGGCCGCGAGCCTTGCCCAACTGGGGGTGACGGCTGATTCGGCATGGTTGCGGGAGCGGCTTGTCGCCGCTTTTGCTGAAAGCCTCGGCGTCGACCTCGTTCTTGCGGTCCTCACCGCCGAGGAAGAGGCGACCGCGGCCCGCCTCGGCGCGGAGCGTTACGGGAAAGCTGCCTGGAACCTGCACGGAGAAACGCCATGACCATCGTCCGCAAGCCCCAGTGGCTGCAAAAGAAGATCAACCCCGCGGCCCACGCCGGCATGGAGGGGCTTCTGGGGGAGCTGCGCCTTCACACGGTCTGTCAGGAGGCCCGCTGCCCCAACATTACCGAGTGCTTCCGGGAGCGACAGGCGACCTTCCTCATCCTGGGGGCCGCATGCACCCGCCTCTGCTCCTTCTGCAACGTGACGAAACAGACACCCATCCCTCCCGACCCGGGCGAGCCGGACCGGGTTGCGGAGGCGATCCGCCGCCTTGGTCTCTCCCACGTGGTCATCACGAGCCCCACCCGGGACGACCTCCCCGACGGCGGTGCCGGCCACTATGCCGAAACCGTCGCCGCCATCCGGAGTGCGTCTCCCGCCACCACGGTGGAGCTCCTCATTCCTGATTACCTCGGCAACCGCGAGAGCCTCGCCCGGGTCGTCGCCTCGGCGCCGGCCATCATCGGCCACAATGTCGAGACGGTGCCGCGCCTCTACCAAATCCGGGCCGGGGCCGACTACGGCCGCTCCCTTGGAGTGCTCCGGACCCTGCGTGAACTGGACCCTGTCGTGCGAAGCAAGTCGGGAATCATGCTCGGCCTCGGCGAGGCGGAGGAGGAGGTGCTGGCGGTTTTCGCCGACCTGCGGTCGGTGGGGTGTTCCTACCTCAGCATCGGCCAGTACCTGGCCCCCAGCAAGAGCCACCATCCCGTCAGGGAATTCATTCCTCCCGAATGTTTCGAAAGATACCGGGCAGCGGCCCTGGCCACGGGGTTTGCCCACGTGGAGAGCGGCCCCTACGTGAGGAGTTCCTACCACGCGGCCCGTTACGACGGGCAACTGTGACCCTCGGCACGAAACGTGCTGATTATTCGCCAGAACACCTCGGGGAGGTTGTGACGGATATTGGCGCGTGGAGGTCGACAGGTGGTGTGCGAATGGTGGTACTGGATAGTCTTCGGCTTCGCCTTGATAGGTTTTGAACTTCTTTTCCCCTCGTTCACCATGGTTTGGTTCGGGCTCGGTGCCCTTATGGTTGGGGGCTGGTCGCTTTTCTGGGGTGGCTTCGGCCTGCTGGTGCACGTTGCCATCTGGGTTGCGGTGTCGGCGGCCTGTTCCCTCTGCTGGCGCAGGTACCTGAGGCGCAGGTCAAGCCAGGGGGGAGGGCAGGATACCTCCTCACCCCCTTTTGACGGATGCTCCTCCGTGGCGGGCCGGGCTGTTCACATGGTTTCCCGGCAGGGGCATCTGCTGAGAGTGGTCAAACTCTGATTCCCAAACTTTCACTGGACGTTTGCTGAGAATTCTTTCATACTGCTGCAAATTTTTGCCCTGCTGCAGATGTCGCTGCAATGAGGGCTTTGATTCTATTGATCAGTTGCATTGGGGGAGGGAATATGGGGCGAGGTGTCGTTGTCGCTTTTTTCTTCTGCATGCTCGCTCTGGCGGCATGTTCCGGCAAAGGTGCCCAGGAACTCTTCGAGACGGCTCAGTTCGAGGAGAAGCAGCACAATCTTGAGCATGCCCGCAAGCTCTACGAGGAAATCATTGCAAAGCATCCCCAGTCGGAGCTTGCCGCCAAGGCCAAGGAGCGGCTGAACGCGATGCCGGCGCGGTGACGGGACGTTCCTGACGGATTCCGACCCTTTACACCTCTTTACCCGGTGGTAAGCTTGTGGAAAATTCACGCTGCGGAGGATGCCATGAGCTACGGTGACGACAGGATTTACAAAAAGGTTGAGATTATCGGGGTGTCGAAGCGGGGGTTGGAGGCGGCCATCCAGGCGGCCGTGGCCAAGGCTCACAAGTCGCTGGACAAGCTCTCCTGGTTCGAGGTCCAGGATATCCGCGGCCATGTCGGGGACGACGGCATGATCGCCGAATATCAGGTGGTGCTGAAGGTGGCGTTCGAGATCAAGGAGTAAGCATCTGACAGGGAAGACAATTCATTAATTCGTGAAAGGAACAATCAAACATGGCACAGGCAAAAAAGGGTGATACCGTCAAGGTTCACTATACCGGCAAGCTCACCACCGGCGAGATCTTCGATTCTTCCGAAGAGAGCGGGAGCGGCCCCCTTGAGTTCACCATCGGCGAGGGCGACGTGATCCCCGGCTTCGAGGAGGCGGTGATCGGCATGAATGCCGGCGATGCGAAGACGGTGACGATCCCCGTGGACCAGGCCTATGGCCCCAGGCAGGAAGAGCTGGTGGCCGCGGTGGAGCGGGAGTATCTCCCTCAGGATGCCGAGCCGAAGCTGGGGCAGCAGTACGAGGTGACCCAGGATGACGGCCAGGTCTTTAACGTGACCGTGACGGAGATGACCGACACCACCGTGACCCTTGATGCCAACCATCCATTGGCTGGCCGGGACCTGGTCTTCGAGATCAAGCTGGTCGAAATCGCCTGACCGCGAATACCTGCGCCACAAGAAAAAAGGGAAGGGGCTGTGAGCCTCTTCCCTTTTTGTTTATGAAAAACCACTGAGCTGCGGAACGTGGATTTTGTGTCCTGGCTAGGCGCCCGAGCAAGCACGCGGAGGCGTACCCCTTGGTACGCCGCACAAGTGCTCGCGCAGGGCAACAACGCCAGGGCGCAAAAGCCGCGTTCCGCTCAGTTTTCGGTCATGAAGTGCTCTTCGTACAGATCCTCCAGTTGCTGCAGGTGTTTCGCCTCGTCCGCCAGCATCTTCTCGAAGATGCCCGCCATGGGGGCACCGGCGCACCCCTGGGACATCCGTTTGTAGAAATCCATGGACCCCTTTTCCAGGTGGATGGCGTAGGCCAGGGCCTCACGAGTGTCCGAGTTGGGGCTCAGTTCCTTCTTGGCGAGGACATAGCCGAGGTTCATGGTCGAAATCTGCCGGTCAAGGGCGCCAGCCCCTTCCATCTCCCCTTCGAGGAGGGCCTGCTCCAGGCTGTGCTTGTGCTCAAGCTCGTCAAGGGCCGCTTCCTTGAGAATCTCGCGGGCTCCCTTGTGCTTCACCTTCCTGATGGCGGCCAGATAATGCCGGAAACCCTCTTCCTCCATTTGTATCGCCATTTCAACGGCGGCTTCGAACGTGTAGCAGACCGCACCCTGTTCGCTCATGGTTTTCTATCCTCCCCATGTCTCGATAAATGATTCTTTATTAACACACCCGCCGGTCAATCACAAGGGTCTTGTATACACGTGGTGCTGGCAAATGGACGGCAGTACGGTACACTTCACTCATCACACCACCATCGCCTGGGCTGAAGGAGGGCTTCATGAAAATATTTCTGACGGGTGGAACAGGTTTCATCGGCGGTCATGTGAGGAAGGCGTTGCTGGAGGCGGGGCACCGCATCAGGCTCCTCGTCCACCGCCGGCACGAGGGGGTCGAGGCAGGGGTTGAACAGGCCGAGGGGGACGTGACGCGGCTGGACACCTTTGCCACGGCAGTGGAGGGATGCGACGCGACCATCAATCTCGTGGGGATCATCCGGGAGTTTCCCGGGCGGGGAATGACGTTCGATAAACTCCACGTGGAGGCGACGCAAAATGTCGTGGAGGCGGCCCGGCGGGCGGGGATCCGGCGCCATCTCCAGATGTCGGCCCTGGGCTCCCGGCCCAACGCCACCTCTCGGTACCATCAGACCAAATGGCGGGCCGAGGAGGAGGTGCGCGCCTCGGGGCTGGAGTGGACCATCTTCCGCCCTTCCATTGTCTTCGGTCCCAAGGACGATTTCATCAACAAGCTGGCCGGTTACATCAGGTCGTACCCGGCAGTGCCGGTCATCGGCGACGGCAAGTACCGGCTTCAGCCGGTGGCGGCCGATGACGTGGCCCGCTGTTTCGTCCTGGCCCTGGAGAAGCCGGAGACGGTGGGGCAGGCCTATGAACTCTGTGGCCCCGACCGCATCTCCTACAACGACCTTCTCGATACCATCGGCCGGATCGTCGGCAAGGGGCATGTGCCCAAGGTCCCCAACCCCCTGGGGATCATGAAGCTGGTCGTGCCAGTCATGCAGGGCTTCTCCTTTTTTCCCATCACCATGGACCAGATCACCATGCTCGTGGAGGAGAATATCTGCGCGAGCCCCTGGCCCCAGGTCTTCGGTTTCGATCCCGAGTGCTTTGAGCTGGGGATTGCCAAGTATCTTCGGCACTGACTCGCTGCTACTACATGAAGCCCGCTGAAACGAAACTCGTGAAGCGGCCGTCGCCGATGATGATGTGATCGAGCACTTTTATCCCCATGAGATCCCCCACCTCCCGGAGACGCCGGGTGATTTCCTGGTCCTCGCGGCTCGGGGCCGGGTCGCCGGTTGGGTGGTTGTGGACGAGGATCACGGCGGCGGCCGATTCCCGCACGGCCGGGTTGAAGACCTCCCTGGGATGAACGATGCTCTAATAGTGTATAGATTTGCACTACTGAAAAATGTATAAAGATTAATCATAGTTGAATATTAAAGACAGGGAAGCTCTCCGTGGAACGACCTCTTTGTATTTCGTATATCCGGTTTTCAAAAGCAACACAAGCAGAGGGAAGCAGCTTGGAAAGACAGCTTCAACTCTCCCGAACGTACGCAGAAGAACACGGGTTAGTGCTAGATGATAAACATTCCTATCAAGATTTGGGTAAGTCCGCCTTCACGAGTGAACATGTCAAGGAAGGTGAATTTGGTGTATTTCTCGAATTTGTGAAGCAAGGACGGGTGCCTAAAGGATCGGTTCTTCTAGTCGAATCGCTGGACCGATTGAGTCGAGAGAGTGTATTGACAGCCTTCAAGCAATTTCAAGAGATTTTGGACGCTGGCATCAAAATCGTTACTCTTAGTGACAAAATGGAGTACACAAAAGAAGGATTTGAAGCGAATATCGGCAACATATTCATTTCCTTGGGTATTATGGCTCGTGCAAATGAAGAAAGCTTGCGGAAATCAGAACGAATATGTGCGGCGTGGCGTCTGAAGCGCAAAAATCTTCACAATATAAAGTTGACAGCGAATTGTCCAGGGTGGCTTGAACTAACTCCTGACAAGAAAGATTTTATACTGAAAGAAGACAGAGTCGAAATTGTAAAACAAATATTTGAATTATCTTTATCTGGTCTTGGTGTAAAGGCAATATCAACCATATTAAATAAACAAAAAATAGAACCTTTTAGGTCAAAAATAGGTTGGTATCAGACAACCGTCAGAAAAATCCTTTCCAATAGTGCTGTGATTGGAGAGTTTCAGCCACATGTGTTTGGCTCAAAACATTCAAAACCGGTTCCGGACGGTGAACTAATCAAAGATTATTTTCCTCCTATTATAGACACCGATACATTCTATGCAGTACAAGCTAAATTGAAAAACGGAGCACATAGACCTGGTAGAACTGCTAAAGTAGAAAATTTGTTTAGCGGATATACAAGGTGTGGTTACTGTGGTTCACGTATGGATGTTGTTGCTAGGCATAACGTTGGAGGTGAAGTAAGGTATCTGGTATGTGATAGTGCAAGACGCGGAGTCAAGTGTAGTTACATTTCTATGAAATGTAATGAGATCGAGAAAGCATTTTTTGAATATTGCAGAGAAATTGATATTAGATATGTGCTTAGAGCAGAACAACAGGCAGACCAGAATAGATTAAATGAACTGAGAAAAAGCTTAACGGCAAGAAATGGCAAACTAATGAAGGTGCAAAAACAAATTGATATGTTGAATGTTTTTTTAGATGATATTACTGAAAGAGCAGAATTAGAGCATTACCACGAACAGATAAAGAAAAAGTTAGAAGAAAAAACAAACCTATCTGAAGAGATAGAAAAATTGAGTAAGGGAATATGCATCGCAGAATATGATAATAATAATATAGATGTTAGAGTGCAAAATTTGCTTACTTTGGATAAGGCACAGAATAAATCAGTGAAAGAAGATGACAAAATAATGTTTAGAATCAGATTGCGTGACGAGTTAAGACAAATAATAAGCCAAATATTAGTATACCCGAGAGGAAGCGTCTTTAGTGATGAACAGATAGAACAGAAAGAAAGAGACTACGAAATTAAAATAAAAAGTGCATCTGATTCAGAAAAACACATTCTGAAGCATGAAAAAACCATTGATTTGGATGGAATGAGGCAGTCACAGCAAAACACAAAAGATGATAGATTCTTCGTCGTCAGGTTCAAAAACGGTAACTACCGAACTATTAAATACGACAAGAAACAACAAGCGTACCGGGTAACTTCAGAATTAATTAACGATAAATTGAATTGGTGGATGGGGAATAAAGAAATGGCGCCAATATTTAGAGAAGAGGAAGAATTACACCCATTCGAAACCGAATTTGAACTGGATTCAAATTAGTCTCGCCAAACATAATGAATGGTATTGTAAGAGTGACATCTCTAGTTACCATTAATAAGAGTCTAGCAAAACATACGTTTTTAGTATGCAATATATAACAAATTAACCATAGACTTCCTTTGACTGTATCCGTAAAATAAAAATAGCAATTAACTATTTTATTAACAGGCAAAGGAAGGCTGAATATGGCGAAAACAATAGCATACTTGAGAGTCAGCACAAGTCAGCAAGATTTGAAAAATCAAAAATTTGAGATTCTTGATTACGCTCAAAAGAATGGATTATCTATAGACGACTTTGTAGAAGTTGAGATTTCAAGTCGTAAGTCAGTAGAAGAGCGTAAAATTGACTATTTAGTTAGTATGTTGTCTCAAGGGGACCGTGTTATTGTCTCTGAATTGTCGCGGATAGGTAGAAGTACAGTAGAAGTTTTGAATATTATAAATGAATTGGCATCTAAGAAGGTGTTCTTAATAGCGATAAAGCAAAACCTGAATATAAATGGGAGTGAGAACCTTCAGGCAAAGGTTATGGTTACGATGTTCTCGCTCTTTGCAGAGTTGGAAAGAGATTTGATTTCTGATCGCACAAAAAGGGCTCTAGAAGCCCGAAAGGCTGCCGGGGTCAAGCTAGGACGTCCCAAAGGAGCTACCGGGGTAAGCAAACTTGACGGTATGGAAGGTCAGATAACAGAACTCCTGCGGAAGCAGGTATCATTGTCGTCTATTGCTAAAATATTTTCGGTTTCGCGCGGTACAGTCTACAGTTTCATTGCTACACGCGGGTTGACTGCCTGAATGTGGACCGATTTTTACCAATAGCTTCTGCATGAAAGGGGGAATTCTATTATTTCCAGAAAACCAGCTTAAATCTGCCATGAAATCCATTCAAGCATATCTCTTAAGGCAGCTACCGAATTTGTTGAGACAAATCGGGTAGCTTATTCACAATTTTTTCGTTTCGATATCACTACTGTCCGGTTAATAGTTGAATAAGTTCAGTTGGTTGCGCTCAGGATAATCAGCATTTCGCTTGAGAGCCTCCGCAACCAGCGATGAAATGGGCTTTTTCTCGAACAAGTTGACCTCCAGAATCTGTAGAAAAGTGTAGAGCGAACACGGAACCCCCAACTTCTTTTTCGTGATCGCCACCAGCAGATAGATGCACAAGGCAACCCATATCTGGCTCTTCACGGCATTGACTGACGTTCCGATGAACGACTTGATCCGCAGGTGCTGTTTGATCCATTTGAAAAACAGCTCCACCTGCCAGCGCTGCTTGTAAATCGCAGCCACCGTCGCTGCCGGAATCTCGAAGTTGTTCGTGAGAAATACGAGTCGCTTGTTCCGTTCTTTGTCAACATAGCTGACCCGGCGCAGTTTCTCCGGATACCCCTTTTTCGACTTCTGCGTCACCAGGGTGATAATCTGGTCTGCCCGTACACCTGATTCCTTGTCCTTCGGATGGGAATATAACCGCTGGCATTTCAGGTTGTCCTTTGCCCGAACTACGAAGAATGCTCCCTGCTTGTGGATGGAGTGGAGCCGGGCAAAATCGACATACCCTCTGTCCATCGTGTAAATGGCATCCTTTGCAACCGGCAGATGGTCCAGCATCCTGACATCGTGGACCTTGCCAGTGGTAATAGTGACCCAGGTTGGAATGGGACCACGCAGATCAATGAGCGTATGCATCTTGACCGCCGCCTTGGTTTTGCGGAACTCGGCCCATGGGAACAGCGTAAGGCACAGGTCGATAGTGGTCGAGTCAAAGGCGTAGAGCGGTTGCGTAAGCTCAACGGCGATGGCATCAGCCTGGTACAGCTGCTGAGCTATGCCGATCAGTACATGACCGAAGTCTTGGAAGATACGCCAGTCCCTGCGCTCGTTCGCGTCGGCAAGGGTCGTGCGGGAGACATCACCACGAAAGCCGATGTGGTACAGCTTCTCCTGGTGGGAGTTCAGGCAGGTCTCGATATCCCGCAAGCTCTCACGGCCAGCCATCTGGGCATAAGCCAGGCAGAGGAACTGGTCATAGGTCGAGAACTTCTTCTCCCGATACTCGCCACGGTGTCGGCGAACGCAGAGATTGAATTCGTACCGGGGCAGAAACTGCAGAAGTTGTTTGAAAACGGTCGGACCGGTGTGCATTGCTCCCCTCCTGTAAAGGGAGGAAGGCTACACCCAGAACGAATTCATGTCGAAAAAAGAACAATTGTGCCAAAGAGCAATAAAGTTCAACAAGTTACAGCTGTACAATCAAAGTTTACCGGACAGTAGTATTTCGATATCTGAAAACTTTGTAACTCCTTACAACATTTATAGCAGCGAAAATATACAGCAGGGTCCATGGAATTACTTTGCATTGTGGCTAAATTTTAGAGTAGATTGTACCCTTTGAACATCGCTATCTATTATGACAAAATCAAAAACAAACAGAAATATCAGTGAGTTGTGCGATTTGTCTGGTTGCCGACCTCTTTTGAAGTGGGCAGGCGGCAAGTCGCAACTGCTTGGGCAACTGTTGCCCAAGATGCCGAAGAAGTACGGTCGCTATATCGAGCCATTCTTCGGCGGCGGAGCATTGTTCTTTGCGGTCAAGCCGGAAGATGCCATTATTGCCGACAGCAACCCGGAACTGGTCAACCTGTACCAATCGGTTGCCGACAATGTTGACAATGTTATCCGGTGCCTGAAACGCCACAATAACACGGAAGACGATTTCTATAAGGTCAGGGCGCAGGACTGGACCAAGCTTTCGCCAGCGTCCGCAGCGGCTCGGACAATCTTCTTGAACCGGACCTGCTTCAATGGATTGTACCGGGTCAACAAAAGCGGTCAGTTCAACTCGCCCTATGGTCGGTACGTCAATCCCCGCATTCTTGACGAAGAAGGATTGCGTGCCGCTTCTTACCTGTTGAGCAAGGCAACGATAGTTCTTGGCGACTATAAGGACGTACTACGGGAACACGCACGTTCCGGTGATTTTGTCTTCCTTGACCCGCCATATCTCCCGGTATCGGCGTATGCTGATTTCAAGCGATACACCAAAGAACAGTTCTACGAGGAAGACCATGTGGAACTTGCTACGGAAATCGCCCGCCTGCATGAACTAGGGTGCTATGTCATATTGACTAACAGCAACAATCCCTTGGTGCATGAACTATACGGGCGTTATGAAATGTACGTCGTTGAGACCAAGCGCCATATCAGTTGTAATGGACAAGGACGCACAGGGCAAGATGTTATCGTTGACATCAAGCCCAAGGCACGTCTGAACCTGAAACTTGTGCCGGAACCACTTCCGGAACAGGCTTTGCTGTATCCGCCTACCCGTTATATGGGAAGCAAGAACAAACTCCTGAAAGACATTTGGGCAGTAGCGTCCCAGTTTGACTTCGATACCGCCGTTGACCTTTTTTCCGGTAGCGGGATTGTCGGCTATATGTTCAAGTCTCATGGCAAGGCGGTCATATCGAATGACTACATGCACATGTCGGCGTGCTTTACAAAAGCAATGGTCGAGAATAATTCCGTTATTCTTCCGCTTGAAGAAGCACGGAGACTGTTGGAACCAAAGCACAAGTCTGACGGCTTCGTGGCGGAGAAGTTCAAGGGTCTTTACTTCGAGGATGCCGATAATCGCCTGATTGATGTCTTGAGGTCAAATATTTGGGCATTGAAGAATCAATATAAGAAGGCAATCGCCCTTTCGGCGCTTATCAGAGCCTGCACCAAGAAGCGTCCACGCGGGATATTCACTTATACCGGTCTTGGTCGCTATGACGACGGGCGGCGTGATCTTCACCTGTCATTTGCGGACCAGTTCCTAGAAGCTGTGGAAGCGATTAACAGTGCCGTTTTTGATAATGGGCATGAAAACAAATCACGCCACGGCGACGCTTTGACCGTACCGGTCGTAGAAAATGCACTGGTCTACATTGACCCGCCATATTACAGCCCGCTGTCGGACAACGAGTATGTCCGCCGGTATCACTTCGTTGAAGGGCTGGCAAGGAACTGGAAGGGTGTGGAGATACAGGAACACACCCAGACCAAGAAATTCAAATCCTATCCGACACCATTTTCCACAAGAAAGGGTGCTGCGGACGCCTTTGACCACTTGTTTAAGCGGTTCAAAAACAATATTCTGATAGTATCATACTCGTCCAACAGCCAGCCCACGCAGGACGAGATGCTTGAAATAATGGGCAAGTACAAGACCAATGTTGCGGTCATTCCGGTGGACTACAAGTATTCATTCGGAACACATGGGCACAAGGTCGGAGATAACAATAACGACGTGCAAGAATACTTATTTGTTGGGTATTGAGAATGATTTCCCAAAGCGACTTTCCGCAAGCAGACAGACTTGAAAAAGTCGGTGAAGTCGCTATTGCTGTATCACAAGGGAACTTTTCGGATGTCAGCATTGAAGGTGTTATAGGGTTAGATTCTGGCGGAAGACAAGGAAGATATTATAGGCTTGCAGCAGAGATACTTGGTCTTATTGTAACCAGTAATAATCACTCTGAACTTACCGCTCTTGGCAAGGAATTTTCTTCTCTCAATACGTCATCTGCTCGTAATGAATTTCTAACAAGATGCGTACTTGATTCGATAGTTTTTCAGCGTGCCATTGCATATATCAATAGTGATCATCCTACTGAAGCACAATTGAGGCTTTGGTTTTTGAAATTTTATCCAGGTGCTGAAAGTACGGCTAAAAGACGTTTTTCGACTTTTATTAATTATTTGAATTATCTCGTAAAAAATAAAACCATTGTTATTAATAAAGATAATTACATCCTTAACAAATACATTGGAGCTGCGGTAAAAACCAAGACTTTGTTATGTGATGGCATTTCTGACAAAGAATTCAAATCTGACCCTAAAGTGGGTAAAAAAATTAAATTCGAAGTTCAATCACAAAAACTCGACAGGGCAAACCAGATACATTGGAATCTTGTCACGGCAAAATCACTTTTTCTAAAAAACAAGAATCTCCCGGCATTTGAAAATGAAATAATTGACTTATACTCAAAAAACAATAAAGACATCGTCCTATACGAAATGAAATCAATCACAGATACAAACTTTGTAAGCCAAATTCGAAAAGCATTGTCTCAATTGTACGAATATCGGTATGTATTTTCAGAACCAAATGCATGTATCTGTATAGTGACCAATGCACCTATCAGTAAGAAAGACAAGTGGGTTATTGATTACCTGAATAATGACCGGCTGATTGCTTATGAATGGACAGAAGATTTCAAGACATTTGAATGTCATGATGGCTCCCAGAAATTACTTTCATATTTTTCTCCGTAATAAGTTTATATAGGTTCAGGAGGCAATATGTTATTAACAGACCGTGAGAAGTTGGAAGCGGCGCAGCAGGCGCTTGACCTTTCCCGCCAATCTGTAACCGAACTATACAAGGCAGACGACATGATACTGGTGGAGCACGCTTATGACCTGCTGCAACCGTTGGTGAAAATGGAACAGAAACTTTTCCGTCTTCTGACTGTTGTCAAATGAGACCTTGGTACCTTGGCAATACGACCGTCCGTAATCCATTCAGGTTGCGCGACGGTCTTTTAGCATTAGCGACCTCGAACCTTGACGGAAATATCAAGGGACGTGAAAACGAAATCCGTTTCGCTTGGGAACTTCACCACGCTGGCGTAGTGAATATTATCCGACCGGATGCAGACGTATCCGACATGGGACGCAAGTGGCGGGCGGCATTGAGCCAGCTTGGCTTTATCTATCCGGAGCTTCCAACACGAGCCGGGATTGCACAGGAAGAACTGGGCAGACCGTTTATCATTACCCCAAACGGTCGCCGACTGGTGGAAGCGGAAAGCGTTTCCGGCATTCAGGAATGCTTCCTGCGGTCCTTGGCAGCATATTACATTCCTTCGGTTCTTGAACCAAATTACACCTACAATCTGTTTTCCCCTTTACGTCATACCTTGGCGGTGCTGCTGGAACTGGAACGTCGGACCGGTGAAAGCAGGCTGAACTTTCAGGAAATGGCGCTGTATGTCCAACTTACCGCCACAGAAGCGCCAACGGTTGAAATCGTTGACCAGATACTGACTTTCCGCGCTGCACGCAGTGAAGCGCAGAACAAGCGGCGTTTCGACCAAGATAGCTATAATGCCGCTGGTGTGGAGCATCAGTATGCTCCGGGCACATTCCGGGATTATGCAGATACAAACTTCCGGTATCTGAAAGCTACCGGTCTTGTGCAAAGCAAGGGACGAGGGATTGCTATTGTTCCGGAGAAACACGTCTTTGTTGAACAGCTGGTGGCGGATATTGCCCTTCCGGATAATGACCTTCGGCTTGTTTCTTCTCTGTGCAACGGCGCTACGCTGCCGACTGATAACCGTGATACGGCTCGGATAGTCCTTTACGACCTTGTTGCTCAAGTCAATCGCCGGGGTGTCCAGTTCAACATTACCGGAAGAACGGTTGATACTGCTGCCGATATAGCGATTGTCCGGCACGAAGCCGAAGATATCCTGTCCCGGATGAATGAAGAGGAATATGCGAACCGCCAAGGGGAAGAATGGCATGAGATAGCGGAGTATATGGACCTGCTTATCAATCCGCGTAGGCGTCGTGGTGGCGATGACGATGAAGAGGCTATTGCCATTCCACAGGCGGAAGCTCCAGCATACTTCGAGTGGACGCTATGGCGGGCGTTCCTTGCCATTGATAGCCTTATGAACCGTCCTTACGAAGCTCGCCGGTTCAAAATTGATCAGGACTTCCTGCCTATTGGACCGGCTCCGGGCGGTGGTCCTGACCTGCTGTTTGAATTTGAGGATTTTGTGGTCGTCGTTGAGGTCACTCTGACGGAGAATTCCCGGCAGGAAGCTGCTGAAGGGGAACCAGTCCGACGGCATGTAGCAGACGAGGTTGTCCGGTATGCTGCCCAGAATAAGCCGGTTTATGGGCTGTTCCTTGCCAAGAAGATTGACAGCAATACCGCTGAAACGTTCCGTATCGGCGTCTGGTATGACCGGGACGATAATAGAATGGGACTGGACATTATTCCGCTGACCATAGCCCAGTTTAAGACACTGTTCGAAGCCATGTTCCGTTCGGGCAATGTTAGGGTTGCAGAAATCCGGGAACTGCTGAATATCTGCACCGGTTTCCGACCGGACCTGCATGCTCCCGAATGGAAGGCTGAAATTGATAGAACTGTGCTTGCTCGTGCAGCAGTTTTGACTGCTTGATTTATATTGTCCCTGTCCTGCTGCTGCCAAGTCGAAAAGAGACAGTTACCCGATATTCCCCTAGGTTATCGCCCTTCGTGTATTCCCGACTGTCCCTCGGTGTGGCAGGAGTAGCTCATGGGGATATTTTCCCCGGAAGAACTGCTCCTCCGATAACACATGGATACTCGGTATCCGCTGCACTGGCAAGTTTTCGGACAGCTGGTAATCATAGTATCCGTAACATTGGACTGTTCCAAGAATCCCCCGCGTCGGCTCCCGCATAGTTACGAATATCCCCAGTTTAACGCTTGCCCGCTGCATGGTCCAGTACCATGTCAGGCTGTATAAGGTAAATTTGCCCACAAGAAATACGATAAATACAGTTAAAGCAACGACGGTTTGCCGTTGCTACTAACAATTTGATTCAGTGGAGGGGCAAGGTGGGCAATAAAGACATAAAACTGGATACGAAAAGTATTACAGGTAATTGTGACTGCAATTCTGGTACGGATGTCGACCATCAAGAAAAATCGTGCAATAACTGCGCGGAAACCAAAAGAAGTAAGGACATTTCATTGTCTGATACATCCATACTCAAAAATTTTATGACATTCAAGCAATTTATTAACAGCAACAGGTACAAGACAAAAAATAAAATTATATAATTTATATAGTTAGCGTATGGCAAAAAATGTAATTATAGCACCATTGACAATATGTCTGTAATTGCTTGACCAGGAGTCATTTTTGATTCATTTTTAGCTATCCAATTCTCCAGCTTCTGCATCGTGTCTTCTGGGACATAAATACTGAGGCGCTGTTTGTTGGTCCCTGTTTTCTTGCAATGATAAAGAGATTGTCGATAAGGCTTTAGCATATCCTTCTCCTATTGTATTCCATACTTGCCTATTGGTTGAAAAGCATCTAAGTTCAAATTCCTTTCAAAGGTCTTTGTGAAATAGCTAACTAGACCATCCAAGTCATAAATTACAGTAATATCACAACAATTTTTGGCAAAGGCTTTGACCTGCGGAATGTCCTTTCCATGAAGCACCCCGTACTGAACATTGACCTTCCCCAAGCACTCATAAAAGTGCTCAGAAAAGGGCTTTTTGCCCTCACAGTCCAGTTTGTCATGAGAACATAAAAGAATATGACAGTGCAGTTCATTGTTTGCAAAAGAGCGATGTTTTTCAAAAGCACAAAATCCGTTCAAATACTCTCCGTCTGATTTCCTTCCCAATACCTTTTGTTTAAGCAAATGAAGCAGAAAGTTTATCTGCCGCTTGCTTTCGTCTTCGGATTGCCGATTTCTGAACGTTAGCGTTATAAAGTACGAAAACGGTGCGCACTGCATTATAAAGTCCTTATAGCTCTTGTGGAGCTGGTCTTGGTATGTATATGAATATGTAGATTCAATGTTCATTTTAGATGCACCTTTCCCATCAAGTAGATATAGTGATTTTTCAATGTTTAGTTGCAGTGCCCCATAGCATTGCTGATGGAGTGATCTGCGTTGTTCATTTCGAGGTTCAGTTCAGACTTGGTCTTGAACATGTTTATTTATGTTCGGAAGACCCAAAAACTCGGGATAAAATAAATTATTTTTACCTAATGTTGCGCAGGGAGAAATATATGTAATTATAAGGTGTTGTGGGGGGGTGTGGAGTGATGGGGTTGAGTCTTGAACTCTAATGAAATAAAAAAAGCCCTTGGGCAAGTTGTGTGTCCCAAGGGCTACCATTTTAAAGAAATGTTTCGGGGTTAAATTCTACACGATACTCTGGTTGAGGCTTCCTTCCGATATCTGCACTTCCCGCATGATCCGGTTCTTTCCGTCCAGCAGCAGCACCATGAAGTACTCCTTGCGCCGGTCCCGAAAGGCATAGTGGTAGTGGTTGTAGACCTGTTCGGGGGAGGTGAACCGCTCGCTGCAGATCATGAGTCGCTCAGAGTTGATGCGGGACGCGATCTCCAGGGCCGCCTTGATGGAGGCCGCCTTGGCCGGTCCGGTCCCCTTCACGGCGCAGAGCTCCCCCACGGTGGCGCCGGCCAGGGCCCGGAGATCGCCGAACTCCTGAAGGAGCGCCCTGCCGAGGTCGATGGCGCTCCGCCTGCTGACCGAGTCGCCGGTGCGGATGATGAGGGCCAGAAGTTCCGCGTCGGAGAGGGCCGGACTTCCCCGTCGCATGAGTTTTTCCCGGGGACGCTCGTCCTCGGGCCACGCCTTGATGCCGCCTGCCATATGGTCGTTCCTCCCTGCTGATTGGTGCCGGATCGGGAGCGGGAACTGTAGCATGGGTGGTAAATAATGAAAAGAGGCTCAGGATGTTTTATTGGTTGAAGATGAAGAGTAGCACTCCTGCCCCTGCCAGGAGCCGGTACCAGACAAAGGGGTAGAGCGAGTAGCGCTGCACCAGCTTGAGGAGGAGGGCGACGCTCACATAGCCGAACACTGCCGAGACGCCGACGCCGATCAGGAGCGGCTGCAGTTCCCCTTCGGGAACGCCGTGCCGCACCAGGTGCCCCACCTTCAGGAGCGCCGCTCCGGCCACGATGGGGAGGGAGAGGAGGAAAGAAAACCGGGCCGCCGTTTCCCGGCTGAAGCCGAGGAAGAGCGCCGCGGTGATGGTGATCCCCGAGCGGGAGACGCCGGGGAGGAGCGCTAGGCACTGGGCGAGACCGATCATCATGGCGTTCTTGAGGTCGATCTGGTCCATGCGCGACTTTTTCGAACCGAGGGTGTCCGCCAGGGCCAGCAGAAGCCCGAAGCCGATCAGGAAAGCGGCGATAATGGCCGGGTTGGCGCGGAAGATCGCTTCGATGGGCTCTTCGAGGGTCTTTCCGACGATGGCGGCGGGGACGCAGCCGGCGATGATGTACCAGGGAAGCCGGGTGGCGGAGGAGTGTGCCCCCCCTGTGAGGCCCGAGAGGGCATTCACGACCAGTTCGGCGATGTCGCGGCGGAAGTAGAGGGCGAGAGCGATGAGGGTTCCCAGATGGAGGGCCACGTCGAAGGTGATCCCCGATTCGGGCCACCCGAAGAGCCAGGGAATGAGAATCAGGTGCGCTGAACTGCTGACGGGGAGCACTTCGGTGAGACCCTGAATGGCTCCGAGAACTGTTGCGTGAAGGGGATTCATGACTGCTTTCTCCTTGGCGTCCTGAAGTGAGCGTCGTAGCGTAACCGATGTGTCGCTACAAGTCAAAGAGTGGAGTGAAGTACACGGAGTTGTAACGCAGTTGTAATAATTTCATAGGCAGTGGGGGGATTTTATGCTATGTCTCATCTGTTTTGGACCTTAAACCCGCGGCGTTTTGCTGCCGCACCAGAAGCGGAGGGAGCAATGTTCGGCCTTATTCCGAAGGAAGAAAAATTTTTCGCCCTGTTCAAGGACATGACCGCCAATATCATCGAGGGGGCCAAGCTCCTCAAGGATATGATCGACAACTACGACGATCCCCAGGGGATGCAGAAGCGGATCAAGGACGTGGAGCACAAGGGTGACCACATAACCCACGACATCATCCAGAAACTCAACAAAAGCTTCGTTACCCCCCTGGACCGGGAAGACATCTATGCTCTCTCCGCTGCCCTGGACGATATCCTGGACCTGATTGACGCATCATCGCAGCGCTTCATCATGTACAACGTGGAGAAGCCGACCCCGGAGGCCAAGGAGCTCGCCTTCATCATCCTCAAGTCGTGCGAGGCGGTTGCCAAGGCGGTGGCCCAGCTCGGCGGCAAGTTCGAGCACATCGCCGAATCCTGCGTGGAGGTGAATGCCCTGGAGAACGAGGCTGACCGGGTCTGCCGCGAGGCCATCAGCCGCCTCTTCGACGAGGAGAAGGACCCGATCCAGCTCATCAAGTGGAAAGAGATCTACGAGACCCTGGAGCGGGCAACCGACAAGTGCGAGGACGCGGCCAACATTCTGGAAAGCGTGGTGGTGAAAAATGCTTGATGCCACGTTGATCATGCTCGTCCTGGTCATCGGAGCGGCGCTGGCGTTCGACTACATCAACGGCTTCCACGATACGGCAAATGCCATCGCCACCTGCGTCTCGACCCGGGCACTCTCCGTCAGGGCCGCCATTATCATGGCGGCGGTGCTGAACTTCGCCGGCGCCATGATCTCCACCAAGGTGGCCGCCACCATCGGCAAGGGGATCGTCGATGCGCCCAACGTTACCCAGATGGTGGTCCTGGCGGGGATCCTCGGCGCCATTGTCTGGGATTTGATCACCTGGTACTACGGACTCCCCGCCTCCTCCTCCCACGCCATCATCGGTGGACTCATGGGTGCGGTGATCGCCCATGCCGGCACGACGGCCCTCCACTGGAAAGGCCTCGAAAAGATCGTCCTCTCCCTGGTCCTTTCCCCCATCGTGGGAACCTTCCTCGGTTTCGCCGTCATGGTCATCATGCTCTGGTGTTTTAAAAGCACATCACCCTATTCCATTAATAAACACTTCCGGCGACTTCAGGTTCTCTCGGCGGCCTTCATGGCCTTCTCCCACGGCACCGCCGACGCCCAGAAGTCCATGGGGGTCATCACCATGGCGCTGGTGAGCTACGGAGCCCTCTCCTCCTTCGTTGTTCCCACCTGGGTGAAGATTGCCTGCGCCGTGGCCATGGGGCTCGGCACCGCCGCCGGCGGGTGGCGGATCATCAAGACCGTCGGCAAAGACTTCGTGAAGCTTCAGCCCGTTCACGGCTTCTGTGTCGAAACCGCCTCGGCCGGGGTCATTCTGGGGGCGTCATCCATCGGGATGCCGGTCAGTACTACTCACGTCATCACGTCCGCAATTCTCGGCGTTGGTCTCTCAAAGCGCCTCACAGCGGTCAACTGGAACGTGGCCGGGAGGATAGTCGTCGCCTGGGTCCTGACCATCCCGGCATCGGCGATCATGGCCTATGTCTGCTACCAGGTTCTCAATCCTATTCTTGGGAAGTGAGCGGAGTTGCCGCTGAACAGTGGCGGGTGACAAATCGACAGGAAACAGAAAAAGCGGGGCATCGTCCCCGCTTTTTCTATTCCAGCTCTTCGCCGACCTCTTCCATCTCATCGGCAAGGGTGGCAAGGGTTTCATCCTTTTTCCGGAAGCGGACCACGAGCCAATAGCAGAGGGCGTAGGAGACGAGGGCGGCGGCAAAGCCGAGGAGGGAGGTTCCCACTATGAGGGTGGCGGCGTGGCTCTTCAGGTAAGCCCAGTGGAGCCCCTTGAAATGGAACTCCTGGGGGGGGAGTCCCCGGACCACCCGCCCCAGCTTGTAGCTGGCCGCCAGGATGGGGACCACGGTAAAGGGGGTGTTGACCCAGGCGCCGGTGATGCAGGTGAGCTTGTTGAGCCGGAAGATGAAGGCGGCCGCGATGGCCAGGACCGTGTGGAACGTGAAGAAAGGGGTGAAGCTGATGAAGACCCCCACGGCAAGGCCGGCGGCGATGTGCCCCGGATGGCTGTCGAGGGAGAGGATGGCCCTGAAGTTCTTTTTCCACTTTTCCTTGTCCAGCACGTCATCCTCCCTAGTTCAGCAGGGGTCCGAGTCTAAAGGCCCGCCCCCCCCCTTGTCAATTCATTTCACCCCCCAACCACTCCGCACATGAAATCCCCGGGCGTTTGCTGAGAGCTCTGACAAATTATCTCCTTCCGGTATACTTTTACGGTTGACACAATCGAGTGCAATACATATATATAAATTCATATATTTTACGTTCTGCTAGATTTGGCCGACATCAAGGAGAAAGGGACGTTCCGTGAAGTATTTTTCCGCCGCTTTATTGTTACTGGTTCTTACCCCGTCGTTCCTGCTGGCTGCCGAACCCTCGGTGGCCCTTAACGAGGCCCTGATCCTGGCTCTGAAACAGAACCACCTGGTGAGCGGCGCCGCTTACGAGAAAGAGGCGGCGGTGGAGGGGGCGGCTGCGAGCCGCAGCCGGTACCTGCCCCGGATCGTGGCGGAAGAGGCGTTCAGCGCTTCGGACCTTCCCACCCGCGTTTTCATGATGAAACTGGACCAGGGGCGTTTTGCATCGAGCGACTTCGAACTCGGCAATCTGAACACTCCCTCTTCCTACCATGACTTCCGCACGGCGCTTACCCTGGAACAGCCCCTCTTCGACCTGGGGATCGGCTACGGTCGGGAGATGGCAGAGCGGGAGGCGGAGCGGATGGGGTACCGGTTCGAGGGGCGCCGTGAAGATGTGGGGTTCGCAGTTTATGGAGCCTATCTGGGAGTGCAGCGGGCAAAGGCTGTCCTGGCTGCCGCCGAGAAGGACGTGGAAGAGGCCCGGGAGCACCTGCGGGTGGCCACGGTCCGCGGCCATGAGGGAACCGGGCTCAAGTCCGACGAATTGCGGGCAAGAACCTTCCTTTCCGAGGCGGAGGAGCGGACCATCACCGCCCTCAACGACCTGAAGCTGGCCAAAATGCGCCTGGCCCTCGCCGTGGGAGGCGGACCCGGGGAATCCCTCGATATCCGCGGGGATGTGACGGGTGAGGCGTTCCGCTTGAACGAGGATGAGATCGTGCGCCAGGCCGTTGCCAACCGCCGGGACCTGAAGGGGGCCGAAAAGGGGGTGGAGCGGGCCGCGGCCGCCGTGGGGCTCGCCCGTAGCGCCTGGTTCCCCACGCTTTACGCCGCTGCGTCCGTGCAGATGAACGACAGGGATGTTCCCTTCGGTCGCGATAACGACGGGTGGAGCGCCGGGGTGAACCTGCGCTGGGAGGTCTTTGACGGCATGGGAAGGATGCACGGGGCGGCCAAGGCACGGGCCGAGCGGGACGCTGCCGCCCAGTACCTGGAGCAGTTCCGCAAGGAAGTGGACCTCCAGGTGCGGGAGAGCATTCTGCGCCGGGCCGAGGCGGGAAAACGGCTGGAGGTGGCGCGCCATGCGCTTCTGGCGGCCGAGGAGGGATCCCGGCTCGTGAACAAGCGCTTCGCCAACGGCCTCGCCACCATGGTGGAGCTTCTGGATGCCCAGTCGGCCCTCAGCCGGGCGAGGACCGGACTCGTGGAGCGAGAGGCCGACCACCTGCTGGCAACGGCCCGGATATATTACACCGCCGGCATATTCCTGAAGGAGATGGCACCATGAGGATGCGGACAATCACCGTCCTTCTCCTTTTCGCCGCTGCCGTACTGACGTTTTACGGCTGCGGCGGGGGGAAGGAAGGAGCGGAGAAGAGAGAAAAACCCCCTGTCGTGACCGGGATCGCGGTGGAAAAGGTCGCCGCGGTGACGGTCCCCGAAGGGATTGAAGCGGTGGGGACGGTGAAGGCCCGCAATGCCGCGGTGATCGCCGCCCGCATCCCCGGTACCGTCACCGGCGTCTTTGCGGTCGAGGGGGATCGGGTCGGGCGGGGGAAGGTTCTCGTGACCCTGGAGGCCACGGAGAGCACGGCCCAGGCGGCGGCCGCATCGGCCTCGGCGGAGGAGGCAAGGCGTGGGCTGGAGGAGGCCCGGGCCCGCAAGCGTCTTGCCGACGCCACTTTTGAACGTTACCACAACCTTTTCAGGGAGGAGGCCGTTACGCGGCAGGAACTGGATAACCGGCGTGCCGACAAGGATGTGGCCGACCAGGGGGTTGCCCGGGCCGAGGCCAGAGTTGCCGCAGCGCGGGAAGGCGCCCGGGCCGCCGGTGCCGTTGCCGGCTACACCCGGATCACCGCACCCCTGACCGGGGTGGTCACGGCGAAACAGGTGGAGCGGGGGATGACGGTCTTCCCCGGCACGCCGCTTCTCACCGTTGAGGAGGAGGGGAACTACCGCCTTGAGGTGGCGGTTCCCGAGTCCCTGGTGGCCAAGGCCAAGGTGGGCGCCACGGTGCGGGTGGCCGTGGATGGCGCCGGTGCGGCTGCATCCGGACGCATCGCCGAGGTGGTTCCGGCCGCCGACCCGGCGAGCCGCACCTTCACCGCCAAGGTGGATATTGCCGGCAAGGGGCTGAAGTCGGGGATGTTCGGCCGGGTCCTTTTATCCACCGGGGAAAAGAAGGGGATCCTCGTGCCACGGGGGGCGGTGCTGGAGCGGGGCGCCCTCACCTCGGTCTGGGTGGTTGACGGGCGCAACATCGCCCGGATGCGGCTCGTGAAGCCCGGAGCGGTCCAAGGGGATCGGGTGGAGATCCTGACGGGGCTCACCGAGGGCGAGCGGGTCGTGACGAGCGGCATGGAGAAGGTTGTCGAAGGAGCGGAAGTCCGGTAGCACGGCTCCCATCACCCGTGGGGGGGTGCCTTGAGTGCGTCGCGACGATGACGATACCCGCAGCGGGAGGAGGTACCTTGTCTGGTTCCTCTGCTTTGTGGCGGTCTGGCTCCTGATTGTTGGCATCATCCTCGTGGTGCGCCACGGGTGGTCGTTCCCGGACATGGGATAAGGTACACGTAATGGAAAAACTCGGCGTCGCCGGAAACATAGCGAAAGCGTTCATCAATTCGAAACTGACCCCCCTCATCGTACTGGCCGCGCTTCTGCTGGGGGTCTACGCAGTGCTCGTGACCCCCCGGGAGGAAGAGCCCCAGATCGTCGTGCCGATGATCGATGTGTATCTCCCCATGCCCGGCTCCACCCCAAAGGAGGTGGAGGAGCGGGTGGTAGTCCCCTTCGAGAAGGTCATGTGGGAGCTTCCGGGGGTGGAGTATGTCTACTCCATGAGTCGGCCGGGGATGGGGATCGTGACGGTACGCTTCCTGGTGGGCGAGGATATGGAGAAGTCCCTCGTCAAGCTCTACAACAAGGTGATGGAGAAGCGGACCATGCTTCCGCCGGGGGCGGGTGAGCCGATGGTCGTTCCGAAATCCATCGACGACGTCCCCATCCTGACCCTTACCCTCTGGTCCGACCGCTACGACAGCCAGACCCTGCGACGCCTCGGGCGCGAACTCTGCGACGAGCTGAAGAAGGGGACCAACGTGGCCGAGACCCGCATCACGGGCGGCCTCAGCCGGCAGCTCTCGGTCCGCCTCGACTCGGCCCGGCTCGCCGCCTACAGCCTCTCTCCCCTCCAGGTCATGGGCGCAATCCAGGGGGGGAATGCCCGGCTTTCCTCTGGCTCCTTCGACGCGGGGAACCGGGAGCTTCTCGTGGATACCGGCGGCTTCATCGCCAGTGCCGACGACGCCAGGCGCCTTGTGGTGAGCGCCCGCGACGGCCGTCCCGTCTACCTCTCCGACGTGGCAACCGTGGTGGACGGCCCTGAGGAGCCCAGGGACTACGTCTCCTTCGGCCTCGGGCCGGCAGCGGACCACAAGGGGATTTCCGGCAACCGGGCCGAGAGCTATCCTGCCGTCACTCTCTCCGTTGCCAAGCGGAAAGGGGCCAACGCCACCTGGGTGGCCGAGGACCTTCTGAAGCGGGTGGAATTCCTCAAGGGGAAGCTGATCCCCTCCGACGTGCAGGTGACGGTCACCCGCAACTACGGCGAGACGGCCAAGGAGAAGAACAACGAGCTCCTTTTCCACATGTTCCTGGCGGCCATCTCGGTCACGATCCTCATCGCCGTCTTCATGGGGTGGCGGGCCGGGGCCGTGGCGGCCATCGCCATCCCGGTGACCCTGGCCCTCACCATGCTGGTCTTCAATCTGATCGGCTATACGCTCAACCGGATCACCCTCTTTGCCCTCATCTTCTCCATCGGCATCCTGGTGGACGACGCCATTGTGGTGGTGGAGAACATCCACCGCTACTTCACCACGACGCGCTTCAAGCCCCTGGAGGCGGCCATCCGGGCCGTAGACGAGATCGGCAACCCCACGGTGCTCGCCACCTTCGCGGTCATCGCCTCCATCCTCCCCATGGGGTTCGTGGGGGGGCTCATGGGGCCGTACATGCGCCCGATCCCCGTGGGTGCCAGCATGGCGATGCTCCTCTCCATGTTCATCGCCTTCATGGTCACTCCCTACTTCGCCTACCGGCTCATGAAGGGGGAGTCCCACTTCGGGAGCGAGGCGCCGGCCGAGGAGTCGAAGCTTACCGCCTTCTACCGGAAGTGGATGGGGCGCCTGATCCATGACCGGAAGCTCCGCTACGGTTTCCTGACCGGGGTTGTGGTGCTCCTCCTGGTGGCCTGCTCCCTCATCTACTTCAAGCTCGTCACCGTGAAGATGCTCCCCTTCGACAACAAGAACGAGCTTCAGGTGATCATCGACGCCCCCGAGGGGACCCCCCTGGAGGAGACGGCCCGCATGACCGCCGAGATGGCCGAGGCGCTGCGCACCGTGCCCGAGGTGACCGACTTCCAGACCTACGTGGGGACCAGCGCCCCCTTCAACTTCAACGGCCTCGTGCGCCACTACTACCTGCGAAGCGGCTCCAACGTGGCCGACATCCAGGTGAATTTCGTCCACAAGGAAGAGCGCACGGACCAGTCCCACGCCCTGGCCAAGCGGATTCGCCCCCTTCTCAAGGCCGTGGCCGACCGCCACGGTGCCCGCATCAAGGTGGCCGAGGTGCCGCCGGGGCCGCCGGTCCTCTCGACCCTCGTCACCGAGGTCTACGGCCCCGACCAGGCGACCCGCCTCGACATCGCCCGGAAGATCAAGGCCATCTACCAGAAGGTGGACGGGGTGGTGGATACCGATTGGTATGTGGAGGACGACCAGCAGAAGGTCACCTTCGCCGTGGACCGGGAGAAGGCGGCCCTTTCCGGCATCGCTGTGGCGGACGTGGCGAAGACCCTGCGAATCGCCCTGGCGGGGATGGATGCGGGGATCATGCACCTGCCGGCGGAGAAGGAACCGGTCCCCATCACGTTGCGGCTCCCCGTGGCCCAGCGGAGCTCCGTGGCCTCCCTCTCCTCCATCTACGTTCCCGGCCCCCGGGGGAATGTCCCCCTGTCGCAGCTGGTGCGGGTCTCCACCGGCATCGAGGACCAGACCCTCTACCGGAAGAACCTGAAGAGCGTGGTCTACGTCACCGGCGACGTGGCCGGGACAATCGAGGCGCCGGTCTACGCCATCCTGAAGATGCAGAAGGAGATCGACAAGATAGAGCTTCCCGGAGGGTATCGCATCGAGCAGCGGGCCGCGACCCAGCCCTGGAGCGAGGAGCGCCCCGGCATCAAGTGGGACGGTGAGTGGCATATCACCTACGAGGTCTTCCGGGACCTGGGGCTCGCCTTCGGGGCGGTGATGATCCTCATCTACCTTCTCGTGGTGGCCTGGTTCCGGGACTTCACCACGCCGCTGGTCATCATGGCGCCGATTCCGCTCACCCTCATCGGCATCCTCCCGGGACACGCCCTGTTCGGCGCCTTCTTCACCGCCACGAGCATGATCGGCTTCATCGCCCTGGCCGGGATCATCGTGCGGAACTCCATCATCCTCATCGACTTTGCCGAGCTGAAGCGGCGGGAGGGATTGCCGCTCGACGAGGCCATCATCGAGGCGGGAGCGGTCCGGTTCCGCCCCATGCTCCTGACTGCGGCGGCGGTGGTGGTGGGGAGCTTCGTCATCGTCTTCGACCCCATCTTCCAGGGGCTCGCCCTGGCCATGATGTTCGGGGAGATCGCCTCTACGACCCTCTCTCGGGTGACTATCCCAATACTCTATTATATGGTTGAAGACTGGAAGGAGCGCCACCGGAAGGGTGTTTCCGTATCGTAGGGGCAATTCATGAATTGCCCCTACAGGGCGTTCAGAAAATCAATTCATAACCGGAGGTTCAATGTTCTGGCAGAAGAAACAAGTGACTCCCGCTGACGAGTCCGTGGCCGAGAAGGTGGGGATCGAGGCGGAGGGGTTCTACCGCTCCGGGAAGATGCACTGCGCCGAGGCGGTGCTTATGGCGGCCCGCAACCAGTTTTTCCCGTCGGTGCCCGAGGATGTCGTGGGGGCCGCGTCGGGCTTTGGCGGCGGTTCCGGCGTGGGATGCGTCTGCGGCGCCGTGGCCGGCGGCACCATGGCCTTCGGCTTTGTCCTCAAGGATGACAAGCGCAAGCTTAAGCGGGTCACGAAGGAGCTCCACGAGTGGTTCAAGCAGGAGTACGGCGCCTCCTGCTGCCGCATCGCCACGAAGAATGCCAAGGACAGGGGCGGGTGTGCCGTCCTGACGGGCGAGGTGGCGAAAAAGATGGCGGAACTTCTGGCGTCGTAGAATCGGGGCGGTCACGAGGATCGCTCCAAGGAAACAGGGAGGTTTGACATGGAACTGACGACATCGTACGCATTCGGCAAGACGGTCGGGATGGGCTACGTCGAGGCCGTGGCCCGGGTCCGGGAGGAACTGGGGAAGGAAGGGTTCGGCGTCCTCACCGAGATCGACGTGACCGAGAAGTTCCGGGAGAAACTGGGCCGCGACTTCCGGGATTACATTATCCTCGGGGCCTGCAACCCGGCCATGGCCTGGGAGGCCTTCCAGCGGGAGCTGAACATCGGGACGCTCCTCCCCTGCAACGTCTGCGTCTACACCGACGACGACGGAAAGACCGTCGTGATGGTCATGGACCCGGTGGCGGCCCTCGGCGTGATCGGCAACGCGGAGTTGACCGAAGTGGCCGCCGCCGTGCGGCAAAAGATGGAGCGGGTGCTGGCCGCCCTGTAGCACACGTAAGGAGAACAAACAATGTACATTGATCGCATGCTCAGAATCATCGCCGGGAGCTTCATCCTCATCTCGCTCCTCCTGGCCAACTACCACAGCATCAACTGGCTCTGGTTCACCGCCTTCGTGGGGCTGAACCTCCTCCAGTCGGGGTTCACCAACTGGTGCCCGATGATTACCATCCTGGAGAAACTGGGAGTGCCGCGCTTTCCCGCGGAATGCTGCCGTAAATGACCCGGAGGATCACCATCCTCTGCGACAACACCGTGGGCCCCATCGCCGGCACCATCGGCGAGCACGGCTTCTCCGCCCTGGTGGAGTGGGAGGGGGGCGCGCTCCTCTTCGACACCGGCCGGGGGGAGGGGCTCCTCCCCAATGCCCAGCGGATGAACCGGGACCTGCGCCGGGTGGGTACGGTGGCCCTCTCCCACGGCCACTATGACCACACCGGCGGGCTCTGGGGACTCCTCTCCTCCTGCGGGGGGAAAGAGATCCTGGCCCATCCGGGGATCTTTGCCCGGCGCTATCGCGTGAAGGACACCGGCGAAGCCCTTTCCATCGGCATTCCCTATGCCGAGGAGTTTCTTCGGGGCCAAGGGGCCCGCTTCTCCTTTTCGGACCAGTTCCGGGAGGTGGGGTCCGGCCTCTTTCTCACGGGGGAGGTGCCTCGCACCGCCCCCTTCGAGAGGGGGGACACGGGGCTCTTCTGTGACGATGCGGGGTGCGACGCGGACCCGATTCGCGACGACCAGTCCCTCATTGTCCGGACGGAGCGGGGGCTCGTGCTCCTTCTCGGATGCTGCCACGCGGGGCTCGTGAACACCATCGAGTGGGCCCGGGAGGCCACCGGCGTGGCCGAGATCCATGCCGTCATCGGCGGAACTCACCTCGGCTTCTGCGGCCAGAATCAGTTGGACGAGACGGTGGCGGCCCTCAGGGGGTATGGCGTGCGGAAGATCCTCGGGAGCCACTGCACCGGATTCGCCGCCGCGGCCCGGCTCCACCAGGAGTTCCCGGGCCGCTTCCATCCGGCCCACGTGGGATACACTATCGAAGTGTAAGAAACGAAAACGGAGTCACTCATGGTCATGAAACAGATTGCCATCTTCCCGATGATCGTTCTGGCCCTGGCGGTCACGGTCCTGGCGGCCGGCTACCGCGACATCAAGGCCTCTGAGGCGAAGAGCCTCCTCGCCGCAAACAAGAAGGTCTTTCTCCTGGACGTTCGCACTCCCGAAGAATTCGGCCAGGGGCGGCTCCAGGGAGCGGTCCTGATACCCATCAACGAGGTGGAGCGCCGCATCGGCGAGATCCCCCGCAACCGGCCTGTCGTGGTTTACTGCGCCGTGGGCTCCCGCTCGGGGCTCGTGGCCGGTTTCCTCTCCCGGAAAGGGTACCGGGAGGTATACAACATGGCCGACGGCATCGTTGGCTGGTACCGCAACGGCTTACCCATTCTCCGCTGAACCCTTCCAGATACGCCCTCTTATTTTTCTAAAGTTTACCTTCCGTTGGTCGATTGATAGTAGTACGTGACGGCGACGCCGTGCGATCACCATGACGAAGGAGGCAATACCTCTATGGCGCTCATTACCTGGAACGACAGCCTGAGTGTGAAAGTGAAACAGTTTGATGATCAGCACAAGAAGCTCGTCGAAATGCTGAATCAGCTCTTTGACGCCATGAAGGCCGGCAAGGGAAGTCTGGTCGTGGGGGACATCCTCAAGCAGCTCATCGCCTACACGCAGACCCATTTCGCCGCCGAGGAACGGCTCATGACGCAGTACGGTTACGCCGACCTCGAGATCCACAAGAAGGAGCACAACGCCCTTGTCGTGCAGGTTCTTGACCTCCAGAAACAGTTCCAGGACGGGAAAGCGGTTCTCACCCAGAATGTCATGACCTTCCTGCGGGACTGGCTCTCCAAGCATATCCAGGGCGACGACAAGAAGTACGGCGTCTTCTTCAACGGCAAGGGAGTGATGTAGCCGCTCGACCCTTCTTCCGGAATTTCTCTTCTTTCAAGCTTTTGTGGAACGGACCGTGCATGAGACACGGATGCCCGGGGGTATTCCCGCGGCCGGTGAGGGAACACGTGAACAAAGCGGGGGCAACGGTCAGAGGGATGGAGGAGGTGCTTCGCACCATCGAGGAATCGGCGGATGCGGCCAATCTCCTGGCTATCGAAATGGCCATCGGGGGGTGGGAGACGGCACCGGTGCGTCAATGCGACGATCAGCTTGCAGCGGCGGCGGACCGTTCCGTGCGGGCGACCGCCGACATGGCCTGCCTCTTGCGTTCCTCCGGGCTCCTTTGACGAACGGTTCAATATTCTGACTCGTCGGGGCAACCCGGCATACTCTATCGGTTATAGTAGAAACGGAAGGAGAAAGGCATGGCCAACGTACTCATTGTGGACGATTCCTCAACCATGAGAAAGATCATCTCCCGTTCGCTCCGTCAGGCGGGTCTCCCCGTGGACGAGATCTTCGAGGGGGGCGACGGCATCGAGGGGCTCAATGTCCTTGCCGGCAAAAGCGTCGACCTCATTCTCTCCGACATCAACATGCCGAACATGGACGGCCTCGAGTTCATCAAGCAGGCCCGGGCCAACGGCTGCAAGGCCCCCATCGTCATGATCACCACCGAGGGTGGCGAGGACATCCTCAAACAGGCTCTGGAAAACGGTGCCAGCGACAGCATCAAAAAGCCCTTCACCCCGGACCAGCTCAACGAGAAGCTCGGAGGCCTCCTATGACCCTCGCGAGCGGTGTGGCCGAAGCGACCAGGCTTACCGAGGAGCAGGTTGCCGGCTTCATCATCGATGCCACCAAGGAAGTATTCAACACCATGGTGATGATGGAGCTGGAGGACCAGTACCCCCTCCAGGAGCCGGTTACGAAATTCCGCTGCAGCGTCACCGGGATGGTGGGGCTTGCCGGTACCTATTCGGGAATCCTTTCCATTCACTGTCCCTTGGAGTTTGCCCTGCGGATCACCTCAAACATGCTCGGCATGGAGGTGGACCAAGTGGGCGAGGATGTGAACGACGCCCTGGGGGAGATTGCCAACATGCTGGGCGGCTACGTGAAGATGGTCCTCTCCAAAGGCGGGATGGACCTCCACCTTTCGGTCCCGACGGTCATATCCGGCGAGGAGTACACCCTGAACGCCATGGCCGACAGCGACTGCGTCATCATTCCCTTCGTCAACGAGTCGCAGCGGTTCCTCGTGGGGTTGAAACTGCAGAAGGAAGCATAGATCTCAGCAGGAGCCTCTTGATCCATGGATGGGTTTACGAATCTCACCTCCATCATCGATAACGCCCTGAAGCAGACCGCCGAAGACAGCGGCATGCTTCTGGGGCAGGAACTCACCATCGGCGAAGCCGACATCATCGCCACGAACCGGGCCACCTACTTCTGCGACCTGGACGAGGTCTGTTTCGTGGCGGAGGTAACGGCCAGCGGTGAGTACCCCGGCACGTTCCACCTGGTTTTCGGGTTGCGGGACGCCATCTGCATGAGCGGTTTCCTCCTTGGCATCCCCTCTGCCCGCATCAACGAGAAGCGCCGCCTCGCCATCATGGAGACTGACGACGCCGACGCCTTCTCCGAGATCATCAACCAGGCAATCGGATCGTTCAACACGGTTTTCCAGCCGGCCTTCGAGAACAAGGTTCACCTGAAGGTAGTTCCCCCCAAGAAGTTTGTCCCCGAGACCACCGAGATCACCGACACCGAACCGATTCCCGACGGCGAGTATCTCATGTTCCGCGCCCGCATGGAGATGCCGGGGCTGGAGATGGGGAATTTTGACATCCTCATGCCGCGGGGGCTTGCCGAACTCTTCGATCCGCCGGCGGAAGAGCCTGAACCGGTTCCCGAAGACTCAGGCAGCGACAGCGAAGAGGGGGATGAGGCGGCTGCTGCTGAGGAGGAGTTCGTCGCAACGCCGGTGGTCGCTCCTGTGGCCGAAGAGGGCGAGGCGGCGTCTGCCGTGGTGGAAAGCTGCGCCCGCAGGGTCCTCATCCTCGAAGACGACGAGACCGATCGCCAGATGGTGCGGGAACTCCTGGAAACCCGCGGGTTCGAGCTGGTGGAAGCCCGGCTCGATGCCGACATCCGTGAGATATTCTCCCAGGGGGGCGTACGGCTCGTGGTGCTCGGCATCCACAATAACGACGACCGCGACATGTCCCTTTGCATCAAGATCAAGGCCATCGCCCAGGGCGAGACCCTTCCCATCATCATGTGCGCCCGGGAATGGACCCGCACCGCCGTGCTCAAGGCGGTCAGGTACGGCGCCCGCGACATCATCCTCAAGCCCTACCAGGAGGACGACGTGCTGGCCAAGGTGGAAAAGTTCCTGAACGCCGCATGATTTTCCACCCTGGTCCCGTTTGTCAAAATTGTGACATAAACGGACCTCTTTTGACGTCACCCTTCCCCTCGCCCCTCTCTATCGTCCCGAATCCCCCTGTTTGACGCCTCGCCGTAACGGCACGACTTTTGCCGTTCGTGATGGGGGGATTGCGCCCCGGACTTCACTCAAGGTGTCATGACCGTGAACAGATTACTGAAAACAGCCCTCGGCTGCGCCCTCCTGCTCCTGACCATCCTGGCGACAGCGGATCCTGGCCGGGCCGACGACCGGAACCGTCTCCGCCGCATTGACGTCAGGCCCCGAAGCGGATTCACGCGGCTTATGCTCAAGCTCGATCGGGAACCGGCTTATACGCTGACCCCTCTTGCGGGAAACCGGGTGCGGGTCACGCTGCGGGATACCGACGGCGCCCGATGGAAGCGGCTCCGCTCCTACAGCGACCCCAACATTGCCGGCTGCGCCGTTGCCAGGCGTCGGGGGGATCTCCTCGTCACCGTGGGTGTCAAAGGTGATCCCCGCGGAGTGAGGGCCATCGCCATGCCGGGAGTGGCGGCGCTCACCCTCGACGTGGGGAGCCGCCTGGCCCCTTCCCGCACCTCTCCCTTCGCCCAGGGGCGTGATGGAATCAAGGTTGGGGTCGAGCAGCTTGTCTCGCGCTTCGATCCTCCGGTGAAGAGCGACATCCCCTTTGTACCCACCGACCGCCGCGTCCTCCAGAAAGTGCTCACCCCCGAGGAGGTGGATATCGTTCTCGCCGGCGAGGCTGCCCTCTACCGGGGGCAGGGGAGCGAGGCCGAAAGGATATTTGCCCCCATCGTCACCGTTCAATCGCCGGTGAAAGCCCTGGCCTACTACCGTCTTGGCGAGGCCCGCACCATGCTCCAGAAATACGGCGAGGCCCTGCGGGACTTTCGGGAGGGGGAAAAGCTCCTGCCCGAGTTCCTGGCCCAGTCGCCAGGAACGGCCTTTGCCTACGCCGATGCCGTAGTCCGCAGCGGCGACCTGGAGGGGGGGCGCAGGATGCTGGGACGCCTCATTGCGAGCCTTGCCGACAAGAAGTTTGCGCCGGTGCTCCTGGTGAGGCTGGCCGACATCCTTTCCCGCCAGGGGAAGGAGATGGCGGCAGAGGCCATCTACCGGACTGTCGCGGAAAACTTCCCGGACAACAAGGCGAAGTGGCAGGCACGGATGAAGCTTGCCGACCGCAAGTTCATGACGATCGAGCCGGCCACCTTCAGGGGGCTCGTGGACGAGTATCTGGAGATCAACCGGAACAGCGACTTTTCCCTCCGTGAGGAGTCGCTCTTCAAGGCGGCGCTTCTTACCGCCCTCTTCGGCGAGGCCCCGGACGGCTTCGCCCTCGTCTCCGAGTACGAAAAGAAGTTCTCCCGGGGCACCTACATAAGCGTCGCCCGGGGGATGCGGGAAGAGCTCATCGTGCCGATGGTCCGGGTGTTGATTCAGGCCAAGGATTTTCCTGCCCTCATCACGCTGGCCCAGGAGAACCGGGACTACCTGGGGAGGTGCATCGCCGATCCCGATTTCGTGCGCAGCCTCGTCATCGCTTTTGCCGATCAGGGACGCTTCTCGGAAGAAGCGGAGCTCTTCTCGTACCTGGCCGGCAAGGATTGGAGCGCCCCCCAGGCACCCGAACTCTACCGTCGGATCATCGAGGCCGCGGAGCGGACCGGCGACATCCCCTTGCTGGAAAATTCAGCCGACAACTTTCTGAGGCGCTTTCCCGATCATCCCCTGGCCCAGGGGTACCGGGAGCGGGTGGCGGCCCTCGACTACAGCCGGGGAAATCTGCCCAAGGTAGCGGCGCGGCTCGCCCCCCTCCTGACGGGCAAGGGGCGTCCCGATGACGTGGAAAGCTACTACATCCTTGGCAAATCCCTGGAAAGCGCGGGCAACAAAAAAGACGCGGAGCGGGCCATGATCCTCTTCCTGTCAGAACTCCGACAGCGGGGGGGGACGTCGGAACTGGCGCCCGACGCCCATTACGTGGCTGCCTCGGCCCGGCTTGCGAGGGGTGACCGGAAAGGTGCCATGGAACTCCTCCGGGCCGGGAGTACCGCGGCCCCCGAGGCCCAGCGGGACCCGTTCCTCTACAAGATGGGGGAGATTGCCCGCCTTGAGGGGCGCAACGACGAGGCCGCCGGCCACTTCAAGGCGGTTGCCGACAAGGGGAAAGACCCCGTCTGGCAGCAGATGGCCGCCCAGGCCCTGGCCGACATGGAGCTGAAAAAGAAACTGGCGACGCAGGTGAAGTTGTCAAAATAGTGACTAAAGAGAAGGTTTGGAATTCAGAAGTCAGGAGTCAGCAGTCAGAATGAAAGACATTGAAAATTCTGGATTCTGAATTCTGACTCCTGACTTCTTTCTCTGGTACGCCTTTTGCTGAACAGGTTGCGTAGGAACAAGGAGGACCCCAATGCCGATTGACAAAATATTTGGAACCACGGTGGATCTTCTGGCCAAGAGCATCGATCTCCGCTCCCGGAGCCACACCATGATTTCCGCCAACCTGGCCAACGTCGAGACCCCCAACTATACCCCCACGGCCCTTTCCTTCGAAAATGAGCTCAAGGGTGCCCTCAAGGGGAAAAAGGTGGGAACCCCGGCCATCACCCATCCGAAGCACATCCCGCTCAAGGGGCAGAGCAACTCCATCCAGCAGGTTCAGGGGACGGTGATTGATACCTCCTCCCTCTCCCCCGGCAAGGACTATAACGGGGTAGACCTGGAAACGGAGATGTCCCGCATGGCGGAAAACCAGATCATGTACAACGCCTCGATCCAGATCCTCTCCAAGCAGTTCAACGAAATCAAATCCGCTATCAGGGAGAATAAATAATGGATTTCTTCAGCGCCATGCAGATCAGCTCTTCCGCTCTCTCTGCCGAGCGGACGCGGATGAACCTCATCTCCTCCAACATCGCCAACGCCAACTCCACCCGCACCGCCGAGGGCGGTCCCTACAAGCGCAAGGACGCCGTCTTTGCCGCGACCCCGGCTGCCGAAAAGTTCCAGGCGGCCATGGAGCGGATGCGGCGCGGCACAAGCCCCGCAGGGGTCCAGGTGACCCAGGTCATCGAAGACCAGAACCCGCCCCGGCTCCAGTACGACCCCACCCATCCGGACGCCAATGCCCAGGGGTACGTGGCGCTCCCCAACGTGAACGTGGTGGAGGAAATGGCCGACATGATCGCCGCCACCCGGGCCTACGAGGCCAATGTCACGGCGGTGCAGGCCGCCAAGGGTATGGCCCTCAAGACCCTGGAACTCGGGTCACGCTAATCGGTTTCATTTTTTTGACGTAAAAAAAAGGGTGCGACGCAGGCACCCTATGGAAGTTTATCGGCCGCACGTAGTGAAACGCTAGAGTTTTTCAGGAGGGAGTCGTGATAGACGGAATCGAAAGCGGTATAGGCCTGGGTCAGGCATTTCCCGAAATCGGCGCGAAAAGTGCCAAACCGGCCAACATGGCCGGCGACGCGGGTAAATTCTTCGGCGAGCTGGTCTCCAAGGTGAACGAGCTCCAGTCCCAGTCGGACTCGGCCGTTCAGGCCCTCGCCACCGGAGAGTCCCAGGGGCTCCACGAAGTGATGATCGCCATGGAGAAGTCGTCCCTTGCCTTCCAGTTCCTGGGCCAGGTCCGGAACAAGGCCATCGACGCGTACAACGAAGTCATGCGGATGCAGGTGTAGGTGAGCGTGAGCGCTGAAAAACGCCCATCTGCGTTGTTCTTCTCACCCTCGTTCGCTGCGGCGTGGCTGTGCTACGCTTCACTCCTCGGGTTCGGGCGCCTAGCATCTGGGCATTTTTGAGCGCTCACGGTAAGAGCGGAATTCTATAAGGTTTAACCCGGAGTCATAAATGCCTGAAGGTCTGAAAAAATTGTTGGAGCCGTTCATGGCCCTTCCCCCCGCGAAGCGGTGGATCGTGGGCGGGGTCGTGGGGGTGTCGATCATCGCCTTCGCCCTCCTGATAATGGTCGCCAACCGGACCGACTACCGGCCCCTCTTCACCAACCTCACCACCGAGGATGCCGGCGAGATCGTCACCAAGCTCAAGGAGCAGAAGGTTCCCTACCGGATCGCCGCCGACGGCAAGGCAATCCTGGTCCCCTCCGACAAGGTCTACGATCTGCGCCTGACCATGGCCTCCGCAGGGCTTCCCCAGGGGGGCGGGGTCGGCTTCGAGATCTTTGACCGAAAAAACTTTGGCATGACCGAGTTCGTCCAGAAGCTCAACTACCAGCGGGCCCTCCAGGGGGAACTCTCCCGGACCATCGGCCAGATCGCCGGGGTGGAGCAGGCTCGGGTCCACCTGGCAATTCCTGAAAAGGCCCTCTTCAAGGAGGACGAGAAGCCCGCCACCGCATCGGTGGTGCTCAAGGTGAAGGGGAATCGCCAACTCAATGACAGTGATGTTCAGGGGGTCGTCCATCTCGTGGCTTCCTCCATCGAGGGGATGAACCCGGAGCACGTGACCGTCCTCGACCAGAAGGGGAAGCTCCTTTCCAAGAATGGACCCACTGACGCCGCCGGCAAGATGACCGCCTCCATGCAGGAGGTGCAGCGGACCTACGAGCGGGGCACCGAGGAGCGGCTCCAGTCGCTCCTGGACAAGGCGGTCGGTTCTGGCAAGTCGGTGGCCCGCGTGTCGGCGGTCTTCGATTTCCGGCAGGTGGAGCGCTACGAGGAGAAGTACGACCCCGAAACCGTGGTCCGCAGCGAGCAGCGCAGCGAGGAGAGCATGGGAGGCGCCAACGCCACGGCGGGAGTCCCGGGGGCACAGACGAACCTGGGCCGCACCCCGGCCGGCGCCGGCGGCGCCACCGGCCCTAACGGAAGCAAGAACGATGAAACCCTCAACTACGAGGTGAGCCGCTCCACGGCCCGGACCATCGAGCCGGTGGGAGCCCTTTCCAAGGTGTCGGTGGCGATCCTCGTGGACGGCAAGTACGACGCCCCGGCCGTCGGCAAGGACGGCAAGAACGCCAAGCCCAAGTACACCCCCCGCTCCCCCGCCGAACTCCAACAGATTGAGGCTCTGGTCAAAGGCGCCGTCGGCTTCAACGCCGTCAGGGGTGATCAGGTGACGGTGGCGAACATCCCGTTCCAGGATACCGCCGAGGCGGGCACCGACGAGGGGAGCCAGTGGTGGAACGCGCCGATCTTCCTCTCGCTCCTCAAGAACGGCCTCATCGGCTTCGGCTTCCTGGCACTCCTCCTCTTTGTGGTACGCCCCCTCATGAAGATGCTGAAGCCCGAGAAGAAGACCTCCTTCGAGCCGATTTCCACTGCCGAGGAAACCATCAACCAGATCGCCGAGGTCCACCGCGCCCAGATCCAGAACCAGACCATCCGGCAGGTGGAACTCATGAACAAAGTGAAGGAAGAGCCCTACCAGGCCGCCCAGATCCTCCAGAACTGGCTCCGCGCCAAGGAACAGTGATCCGTTAGCATGAACCACCATCCCATCCCACGTTTTCCGAGGCTCTGACCATGGACGGTACCGACAAGGCTGCCATTCTGCTCCTCTACCTGGGTCCCGACGCGACTGCCAGCGTATTCGAGCATTTGGACGATTCCGAGATAAAGCAGATATCCAAGAGCATGGCGAAGCTGGGCCATGTCCCCCATTCCGTCATCCAGGACGTGGTCAACGAGTTCACCGAGATGACCAACCCGGAGACCGGCATCTTCTCCCAGGGGGAGGAATTCGTCCGCAAGATCCTGGAGCAGACTCTGGGGCCCCAGAAGGCCGAGATGCTCCTCAAGGAGATCAGTTCTTCCAGCTTCGGCGACATGGTTGACATCCTGGCCAACCTGGATGGCAAGACCATCGCCAACTTCCTCTCCCAGGAGCATCCCCAGACCATCGCCGTCATCCTGGCGAAGCTGCGGGCCAAGCAGACCGGCGAGATCATCGCCATGCTTCCCCAGGAGCTCCAGGCCGAGGTGGTGATGCGGATCGCCGACGTCGACCAGGTGTCACCGGAGATCCTCGAGGACATCGACGAGGTCATCAAGCGGGAGCTGACCGCCATGGGGGGCATCCAGCGCTACAAGGTCGGCGGTGTGGAAAAGGTGGTCGACATGTTCAACTACCTGGACCGGAGCAAGGAGAAGCAGATCCTCGACAAGCTCGACGTTCTCAATCCGCCGTTGGCCGAGGTCATCCGCAAGCATCTCTTCACCTTCGACGATATCTTCAAGCTGGACGACCGCTCCATCCAGGGAATCATGCGCGAGCTCTCCAACGACACCCTGACCCTTGCCATGAAGACCGCCCCCGACCAGATCAAGGAGAAGATCTTCCGCAACATCTCCAGCCGCGCCGCCGAGATGATCAAGGAGGACCTGGAGGTCATGGGCCCCGTCCGCCTCTCCGACGTGGAAAAGGCCCAGGGGGAGATCATCAAGATCGTCCGCCGTCTGGAGGAAGAGGGGAAAGTGGTGCTGGCGGGCCGCGGAGGCGACGATGTTCTCGTCTAAGGGACGGTCGAGGATCATCAAGGCGGGGGAACCCTCTCTCCACACCCCCCAGGGGTTCACGTTCGGCCGCATCCTGGCCGAGGCCCCATCCCAGGAGCCACCCGAGGAACTGCCGCCAGGCGCGTCGGGATTCGTTCCCCTCTCCCTCGGTTTCGTGTCCGGCGGGGAGGAGCTTCCCGATCCTGTCGCGTCCATTGCCGAGGATCCGGATCCGCCCATGCCGAGCCTGGAGGGGATGATCGTACTCTCCGAGGAGGATTTTCAGGCCAAGGTGGACGAAATCTACCGCAACGGCATGGACGAGGGGCGTCGCCAGGCGGAACGGGGACTGGCCAACGTCTTCAAGTCTCTGCGCGACGGCGTGTCGGCCGTGACGGGGTTGCGGAGCCGGCTCCTCAAGGAGAGCGAGGAGGATGTCCTCAAGCTCGCCGTCATGGTGGCCCGCAAGATCGTCCAGCAGGAGATTACCCAGGATCCGGCGATCCTCACCTCCATCATCGCCGCGGCAGTGGGGGGGTGTACCGAGCGGGACCGGGTGGTGGTGCGCCTCAATCCCAACGATTACACGGTGGTGGCGGCAAACCGGCAGGCGTTTCTGGCAGGCCTTGGCGACGACGTTCCCATCACCCTCACCCCCGACGACGGGGTGGGGCCGGGGGGCTGCCTCGTGGAGACCGCCACGGGGACGGTGGATGCCCGCATCGAGTCCCAGCTGGACGAGATCTACCGCACGCTTCTCGAAGAGCGGAGCGCGCCTGTGGAAACGGCATTGCCGGCACCCGCGGAGCCGGAGCCCCGGGGCGAGCTTCCCCTTCCCGGCGCCGACGACGTGATCCCCTCCTTCTCGGGGCAGGGGGCGTGGCTCAAGGCCGATGGGGAGACAACCAGTGTCGATGGATAGGATCGACCTCTCCCGCTATCTCACCGCCGTGGAGACCATGACGCCGATCCGCTTTCACGGCAAGGTGACCCAGGTGGTGGGGCTCGTCATCGAGGGGTATTGCCCCGATGCGGCCGTGGGAACCCTCTGCCACGTCCATCCCCACGACGGCGATCCGATCCCGGCCGAGGTGGTGGGGTTCCGCGACAACAAGACGCTTCTCATGCCCCTTGGTGAGTTGCGGGGTGTCGGGCTCGGGAGCCTCATCTCCGTCAAGCGGAAAAAGTCATCCCTCGGCGTCGGCCCGGGCCTTCTGGGACGGGTCATCGACGGTCTCGGTGAGCCCATTGACGATAAAGGTCCCCTCGCGACCCGCGAAGAGTATCCCATCTACGCCAATCCCGTGAACCCCATGAAGCGCCGCCCCATCAGGGAGCCCCTCGATCTGGGGATCCGGGCCATCAACGGGCTCCTCACCTGCGGCAAGGGGCAGCGTGTCGGAATCATGGCCGGCTCCGGTGTCGGAAAGTCGACACTGCTCGGGATGATAGCCCGCTACACCGAGGCGGACGTGAACGTCATCGCCCTGATCGGCGAGCGGGGGCGTGAGCTACGGGAATTCATCGAGAAGGACCTCCAAGAGGAGGGGCTGAAAAAATCGGTGGTCGTGGTGGCCACCAGCGATCAGCCACCCCTGGTGCGGATGCGGGGGGCCTACATCGCCACCACCATTGCCGAGTATTTTCAGGCCCAGGGGAAAAAGGTCCTCCTCATGATGGACTCGGCCACCCGCTTCGCCATGGCCATGCGCGAGGTGGGGCTGGCCATCGGCGAGCCTCCCACTACCAAGGGGTACACCCCGTCCGTCTTCGCCGCGCTTCCCAAGCTCCTGGAGCGGACCGGCAACTTCATGGACGGGAGCATCACCGGCCTCTACACAGTTCTGGTTGAGGGGGATGACTTCAACGAGCCGGTCTCAGACGCCATGCGGAGCATCCTGGACGGCCACATCGTCCTGAACCGCGAGCTGGCGGCGCGGGCCATCTACCCCCCCATCGACGTCCTGGCCAGCGCCTCGCGGGTCATGATGGACGTGACCGAGCGGGGCCAGCAGCAGTTCGCCTCCCGCTTCAAGGAGCTTCTGGCGGCCCACAAGCAGGCGGAGGATCTCATCAATATCGGCGCCTACAAGCCGGGGTCCAACCCGACCATCGACTATGCCATCTCCAAGATGGAGGGGATGGTCGGGTACATCCGCCAGGGTATCCATGACGGGGTCACCATGGAGCAATCGGTTACGGCACTCGGAGACATTTTTGATGAAGGAATGGCACTCTGATTGCACATTCCCTGGTAAGAGAAAAGTCTTTCTGATTCCGAGCGATTCGGGAGCATGCCATGATGCAAAACCATAACAACGGGTTCCAACTGCAGCAGGTCCTCAATTACCGCAAAGAGATCGAGAAGGTGCGCAAGGTCGAATTCGCCACTGCCAAGCGCGAGTTCGAGAGCGCCACCGAGGTGCTGGAGCGCCACAAGGCCGAGGCGGACCAGGCCCGGGTCGAGTACAACAACAAGCAGGCCTCCGTGGTCAATGCCGCCGAGCTCCAGATGTATGCCGACTTCTTTCGGCGCAAGACCGGCGACATCCAGTCCCAGCGCGTGCAGGTGGACTCCCTTGGCCGGGAGATGACCGAGCGCCGCGAGGAGCTCATGGACGCCGCCAAGGACAAGAAGGCCCTGGAGCTCCTCAAGGAGAGACAGATGGCCGCCCTGCGGCGGGAGCGGGCCGAGAAGGAACGGGCCTTTCTCGAAGAACTGGCCATCCAGAAGGCCCACCGGTAACCCATGCGGAAAAAGGCTTTCATACCGATTGTGGCGGTGGCGGGGTTCTTCCTTCTCCTCGCGCCGCCGATTTGTTCTCCTCCCTCCGTCGAGGCCCAGCCCTCCGGAGGGGGCAGCACGCGTCCCGCCGTGGCCGCGCCCGTCTATCCGACGGCGGGCACCAAAAATGGCGTCAGCGAAGCCGCGTCCCTGGAGCTGAAAAAGCAGCAGCTCGCCGCCAAGGAGGCGGCCCTCGCCGTTAAGGAGCAGGAGCTGAAAGCCCTGGCAGCTACCCTTGAAGCGCGGGTGAAGGAGCTGGAGGCTGCCAAGGCGGGGCTGGACCGTTCCCTGGACGCCCGTAAGAAGGTGCAGAGCGCCAACTACCAGAAGCTCCTCAAGGTCTACAAAGGGTTGAAGCCCCAGGAAGCGGTGAAGCTCCTGGACGGCCTCTCCGAGAACGAGGCCCTGGAGCTCCTGAGCGAGATGGACCAGAAGCGGGCCACCAAGCTCCTCCCCCTCATCAAGAAGGAGCGGGCGCTCAAGTGGACCCGGCAGAACCTGGCGGCGAGATGATGGAACGCCACTTTTCCGCAATATCTGCGTAAGTCTTCGGTATCGCTTGTGCGGCGTACCAACAGGTACGCCTCCGCGCAATTCCTCGACAGCCTTGATCTTGCGAAAAATTGACGTTCCTGGAAGATGTCTTTTCTGTTCTCTGACAACTGAATAGCAGTGCAAAACGCGGAAAAGCCGCGTTTCATACCACAAAGAAAGGAGGTGAAAAAGTATGAGCATGGAGATCATGCAGATGCTCCAGGTGATTCCTCAAGCCGTCCCCACCGCCGGAACCGCACCTGAAGTCCCTGCCGGGTCTGCCGCCACCCCCGACCTCTTCGCCTCGCTCATGGCCGGGCTTCTCGTTGAGCCCCCCGCCACGACGGCGACCGCGGAACTGCCATCCCTTCCCGCGGAAACCGCAGAGCCGGACGATCAAAACGCCACCGCCGCAAAACCGGACGATATCACCACCGCCGAAGCAGCCATGATGTCGCTCGCATCCCTTGTGGCACCCCGGACGATCGTTCCGCAGGCCGCTCCGGTCACCGAAACCCCTGTCCCGACCGGCACGACCATCGAGGCGAGCGCCGCCGTTGCGGCGACGCAGGTCATGGCCGCTGCAACCGCCACGGCACCTGCCGCGCTTCCGTCCCAACCCCCCCTTGCCGACGCCGTCATCCATCAACCCGAACTTCCCCGGGAGACGACGCAGGCGAAAACTCCGATAACGGAAGCAGCCCCCGCCGCACCGGCGCCCCAGGCCACCCCGGCACCCAAGGCCGAGGAAAAGAATGCGGTGGAGGTCCTTAAGGTCAACCTCGAACCCACCAAAACCACCGAGGTAGAACTCCGGACACAGGCGTCCGAGCCCTTGCCCGAAACGGCACCGGCACCGGAGGCGGCAGCCAGCAAACCGGCACCCCGCACCATGGGACCGGCGGCAGCCTATCCCGACCGGATACCGGTCATCCCGAAGGAGGGGAATCCCTCGGCCGAGACCAAACAGGCTTCGGGGACGGAAACCGCACCACTCACTGATGCAAAGCTCCAGAAGGTGGAGGTGACCATCGGGGATGAAGGCGGCAAGGAGCAGTCCACCGGCGAGCAGGGAAAAGGCGGGAGCAACTCCGCTGACCTGAAGGCCCACGTCGCACCCGTCCAGACCGACGCGGCGAAACCCTTCGAGCCGACCCTCACTGGCACCACGAAGTCAGAGCACCAGCCGAACCACGGCTTGCGCGACAGCATCATGGCCCAGGTGAAGGAGGGGATCGCAACCCGGCAGCCGGCCGGCAACGGCGAGATCGCGATCCGGCTTGCCCCGGCGGAACTGGGGGAACTCCGGATCAACGTCCAGGTGGTGGATCAGCACGTGAAGGTGGAAGTGCTGGCGGCCAACAGCCAGGTGCGGGAGATTCTTCTCAGCAACCTGGATTCCCTCAAGGAGAACTTCTCGCGGCAGAACCTGACCATGACCGGTTTCGACGTATCCACCGGCACGGGCCAGGGGTACGAGCAGCTCTTCCACCAGGGGAAGGAGGCCGGCCAACAAGGGGGCTTCCGGACCGCGTACCAGCGGGGAACGGCAGAGACCGAGGCACCGGCGACCCAGGCAGCCGACTACTACTACACCGACCGGCGCGACTCGATCCTCGACGTAAGACTATAGGGACTCGGAACAAACAAATTATCAGTTCATTCCAAGCCCCTTAGAAAAGGAGGTGCACAATTGTGGTAAACGGAATCACCACTGACACGACAGCGGCGGCAGCGGCCATGAAGAAGTCCACCGGCATGAACAAGGACGACTTCCTCAAGCTGTTCGTCACCCAGCTCCAGCATCAGGACCCCCTGAACCCCGCGGACAGTTCGGAGTTCATCGGCCAGCTGGCGCAGCTGACCCAGGTGGAGCAAGCCTACAACACCAACTCCAACCTGACCAAAATCATCGACCTGTTCAACGGCGCCACGAGCCTCTCGTCGGTCTCGTACATCGGCAAGTCGGTAACGGCCAACGGCGATCAGATCAACCTCACCGCCGGCTCCAAACCGGCCCTCGGCTACCGGCTCCCGGCCGATGCGCAACAGGTGGCCATCAACATCTCTGATATCAGCGGCACCGTGGTCCGGACCCTGAACCTGGGAAATACCCGGGCCGGCGACGGCACGATCCTCTGGGACGGGAGAAACGGCAACGGAAGTACGCTGCCGGCAGGGCAGTACAGCTTCAGCGTGACCGGCTACAATGCCAAGGGGGAGAAGTTCCAGGGGAACCCGCTTCTCGTCGGCACGGTGGAAGGGATAACGCTGGAAGGAAAGGAACCCAACGTAACCATCGGCGGCATCAGCGTGCCGCTCAGCAACGTACTCTCGGTGAAAGGAGCGTGAGGAAGGGATGATCGACAAGATCTATTTTCCCGAACCACTCCCCATCAACCCGGGACAGAAACCGGCGCAACCGCAACCGGCGAAGCAGGGGGGCGCACAGCCACCCGCCTTCGCGAAGATCCTCGACGGCAAGATGCCGGCCCAGGGGGTCAAATTCTCCCAGCATGCCCAGGAACGGCTGAGGGCACGGGGGATCAGCCTCAACGAAGCTGATATGAAGAGGCTGGAGGGAGCGGTGGACAGCGTGGCCCAGAAGGGTGGGCGCGAATCGCTCATCATGCTCGGCGACGCGGCACTTGTGGTGAGTGTCAAAAACCGGACAGTCATCACCGCCATGGACCGGGGGAGCATGCAAGGGAATGTGTTCACGAACATCGATTCGGCAGTAGTTTTCTAGGATACGGGGACCAGGGATCGGGGACCTGAAGCAGCAGGGAAGAAAATGATCCACAACGGGCCGGACCTTCACGGGGGCCCGGGGACGCCGACCGACAGAGGCGTCCCGTTTGAACCAGGCGGCAGTCGACTACTGCCGACCCCTCGGAGGCAACACACATGAGCGTTACATCTGCACTGTATACCGGCATCAGCGGCCTCAACGCCAACGGCGAAGCCATGTCCGTCATCGGCAACAACATCTCCAACGTTAACACCATCGGTTTCAAGCAGGGACGGATGCTCTTCTCCGACGTCCTCTCCAGCACCATCAGCGGCGGCTCCCAGATCGGCCGCGGCGTCCAGATCCAGACCGTTGAGAACCAGTTCACCCAGGGCTCCTTCGAGAGCACCGAGAGCGGCACCGACCTGGCCGTCCAGGGCGATTCCTTCTTCGTGGTCCAGAACGACAACGGCCGCTATTACACCCGTGCCGGCGCCTTCACCTTCGACAAGGACAAGACTCTCGTGAACCCGGAAGGGTACCAGGTGCAGGGGTATGGGATCATCCCCTCGTCGGGCCTTGCCGATGGCGTCATGAAGCCCATCGATCTGACCACGTTCGCCACTACCCCGCCGAAGCAGACCTCTGCCGTCGACATGGTGCTGAACCTGGATTCCACCCAGAGCACGCCGGCCCTTCCCTGGAATCCGGCCAACCCGGTGGCCACCTCCAACTTCTCCACGAGCCTGTCGGTTTACGACTCCCAGGGGAACGCCCACACGGCAACGGTCTACTTCCGCAAGACCGCCGCCAACGCGTGGGACTGGCACGCCATTCTCCCCGACGCCCAGGCCGGTACCCCCGGCAGCAGCACCACCCCCTTGGACGGGACCCTTACCTTTGACGCCACCGGTGCCCTCACCGGCCAGACCCCCTTGGCCAGCGCGGCCCAGAACATCACCTTCACGGGCGGGGTAACCGCTCCGCAGCCGATCCTCTTCGGCATGGGCGTCGGCGCCACCACCCAGTACGCCAGCCCCTCCATTGTCTCTTCCCAGACCCAGGACGGCTACTACCAGGGTACCCTGACCAAGGTCACCATCGACGACAAGGGGTACGTGAACGGGGTTTACTCCAACGGCGAGCTCAAGAAGCTCTACCAGGTGGCCCTGGCCAAGTTCGCCTCCACCACCGGCCTCTCCAAGGCGGGGGGCACCCTCTTCGAGGAGACCCTGGACTCGGGTCAGCCTCTCTTCTCCAACGCCAGCACTCCGGGCGTCGGGAAGGTCCTTGCCAACTCCCTGGAGCAGTCCAACGTGGACATGGCGGCCCAGTTCGTCAAGATGATCACCACCCAGCGGGGCTACTCCGCCAACTCCAAGACCATCACCACCGCCGACGAGATGCTCCAGGAAGTCCTCAATCTCAAGCGGTAACCTGACATTCCCCGGGGGGAGCCACGCGGCTCCCCCTTTTTTTTGGTTCATCCGGGAATTCCGGGGAAAGCGGCTCTGATCTTGAGAAAGAAGTATTCGTGATCCCGGAAGCCGTAGGCCATTCTTTTGATCACCTTGATCTTGTTATTGATGCCTTCGAGGATTCCGGTGTGAAGGGGCCAGAGGCAGTGGTTGAGGATTCCTTGGAGATAGCCCTTTAGCCGGCGGGCAAACAGGATGAGTGGCGGTATTCCACTCTCCATCGCCCTTTGGTGCCACTGCTCCCAGAATAGTCCCGCCTCTTCAATGCAGGTAAACTTCCACAGTTGCTTCAGATCGTCTTTGAGCAGGTAGACCGTAAGGAGGCTGCGGTTTGCCTCCAACAGTTCCTGGAGGCGAAGCATGTCGTCGCCCTTGACGTTCTCGCTGTTTCGTAGCAGCAACCACCGCGATGTTTTGACTACCTTCCGTGCCTTCTTGTCTTCCTTCAGGCGGTTTGCCTCATCGACTCGCACCCTGTCGATCACTTCCCTGCCATACTTCGCCACCACATGGAACAGGTCGTAGACTATGTCTGCCTGGGGCGAGTGCTGCTTGATTTCCTCCTCATATGATGCGTTCATATCCATCACGACCGCTTTGAGCCGTTTACAGCCATGTGGGCCAAGCTGCGTGAAGAAAGGACGGATACTCTCGCGACTCCTGCCTTTGCCGATCCATAAGACTTCCTTACGGTATGGCTCGATGATAACCGTCGCATAGCGGTGCCCCTTGTGAAGGGCGAACTCATCCATCCCGAGAACTTCGATGTTTGAGAGGTCGACGGTGCCGACCCGCTCTGTGAGTGAGCGCTTGTCGATTTCCTTCACCTGGTCCCAAGAAAGCCCCAGATACTGCGCCACGTGCTTCACAGACACGACACCACACAGTCGCGCTACGCTCTCTGCAAGCCTGCGCGTCACGCGGGCGTATTTCGCCAGCCATGACAGACGCTCCAGCGTTGGCCCACACTGAGGGCACAGCAGCCTGCGGCGGTGAACGATCAGATAAGTCTGAGCATCGAGAATCGGCAAATCTCGAATTACGCGCTTGGTCGTTTCATGGACGCTTGTGCAACGCCCGCCGCACGAGCCACACACCATCTCATCCTGGGACAGGGCAATCAGTTCTACCTCGATCCGTTTGGCATCACCTGTGACGATAGTGCGTGTCCCAGCAACACGATATCCTTCCCACCCTCCCGCAATTGCGATAACATCGGAATACGACAACGGCAGCCTCCTGCGATCTTTTTTGGTTGGGGAACCATCAAGATACCGCAGTGCTGCCGTTGTTGTTTATTAATCTTCCCCGGAATTCCCTGAAGAACCTTTTTTTTTTGACCCTCCTCGGCATTGATCCGCCACAAAGTCGTGCCGGAAAATTGACCCCGCTGCGCCGTTCCACCGGCTGACAGCGTTTCATGGCCCCTTCATGCCGCCCATGTATCGTCTCCTACCGTTGTTCTGTGTCAAAACATCGACCATCAAAGCCATTCCCGTAGTGCCCCGTCCCCATCCGTTCGTCAGTCCCATTCGCTGAGAATCCGAGTTCGTCGGTTTTTCGGGATTTTTCCCGGTTCTTTTGCTCTTCCCCTTCTTTTGGATTGTTTTTAGCATTCTGGCACTTCGGTTGCAGTATCTGCATCGGTGCGTCAAACCCACTGATATCAACCGCAAAGTAACGAGGAGGAGGACCCCAATGGCTGCAGAAGAAAACGCCTCGGCAGAAGGTGCGCCGAAAAACAAGAAAATGCTCTTCATCATCATCGGCGCGGCCGCCGTGGTGATTATCGCCCTTGCCGTCGTATTCATGGGGGGCAAAAAGGAGAAAAAGGGAGAAGGTGCCGAGGCGAAGGTTGAGCAGAAGGCTGAAGGGGGAGGCGCCGCTTCCAGTGGCGGCAAGGAGGGAGCGGCTGGCGCCGCTGCCAACATCTTCCCCATGGAGCCGTTCATCGTCAATATCTACGACGGACAGGAACTGCGGTACCTACGGGTCAAGGTGGAGTTCGAAACCGCCAGCGCCGACGCCAAGAAAGAGATCGAGCTTCGCCAGGCGCCCCTGCGGGATGCCATCCTCGTGCTCCTGACCACGAAGACCCTTCAGGATGTCCAGGACCTCCAGGGGAAGAACCAGCTTCGGGACGAGATCATGGTGGCAGTCAACAAGATCCTCCCTCCGGGCAAGGTGAGCAAGGTCTATTTCACCGACTTCGTGGTGCAGTAGGGGCGCCGCTTGCCGTGTGATTCGCCGTAACACCAGGAACCGTCCATGGAAAAGATCCTCACAAAACAAGAAATAGAGGCGCTGCTGGCCGCCGTCTTCGAGGGGAAGATCGAGCCCGACAAGGAGCTGGCCAAGGCAGAGGCGACGGTTCAGTCCTACGACCTCTTCAGTAGTGAGTCGAAGGGGAACATTCCCAACCTCGACATCATTTACGACAGCTTCATCCGCTACCAGCGGGGCACCCTGTCGAACCGCCTGGGGCGCATCGTCGAGATCAAGAAGGTGGGGGCAGCTTCCTTCAAGTTCGACGACTTCCTCCATACCATGCCGTCGCCGGTGGCCATGGCCGTCTACAAGGCCGATCCCCTCAAGGGGGCGGCGCTGATCGCCTTTGACAGCACCCTGGTCTTCACCATCGTCGACTGCATTCTGGGGGGGACCGGTTCCTCGGTCGTGCCGACCGTCGGCAACCGGATGTTCACCTCCATCGAGTTGCGGCTGGTGCAGAAGATCGTCATGGATGTGCTTGCCGATCTCGAAAAGGCCTGGGCCCCCATTTACGCCACCAAAATGGGCTTTTTGCGGATGGAGATGAACCCCCGGCTCGTCAATATCGTTCCCCCCGAGTATCAGGTGGTGACGATGGAGATGGAGATTCAGATCGAGGAGATCATCGGCAAGATGATCTTCGCCGTACCCCTCACGACCATCGATCCGGTCAGGGAAAAGCTCAAGAACGGCGCCCAGGTCGACATGATGGCCATCGATCCCCAGTGGTCGTTCCGCCTGTCGAAGGAACTTCTGGAGGCCCCCCTCGACCTTTCCGTGGAGGTGGGAGGAGCCATCATCAGCATGGACGAGCTTCTGAATCTCACCCCTGGCGACACCATCATGCTTGACACACCCTGCAACAGCGACCTGGTGGTGAAGGTTGGGGGGGTATCGAAATTCATGTCCGCACCGGGGCTGAGGCACGGCAACAAGGCGGCGCAGATAACCACCATTATCGGTAAAGGGAGAGAGCAGTGAGCGACCTCGACAATGAAAACCTGAAGGATGGCGAACTGGATACCAAGAACCTGAACTTCATCCTCGACATACCGCTGCAGCTCACGGTGGAGCTGGGGCGCACCAAGATCCTCGTGAAGGACGTTCTCCAGCTTAACCAGGGGGCGGTCGTGGAGCTGACGAAGCTGGCGGGGGAGCCCCTCGACGTGTTTGTCAACTCCAAGCTCGTGGCCCGGGGCGAGGCGGTGGTGGTGAACGAGAAGTTCGGTATCCGGCTTGTGGATATCGTCAGCCCCAACGAGCGGGTGGAGAAGGTGCTGTGAAACGCCTCGCCATGTCAGGGGCTGCAACGGCGGCAACACTCGTGCCGGCCGCTGCCCTGGCCGCGGACGGGCAGGGCAGCCCGAGCCTGTTCATGCTTACCCTCCAGATGGTGGCTGCGCTGGGGGTGGTGCTGGGGCTCATCTACCTCTTCTACCACCTCTCCAACCGCTGGCTGAAACTGGGAGCCCCAATGGGGGGCGGCGAGCGCCACATCCGCCTGGTGGAGACGCGCCACCTGGCGCCGAAGAAGTCGCTGGTCCTCGTGGAGGTGGGGGGAGAGTTCCTGCTGCTGGGCTCCAGCAACGACAACCTCACCTTCATCAAGCAGATCGACATCCTTGAGGAGATTGAAGTGATCGATGATCCGGAAAAGCAGTCGACCATGGCCGCCCTCTTTCAGGGAAAGCTCGATGCCATGGCCGCGAAGATTGCCGCCATCAAGCAGGGGCGGGCCGACTCCCCCAGTCGGCGCGCCGAAAAATTCTGACACCAGGGACGGTGTTGTCATGACCAAACGTATTCTCATCATCCTCACAACCATCGCCGTGGTTGCCGGATTCGCCGCCGCGGCCCTGGCCGAGCCGGTGATCCCGACCCTCTCCATTGGCGTCGGCAAGGCCTCCAAGCCGGGCGACGTCTCCACGGTCCTTCAGATCTTCTTCCTCATGACGGTGCTGTCGCTGGCGCCGGGGCTCATGATGATGACCACCTCCTTCACCCGGATCGTCATCGTCCTCTCGTTCCTGCGCAATGCCATCGGCACCCAGCAATCTCCCCCGAACCAGATCATCGTGGCCCTGTCGCTCTTCCTCACCTTCTTTGTCATGAGCCCCGTCTGGCAGCAGGTGAACACCCAGGCGATCCAGCCCTACCGGGCCGCTCAAATCACCCAGGAGGAGGCTTTCAGGCGGGCCCAGGTCCCCGTGCGCAAGTTCATGTTCTCCCAGACCCGGGAGAAGGACCTGGCGCTCTTCATCAACCTTTCCAAGCTGCAGCGCCCCCGCAACGCCGACGATATCCCGACCCTCACCCTCATCCCGGCCTTCATGATCTCGGAGCTGCGGACGGCGTTCCAGATCGGCTTCCTCATCTTCATCCCGTTCCTGGTTATCGACATGGTGGTGGCCTCGGTCCTCATGTCCATGGGCATGATGATGCTGCCGCCGGTCATGATCTCGCTCCCCTTCAAGATCCTCCTCTTCGTCCTGGTGGACGGGTGGGGGCTGGTTATCGGCTCGCTTGTCAAGAGTTTTGGGTAAGGCCGGGACCAGGGACCGGAAAAAGCATTAAAGCCTTTCCCGGTCCCCGATCCCCGGTCCCCGATCCCGGAGGTTTCCATGAGTCCCGATCTCGTCGTTCAGCTGGCACGCCGTAGCTTCGAGGTGACGCTGCTCCTTTCCGCGCCGCTCCTCATCTCGGGGCTCGTAGTGGGTCTGCTCATCAGCATTTTCCAGGCGGTCACCTCCATCCAGGAGGCGACCCTCGCCTTTGCGCCGAAGATCATCATCGTCATGGTGGCGATGGTTATCTTCTTCCCGTGGATGATGAGCTACATGAGCGACTTCACCCGGGAGCTCTACGCGCTGATTCCCAATATGAGGCATTGAAAGGCCGTAATGAGGGAGCAGGACCCCGTGCTCAGGTAACAGTTGTTACTGGTCCCCGGTCCCCGGTCCCCGGTCCCTGACTTATGTTCCCCCTAACCACCCCATTCCCGTCGGTCAATGACGTCGCCTTCTTCGCCCTGGTGCTCGGGCGGATGGCCGGCATCTTCGCGGCCATCCCCCTGTTCGGCGGCCGGCGGGTGCCCATGAACATTAAGGTCCTGGCGATCTTCGCCCTGACGGTGGTCTGCTTCCCTCTCATCAAGGCAAAAATCCCCCAGCTTCCCGCAGACATGCTCTCCCTCGGCATGCTCATGATCCGCGAGGCCCTCGTGGGGACCTGTCTCGGCCTCCTCTCCCTCATCATCTTTGCCGCCGTCGAATTCTGCGGCCAGATCTGCGGCATCCAGATGGGGCTCTCCATCGTCAGTGAAATCGACCCTTCCCGGGGGAGCCAGTTGTCGATTATCTCCATCTTCCAGGAGATGTTCGCCACCCTCCTGTTTCTCTCCCTCAACGTCCACCATGTTTTCATCAACGCCCTGGTGGAGAGCTATGCCGTTCTCCCCGTGGGGGCCTGGACCATGAGCGAAGGGCTTCTGAATTTCCTGGTCGTCACCATCGGCCAGGTATTCATCCTGGCCATCAAGCTGTCCGCGCCGATCATGGTGACCCTGCTCCTGACGAGCGTCATGCTCGGCATCATGGCCCGGGCGTTCCCCCAGATGAACGTCTTTTTCGTGAGTATGCCTCTCAATATCGGCATAGGCTTCATCATCCTCGGACTCTCACTGACGGTGTTTCTCCATACCCTCCGGGGATCGTTCGGGGCGTTGGACGAGCAGATCATTGCTCTCATGAAACTTATGGGTAAGGGATAGTGTCGGAAGAAGACAAGCATTCAAAAACAGAACAACCCACCCCGAAGAGACTGGATGAGGCGAAAAAGAAGGGGGTCCCCCACAGCCGCGACCTCACCTCCACCGTCACGCTCATCGCCTCCATGGTCGCCCTCTACACCACCGGCGGCTTCATGTTTACCACCCTCAAGTCCACCACCAGCGAGATTTTCGGCTCCATGGGTACCTTCCAGCTCACCGAGTCGAGCGTCGAGATGCTGCTGGTGAAGCTTTTTCTTGTCATGTTGCAGGTCGTGGGGCCCTTCATGCTCGTGGTGGTCATTGTCGGCCTCTTTACCACCGTGGCCCAGGTGGGCTTTTCCATGAACGCCGAACGGATCGCCTTCAAGCCCGAAAAGCTGAACCCGGCGGAAAATTTCGGCAAGCTCTTCAACAAAGACTCCTTCATGGAGATGGCCAAGGCGACCCTCAAGATTCTGATCGTCGGCTACATGTCCTACAAGATCATGCGTGACGAGCTGGACGGGATCATCTACCTGACCGACACCGACCTGTCCGGCATTCTGGAACTGTTCAAGCATCTCTGCTTCAAGCTCGTGATCCACACCTGCGGGGTGCTCCTGATCCTGGGGATCGTTGACCTCGTCTTCGTGAAGTGGCGCTTCATCGAGCGGCAGAAGATGACCAAGCAGGAGGTGAAGGACGAGCACAAGGAGTCGGAGGGGGACCCGAAGGTCAAGGGGAAGATCCGCCAGATGCAGTTCCAGCAGGCCCAGCGGAGGCTGCGGGCCGTCATCCCCACCGCCGACGTGGTCATCACCAACCCGACTCACTTCGCCGTGGCCCTCAAGTACGACCGCCTTACCATGGCCGCCCCCACGGTCCTCGCCAAGGGTGCCGATCACATGGCCCAGACCATCAAGGCCATGGCCCGGGAGAACAACGTCATGCTCGTGGAAAACCGCTTCCTGGCCCGGGAACTCTACGCCCAGGTGAAGGAGGGGGAGGAGATCCCCGAGGCGCTCTATGCGGCGGTGGCGGAGGTGCTAGCCTACGTCTACAGCCTCAAAGGAAAGGTCTAGGGTGGCTCGCGTCCGTCTGCACGCCATCTTCGCCGCGGCTTCAATCACGTCATCCTCGACGTAGCTGGGCTACGCCTGCGGTGCCGTTCAATCAGCCACGACGAATCTGACGCACATGCGAACGCGATGGTGGCAGTGGTGGCTCGCGTCCGTCTGCACGCCATCTTCGACCGCTCCTCAATCGCGCAATCCTCGACGTAGCTCTGGCTACGCCTGCGGTTGCGCTCAATCGTCGCGGCCAAATCTGGCGCACATACGAACGCGATGACACTTCAGTGGTATGCGAGAAAGGAAAAGGCCGGAGCATGTTTGCTCCGGCCTTTCGTCGTCTCGGTTAGGGGGGCTTTGTGCCGTTATGCCGCGTAACGGAGAATTTCCACTTCAACGGTCTTCCCGGTGCCGGCGATAATCGCGTCCACCTTCTCCATGACTGCATCTTCCAGTAAAAATTCGCTGCAATTTCCGCACTGCAGGACCGGCAGCTCCTTGATGATGATGATGGAATGGGGGCCGGTCTTGAAGGGAAGGTCCGTAGTGATCTGCTCGAAAGAACCGCCACAATTGTGACACTTCATGACTTCCTCCGGGTCCTGCCGTCAGCTTCCCATTTCTCGGACGACGGCGTGTACGTGGTAATGATCCTGACCGCATCGTTGTCCCGGTCCAGAGCGAAGAGGATATGAAAGACCACCTCCTCGTGTTCAGCCCGGATCAGGTAACTGGGCAGGTATTTGTCGTCGGGGTACGATTCGATTATTTCATACGTATCTAGGGATGCAAAGATAATTTGCCGGGGAACAAAACGCTCGGCCATGCGCATGCTGACGTGATAGGTCCAGAAAATGCTCTTGCGACTGACGCACGAGCGGATTATATCGATAACATTTTGTTCTTTCTGGGGAGACATGGGACCCATATTGCATGACTTCGGCGGAAAGTCAATGGGCGGAGGGAAAGGCCGGAGGAAGTTCTCCGGCCTTTCCTTTTTGGGGCTCAGTTCGTCATGGGGCGTGGCGTGGTGTCGGAGTTGGGGGGCAGGATCGGGTGCATGACCTTCGGTTGCTTGCCGGTGAGGCTCCCCAGGAACGCGGTGATCTTGCCGGCGTCGTCGTCGGTGAGGGAGATGCCGAGCTGGGCGCCTCCCATGATCTTGACGGCATCCTTCAGCGCCCAGACCTTGCCCGAGTGGAAGTAGGGCATGGTGATGGCCGCGTTGCGCAGGCTCGGCGACCGGAAGACGTACTTGTCAGCCGCCGTGTTGGTCACCTTGAACCGGCCGGTGTCCCCCTCGGGGCGGATTTCGGGGCCCGGGCTTTCCTTGACGCCGAAGGGGAAGTAGCCGGTCCCCCCCACGTTGATGCCGCTGTGGCAGGCGACGCATCCCTTGTCGAGAAAGAGGGCGAGCCCCTGCTCTTCGGCGGCAGTCAGGGCTTTCTTGTTCCCGTTCAGGTACCTGTCGAAGGGGGCGTCCGGGGTGACGAGGGTCGCCTCGAAAACCTCGATGGCCTTGGCCACGTTGTCGAAGGTGACAGGGTCTTTTTCGCCGGGGAAGGCCTTCCTGAACAGGGGTTGGTAGCCGGGGATGCTCTTGAGGGTCGCCACCAGGTTCTCGGGTTTGTTGTTCATCTCAACGGACGCCTGGACCGGCCCCTTGGCCTGGGCCGCCAGGTCCTCGGCCCGGCCGTCCCAGAACTGGGCGATGTTGTAAACGGCGTTCAGGACCGTGGGTGAGTTTCGGGGACCCTTCTGCCAGCCGTGGCCGATGGCGGTCTCCTGGAGGTCGGCGCCGGCCAGCCCCACATTGTGACAGGTATTGCAGCTGATGAGCTGCGACGACGAGAGCCGCGGGTCGAAGTAGAGCATCTTCCCCAGCTCTACCTTTGCCGGCGTGGCCGGGTTCCCCTTCAATGCCTTGGCCTTGGCGGGAATCGGCTTGAAAATTCCCTTGGCCCGTCCCATGACATCATCCTTGCCCCAGGCCGTTCCGACAACCAGGGCGAGTACGGCCGCACATGCAATAGCCTTTCTCTCCATGCGTTTCCTCCTCCCGAGTGATTGATGAGAATGTTTTCAGTATAGTTCATGACGGCTTAATCGCAAGACAGGCATAGTGAGTCAAGTTTCCATTGCCGTTCATTCCAGCTTGCGTTCCTTCCCGAGAGAGATCCTCTTTTCATCCTGCCGTTATGTACCGTTTACCAATCCTGCACGATTGCAGTTTACCGCCCCACGGAGCTGCGTGCCGATTTATGCGTTGATGTTCGGGGATTATAGCTTGCCCATGCTCGTCGATAACCCTGACGGTCAGTGGTTTTACGCTAAATTTACGTGCTTCATTGCCCAGGGTAACCGAACAATTAATTCGGTATTAATATTTGCATATCTGCATTTATTGGCATTGGTACTGCAAGAGATAATGAGTGAAAACCGTAAGATGGCGACAATGGGCGGAAGGCCGCGGGTAAATTTTGGGGATTTCGCGATGTGGTGACAATTTTTGACGCCTCCGTGACGGACAAACGACACCCCGTCCCCTAAGGCGTGACGCAACGATGGAGTGAGAGGCCGGAGCAATTTAAGTATTAAACCTTCTGTCAGCAGCAATGACCACGAGAAAGGAGAACACATGAAACGGGTAGCGAACAGAGTTCTGGCGGGCGCGGTGCTATTGGGGTTGTCCCAGCCGCTCGCGGCAGGCGCGGCGGAACAGGACGTCCTTAAGAAGATCGAGGCGCTGGAAAAGCAGTTGCAGGAAATGAAGGATCAGATGAAGAGCACCGAGCAGAAGGCGCAGACCAGTGAGAAGAAGGCCGATGATGCCGCAAGGAAGGTCGAGAAGGTGGAAGAGAAATCCCTGGGGCGCTGGCTGAGCATCGGCGGCGACTACCGGTTTCGGTATGATTACCTGAGGGGGAAAATCGCACCGTACTATCAGCTCAATCCTCGAAACAGTGGCCTCGGTGACCTCTTCCTTCCCGTGCAGGGGGGGACGGTCAAGAACAACTCCCTCTATACCAACCGTTTCGGTCTCAATGTTGATGCCAAGGCGACCCAGGATGTCACCGTTCACGCCCGTCTCCTGATGTACAAGGTAACGGGCGCCCGCGACGACGCGGCCCTGCGCGGGGAAAACGGCCAAGCATATTTTTCGGACCGGGCCGGCCTCTTTGACGGCACCGTCGGTCACGTTCCCGGAGACGGTACCCTTGCCGTGGACCAGGTCTATGCCACCTGGAAAAATATCGCCGACCAGCCCATCTGGTTCTCCATCGGCCGGCGCCCTTCCACTGGCGGCATCCCTTCCCACCTGAAGCAGAACAAGGAAAAGCCGGGGAACTCCGGTGTGCCCCAACTGCTGGTGGACTACGCCTTTGATGGCATGACCCTCGGCTATGCGCCGGACATCGAGTCCCTTCCTGGCGCCTATGTGAAGTTCTGTTACGGCCGCGGCTTCGAGAACGGCATTACCGACAAGCAGGGTAACGGTCTCCATGACACCGACATGCTCGGCTTCAACATTGTCCCCTACGATACCGACAACCTCAAGGCCGAGTTCCAGTACAACCGTGGCATGAACATCTTCAACACCCCGGTCATGCTGTCCGGTCCCTTTGAGGGGAGCTCGCCAGCGACGGATCTGGGCGACATCGACTGGTACGGCCTCAACTTCCTCGGTCGCGTGAAGAAAGCTGGCCCCGGCACTTTCCACTGGTTCGCATCGGGTGCCGTCAGCCACACCAATCCGAACAACAATACGGTGAAGGTGCCGCTTAAAACGCCGGTCGACTTCGGCGCCGGTTCCACCTCAACCCTTGATACCCAATCGGGCCTCATGTGGACCGGCAAGCAGGAGAGTAAGACCGGCTGGGCCGTGTACCTCGGTGGCCGCTATGACATCGAGGCGACCGGAACCAAGCTCGGCTTCGAATACAACCACGGTTCCAAGGATTGGATCACCTTTGCCCCGGCCGCCGACGACATGTGGACCAGCAAGGTCGGAGCTCGCGGCAACGTCTACGAAGGGTATATCATCCAGGAGTTGAAGCTGAAACCCATCTCCAGCTACCTGAGCAAGACATTCTTCAAGATTGGCTACCAGTACTACGACTTCGACTACACCGGCAGCAACAACTGGGTGGGTGCCCCGGTCAAGATCAGCGGATTGGGGCAGACTACTCCCCAGATGCTTACCCCTCTCAAGAGCGCCCAAGACCTCTACGCGACATTCGAGGTCCATTTCTGATCGGTATCCGGGCGGGGGACTCCGGTTCCCCGCCGTTACTCAGCCCTGAGAAGGGCTTGGAACGAACAAAGGAGCAGAGTCATGAGAAAAGCAATCGCAGCAGCAGCGGCAGTCATCATGTTGTCCATCGGCACAATTGCCGGCGCGGCCGAGGTGAAGATGGTCGGCACCGTCCAAAAGATTGAGATGCAGGGGGGAACGGCCACCGTCATTCTCAAGGACACCAAGAGCGACAAAGAGGTCAAGGTGACGGTGAAAGACGACCTTACCCTCGATAAGTTCAAGGACAAGCGAATCGTCGAAGGTGACGAGGTGCGGGTCAAGTTTGACGACGGCGACGGTGTCGTCACCATTTTCCGCAAGACGGCGGGTTGCTGAGTGAGCAGGGTGCCGGCTGACCGTTTTCACACGCAGCGGGCACTCTTTCTCCTGTAGTTTCCCGACGTATATTTCATTCATTTATCTATATAGACAAAAATTACAGGTTCCTCAGCTCGTGGGGGACCGGAGTGAGAGGATAGAGATATGATCAAGATACTTTTCACCGGGCTCGTTGCCGGGGCGGTGATGGCATCCGCCGCCTTTGCCAAGGATCATCCCGGCAGGGAGTATATGGAGAAGAACGGCTACAAGGGGCCGGAAACCTGCGAGGTCTGCCACCCCGGCAAGGCAAAGGAGTTCCTCTCCACCGTCCACTGGACCCACGCCTCGAAGGTGGACAATGTGGAGAATACCGATCCGACCCGGGAATACGGCATGAAAAACCGCATCTACACCATGTGCAACGGCAACGATATTGTCAATAACCTCAAGGAGATCCCCAAGATCCCCGACGCCAAGGGGCCGAAGTTCTCCGGCTGCAACACCTGCCACCCCGGCAACCACGTGAGCGACGTGGGGAGCACCGGCCCCGAGGCCGAGGCGGCCATCGACTGCCTGCTCTGCCATTCCCGCGAGTACGACTACAGCAAGCGCAAACCCTTCAAGGATGACCAGGGGCGGGTCGTGCTCGGGCAGGACCGCAGTGTCAAGGCGGCGCTCGCCATCGCGAAGCCGACGGTCAAGAACTGCATGACATGTCACGAGGCGGCCGGTGGCGGCGTGCTGGTGAAGCGCGGGTTCGCCTTCACGAAAGAGAACGATGTCCACGCCGCCAAGGGGATGGTCTGCGTCGACTGCCACAAGGCAAAGAACCACAAGATCCCCACTGGCTTTGATCCCAACAACTGGGCCCACGATGGGGTACGGGTTGCCTGCACCGACTGCCACACGGAAACCCCCCACAAGGATGCGGAGTACAACCGGCATACTGCCCGCATCGCCTGCCAGACCTGCCACGTGACCAGAACCGGCGGCGCCTTCGCCAAGGATTTCACCAAGTGGGAGAAGCTCTCCAGCGGCTACTACGAGCCGACCACCCTCCGCAAGGATGCCAACGAAACGGTGCCGGTCTATGCGTGGTACGACAAGACCGTTGCCAACCGGCCAGACTTCATCGGCCCGAAGGGAAGCCGGAGTGACAAGGCCAGCAGGATTTACCCCTTCAAAGTCTTCCAGGGGAAAGGGTTCTTCGACCGCAAGACCGGCAAACTGCTTTCCATGGACTTCGCCCCGCCCATGGCAAACGGCGACACCCTGGCCGGCGTGGCCTCGGCGGCAAAGATCCTCGGCATCAAGCAGTACGACCCGGTTCCCGGCTGGCAGACCATCATGTTCGGCAGCAATCACCTGGTGACGAAAAAGAATGCCCTGACCTGCAACAACTGCCATGCCCCCAACGGGGTGCTCCGGTTCAAGGAGCTGGGCTATTCGGACGATGAGGTGAAGCGGCTGACCAGTCCGGAGTTGTATCTCCAGAAGATGGCGGAGAAACAGCGGGAAGAGTGGTAGATGCAACGGAGTCACTTGCTTGATCTGGCTGATTGCGCATGATTAATGTGCCAAAATTATTTTTAAACACGCTCAAGTTGTGCAGATTTTGCCGATAAGCAATAACAGGGGGGGAGAAGGCGCTTGGCGTCTTCTCCCCTTGTTGGTGCAGTTTAGTTGGGCTACATGGCGGCAAGCAGAGGACTTTTCGAATGACCATCAAGACAAAACTCACGGCGAACGCCTGTATCATGATCATCGTTGTTGGTGCCGTCGCCGTCACCAGCTTCATCGGCATGCGGTCCATCAAGGGGCGACTCTCGTATCTCACGGAAAAGAGCACCCCCTTCCAGATGCGCACCGTCGAGTTCCAGCGGTCGCTTCAGGGGGCCACCGCCGATCTGATCAAGGTGGTGGCGTCGGCAACCACCCAGGAGTTCGCAGCGGCGAAGGCGGAGGCCGAACAGTCGCTGAGGGATGTCAGGGCGGCGCAGGAGGTGCTGGAAAACCTCTCCGGGGAGAAACTCCAGGCGTCTGATGAGTTGAACGGCATTGCCGCCGAGCTGTTCAGCACCATGACCGCGAAACTTACGTCCGAAAGGGAATCGGCGGAGGCAAGCGCCATGATTTCCCGGCAGGCCAGGGAGACAACCGCGCGGCTCAAGGAGTTGGACCGCAAAGTCAAGAACCTCCAGCAGAGCAGTTCCGCCGCCTATGCCTCGGCCACTGACGAAACCGACAAGATTGCCCAGCGGTTGAGGAGCATTGAAACCCTCAAGGCATCCCTGAAAGAGGTCCAGTACCTGGTCGTCGACCTGCAGCGGGTGCAGAACAAGAAGCAGATTCAGGAAAAGTACGCCGTTGCCATGAAGAAGGTTATGCAGAACAGTAACGTCCGGCAGAACAAGCAGATCGGCAGCGAAGTCGCTGCCATCAATGCCAGGATGGAAGAACTCATCAAGGCCCAGGTGGAGGGGAGCGATCAAAGGCGGGTCGATGCCCTTGCCGGCCACGTGGGCGAGGCGTTGGCAACGATTTCCGAAACGATCGAGGATGAGGCGGACAAGGCGAACCAGATGAGCACGGCTGTTGCCGCCAAGCTGAAGGGCAATTTCTCGAATTCGAATATCGCCGTTGGTGTTCTGTCGAGCAACTCCGATCTGGTCTCCCTCGGTGTCTCCGTGGAAGGGCTCTCCTCCCGCCTGTTCCTCGCCGGGTCGGAAAAGGAACTGGACGGTATCGCCGCCGAGATCAACCAGCAGTACGGGAGGATAGCCGCGGCAGAGAGAGCGGTGGAAGTCTCGCTGCGGAAGGTCAAGGCCAACCAGGAGCTGAAGCTCCTCAATGCAGCCTTCGGCTCGCTCTCCAGCATCCGGGAGACCATTCTGGCCAAGGACGGGATCCTTGCAAAACTCCACCAGAAGATGCAACTCAAGGCCCGGGCGGAGCACGATGCGGCAAAGCTTCGGGAAATCGTGCGGAAGCAGGCAGCGAAAGGAAAAGAGACCGTAACAACTGCCCAGGGTGATCAGGAAAAGGCCATTGCATCGGTCAATACGACGATCCGTTTCAGCATGGGCCTCATTGTCGGCATCAGCATCGGTGCCATCGTGTTCGGCATTCTGATTGGCTTCTGGATCTATCGCTCCATTGCCCTGCCGATGGGACAGCTCATCGCCGCTTCCGAGGAGGTGGCCGGAGGAAACCTTGCCGCGCGCCTGGAAAGCGGCAGCCGCGACGAGGTGGGGAAGGTTCAGGCGTCAATGGCGAAGATGGTGGACAGTATCCGCCAGATAGTGGCCAGAATCGGCGCTGCCACGGAGTCTCTGGCCAGTAATTCCGAAGAGATGTCAACCACTGCCGCTGTCCTTGAGGAGGGAGCGGAACAGCAGGCTCTACGCGTGGAGCAGTCGGCGGCTGCCATGGTGGAAATGTCCCAGACGACCCTCGATGTGGCCAGGAATACCTCCGAGGCTGCCGGAACCGCCGAGATGATGAAAACGGCCGCGCTTGAGGGAAAGGAGGCCATGTCGCTCACCGTCCGGGAGTTGCGCCACTTCGCCGGAACCTTTGAGGATACCGCCGGCAAGGTGGAACTCCTGGGGGACCAGTCGGCCCAGATCAACGAGATCGTCACCCTGATCGAGGATATTGCGGACCAGACCAACCTGCTGGCCCTCAACGCCTCCATCGAGGCTGCCCGTGCCGGTGAGCAGGGGCGGGGCTTCGCCGTGGTCGCCGACAGCGTCCGGCAACTGGCCGAGAGAACGGCAACCGCCACCGCGGACATTTCCCAGACGGTGAAAGCCATGCAGGAGAGCGTGAAGCAGTCGGTGGGCTCCATGCATCACGAGCGGCGGTCGGTGGGCACGATCCTCGACCGGATTAACGATACCATGGAGGCCACGGACCGGATCGTGGAGTATGTGGAACGGGTCACCGACATGGTGCGGCGCATCGCCGTGGCGGCGGAGCAGCAGTCGTCAACCAGCGGTGACGTTTCCCGGAACATGGATGAGATTTCCGTCATTACCCGTGAACTGCGCAGTTCGTTCAGTGACATCAAGCATTCCTCCGAGGATCTCTCCCGCCTGGCCGGTGAGTTGAACGGCATGGTGGGGTGGTTCAGGGTGTAGGAGCCGTTTTTTCTCGTTGCACCTCCCGGCGCTTCAGGTATCATCCCCCCCCAAAGTCGTCACCGGGAGGTCAACCATGCAGAAGGGAAAGCCGGCCAAGAAGTACTCCCAGGCAGGGAGGGTCCATGACCTCATCCGCCTCATCGAGGCGCGTCACGGGGTCACCCTCGACGAGATGGCCGAGGAGACCGGAGTGGACCGCCGCACCGTCCACCGGGACCTGAACGTCATCCACGAGGCGGGGTATCCGCTGATTTCCGAATGGCTGAACGGTCGCAAGGCCTATCGCTTCCTCACCCGCTTCAAGGATGTCCCCCCCATCACCTTCACCCTCCAGGAGCTCATGGCTCTCTCCTTTTTCCGCTCCCAGCTCTCCTTTCTCGACGGAACTCCCTTCCGGGAGGATCTCGATGCGGTCTTCCGCAAGATCAATTCGGTGCTTCCCCCCCGCTACGCGGCCCACATGGAGCGGATCGCCGACGTGTCGCTGCCGCTTTTGCAGGGGCGGCGCGACTACGCCCCGGTGGCCGGGCACCTGGAGAGCCTGCGGGACGCCCTCATCTACCAGTACCGGGTGCGGCTCTCCTACCGGGGAGCGGGGAAGGGGAGGGCCAGCACCTACGAGGTGGACCCCTACACCCTGGTCTTCTACAAGGGGGGGCTCTACCTGGTGGGGTATGCCCATAACCGCCAGGCCCTGCGGACCTTTGCCGCCGAGCGGATCACCGGCGTGGAGGTGCGGAAGGAGCGCTTCGAGATTCCCGCCGACTACCGCCCCGAGGAGCGGCTCAGGGGGGCCTTCGGCATCGTGGAGGAGGAGCCCCTGGAGGTGATGATCCGCTTTTCCCCCGGGGTCGCCCACGCGGTCCGGGGGCGGGTCTGGCACCCGAGTCAGACGGAGCGGAGCGGAGCCGACGGAAGCCTCGTCCTCTCCTTCACTGCCGGAGGGAAAATGGAGATCGTCTCCTGGGTCCTCTCCTACGGCGAGCATGCCGAGGTGCTGGCGCCTGCCTCCCTGCGGGATGAGGTCGGCGCGGCGGCGCGGCGGATGGCTGAAAAATACGGGGCAAAGACTTCCTGACCACTGCGGCTAAAGTTTTTTGCCGGCCGGTCGATACGGGTAAATAGAGTGTGAACAATCCGTAGCACGCGGCCCCTCGCCCCTTCCGGCGCCGCGATGGAGTGCCCGTATGGGTTTGGCCGAAAAATCCGACAAGATTCTGCGATATCTGCCGTCGCCTAAAAAGCAGCTGCTGGCCCTTCTCCTCATTGTTTTCGTCATCGAGTTGTTCCTCATGGTGCTGCTGCCGCGAACCGCGGATGGCGGCACTCCCCTGGCCATCTCCCTCCTCGACGCGCTTCTCCTCGTCATCCTTTCGGCCCCCATCATCTGGTTGAGCATTGTCCGTCCGCTGCGGAGCGTGGCATTCACCGCCTCGCTGCACACCGATCTCCTCCTCGATCACATCGCCGACGGCATCATAAGTTTTGACGGAGCCGGCCGCCTCCTCTCCCTCAACCCCGCTGCCGAGCAGCTCTTCGGCTACCAGAGTGCCGAGGCAACGGGACGCTCCCTTGGCGATATCCTGGCAATCAGGTCGACGGGGAAGGATAATCCTCTCCTTACCCCCCTTGTCTGCTGCGGCGAGGAACATTCCCGCCTGACCTGCGAGGCGGAGGGGATCCGGAGCGACGGGAGCCGTTTCCCGGCCGCCCTTTCCCTGAGCCGGGTGCAGATGAAGGGTGTCTGGCACTTTCTCGGCATTGTTCGCGATGTTACCGAGAGCAGGGAGACCGGTGAGCGGCTCCGCGAAACCAATGAAAAGCTTGACACCCTGATCCAGGCCTCGCCCCAGGGTATCGTGGCGGTGGACTGCGGTGGGAAGGTGACCCTCTGGAACCGGGCTGCCGTGGAAATCTTCGGCTGGAGCGCCGAGGAGGTGCTGGGAAAACCCTATCCCGTCGCCCCGGCGGAGCGGGCGGCAGAGCACCGGAAGCTGCGGGAACTGGTCCTCCAGGGGAAGAGGATCACCGACGTGGAACTTCGTCGCCGGCGCAAGGATGGCTCCCCCATCGACGTGAGCCTCTCGGCGGCCCCCATCTGCGACGGCTCGGGCACACCGCTCGGGGTCATCACCATCATCTCCGACATCTCGGCCAGAAAACGCAATGAGCAGGAGCTGGTTCTCCTCAAGCGGGCCATGGAGTCGAGCATCAACGGCATAACCATCACCGACGCCACCCATCCCGACAACCCCATCATCTACGTGAACCCGGCCTTCGAACGGATCACCGGCTACGGCGTCGATGAGGTGATCGACAAGAACCCCCGCTTCCTCAGGGGCGACGACCGGGACCAGGCCGAGCTCAAGAAGCTCGTGCAGGCCTTCAAGGAGGAGCGGGAAGGGTGCTTCGTGCTCCGCAACTACCGCAAGGATGGCTCCCCCTTCTGGAACGAGCTCTTCATCGCTCCCGTCCGGGACCGGGACGGCGTGGTGACCAACTACATCGGGGTCATGAACGACATCACCGAGCACCGCCGCTACGAGGAGCAGCTGGTCTACCAGGCGACCCACGACCCCCTCACGGGGCTCCCCAACCGCAACCTCCTCCAGGATCGCCTCGGCCAGGCCCTGGCCCTGGAAGCGTTCCGGCGCCGCAACCCCATCTGCGTCATGTTCCTGGACCTGGACAACTTCAAGAAGGTGAACGACACCCTGGGACACACGGTGGGGGACATGCTCCTGAAGGCGGTGGCCAACCGGCTCAAGAACTGCCTGCGGGGAGGAGACACGGTGGCGCGGCTCGGCGGCGACGAATACATCATCGTGCTCCCCAACGTGCGGGAAGTGCCTGACGTCATCACCGTGGCCAAGAAGATGATCAACGTCTTCGCGGCGCCGCTCCTCCTCATGGGGAACGAGATCTACGTCACGGCCAGTATCGGCATCGCCCTCTTCCCCACCGACGGCGAGACCGTGGACGCGCTCCTCAAGAACGCCGACGCCGCCATGTACCACGCCAAGGAGCAGGGGAAGAACAACTACCAGTTCTACTCGGCGGAGATGAACATCCGGGTCTTCGAGCGGCTCTCCCTGGAGACGAGCCTCCACCGGGCCGTGAAGAATCAGGAGTTCTTGCTCCACTACCAGCCCCGGGTCGACCTGCGGAACGGCCGGATCTGCGGCGTGGAGGCCCTGGTGCGCTGGAACCACCCGGAGATGGGGCTCGTGTCGCCGGCCAAGTTCATCCCCCTAGCCGAGGAGACGGGGCTCATCGTTCCCATGGGCGAGTGGGTTCTCAGGACCGCCTGCGCCCAGAACAAGGCCTGGCAGGATGCTGGTCTGCCGCCGCTCCGCATGGCCGTCAACCTCTCGGCCCGCCAGTTCCGGCAGGAAAACCTCATCGCTATGGTGGAGGAGATTCTCATGGAGACGGGGCTCGCCCCCCAGTGGCTGGAGCTGGAGCTGACCGAGAGCCTCGTCATGCAGGAGGCGGAGAAGTCGGCCGCCATCCTCCGCGAACTGACGGACCGGGGGATCGAGGTGGCCATCGACGACTTCGGCACCGGCTATTCATCCCTCAGCTACCTGAAGCGCTTCCCCATCGCCAACCTGAAGATCGACCAGGCGTTCATCCGCGACATGACCCGGGACCCCGACGACGCCACCCTCGTGAAGACCATCATCACCATGGCCCACGGCCTCGGCATGAAGACCATCGCCGAAGGGGTCGAGCTGGCGGAGCAGATCGACTTCCTCTGCCGCCACCAGTGCGAGGAGATGCAGGGGTACTACTTCAGCCGCCCCATCACCGCCGAAGAGCTCGGCCGGCTCCTGGCCGACGGGAAGACCCTTGATCTCTCTCCCGTCAATGTGGATCCCCGTGACCGTATCCGGGCGGTGTAAGCCGCCCGTTTCCCTTCTTGCACTTTCATCGTTACCGTTGTGCCACCCCTGCATTGACAAACCCATCCCCATCCTCTATAACTGAGCTTTTTTCGGGAGGTTTTGCGTGGATCAGCCGGACGACAACAGGCTCAGGGGGATCATTCTCAACCGGATTCGGGAGCAGGGGCGAATTCCCTTTGCCGACTTCATGGCGATGTGCCTCTACGAGCCGGGGCTCGGCTACTACACCTCCCCCGGCCGCAAGGTGGGGGCCGAGGGGGATTTCTACACCAGCATCAACGTCCACTCCGTTTTCGGACGCCTCATTGCCCGGGAGATCTGCCGCATGTGGGAGGAGATGGGGCGCCCCGCCTCCTTCGACATCGTGGAGGCCGGGGCAGGCCACGGCCGTCTCGCCACCGATGTCATCGACGCCATCCAGGAGCTGAACCCCACCCTCTACGACGGCATCCGCCTCACCCTCATCGAGGCCGAGCCGAGCCTTGCCGCAGTGCAGGGGGAGCTCCTCGCCCCGCATCTTCCCAAGGTCTCCTGGAGCACCCCCGCCGACCTGGCCGAGGGGCGGCTCCGGTTCACCGGCTGCCTCTACTCCAACGAACTGATCGACTCCTTCCCGCCCCACCTGGTCGAAATGGGCCCCGAGGGGCTGCGCGAGGTCTTTGTCGCGGCCGAGGGGGACCAGTTCTCAGAAATCCTCGACCTCCCCTCAACGCCGGAGCTGGAGGCGTACCTCTCCCGTCTCGGCATCACCTTCGCCGTGGGACAGCGGGCCGAGATCAACCTGAACGCCGTCCGGTGGCTTGAATCGGTGGCCACTGCCTTGGAACGGGGCTTCGTCCTCACCATCGACTACGGCTACCTGGCCCCCGAGCTCTACGGCCCCATGCGCCTGAACGGCACCCTCCTCTGCTACTACCGCCATACCATCGAAGAGAACCCCTACATCCGGATCGGTCTCCAGGACATGACCACCCACGTGGACTTCACCACCCTTGCCGCGCGGGGGGAGGAACTGGGGCTGCGCAAGGTCTGGTACGGCGAGCAGTACCGCTTCCTGGTGGCCACCGGCATGATGGAGGAGCTCATGGCCCTGGAGGCCGCCGCCACATCGGAAAAGGAGCAGATCGCCATCCGCCTCGCCCTCAAGAAGCTCATCCTCCCCGAGGGGGGGATGGGGGACACCTTCAAGGTCCTCGTCCAGGCGAAAGGGGTCGAAAACCCCCGGCTCCTCTGCATGCGCGACTGGGGCAAGCTCTTTTGACACGGGGCCTTCCGATGATAGACTCTACCCGTAAGGGGAGGGGGTAACGGTGAGCGGGATTCGCGCCCTGGTTTTCGACCTGGACGGCACCCTCTACGACAGTGAAGGGGTCGGTCGCCAGATCGACGCCTCCGCCATGGGGCATGTGGCCGCGGTACGGGGGATTTCCCCCGAGGAGGCGAGACTCCTCATCCGGGAGACCCGGGAAAAGATAGCCGTCCGCACCGGCCGGACCGCCTCCCTGAGCCATGTCTGTCTGGAACTGGGGATTGACCTGCGGGAGCTCCATCGCCGTTTTGAGGCCGAGATCGAACCGGAGCCCTTCCTCACCCGGGACGAACGGGTGGTGGAGTTGCTGGAGAGGCTGGGCGAGCGGTTCGATCTCCATATCTACACCAACAACAACCGCCTCCTCTCTTCGCGGATCATGACGGCCCTCGGCGTTGACGGGTGCTTCCGGCGCATCTTTACCATCGAGGATTCCTGGCGCCCCAAACCGGACCGTCAGGTTCTCGAAGAGATTTTCCGGGAGATCGGGCAAGAACCCTCCCACTGCCTCTTCGTGGGGGACCGTTACGACATCGACCTGCGGCTGCCGCGGGAGCTCGGCTGCCGGGTATTTCACTCCAGGACCGTTGACGAACTTTTGACCATTGAAACCACTTTACCGTCAGGAGCGCCCATGAACGACCAGACCAAAGAGACCCTCGACGCCATCATGCGGGCCATTGAGATCGAAAAGGAGACCTTTGACTTTTACACCAGGGCCGAGCGGAAAACCTTCAATCCCGAGGGGAAGCGGATCTTCCGCTGGCTTGCCAAGACCGAGGAGCAGCACTACCTGAAGCTGAACGAGCTCTACCAGTCACTCCACGAGGGGGGGCGCTGGGTCTTCTACGGCGGCTCCACCATTACCCTCGACCCGGCGGGCTCCGGGGAGAAGCAGGTGGGGTTCGACACCGACGACCTTCAGGCCCTGGAGATCGCTATGGAGATCGAGAAGAAGGGAATCGCCTACTTCGACGACCTCATGGCGAAGACCGCCGACGCCGACGGCAAGGGGATGCTCAAGGCCCTGCGGGACGAGGAGACCGAGCACTTGCGGGTGATTACCGAGAAGTACAACGCCATCAAGGGGTAATCGGGGACCTGTTCCCGGGGACCGGGAAGGGGCGAAACAGTGACGTTTCGGATTGAGAAGGATACCCTCGGCGACGTGCAGGTCCCGGCCGGCGCCTACTACGGTGCCCAGACGGCCAGGGCCGTGGCCAACTTTCCCCTCTCGGGGCTCCGGCCCCATCCGGCCCTGGTTCGGGCCACGGTCGTCATAAAAAAGAGCGCCGCCCGGGCCAATATGACCACGGGGAGGCTCGACCCCCGGCTCGGCGAGGCCATCGTCCGGGCCGCCGACGAGGCCCTCGCCGGCGACTTCGATCCCCACTTCGTGGTGGACCCGTTCCAGGCCGGGGCCGGCACCTCCCACAATATGAACGTGAACGAGATCCTCGCCAACCGGGCCAACGAACTCCTGGGGGGAGAGCGCGGCGCCTACGCGCCGGTCCACCCCAACGACCACGTGAACATGGCCCAGTCCACCAACGACGTCTTTCCCACGGCCATGCGGCTGGCGTCTCTTTCACTCGTGGAGAAGCTGCGTCCGGGACTGGAGGGGCTCGTGGCGGCCCTGCGGGGGAAGGGGCGGGAGTTCGACGCCGTCCTCAAGAGCGGCCGGACCCACCTCCAGGACGCGGTGCCGATTCGCCTCGGCCAGGAGTTCGAGGCGTGGGCCGTGGCAATGGAGAAAAACCTGGCGGGGATCGACGCCGCGCTGCCGGGGCTCCGGGAACTGGGGATCGGCGGCACCGCCGTCGGCACCGGCATGAACGCCGAGGCGGCCTACATCGATCTGGTGGTGGCGGAACTGGCCCGGGAAACCGGGTTTCCTCTTCATCGCGGGACGAACCTGGTGGAGCGGATGCAGAACATGGACCCCTTCGTGGCTCTTTCGTCGGCCCTCAAGGGGCTTGCCGCGAACCTCGTCCGCATCGCCAACGACCTGCGGCTCCTCTCCTCCGGCCCCCGGACGGGGCTCGCCGAGATCGCGCTTCCGGCGATCCAGCCCGGCTCCTCCATCATGCCGGGGAAGGTGAACCCGAGCATGGCCGAGGCAACCGACATGGTTGCCTTCCAGGTGATGGGGGCCGATGCGGTCATAACCCTGGCAGCCCAGGCGGGACAGCTGGAGCTGAACGTGATGATGCCGGTCATCGCCTTCAATCTTCTCTTCAGCCTGGAGATCCTGAAGAACACGGTGCCAAGGCTGGTCCAGGCGTGCATCGCCGGCATCACCGCCGACCGGGAGCGCTGCCGCCGGTACCTGGACCAGTCGGTGGGGCTCGCCACGGTGCTGGCCCCCTACGTCGGCTACGCCGCCGCCGCCGAGGTGGCAAAGGAGTCGACGGCCACGGGACGGAGCATCCGGGAGATCGTGGAGGAGCGGCAGCTGCTGACGGCCGACAAGCTCGCGGAGATTCTCGACCCCCTTCCCCTTACGAGCCCCGGGGTTCCGGGAGAGAAGCATAACGATTAAGTGTTGAGTGCCACGACATCGTGGACAGAAAAATGTGCCAGCACATCGTAGACAAAGTTCTCTGACAATCGAATAGTCGCCACGGCATTCTGTGAACACCACATCAAACTCGGAGGTGTTCATGGAAGATAAAAACAAGCAGCTTCGGGTGTTGGCCGTTCAACGGTTCAGAAACGGCGAAACCCCGGAATCAATTTGCACATCACTCGGCAAGTCTCGTTCCTGGCTATACAAATGGGTTGCTCGCCAGAATGGAGATGACCCTGTATGGAGTGACGAGCGATCCCGATGCCCACAATCCATGCCGAACCGTACAACGGCAGAGATTGAAGAAATCGTCAAAATGGTTCGCCTCAATCTCTACAACAAGGGCTTGTTCTGTGGTGCACAGGCCATCCTGTGGGAGTTGGAGGACCTGGGTGTCAAGCCGTTGCCTTCTACCAGAACCATCAATCGGATTCTTGCAAGGAATGAACTGACACATCGGCGCACCGGCAAATACGAAGCCAAAGGGACGCTTTACCCAGTTCTGCCGTCAGCGTTGCCGAACCAGACGCACCAAGCTGATCTCGTTGGTCCATGCTATCTGACAGGGCCAATTCGCTTCTACAGCCTGAATGTTGTCGATACAGCAACCGTCAGGTGCGGGTTGCACTCATCTCGGTCCAAAGCTGGTCAGATGGTCATTGACGGTTTGTGGGAAGTCTGGAAACGACTAGGCATCCCAGAACGACTCCAGGTTGACAATGCCATGTCATTCTTCGGCAGCCCGACACATCCCCGCGGCATGGGACCACTGATTCGTCTTTGCCTGCATAACGATGTCGAACCATGGTTCATACCCATGGCTGAACCATGGAGAAACGGCATGATCGAAAAGTTCAACGACCGGTACCAACAACGGTTCCTCGGCAAAGTCATCATGACTTCAGAAGAGGAATTGAAAGTCGGCTCACTGACCTTTGAGCAGCGACACAACAGCAAGTATCGCTACAGCAAGCTAAAGGGGAGTACGCCGCTGAAAGCACTGGCCACCTCGCATGTGCAACTGAGGTTCCCGACTGAGGATGAACCTCCCAGGCATCGCCTGAAGAAGCCAGAAGTCGGAAAATATCATGCTGTCCGCCTTATCCGCAGTGACCTGAAGCTGAACATCTTCGGCGAATGCTTCTCGGTTCCACCGGAGACAGCGCTTGAATACGTGGTGGCGACTATCGATGTCAAAGAACAGAAACTGAAACTCTTCCTGGATAAAAATCAGGTCGAGGAATTCGATTACAAACTGCGGTGATTCAGATGAGTGTCCACGATGTCATGGCACAAAAAGTTGTCCATGATGTCGTGGCACTCAACAATTAAGCATTTCCCCTTCACCCCCGCCCCTCTCCCTCAGGGCGAGGGGAGAACTCAAACCCTCTCCTTGGGGGAGAGGGTGGCCGAAGGCCGGGTGAGGGGAAGTGACGGACAGCGGAAGTTAGAATAAGCAGAGCACACAAACCCAAGGAGGAGACAACAATGCTGGAAGAAGTGAAGAAGGTTCTCGATACGGTGCGCCCCGCGCTCCAGGCGGACGGCGGTGACGTGGAGCTGGTGGAGGTGACCGAGGACGGCGTGGTGAAGGTGAAGCTGGTGGGGGCCTGCGGCCACTGCCCCATGTCCACCATGACCCTCAAGATGGGGATCGAGCGGACCCTGAAGGAGAAGGTCCCCGGCGTGAAGGAAGTGATTTCCGTCCAGTAGCCGACGTACGCGTTACCCGGATCAGCCTGAAGGTAACATCAAGGAGGATGGCATGGGCTACAAGGTCAAAACATTTGGCATGGAAATCCGTCCCCTCAAGACCATGAAGGAGCTTTCCTCTCTGGACGCCATGGTCAACGACTTCGTGACAAACAACGGCGTGAAGCGGATCATCTCCGTTTCCGACTCGCCGACCACCGACGACAAGGGTGAGACCATCGGCCTTGTCCGGGTGGTTGCCTACGAAGACTGAAAAGAACGCAAGATGACAAGCAGGGAGGCGCGGGGGAGACTTCGCGCCTCTTCGCTTTTCCCCTCCATCATCTCCCTTGCCCTCCTTGCCCGCCTGCGTTACCCTTGATGCAGGAGTCCCGGGCATGTCCATCGTGAGACGAAAAAAGATAATCGGTACCCACCGTGCCCCCCGTTTCCTCCGCATCTTCCGGAGAAATGCCGAGGCGTCCCATTCCCGGGGGAACAGGGTGAAGCTCTACGATTCCGGTGCGGAGTTCTTCCCGGCCATGCTGTCGGCTCTGGCCGAGGCCCGTCACCACATCCACGCCGAGTTCTACATCGTGCGCGACGACGCCACCGGATCCGCCTTTGCGGAGGCGCTTCTGGCCGCCGCTTCCCGCAGGGTCGACGTTTCCCTCATCTACGATTACATCGGCTGTTTCGATACTCCCTCCTCCTATTTCCGGCGCCTGGAGCAGGGGGGAGTCCGGTGCCTCGCCTTCAATCCTCCCCCATTCCGGCGGGGACTCGCCTGGTTCGACAAGCGGGACCACCGGAAGATGGCGGTCATCGACGGAGAAACCGCCTTCACCGGCGGAATCAACATCGGCGACGAGTACTCGGGGTTCGGGAGGGGAACCGACCGCTGGCGGGACGTGGGGGTGAGAATCGACGGGCCCGCCGTCACGGACCTCGTGCGGCTCTTCCGCGAGTTCTGGCTGGAGGAAAAGGGGAGCCCTTCTCCGGCCTGGTTTGCGGAGCATATTCCCGTGGCAGGCATGGGAGATGCCGACGTGATGATCGTGAGCGACGGCCCCCACCACGCCCGTTCCTTCATTCGCAACGCCTTCCGCATCGCCATGGCCGGAGCGGGAGAATCGATCCGGATCATGAACCCCTACTTCGTGCCGGGTCCGCGGGTGGTCCGCTCTCTGCTGCGGGCCGTGCGGCGTGGGGTAAACGTTCAATTGATCCTCCCCGCCAAGAGTGACGTCCCCATCGTCCGGCTCGTGGGGCGCGGTTACTACGCCCCCCTCCTTCGGGCCGGCGTCGAGATCTACGAGCGCCAGGGGGAGTTTCTCCATGCCAAGGTCATGCTCATCGACGACACCTGGGGGGTGGTCGGCTCGGCAAATCTCGACCAGCGCAGCTTCCATCGCAACTACGAAGTCAACACCATTGTTGCCAGCCGCGAGTTCGGCCGGCAGATGGCGGAGATGTTCGCCGACGACCTCAGGGGGTCCCGCCGTATCGTTCTAGAGGAGCATGAGCGCCGGGGCTCGCTGGTGCGGCTTCTGGAGCGGATTTGCAATTCGGTGAGCTGGTTTCTGTGATTCGGTTTTGTGTTTGAAAAGTGACCACTTTTTGTGTAGAGTTGTAACTACTTAAAGTATGTCTCGTTCCGGTGAGGTGATGCCATGATAGCGGTAGGGATCAAGGAGTTGAAGGCGCGTCTGAGCAGCTATGTGGAAAAGGTGCAGCAGGGTGAAGAGGTGGTGATAACGGACCATGGCAGGGAAGTGGCGCTGGTGGTCCCCATCTCCCCGGAGCGCCGCGCGGTGAAAACTCTCATGACTGAAGGGCGGGCGAAATGGTCGGGCGGGAAGCCGGCGGGGAAGCGGGGGGTGACACTGAAGGGCGAATCCCTCTCTGATACCGTGCTGGAGGAGCGCCGTTGATCCTCTATCTCGACACGAGCAGTCTGGTGAAGCTTTATGTGGAAGAGGTCTGCTCCGACACCGTTCGACAGTGGGTGGAAAGTGCCGAAGCAGTCGCCACCTGCCGCGTCGCCTATCCGGAGATGCTGTCGGCCCTCACCCGGAGGCACAACCGCGGCGACCTCCCGCGCGAAGATTGCGAAGTTGTGGCCGAATGCTTCGCCGGTGAGTGGGAACATTTCGTGGCCCTCGATTTTGATGAGATCGAGGCGGGGCATCTCGTCAGGAAATACGGTCTTCGAGGGTTTGACGCCGTGCATCTGGCCGCGGCAAAACTGCTGTCAAATGACTGCGGCGCCATTGAGGTCGCCTTTTCATCGTTCGACAACAAGCTCAACGGGGCAGCCGAGGCCGAGGGGTTCGCCCTGCTCGCGGCAGGTCACTAGTCCGACATTCGGGAAGGAACTACATCCGATGCACAAAAAAGCCGTCGTCCTCTACAGCGGAGGACTCGATTCCACCACCTGTCTCGCCATCGCCCGGGCCGAAGGGTATGAGCCCTACGCCATGAGTTTCTCCTACGGCCAGCGCCACAGCGTTGAGCTGGAGCAGGCCAAGCGCAACGCTCGCCCCATGGGCGCCGTGGACCATCTGGTCGTGGAGTTCGATTACCGCCAGGTGGGGGGAAGCGCCCTCACCAGCGACATCGCCGTCCCCAAGGAAGGTGTGGGGAGCGACATCCCGGTCACCTACGTGCCGGCCCGCAACACGGTCTTTCTCTCCTTCGCCCTGGGATGGGCCGAGGTGCTCGGCGCCTTCGACATCTTCATCGGCGTCAACGCCCTGGACTACTCCGGCTACCCGGACTGTCGGCCGGAATACATCGCCGCCTTCGAGGCCATGGCCAATCTTGCCACCAAGGCCGGGGTGGAAGGGAAGGGGCGGTTCCGCATCCACACCCCCCTGATCCACCTCACCAAGGCCGAGATCATCCGCAAGGGGCTCTCCCTCGGCGTCGACTACGGCCGGACCCACTCCTGCTACGACCCCACGCCCGAAGGGCTTGCCTGCGGCCTCTGCGACTCCTGCCGCCTGCGGCTCAAGGGGTTTGCGGAGGCCGGGGTGGCGGACCCGGTTGCGTACGCAACCATCAAGAATCCAGAAGTTAGGAGTCAGGAGTCAGAATAGAAGATGCCTGGTTTTTTCTGGCTCCTGAATTCTGACTCCTGAATACCCAGAGGTTGTTATGACCACCATGCCCGACATGCAGAAAACCTCCGACACCCGGAAGATTCCCATCAACAAGGTGGGGGTGAAGGACATCTCCTACCCCATCGTGGTGATGGACAAGAACAAGAAGTTCCAGCAGACCGTGGCCCGGATCAATATGTACGTGGACCTCCCCCACCACTTCAAGGGGACTCACATGAGCCGGTTCGTGGAGATCCTCAATGCCTACCGTGAGGATATCGCCCTGGACAAGATGGAGCCGATCCTCCAGAAGATGAAGGAGAAACTGGGGGCCTCGTCGGCCCACCTGGAGATCGAGTTTCCCTATTTCATCGAGAAGCGGGCACCGGTCTCCGGCGCCCGCAGCCTCATGGAGTACACCTGCACCTTCTGCGGTTCCCTGGGGGAAGAGTTCGACTTCGTGCTGGGGGTGCAGATTCCGGTCACGTCCCTCTGCCCGTGCAGCAAGGAGCTGTCCCGCTACGGGGCCCATAACCAGCGGAGCCACATCACCGTGCGCCTGCGGTACACCGACTTCATCTGGATCGAGGACTTGGTGGCGATGATCGAGGAGTGCGGGTCGAGCCCGGTCTGGTCCCTACTCAAGCGGGTGGACGAACAGTACGTCACCGAGCGGGCCTACGAGAACCCCAAGTTCGTGGAGGATATCGTGCGCGAGGTGACCCAGAAGCTCCTGGCCCACGATGCTATTACGTGGTTTTCCGTAGAGGCGGAGAACTTCGAGTCGATCCACAAGCACTCGGCCTACGCGGCCATCGAGCGTGACAAGAAAATGACATGATTCATGAGGGATTGTTGTCGCCGAATTAATTTTTTTTGACGTGGAGTTCTGTGCCGCCTTGTCCCGTGGGTGTTGATAACTATGTTGAAAAGCGCCAAAGTTGTGGATAACGCTATGCGTTGCAGCTGCGCTCCCTTCCCCCAAACCCGCTCTGCCGTATGTCAAAAGCACTGATCGTTTTTGCCAAAAGACCGTCACCGGGCCGTGTCAAAACTCGGCTCACCCCCCCCTTTTCTCCTGAGGACGCCGCCAAGCTCTACCGTTGCATGCTTCTGGATGTCCTCGCAAAAACCGGCCAAATGACAGGTGTGGACAGACTCCTCTTTTATGAACAGGGGGACGGTGTGCCTGAGTTCTTCGCGGAAACGGTGGGGGAGGGGGAGAGTTATCCACAGGAGGGGGACGGGTTGGGAGCGCGGTTGGCGGCGGCCTTCGACCGGACCTTTGGCCAGGGGTACGACTCGGCGGCGGTCATCGGCACCGATTCGCCCCATCTCCCGCCAGACTACATCGAACAGGCCTTTGATCTGTTGAATGATCCTCGGGTGGATGCCGTCTTCGGCCCCACGGAGGATGGCGGCTACTATCTCCTAGCCATGAAGCGGCTCCACCGGGAGCTCTTCGAGGGGATCGCCTGGTCAACGCCGGAGGTGCTGGAGCAGTCCCTGGCCCGGGCTGAGTCAGCCGGCATCGCCACGGCGCTCCTGCCGGTGTGGCATGATGTTGACACGGCCGCCGACCTCCTGCGGCCGGAGTTGGTGGATCCGGGCAACGGCGCTCCCCTCACGAGGGAGTTCATTTTACGACATCCACCTCATAGCCCCGTCGCCCCAGGTGGCCGATGATCTCCTGGATGTGTTCGTAGCCCCGGGTCTCCAGTTCCAGAAGGACCTCGGTCTTGCCGAGGGGAAGGTCCAGGGAGCGGCGCTCGTGGTTGATGAGGAAGATGTTGGCCCGGACAGCAGCCACCTCCGTGGCCAGCCCCGCCAGGGAACCGGGAATGTCGTCCAGCACCACCTGCAGCTTCAGATAGCGCCCCGCCGCCACAAGGCCCCGCTCCACCACGGTGGAAATGGTCTTCACGTCGATGTTTCCGCCGGAGAGGACGCAGACCGTCTTCCCCGGCAGTTTCCCCGCCTTGCCGTTCAGAAGGGCCGCCAGGGTCACGGCTCCAGCCCCTTCCACGAGGAGTTTCGTCCGCTCCAGGAGCCCCACGATGGCCAGGGCGATCTCCTCTTCCTCCACGAGCACCACGTCGTCCACCAGTTCCCGGATGATGGGGAAGGTGTTCCGTCCCACCTTCTTCACGGCGATCCCGTCGGCAAGGGTAACCGTGAGGGGGGCCTCCACGATCTTTCCCTTCTTGAGGGAGAAGTGCATGGAGGGTGCGGCCTTGGATTCGATGCCGATGATCCGCACGTGGGGGTGAGTCTCCTTTACCGCCGTGGCAATGCCGGCGATGAGCCCGCCTCCCCCGATGGGGACCAGGATGGCTGAGACGTCGGGGAGTTCATCGAGGATTTCGAGGCCGATGGTACCCTGGCCGGCCATGACCAGGGGATCGTCGAAGGGGTGCACGAAGAGGGCGCCGGTCTCCTTCTGGGCCTGGACTGCGGCGGCATAGGCCTCGTCGAAGTTCCTGCCGGTGAGGACTACGTCGGCGCCATACTCCTTGGTGGCCTGCACCTTCTGGGGCGGGGTGCTCTCGGGCATGAAGACGGTGGCCTGCGCCCCCAGGAGGTCGGCGGAAAAGGCGACCCCCTGGGCGTGGTTGCCGGCCGAGGCGGTGATGACCCCCTTTGTCAGGGCCTCCCGGGGCTGGGAGGTCATGAAGTTGAGGGCTCCCCGGATCTTGAAGGCGCCGGTCCGCTGGAGGTTCTCGCACTTGAAGAGAAGGGGGAAGCCGAACCGCTCGCTGAAGTGGTGGGAGTGGATCAGCTCGGTGCGCCGGACCCGCTTTTTGAGGCGGTCTGACGCTTCCTGGATCAGGGTGTAGGGGAGCATCGGTTCTCCGTGGGGTTGCTAGTGGTCATGGTGGCAGTGGTCGTGGTCGTGCCCGTGGTGGTCATGGCCGTGCCCATGGTCGTGGCCGTGATGGTCGTGGTGCTGGCCGTGGCGGGGGCGGTGGCGTAGCTCCTTTATGATCGGCGGTGTTTCCGCGCACCGGGTGCACTCGGCCTGGAGGGTGGTGTGGGAGATGTGGTAGCGCTCGAAGAGCAGCTCTTCGAGCCGCCTGAGCACATCCGCCTGCCGCTCCTTGTGCTCGGGCTCCACATCCACGTGGGCCGACAGGGCCAGGATGTGGGAGCAGATGGTCCAGATGTTCAGGTGGTGGACCGTGTTCACCCCCTCCACTTCCTGCATGGCAATGGCCACTTCCCGGGTGCTCATCCCCCGGGGGACCCCCTCCATGAGGATGTGGGACGACTCCCGGATCACCCGCCACGACCCCCAGAAGATGACGCAGCCGATCCCGGCGGAGATGATGGCGTCCAGGAGGTACCAGCTGGTGTAGTACATGATGACGCCGCCGATGATGACCCCCACCGAGGCGGCCGCGTCGCCGATGACGTGGAGAAAGGCGCTGCGCACGTTCAGATCGTCGTGGGAGTGGCTGTGGAGGGCCGAGGCGGCGACGAGGTTCATGACGAGGCCCACCGCGGCGATGACCAGCATCGGGAGGCTCTTGACCTCCACCGGGTGGCGCAGCCGCTCCCAGGCCTCGTAGAAGATGCCGATGGCCATGAGGAAGACCGTGGCGCCGTTGATGAAAGAGGCGAAGACCTCGGTCCGGTGCCAGCCGAAGGTGCGGGTGTCGGAGGCGGGGTAGCCGGCGAGCTTGATGGCCGCCAGCGACAGGATCAGGGCGAAGAGGTCGAGAAAGACGTGGGCCGCGTCCGACAGGAGGGCCAGGGAGTTGGTCCAGATCCCACCCGCGACCTCGGCCACCAGGGTGAAGGTCGTCAGGATGATGGCATACTTGAAGCGTCCGGTGATGCTCTGGTCAAGGTGCGTTTCGGCGTGCATGGTCGGCTTCGTCCCCCCTTCCCGTCAGGGGTTCACTGTAGCAGATGCCCCTTTGGCGGGTCAAACGGAAAGAACCGCTCCCCCCTTGCATTTCCGGAGTGTTGCTGCTATCGTAGCGCGACTGTCTTTGGAGGATTCTAATATGGAAACAACCCATCACCGCCTCATCATTCTCGGCTCCGGCCCTGCCGGCTACACCGCCGCCGTCTACGCCGCCCGCGCCAACCTTAATCCGACCCTCATCACCGGACTCCAGCAGGGGGGGCAGTTGATGACCACCACCGAGGTGGACAACTGGCCCGGCGATCCAAACGGCGTCCAGGGACCCGACCTCATGGAGCGGATGCGCCAGCACGCCGAGCGCTTCAATACCACCATGGTCTTCGACCACATCGGTAAGGCGAATCTTCGCGAGCGACCCTTCCGCCTGGAGGGGGACAATGGCATCTATACCTGCGACGCCCTCATCATTGCCACCGGTGCCACCGCCAGATACCTGGGGCTGCCGTCGGAGGACGCGTTCAAGGGGAAAGGGGTTTCGGCCTGTGCCACCTGCGACGGTTTTTTTTATCGCGGCAAGCCGGTGGCGGTCATCGGCGGCGGCAGCACTGCCGTGGAAGAGGCCCTCTACCTTTCCAACATCGCCAGTCATGTCACGGTCATTCACCGGCGCGACAAGTTCCGCTCCGAGAAGATTCTCGCCGACCGTCTGATCGAAAAGACCAAGGGGGGTAATGTTACCATCGAATGGCACCATGTGCTGGACGAGGTTTTGGGGGACGCCACCGGGGTCACCGGCATCCGCATCCGCCACACCAGCGGTTCCACCAAGGATATCCCGGTGCACGGCTGCTTCATTGCCATTGGCCATGCTCCCAACACCCAGCTCTTTGAGGGGCAACTGGAGATGGACAACGGCTACATCCGCACCCTCTGCGGCGGCGAGGGGAACGTCACCGCCACCAGCATCCCCGGCGTCTTTGCCGCCGGCGACGTGCAGGACCAGTACTACAAGCAGGCCATAACCTCGGCTGGCACCGGCTGCATGGCGGCCCTGGACGCCGAGAAATATCTGGAGACTCTCTTGTCATGATCGGTCAGGTTCTTCTCACGGCCACTACCCTGTCTCCGGTCCACGGCCCCTGATGTTAGCCAAGGCCCTCTCCAGCGCTCTCCTCGGGATCGACGCAGTCATCGTCGACGTGGAGGTGGATATCGCCCAGGGACTTCCCCAGTTCGCCACCGTGGGGCTTCCTGACGGCGCCGTCAAGGAGAGCAAGGACCGGGTCAAATCAGCCCTCAAGAACTCCGGTTACGATTTTCCCCCCCGCAAGATCACCGTCAACCTGGCCCCCGCCGACCTGAAGAAGGAGGGGGCCTCCTTTGACCTCCCCATCTCCATCGGCATCCTGGCCGCCATCGGCGTCGTCAAGGGAGAGCGGCTCAAGGAGTACCTCCTCCTCGGCGAGCTCTCCCTGGACGGGAGCGTCAAACCGGTCCGCGGCTGTCTCCCCGTGGCCGTGGCCGCCCGGAATGCGGGGCTGCGCGGCATCGTGGTTCCCCTGGAAAACGCCCGCGAGGGAGCGGTGGTGGAGGGTATCGAGGTCGTCGGCGTATCGGAACTGGCCGAAGTAGTGGATTTTCTCAACGGCGACCGGTCCATCGACCCGTCCCGGGTGGACGTGGAGGAGTTCTTCGCACGGAGCGCCGACGCGGGCGACGACTTCTCCGAGGTGAAGGGGCAGGAACATGCCAAGCGGGCACTGGAGGTGGCGGCCGCCGGGTCTCACAATATCATTATGATTGGTCCGCCGGGATCCGGCAAGACCATGCTCTCCCGGCGGATTCCGACCATCCTTCCCCGCATGTCCTTCGAGGAGGCCATCGAAACGACCAAGGTTTACAGCGTCATGGGGCTCCTTGACCGGGACAATGCGCTCGTGGCGCAGCGCCCGTTCAGGTCACCCCATCACACTATCTCGGATGTGGGATTGATCGGCGGAGGGAACTGTCATTTTCAGAAGTTAACGCTACATTTCAATAGTTATTGCTACAACTCCGGTGCGGGGTAACGTGCCGGCTGACCTCGACAAAATATACATCCTGCCAAAGATGAGGTCCGAGGATCCCAGAAATCGCTTTCAACTCGTCTGGATCCTCAACCTAAACGTAAGTTCATCCCGTTGCCTCATCAGGCTACTGTTTAAAAACGTCAAGACCGGTTATTATCTCGCCGACACCATCCCTCCTGAGCTCCTTTCGTATTGCACTGTAGGCTCCTATTTCGCCAAGGGCAGGAAACTGATCAAAGAACCAGCGCTAGGTACCGTCCGTAAATTTACTGTCAACTCCTCCGAGCATAATAAAATCGTACGGATCCAGGACGCGTTAACTGACTTAGAATACGATCTTTCGTTGACCAGCACGCGCTATCAGAGCGATTTTACCAAAAATAACTCGGCCATCTGCAAGAACCAGCAGTGTCTGGTATTTCACTGTGACGATATGAAGATCGTCATTCCTTGCGCAGTTCTCGCAGGCGTCTACTATTTCAAATCCACCTCCTTGCGTGAGGCGGTCTTTTCTCAAAACCTAAAGCGCCTCCACGAAGACTATTCATTGGATGATAGTACCCTACACGCCAAGATCACCATGAAACCTGGCGCTGCGGATTCTGACGCAAAGAGCATAGTCCGATTTCTGGCTAATGGATTCGCGGGTAGTCGCATGAGAATGGTTCGGAATAGCGTTAACGCCGATAGTGGTCAATTTCAACGCCTCAAGGTGGATTTTCCAGTCAACCAGGAAATAACAATCAAGGCGAGAGGGCATCTTGCCACCAATCCTGAAGGTGGCAAGACTTTTGTTGTGTTCCAGGTATTGGAAGAAGACAGCCTCTTTCCTTTCGACAGCATCACTATTGATCGACGAACGTATGAAATTGATGATCCTGATGGGGATACGGAAACTTTCCCGGCTTTGACAGCAAAGTCAGGGAAGAACCTTGCACCCAGCAATCCTTCCAGCCGTTACATCCGAAGGATCCTCCAGAACCATGTGAGCATCGCCAACTGTAATGCACGTGCCATAAGGGAGAACAAGGACTACATTCCTACACCACGCAAGGATGAGGGAAAGGTTCCCAAGTTAATGCCTGGCGATAAGGATGTTGAGCTGAGTACCCAGCAAGACTATCCCATGGACGATATTGCCATTGCGAAGGCGAAGGTGGAGCGAGACGATGGTGATGCTGCCGAGCCCGATGACTACTCAATGCCTTTGGACGATTTTGTGCGGTTGGTCAGAGGGCTGAAAGGGTATAGGCTGGTCAATGAGGACAGCAGCATTGCAGCGGTGACTCGTATTTCATTGTCAAGGCAGCCTGTCTGGCAAAGACAGAGAGGTTCTCGTAAGCCGTCTTTACGGGAGACATATGGTAATACAGCTGAGAAGCGACGGGAATGTGCTTATGTCTGGTTCAGGTATCGAGAAAAATACGTTTGCTTGGTAGAGATTGATCAGTCGGGCTTACCATCGGGATGTTCTACGTACGTTTTGATTTCATCTACTGTGGTCACTAGGGACCTGGCCGACGAAGTTGTACGAGATTACGTGGAAAGGGAGCTATTCGACGAGACCCAAAAAAGCTTGAGGCGTAAAGGCATCGTCTTGGAAAGAAAGAATCATCCACATAAGGATAGCGTTGAACACCTGTCGGCTTGGCGCAACAGGTTGATCGAGATCATCGCAGTTTGCGCATTCGGTTGAAAAGGGGACACCGGCAATACTCAGCACCATTGAGATCTATCTAGCCAACAAGAAAAAGAGGAGTGTGAAGGCTAGCGCCTAGAAATGGCGTCGAAGGCGCAGCAGTATCGAGCCGATCATCGGCAAAGTAAAGCAAGACCACCGGATTGGCCGCAACTACCTCAAGGGCGAAGAAGGCGACAAAATCAACGCCACCTTGGCCAGGTGCGGCGTCAACATCAAGAATCTTCTCATGGCTATCCTATTGAAGCTATTCCAAGAGCGGTTCAGGGGCAGATGAGTTAGTAGGTGAAAATCATGGACAAATTTATGCTGGGCATCATGCTTTGCCTTGTTTTTGTAGATTCCCCAGCCTTCGCACTAGAGAGGGTGAGAGGCCCCGGCGTCTTGCCTGATGTGCGGGATGAACCGGACAAGTTTTGCCCATAGCCGAATGCTAATCGTTTATACTGATGGGACTACCGTTGGGACCTGCAGTTTGCATTGTGCTGCGATGGCGATGGACGAGAGAACTGGTAAGCAGGCCATATCGATCAAGGTGGCTGATTTCAATTCGGGGAAGCTGTTAGAAGCAAAATCGGCGGCATGGATTGTTGGCAGTAACCAGAAGGGGCTTATGTCTAATGTGGAGCAGTTGGCCTTTGTCAGTAAGCAGAATGCCAAGGCTTTCGCGAAGAGAAATGGCGGTATGTCTGTCACGTTCGAACAGGCTCTAAAGCTAGCGAGAATGGGAACGGTCACTAATAAGCATTAATCATCTGGACATTCGCCCATTGCAACTCTGATCCACGAGTTGCTTATTGTTGTTGCGGTCCCTGAAGTATGGCTGCTCGCTAATTAGGCGCTCAGTATCGAAAACATGCGAAGACAATTATGCTATGGAAGGAAATGGAAAAAAATCCGTGATGAGGGCAGAGATTGAGGAACTGAAAGAACTTCTTGACCCAGCCAAGAGCAAGAGAACGTGAACGCCAAGACATCGCCAGTAGTTGCCACCATGCTTCTTCTTCTCGCTGCTGGATGCTCTGACAATGATTCGCATAAGCGTGGTGTAGGGGAATTTGATGTGTCGACTTCATCCCGCAACCCGGCGGTGAAGGACATGACGCTGCTGCATGGTGACAGCCGCCTCCAGACGGACAGTCTTCCCGGCCGGATCAAACGCCTCAAGCGCGAGATCGCACGAGGGGAGAGCATTTATACTCGTGAAGAGTTGGGAATCCTTGAGCGGAAGCTGGCGGATAGCGAGGAACAGTTCCGCGTCATCCAACACCCTTGACCAACCCCCTTAGACATACTTGACAGAGCTTCCTGATTTTCGATTGGTAGTCTTATGAGAAGTGTCATCTCAGGCCCGGGTTGTGATCTGGTAGCCTTAGGTGGCTAAGTTGCATGTCACAAAATAGGAAGTTCCAGTAAATAGAGTTTGAGACGTATCCTGTCGCACTTGTGTGAGAAAATGCATTGATCATGGCCGGCAACTGCAATCAACTTTGCACTTGGATGGATTGGACTGAAAACAGCTACACTGCTGGAGCGCCTCATGCTTTTCAACAAGCTGCCCGACGAAATCTTCAAGCCTCTCGCGGGCGCAAACAGATATTTCTTTGAGGAAATCCTTCTCTTCCTTTTCAGGTATTTCTCGGATGAGGATATAACCAACGAGGCGGTTTTTCCACGACGCGGTCATGTCGTCCGTGAGATAGAAGAACTGCTGGAACGCAAAGGCCGCCTGCTGCAAATCGTCGATGAGGAAGGGGACGCGGAGGAGGATATCAGCAATGCGCCAGGGCCGGCCGCCAGGTACATCTACAAGCGCCTCGTCGTGACAGGCTGGCTCGAAGAGGAAGAAGACGGCTATCACGTCAACGTCATCATGCCACCTCACGCCAGTCTTCTCTTGGAGGCCCTTGAAGGTGTCGCCCATGCAGAAAAGAAGAACTACGGCAGCACCATCGCCTCTATCCATCTACAACTCCAGGCGATTGCCAATCACCCTGAAGACAATGCCCGCGCATTCATTGAGGTTGTTAGAGCGGCGCGTGACTTCACCCGTCACTTGCAAAATATCTTCTCCGGCCTCCGCGGCTTTCAGGACATCATCACCCGTCAGCACAACCCTAAACTTGCCCTGTCCACTTTTTTCGATGATTTTGTCGAGAATCTGCTGATCTCCGATTACAAGTCCCTCCAGGCGGAAAACAACCCCTTTCGTCATCGCGCCAATGTCCTGAACCTCCTGATTCAGATCGAACATATAGACTCAATCATGACGGCGCTGATCAAGGTCTACCAGGAAGACAAGAACCTGGCGCCAGACGCAGCGCGGGAAAAGGTGATAAGCGATCTTCATTTTATCGCCAGGGTGTTCCGCTCAGTTGATCGGCGACTCGATGCCATCGATTTGTACCGCATGCGCCTGGAATCACGGGTGGCGGAAATGGTCCGTTACATGGATCGCAACGTTCCCGATCTAACCAACCGAGGAATCAAGCTGCTGGAAGAGCTCGGCAGGAGATCGCTGGAGCAGCCCGATGGAGAGCTCCCCGCTTTACCCCAACCTCCTCGCTGGATATCTCATGCGCTGTTGAGTCATCGCAGCATCCGCAAACCACAGAGACGCCGACAACCTCAATTCATCGAGCTGGCCAGGGAGCAGGAACTCAGTACAGAAGTCAAAGAGCGCCTGCGGCTTATCCAGGATTACCTGCAGCGGCGTGTCATGTCACCTGCCAAAGTGGTTGCGTTCATCGACCGGCAGATGGGGGAGCGCGCCACGTTCGCGGCTAAGGATTTCAAGATCGAATCGGTCGATGAGTTGGTGGCATTTGCCTTTGTCCCTTTTCTCAACCAGATGAAGGGCAAACCGGTCCCGAACATGCCTCTGTTCAACATTCGCCGCACAGGGGATCGGCTTGATACACCACTGTTGGAATGCAGCGATTTTATCGTCGAAAGGAAGGGGTAGGGGATGCTTCACGAGCTCCGTCGCATGCTTGATAAGGATGAAAACCTGGCCGCAGAGGATTTACGTCGCGCAGCATCAATTGCCCTGGATCGTCAGTTCCTTTTCGGAGACAAGAGCAGGGACCAGCGTTCTTTTCACCAGATCCTCGACGCCGAGGATTATTACCGAAACCTGTTCGATGCCCTGAATCTCGAATTGATATGCGACCGGACGGCAGGGTATGTTGGCGTGGTCCCCCGGGAATCTCATCTGACCGTTGGCCTGGACACTGAACACTCTCTGTTCCTCCTCGTCCTGCGGGTCATCTACGAGAGAGCCGCCCAGGAGTGCAGAGTGGGAGAGTTTTCGCAGGTCTTTACCGACAGCGAGGTCATGCTGGACACCTTTGTTGCGCACACCGGCAGAAAGCGGCCAGGCTTGGTGAGGCTGCGCGAAATTCTTAGAACCTTCTCCCGCCAAGGGCTTTTAGAGATCGACGAAGACGAGGACAAGGCGATCCGCTTCCGCATTCGCCCATCGATCCGTGACATAGTAACGCACGGTTTCTTGCAGGCTTTGGAAGAATACACCAAAGGAGGAGAAGGCGAGGAAAACGGAACCGATGAAGCAGGGGGGGGACAATGAAGACATTGATTAAAGCCGTTCTCATTCAATGGTTCCGCCTTGAAGCCGTAGAAATCCCAATCGTTGGCAATACAGCCTTCATTGGCGATAATGGCGCTGGCAAATCGGCCTTGCTTGACGCCATCCAGACTGTGCTGACCGGGGCAAACAAGCGGCTCCTGGTCCTAAATCGGGGGAGCAATGAACAATCCTCCCGCAAACTCTGGGAATACGTCCTTGGGGTCATGTCGGACCCGAAAAAACCGGAACTTGCCACGAAGATCAAGCCGCGAGACAAAGCGAATTGCTATCTGGCCCTGAACTTCCATGATGTCGAGACCGGGGAAACCACCTGTGTCGGGCTTGGCATTTATGCTTGCATGGCAGACATGGCAGAAAAGGTGGAAGGGTATTTCATTTGCCCCGGCCTGGTTGGGCACAAGGACCTGTTCCTGGAACAGGGCAAAGGCGACAGCACGATTGTCCTGCCCTGGGCGCGCGTCAAGGAGCGCTTGGCGAAAAGGTGCCACGCCACCCGGTTTCACCACGAGCCGGGAAAATTCACCCAGGATCTCTACGGCTGCCTGAGTGAACACCCAGGTTCACCCAACAATGACAAGACCGTTCTCAAGGCTCTCCAAGCAGCGTTCCGCCTGGAGAAGATCTCCGATCCTACCGAGTTCATCCGCCGCTACATGCTCGATCGTGATGACCTGCAGATCAAGGAGCTGCAGAGCGCCTTGAAAAATTATCGTGACATGGCGGAGAAGACCGAATCGGTTAGTCGGCGGGTCGCTGATTTGACTCGCCTCGAAGTTTGCTGCGAGAAGGTGGAAAATGCTCGCGCCCAACATGTGATGGCCGAGTATGTCTCGTTGAATGCCCGTATCGAGCAGATTGAGGGAAGCGCCGACCCCTTGCGGGGCGCGTTGGCCGATCTTGAAGAGGCCCGCGAGCATATGGGTAAGGACAAGACGGTTCTTGAGGACCAGCAGGCAAAGGTTCAAGAGGAACTCGGTGAGAAACGTGGGGAGTTGAAGCTCTGTGATGTCCAAGTCCAGCGGGATCGCCTGCAATTAGAAAGTGATCAGGCAAGGCAGCGCGAAGGAGATGTGAAGGCGAGGATTACCGAGATCCGCAGGCTGCTGCAGCGCTTTGAAAAACTTAAGGATGTGCCGGTCAATGATTCTCTGGCCGTGGCCATTTCCGATATAGTCAAACTGATGCCGGGTGACGACATGATAAGCACCGCGGTCTGGCCGTCAAATCCTTCCGAGGTTGACATCTGTCTTGAATTGCTGCTGGTGGCAGTTGAGCGCTCTTTACCGGAACTGAGCAGCCGCTATGATGATTTCTGTGCGGATCATAAGGACTTGGAGAAGCGGCTGAAAAATCTCGTTGAAGCACTCAAGCAGCTACAACACGGTAAAGCCCCGCTTCAACCAAACACTCGGAATCTGATTCAGTTTTTCAAGAAACATGGCATTGAATCCAAGCCATTGTGCGATCTGGTGGATGTTGCCGACGAGACGTGGCGCGGCACCATTGAAAGCATTCTCGGCAATATCCGCGAGGCCCTGGTAGTGCTTCCTGAGCAGGCCCGCAAGGCAGTTCACCTCTATCGCCATGAGGGGAGGCAAGAGTTTCCCGGCTGTCATATCATCAATACAACCCAGACCGACCGCTGGAAGGCCTCCAAACAGCAGGGCACTCTAGCCGATTGCCTCAACACCGATGATGTGCATGCGAGGGCGTTTATCAATCGCCGTCTCGGGAATATCGTCTGCGTCGATACCGAGAAGGACCTGCTTCACCACGACCGGGCCGCAACTGCCGATGGGATGTTGAGTTCCGGTGGTACAGTATCAGAGCTGAAGAACGTACAGCCAATCTTGGGGAGAGGTTCCCGAGAAGGGTTGCGGGTTGCTTATCAACGTGATTTGAACGAGCTGTCGACAAAACAGGCGGGGGTAGTAGGAGAAAAGGAGAATCTCGGCAGTCTGAAAGTTCTGCTGGAAGATTGCAAGCGGCAGTTCTCGGGCGATGCCGTTATTTCATTGTCCGCTCTCGTAGAGCAGCGCACAGCTTCTGAGAAAGCCATCCAGGAGATGCAGGAAAAACTTGCAGCCTTGGCTTCTGATGCCCGGGAGCAGAAACTCAGAGATGAAATCAAGAAGCTTGAGGACAAGGCAGAAGGAATAAAGAAAAGTCTCAAGGATCTGGATGAAAAGCGCCTTCAAGCTGAAAAAGAGTACGCACAAAACGATGACAAATTGAAGGCTCTTGACGCTCAGATGGACGCTCTGCAAGTTGTCTTGGAAGAGAAGCGTGGGAATCCGCTGCTTGATCCTGCGAAGGCAGCCGATACCCTTGACCGGTGGCGCGAGCAGAACGCCGGGGATTTTGCGGCGATCTGTGAAAGGGCTGAAAAGGAGATAGGTTCAGCGTTAAAAACAATCGAAGAAAACAATACTCGAATGATCAAGGAGTACACGGAGTATTATCTCCGCTTCGCTCTGGAAGAGGGCGAAGAATCCCGACCAGAGCATTTCGAAGAGTACGCCGTCACTATCCGACGGAAGAAAAAACACCTGGTCGAAACCACTCTGGCCGAATACCGCGAAAAATCGGCCAGAGCACTCCAGGAAGCTGAGGACACCTTCCGCTCCAAGTTTGTAGGCCGCCTGATAGGCAAGGTCGAGGCCGTAAGAGGGTCGATCACCCAGCTTAACAAGACGCTGGAGAAGCATCCTTTCCATGGCGAAATCTACAAGTTTCGTTCCAGCTCCAACCCAGAATTTAAGCATATCATTGATTTTGCCAAGGCCTGCAATAGCCCGGCGTCACGTGAAGTGGGCGGACTGTTTGATCCTGTTGCAGATTCCAATAGCCCGCACCGCAAGGCATTGGAAGATATTACCACCGCTTTGCAGGATCCCAAGGCCGCGGAGAGGCTGCAGGACTACCGGAACTTTCTGGTGTTTGATGTGGAGATGTGTGATACGGAGGGGACCCCAACATCCGACCTCGAACATCGTATCCAGAAGGGTTCCGGTGGCGAAAACCAGACCCCGTTCTATGTTGCTATCGGCGCATCACTGGCAGCGGCCTACCGTCTCAAGGAAGAATACGGTAAACATCACGGTGGCATGAGCTTGGCAGTTTTCGATGAGGCATTCTCGAAGCTCAGTGTCGCAACCTGCCACAGCTGCATCGAGTTTCTGAAGAACATCCAGCTTCAGCTTATTGTCGCTGCGCCCGACGAAAAATTCGCCACAATGGCCGAGGTGATGGACACTATTGTCTGGGTAACGCGAGACGGCGGCACGGTGGAGACGGAGGTGATTTCCATCAAACCTGCCATGCGGGCAATGCTGAGAACCGACAACCCTTACCGGAAGGCTTCGGGAACGGCGGAGTTCCTTCATGAACCAGTCTAGCCGTCAACTCCTTAGGAAACTCCTCGATGCCTGGCAGGCTAATCCCGACCGTTCCCGATTGGTTCGACTGCCAATCACTCAAGCCAGGGCCCCACAATATTTTGAAGCGTCTCTTCCTGAAGCTAAGGAGGCCATTCACGCAGGGCTCCTTGAAGCAGCCTCGGCAGGGACAGTGGCGCTCGAATGGGGGAGAGGGTATGAAAGCCACATTCTGAAACGAATCACCCTGACAGATGGTCCTGGCTTAGCCAATTATCTGGGGATGCCGCTGGCTGCCAAGCAGGCAGATGATGCCCGCTCCATACTGGAAACGGCGCTCAGCGGGCGAGAAACTTGGATAAATGAATGGGTTGAGGACCTTCTCGGCAAGTGGAGCCGAAACCAGTCGGCCGCTGGCATGTCTCCGGGGGATACCGCGTCAGCCCGACTGATGGTCCGGGCATTGGAGGCGGTTGTCGCCGGCCGTCACCTCAATCTCGATCTGCGGACGTTCAGTACTCGCGAGTTCGGGGACTCCAAGGCTATGGAGGGTATGCTGGCACGATTTACGTCAGTCTGGAAAAAATACCATCCGACAGAGCTGACGGGCGAAGAGCTGTTAGAAACGCTTGGGCTGGTCAGATTTCCTCCTCCATTATTGCTTAGCGGGCCGGTTGTTTTGAAGCTTTCTGACCGTCACCTCGACTGCGAAGGCATTCGGCCTTTCGTGGGATTGCCACCTCAAGCTATTCGGGGAGTTTCGGCCGATAAGTTGCCAGAGTACGTTCTGACTGTAGAAAATCTTGCAAGCTTCAATCGTTATGCCGCCGAGATTCGAGATAACGGGCTTGTTCTTTATACAGCCGGCTTCCCCTCCCCAGGTCTTGCTGACTTTCTTCGGATGCTTGATGTCTCACTACCATCTGGAATGCCTTTTTTCCATTGGGGGGATATTGACGAGGGCGGACTGAAAATATTTGTCTACGTACAAGGGTTATTACGTCGGACCTTGCAACCTCATTTAATGACTGTTGATCTCCTTGCCTCGTGCGGTCTGCCAAAACCCAGCCTGCGGGTGGACGAAGTCAAACGGACGGCTGAGAAATATCCGGCTATCGCTTTATTGGCGGCTGCTATCATTTCGACAGACCCGCCAAAGACACTAGAACAGGAAAATGTTAATCCTTTCACGCCGGCTGTAGAAACCCAATGATATAGGAGGGCATGTTGGAGCCAGCATTAGGTTGGACGGTGCTATCTCGAGATGCTTTGAGGCGGGCCGAGGCGAAACTGCGTAACGATGAGCAGGGGGTACGAGACGAAGTCGGGTTCCTCGCACTTCACCAGGGATATGCGAACCGTTTTTTCCCTGGGACTTCAGTTCTCCAAACACGTCTAAGATACATCCTCTTTGTTCCATGGCTTTACGAAGAAGCACGGAATAGAAACCTGAGCGAAACACCGGAACGTGCCATTTCCCGTATGGAGATCAGCCTCGCAGGACGTTTAAAGAGAACCGGTCAAGATGGGGTTATCGGGGGGAGGTCTTACCCCGGTCCGACTTCTCAGCCTGCTTCTATGGTTTACTGGACAGCGCTGGGGACATGGGGGATTCTTCGCCCGACAATGTCGGGCACTATTCCTGGAAGGGCGGTTGTTAATCGAATGTTGGTGAAGCGCACTATGGTTCCTCAACTTGTAGATGACGATGGCGAACCTACCGAAGAAGGATTGGAGTTATTTTCAAGCATTCCAAGACCACCAAAAGAGTGGACGGATAAGAGCGCTTCTCTCACGTTTGATATACAGCCTGACGAGGCTGCGTTTCTACGGCGACATTTGAGTGCTGTTACCAGGCCCGGAACCCCAGACAAAACGTCATTGCTATCATCACTGGTTGAGCGAGCCCTGCCGGTGGAAGAAATTCAATCCCCTTGGGATCGTACGGTCATGGCTATTGCTGATACTGATGATCGTGCAGCGCTAAGACGAGCTGGACGAGCTTCCGCACTCGCTGCCATTGGCCGTGCGATCTATTCGGCACTTGTAGAAGAATTACGAGAACGTGATGGAAATGAAACGCCAAGTCACCACCGGAAACAAATTCTCAAGACTATCCCTCAGTACATAACTCCTGCGAAAAATCTTGATATTAGCTCCGTTGAGCAAGATATCCCGGGTATTCCACCACAATTCACCACACTTCTTCGCGAGACCCAATTGTGGCTGAATAAGGGAGGGCACAATTATTTGGATCTTCTGGAGGTTTATCAAAAGGCTGAAATACGTCGTAAGGGCACTAGGTCAAGATTACCTTCAACGCCTGCGGCCAAGAAACGTAGAGCGGAGTGGGGAATTGAAGACAATACTCTCGCCGAACCGCTTTCATACCGTTGGTACAACGTCCGAAGGATTCTGTCGGATTTAAGAAGTGCATCATGACCAGGCAAAATTGGGACAGCTTGCCATACCTAGATGCAATCAGACCTGATCCCGGCTGGAGAGTGGAGTATGCAGTAGTTGCTACCTACTCTGCCGATCTTGTTGCTGTAGTTGCCGCACTTCTGGCATTTGCTGGCCTGGATGATGATCGTGGTTCAGGCACAAAGATGGATCTTGCTGATGCTTGCGAAATGCTGAGACGACGTGTCCGATTTGTTGTGCAGAGAGGAAGGGTTTCCCTTCCACGAAAGACCTCCCGAATTATTGGCATTTGTGATCAATTCATTCGCGAGGTTCCTGCTGATGAAAGAAAAAGATCGTGGCATCCGAAAACAACAGTCGTCAGTTATCGGAATGATGCCGATGGTCGACTGGTATGGCGGCTTTGGTTGGGAAGCCGGAATCTGACTCAAGATATTTCGTGGGATACGGGAATTCTCCTTACTGGAACCCCTGGCCAGCGGGGAACCATAGTTCCTGGCATACCTCCACTTGTCAAGAAGCTCGCCGAATTCGCAGAACTCCCTGAAATAATACGCTTAAAGGTCGCTGGTGTACAATGGGACGCGCCGGCAGGGACTTCTGTTAAAGATGTCAAGTTGTTTTGCCCCGGTGAACTTCGCGATATCCCATCCGAACCGAAAGGTGTATCCGAGCTCTTATTGGTGAGTCCTTTTTTGGATGCTAACACGGTACGAAAGTTCGGAAGCTGGGGGGCAGACGAAAAAACTCATCGAACAATACTCTCAACGGGTACTGCACTGGCGAAACTTCTAGCTCAAGCGAAGAAACCACTCTCTTCATATGCCGAAATGTTGTACCTGGATGAGGCCCTTACCGATGAACCGCATCCTGAGTTTGACGAGGCTATGGAATCAGATGAAGATGTTTCCCGTGGACTGCATGCGAAAATATTGTCCGTTAAGCATTCTTTGGGGCGCACTTTGTGGGTTGGGAGCGCAAATGCGACTACAAGAGGTTGGAGTGAGAATTACGAGGTATTAGCTGAACTCACCGTGGACGAGACCGTTTATAAAGGTTTACGCACTTTTGCAGATTCATCTCAAGAGTTTGATTCGTCCATGCCCCCGGTCATCGATCCAGACGATCCTACCGAGAAAGATTTGGCGGACGCTCGAAATGAGGTTGCTGCAATCTGGGATGTTCAGCGGCAAATTCATGCGGATAGAAATGAACTTGTCGCAAAGGTCCCGCCTCATCCACATAAGCCAGCGATCGAACTGGAAGTTGGCATTCTCGGAGAGGCATTACATACATGGCCAAGGGGGGCTTCATCGCTTATTCTTCCCCTGGTCCCGAGACCGCGTGATAGTGAATTCATTCATATACGCCTGTCATTGAATGAAAAATCCCAGGAATGGTGCCAGCGAGTTCCTGTTAATCCTCCACTTGGTGAAGAACGGGATCGGCTTGCCTTTGCTTCATACCTTGGGCCAAGAATGTTTCTTCAGTGGCTGAGAAGTCTTCTCCTCGATAATGCTGGGAGTGATGGCGGTGGTGACTGGACTTCGGATAAAACTGGTTCAACTGATTCCGGAGTTTCATTCCAAATGGAGTTAATTGCGCCATCTCTTGAAGATATTCTTCGAGCGTGGACCAGAAACCGAAAAACGCTTGCCGATATAAACCTACGCGTTACCTCCTTTCTGAAGGCTTTTGAACAACATGAAACCGATGCTACCCCAGAGGAGCTGGCGGAAATTGAGAAATTTCAGGAATTATGGAAGATGATTACACAGGGGCTGGTTTGATATCATGAGCGACCCGAAACCTTTTCAGGAAGCAACTGTTGCTCGAATTCTGAAAGCCTTTCATGATCCAAACGGATCACGCCGGTTTCTGGTTGCCGATGAAGTTGGCCTTGGGAAAACTGTTGTTGCTCAGGCACTTGTTAAAAAGATGATGGAGGGAAAAACTCGGCCGCTGGTTGTATTTTATGTCTGCAGTAACCTTACTGTAGCTCGTCAGAATCGCAACAAATTGCTGGAAGTAATTCCGCATGATCGAAGAGATTCGGCCACCAGTCGTACGGATCGTCTGACCCTCATGGCGACATCGGTCAAGCCTTCGGACAGACAACTTGCTATTTACACTCTCACCCCGGATACATCAATTCCTCTCAGAAGTGGCAAACGAAAAAGTGCTGGTCGATGTGAAGAACGGGCGTTGATTTTTGCGCTTATAGAGTCAGCGTGGCCAGAGCTTCTTGAATTGGTTGATGAAAAGGTGTTTCGGCGCTCAGCTTCAAGATCCTGGGGCGCTGCGGTCTATACGCAACGTAGTAAAGTTACGGACACACTGCTGAAGTCCTTTATCCGATCTGTTCGCGAGGAGTTCGACATTGGAAAAGGCCAGTCCGTCGTTCAGAACCTGGAAATTCAATCGAAAAAGGCACTCGATTTTGTAGCACACCTCCGAAATGCTCTAGCGGCATGTGCAATAAGGACATTAACACCCGACCTGGTAATTTTTGACGAGTTCCAACGCTTTCGGGATCTTCTGGCGCCGGATCTCGACAATGCAGAAAAACGGGTTATCAATGTCCTGAGAGGTGATGACCCTTCTTGTCGGCCTGGTTTGCTGCTGTTGTCTGCAACTCCCTACAGGATGTATTCCCGTCGTTGGGAAGAGTCGGAAGGCAGCGCTCACCATACGGAATTTCTCAGCCTTCTGAAATTTCTGTGGGGAAATGTTGATGATTGCGGAGTTCGTCTGGGCAGGTGCCAGAAATCTTTTGGGGTGTTGGAAAAAGAAATTCGAAAGGGTACGCCTACCTCATCTGAAGCAGCTGTCGCAAAAATAGAAATTGAGTCACTTCTTTCGTGTATTGTCGCTCGGACAGAGAGGGGGGCGCATCCAGATGGTTGGGATGATTTCCGAACAGAACACCTTCCCTCGTCAGTGATCAGCGCAGACATCAAGACGTTTAAACATCTTGCCGACTGTTTCCAACTGCGTCACCATCCGTGGGCGGTTCCTTATTGGTCCTCAATTCCAATCCCGATGCAGACTATGTCAATCCGTTACGTTGCGCGTCGCCATGCCAAATGCATACCTCGACGCGGCATTTCCTGGTTCCGCAAATCATCTCGCGATAAACTCAAGCCATTTGATCCCCCTCATCCAAAAATGCGCGCGTTACGTCAACGACTTTCTCCGGAATCCCTCTCTTTGCCATGGGTATCGCCATCATTCCCATGGTGGCCCCTCCGAGGAAAATGGAAAGGAAAGACGACTGGCAAGGCGTTGGTGTTCAGTCGTTTCCGGGCCGTTCCACAGGCAGTTGCTGCTTTACTTAGTTATGACGTGGAAGTAGCTTCTGCGCGTGGGACTAACGTTGTTTATGAAAGCGTTTCCAAAAGGCGCCTTCTTCAACCGTCTCCGAAGCGGCCCCAACTGCTTGGCCTCTTTCATCCCTCCATCTTTCTTTCTCAAATCGATCCTCTGGTGACATTGAGTGCCCCAGACAGATTGAAGAAAAATGTTCGTGACCAAATCAAAAAGGCACTGAAGGATCTCGGAATTTCTGTCGAATCAAGCGGAAAAGCGCGACGAACGTGGATACTTCTTGCGCGCCTGGATGCTGAATATACAAAACCTGCGCGATTCATCGGAGCGGCCTGGCGTGCAGCGCTGACGGCAGGCCGTGACATTCTCGGGGCCGGTTCTTCTGCCGCAGTAAAGAAGTGGGAGGATGAAGCAGGGAAACCTGTTGGTCATGTCACCCCGAAAGAGTTGGAAGACCTTGTAGATTACGCTCTTTCATCGCCCGGGGTTGTTCTGGCGCGTGCCTTGAAGAGACACTGGCCGGATGCGGTAACTGCATCAGGGTTTGCCGAAACACTCGATCTGTCATGGAACGGCTTCAGGTCATACCTCGATCACCCCGTATTTGCTGCAGCACTTGAAGCGAGAGATGATACCTATCCGGACGCAATACGTAAGGCGGTGAAAGATGGCAATCTTGAAGCCGTTCTCGACGAACATTTCTGGATATTGCGGAAGACGCGAGGTGCCGAGGGATCAGATCTTTTAAAGGCGCTTCGGACTGCTCTCAGGCTGCGAACAGGATCTTTCAGGTTAACTGCTCCTGCTGCAAGCGGAGAAACGTCATTTAATTTGCGCTGCCACGCTGCTCTGCCGTTTATTGATATGAAGGAGGGTGCCCTCCAAGAGGGTGGTGAAGCTCAGTTGCGGACTGAGGATCTTCAAAAGGCTTTTAATTCGCCATTCTGGCCTCACGTCTTAGTAACAACGTCCGTAGGTCAGGAAGGTCTGGATTTCCACCTTTGGTGCGACACTGTGGTTCATTGGGATCTTCCGAGGAACCCTGTTGACTTGGAACAGCGGGAGGGTCGTATTCAAAGGTTTGGTGGACTATGTATTCGGCAGGCGATTGCATCTAAAGTAGATATCTACGGGAAGACTAATTCTGGGAGTCCGTGGGAAACGCTTGAGCGTCTTGCGCACGATACTCTCAGCGATAAATCAGGAATGTCACCCTGGTGGGTTTGCAATGGTGCTCAATCAAGAAGATGGATCTTCAGTGTTCCTCTTAGCGAGGAACACCAGCGATTAGAATGGTTGAAGCAGCAGCGTCTTCTTTATAGGATGGTACTCGGTCAACCGAATCAAGAAGACCTTGTTGAAATTCTTTCACGGAAGGTTGGGACTGATATTATGAAGGCACGGGAAGCAATGATAAACCTTTCCCCGTTCTTTGTTCAACGAGACTAATGCTATCAGTCACTTGACATCAAGCTGGAATTTATCCGATTTTTCAAGATCACGCTTGGTTTGAACGTCAGAACCTTCCGAGATGAAATGGTAATTGTCTCCCCGGTCTGCGGGTTCCTTCCGGCTCTATCCGTCTTCTGCCGAACGACAAAATTTCCAAAACCGCTGATCTTCACAAGTCCTTCGGTCGCAATGGCATCCTTGAGCGATTCCATGACGAGTTCCACCAATTCAACGGCTTCCTTCTTCTGGCAAGAGATCCTTTCCTGAATTTTGTCGGCTAAATCGGCTTTCGTCATCTCCCGGACCTCTCCATGAATTGGTAGTGGATTGTTAATCGGCATCGTGGATTGACCCGCCATCGGCAAGCAAGGTTGACCCTGGTAACAACATAAATAAAATCGCAATATCAACAAGATAGCCTGTTAAGTGGTGGGTCACTCTTGGACGCCGATTACCCCTCAAAGTGGGTCAAAGTTCCATGCCGATTAACATCCTATCAGCGCAACCGGTTACGCCAATGGTGTGTTGCGCAGAAAGCTTCCTCTGCCCGATGAATTTGTGGTAAATTCCCGCGATTAAAAAACGATAAGCAATGGGAGGAAGCGTAACCCCATGACAAAAGAAGAGATTGCAGAACTGGTGAGCACCAAGGGAGCTATTCAAGGAGAGAAGCGGACGAGATGGTCGAAGTGCTCCTTGAGCAAATCAAGAAGACCCTTGAGCGGGAAGACAGGATAAAGATCACCGGTTTTGGCAACTTCGAAGTAAAAAGGAAAGCGGACCGGCGGGGGCGCAATCCCCAGACCGGCGAGGCGCTCACCATCCAGTCCCGGCGAGTGCTGACATTCAAGCCCAGTGCGGTCCTCAAGAACTCCATCAACGGGGAGTCCTGATGGGGAAGTTTACCGCCGTCATCCTCGACTTCGAGACAACTGGCCTCTCACCTGGCTATGGCGACCGGGCCATCGAGATCGGTGCGGTACTGGTCCGGAACAACCGGATTGTTGACAGATTCCAGAGTCTCATGAATCCCGGCAAGAGGGTGAGCGGTTTCATCGAGGAATACACCGGCATCACCAATGAGATGCTGGCCAAGGCCCCACCTGCGGAGCAGGTGATGGAGCGGTTTGCCTCCTTCATTGCCGGCCACAACCTGGTTGCCCACAACGCGAGCTTCGACCGCCGCTTCCTGGACGCCGAACTCTCCCGCATCGGCAGGAGACGGACCGGGGACTTTGCCTGCTCAATGCTCGCTGCCCGCCGGATCTACACCAATGCCCCAAACCACCGCCTGGAGACGCTGGTCAGCCACCTCAGCCTCCAGACAGACGGAGTCTTCCACCGGGCTCTCGCCGATGCGGAAATGACCGCCCAGCTCTGGACGGCGATGATCGGGGAACTCAAGGAAACCTATCGCCTCAGGCAGGTCACCTTTGAGCTCATGCACTCCCTCGGCGGCGTGGCGAAGAAGGCAGTGCCGGCCTATCTTGAACGGGTGGCGGCAGGGCGAACTTGTGCCTGTGCGAGGGGCGGGCGATCTTTAGGCTGACCAGGGAGGGGTAGATGTCGACAGAAGAAAGAGACGGGGGATTATCGCAACGCGGGAGCAACAAACGGTTGCTGCTGTTGGCTACTATACTTGTCCCGTTGCTGACCATAACATTCGGAATGCGAAGCAAGGCAGCGAAGCTACCCTCGCCAGAAATAAGGCTGTCCGATACCACGCCCCGGGGCCAGGAAGTGTCTAGCGAGCAACGCCAGCGATTTCGCCTGAACTTTCAGGAGAAGTTCTCGAAGAAATTTCAGGGATCGAAGGTTGACTTAGAGGGGGATGGTGGCAAAACCTTTTGTATCGAGTGGCCTGGCGTGGACCGGTCGTTTGCTGCTACAATCACGGAAACTGGGGAAATCATTAAAGACCTCCGGGATATGGGGTTTACGCACCTGATCATTTCCGATGGTCACAAGTCGAACTGGAACGTCGATTTGAACAATTGAGCTTCGTGGAGCCGTGATGAAACGAATTTGCGGTGTTGTCCTGTTATGGATAATCCTTATTTCTCTGCCGGTATGGGCAAAGGAGCCCTTGCGGATCATCGAGGGGGAAGTGGTGAAGGTCGTCGATGGCGACACGATCACCATCGATTCCGAGGGAACAAGGGTCAAGGTTCGACTGTATGGTATCGATGCTCCTGAAACTGAGAAAATCAACAGAAAGACCGGTGTGGTTACAAAGCCAGGACAACCTTTCGGTGAAGAGGCGTTTCATGCTCTTGCTGACAAGGTTTCGAACAAGTCGGTACGACTTGAGGTGATGGGCATCGACAAGTATCGACGATCGGTTTCCTTTGTCTGGTTGGGGGATCGGAATATCAATCGGGAAATGGTTCGAGAGGGATGGTCATGGGCATTCCGGAAGTACCTCGACCGTTTCAGTGCATATTTCCTTGATGACGAGGACATCGCCCGCAGTGAGAAACGAGGGATCTGGCAAGATGCCGATCCTGAACCCCCATGGGAATTCCGGAAACGGACCAAGACAAGCGGGGGCTGACCGAGGAGGGTTCGATGAGCATTCAAGTGATTCAGAAGATTCTTGAAGGGAAGAAAATTTTTGATTAGAGAGAACTCGTCGTTATTACGCGCAAGGGACCTCCTCGATGTTCCGTAGATATTGTGGCACGTGCTTTTGGTATTCCTGTAAAGGAGCTATGTGGATTGCTGCCTGTTTCTTGGCGCTCCTTGCAGCGCTATGATGCTGATCGCCTCTTGAATCCTCATCTCACAGATCACCTTGTTCGCCTGATGATAATCTTCGCTAAAGCAGCCGATGTATTGAGGGTGCGGCGGAGTGGCTGAAAGCTTCGATTTTGGCATTAGTAGGTGCGAAACCGATTGAATTTTTCGATACGCGTGCAGGACTCGAGGTCGTAAGAACCATTTTGTTGGCCGGCTCGTTCATCATCTTGATTTTGTTGCTAACGATTGTATGGTTGTTAGGCTAATAAATTGAAATGTCGATGAAATCCAGCCTTTAAATGGAGGGCTTTATGCGGTTAATTACAAATCTTCTAATTATTGCAATTCTTTTTTCAGTTCCTCATGTTTCCATCGCCAGAATACCCGAGGTTGTTCTTTCCAAGAAGTCCGCAGTCGTTTCCATTTACGTTGAAGATAAACAAAAGATAGTCGCTGGTGGCAGTGGGTTCATCATTGACCAGAACGGTATCATTGTTACAAATGCCCACGTCATAGAGCCATGGAATAAGAGTACTACTGGCATTCTGTATGTTAAAAAATCCGATGGCACTTTCCTTGAGCCGACTGAGGTCATCGCTGCAGATGCGGTTAAGGATGTTGCCCTGGTTCGAGTTAAGGAACAGAACCTGCCTTTTATTAAGCTGACATCGAACATTACGCCCACTCAAGGTGATGATGTCGTAGTTATCGGGAACCCCCTTGGTCTGGAGACAACGGTTACTGATGGTATTATCAGCGCCATCAGAGGGGAAGATGGTTTCCTGCAAATTTCAGCGCCCATCTCACAGGGGAGTAGTGGCAGTCCAGTGCTGAACAGCAAGGGGGAGGCGATAGGGGTTGCCACCTCGATTATGGCAGGTGGCCAGAACCTAAATTTTGCCATACCAGCGAGCTACGTCACTAATCTTCCCACTCAGGAGAAAGCGCCCCCTGTGAAGGGGCTTAAAAAGAGAGCAGAGTCACCTTCCGGCTTTGAGACAGTAACCCCGGAGGATATCGAGCGGGACGTTGTTCAGATACCGGAAGGGGCTGTTCACAAGGGCAAGGTCTTATTTGCGACAGACAGTGGTGGCTACACGTACATAAGAATTGAGGAGAATGGTGCACCATTATGGGTTGCCGTCACGCAAACCACTATTTCCATCGGTGACATAATCGAATTTCCTGACAGCCCTCCGATGACTGGATTCAATTCAAAATCTATGAACATGACTTTCGACAAGATAACATTTGCAGCCGGTATACGGATTGTCCAACGGGGAAATGTTGAATTTAAATCTCCCGAAGAGAAGCATCTTTATTATGCTGAGCAGTATTCTTCTATGAATAACACTCCAGCAGCGATTGAGGAAATTTCCAAAGCAATCGAGTTGAACCCGAAGAAGGCTGAATATTACGGGAAAAGAGCTAATTACTATCTGCAGCGAAGAATGTATGCAGATAGCAAATCAGATGAATATCAGCAAATCGTGGCATCGAACAGAGAATCGTGCCGTAACGCGGTTGATGATCTGAACAAGGCTATCGCCATAAACCCAGGCAATGATGTGTTTTATGCAACACAGGCCCGTATTTTCACAGATTCACTATTTTGCGACTATGCCAATGCTGACAAGGCAATAAAACTCTATGAAACAGCAATACAGCTGAATCCGAAGAAAGCGGATTATTATGTTGAAAAGGGGTGGCAGCATAAGATAAAAAATGATTTTAGCAAGGTTCTGGATTGTGCTAAAAAAGCGCTTTCAATCAGCCCTAATAATGAAGATGCACACTATTTGTATGGTTCGTATTATGAAGAAAACAACAAGTACGATAAAGCCCTTGAGTATTATACGAAAGGTTTGTCTGTAAGCGACAACGTCACTTTTGGTTATTTTTATATAGACGGTGTAATGGAAAAGACCAAGAAATATGATGATGCCGTCAGGATATATACTGACCTCATCAAACAACATCCTAAACGTTTGATATTTTATAACGGCAGGGCGGAGTATTACGCCAAATTGAAAAATTACAAGAAGGCTATTGCAGACTATACGACTTGCATCAAGCTAAATCCAAATTCCGAATATAATTACAACCTGAGAGCAAACTGTTATTACGAAGACGGAAAGAAATCCGAAGCATTGACCGACTATCGAACTGCTTGCGATATGAAGCACGCTGAATCATGCGAGATGATTCCAATTGTATTTGCCGATATCAAGCGTGGCGCTAATTGGGTACCAGTGGCAGCAAGCAGCGATGTAAATTATTATTACGACAAGAAGGGATATACAAAAAATAAGAACGGAGTTGCTGTTGCCTGGATTCGCGGGGAAATAACTGACAAGGAAGAATATATCAAGGATATCGATATCAGCGAATACGAAAAGGAAAAATACAAAAATGTGTCACATGTTATGAGCAGGTTTGAAGTCGATTGCCCAAATCAAAAATTGAGAGTGCCGATTTCACTGATTTATGCTGAAAACGGCAACGTTATCAGGTCGTATGAAGATGAAAAAACAAAATACAGCAATATTATTCCCAATTCAATCGGTGCGAGCATTCACGAGAATCTGTGTAAAGGCGCCCCAGCAAAAAAGATAGGGAAAAAGAAATAATATATCACTAGTGTCCTGTTTGGTTAGTCGGGTCTACTAATGTTGCTCTAGAATCATTATCTTTGAGTACAGCAATAAATGACACCAGATCATGATGAGGAGCAAACCACTCACCCTTGAGGCGGTGATCTGCAAACTTCCGGTGGAGTTCTTTTTCATATTCACGTGTTCCAGGAACAGTAGCGAGTACACGCAGATTGCTTGAATGGGCGGTTTGAAGGGAGGTTATCCGCTTTTCAATAGGGCCAGCGGTATATCCGATCTTGATTTCATGACTGCTTTCAGATTTTATGAAATATACCCATCCAGAGTTGCCTGATGCCGGAATAACAGCCCATAGCTTCAGTTTCTCTTCAAGCTTTTCTATGTCGAGTTCACTCAAGCCTACTTTTGTTGCCAATTCCTCAAGGTCAGCACCGGTAATTCCTGGAAGTGGCCGCGATTCCATGGGATCAAATTCATCGAATTTTGCACGGCAGTCAGCATCAAGGATAAATACTTCGTTCTGGTCTTCCTTGCTCCAGGCAATCAATGCATCCTCGATATTCAATTTTTGCCCACATTCATCACACCATGCAGCAGGTTTTATCCTTTCAGGGTATTGCTGAATATATTCCAGCCAACCATCCTTGAAGCATTCAAGAGCTGCATGGGATACGTTTGCAGTCAGATACGTGATCAATTCACCATAATCATTGCTTTCACGCGGATATGTATCGTCAATAGCCGCATCTTTTGCGGTATCTCCTATGTGATCAGGTCGCTCCACCTGAGAAACCAGCCATTGGTAGTATGTTGCTCCTGCAGCATGATTCTTAACTTTCTTGACTGCAGCCAACCAGTTTTCATTACGAAACCGGATGGAAAAATCATTCAGCGCTTTCCTGCTAGACTCAGGAATTACCAGAATGACATCGCCAGCAATGGGAGATTGGCCAATTTCGCTTTTCGGGCCAGAGTTCATATCTGACCACGCAACAGCCTCTTCAAGCTTTTCGCCACGCAGTTTAAGGGTTTTGGCGAGCCGTTTCCTTTCAAACGTAAGCAATTTGCTGTATGTCTTTTCTCCCACATAAGTTCTATTGTGTAACGTTGTAAGCTGATCAGAAGGGACTCTGCCACTATCAGTCATCCATTGATACAGCGATGAAAAAACAGATTGCTTGTCACTCAAATTATCAAACCAGTCATTAGGCAATGAAATGCTTTGAACTTCTGAAATCTCTTTAATTATTTCTTGTGCAGTACATTTAGGCACAGTAGCTCCAATTTAAGACTCAGTAGCAAATTGCCACCCAAGCTTTAACCGGTCATTTTTGCTTTTATACGCAACCAACTTCCCATCCCTGATCATAACCGCCACTTGGCTTTCCACTTTTCGAGTAAACAACTTACGGGGCGTCCCTCTTGTTTTGATGTGACATTTTCTAAGGATGATTGTTGGTAATGCTTTACGCACACAGGAATTATTCGGCAGTGTTTTCATTGCTTCAATTATCAATCGCCGCAATTCAGCAGGCTTCGCATTCAACGCCTCTTGAGCTGAGAGTGGACAACCTTCTAGAGGCACTTCCGATTCGCCAATGTCATCTTCACTATCCATTTCGGAATCAACATCATCTGTATCTGATGTATCATTCGTATCATCATTTACACCTGTATCATTCTGGTCGAACTCCTCTTGGTCGTTTGCCGGTTCGGAATCCATTTTGGCTGATTCGTCCGATGAACATTGCTCGCTTCCTTTTGGGAAAATGCCCCTTGCTTCAAGCATTCCCCAAAGTTCTTCCAGTGTCTTTTCCTTGTTACTGCGGTAATAGCTTTCTTTTATTCTGAAAAAGACCCAATTGCAGCGCTCCAGCATGCGCTGCCGTTGCATATCGTCTTCATATTTGTCCCGTCCATGCCAATGATCGCCATCGCATTCGACGGCAAGCTGTGCACTGCCCCCCTGGATAACAAGGTCTATTCTCTTGCCTGCAAACTCGAATTGCGGAATAACCGTATAGCCGCGCCCAGCGATGTGCAACGCGACATCTACTTCAAACCAGCTGTCGAACGGATCAGGCGGCTGCTCACGCCAGCGGTCAGCAATATGGGCAGCCCGTTGCAAGTCCTCCACGGATATTCCGGCTACCTTGCGAACAGACGTATCATAGAAGTGGTTCAACAGCCGTCTTCTGAAGCAACTGCTGCTGAGATCGTTACTGGTAACGGAGTGGAACAGCCACATCTGTTCCCTTGCACGACTTGCAGCAACGTTGAAGCGCCGCATGTCTTTATCTTGAGTGAAAGCGCCAATCCGTTCATTCTTTGCTGCAACCATACTCATAAAGACAACATCGCGCTCATCGCCCTGGAAGCTGTACGGGTTGCCGCACAATAGCCGCCGTTCCTGCATCTCTTCGGTACCCAACCGCTTTACTAGCATGTCTTCAATGATTTTTGCCTGGGCATCACCTTGAAGAACGATAACCCCCATCGTCATACCGTCGTACTTGCTGTCTTTACAGCATTTGATGATTTGCTCAACTATCGCTTCAGCTTCAGGCTTATTGACAATGGTCTGTCCACTGCCTTCCCTGTACCCTGATGGGACATGAACCGCCTTCAACGGTTCAAGCCGATTCGGTGGGACTTGTTTCAAGGGGATGAGCGGATCAGAGGTGTAACACAGCTCATTACTGAAACGGATAATTTCGGGAGCACACCTGAAATGCTCGCACAAGGTAATTCTGTTACCGAAACGAATCTGCCCATGGGCAAACAGGCTGTTCTCAATATCGAAGGAAGCACTATGTTTAAAGTCGGCAAGGTGCGTCCGCATCAGGTTGAACACATGCGACCTGTCAATACCGACAGCTTCAGGGCTTATCTGCTTTTCATCACCAACAACAATGATTTTCTTGGCAAGGTACAAAAGAGGCAACGCTTCAAAACCGCACTGCGATGCTTCGTCAACGATAATCACATCAAAGCAACCGGGGGATGCCTCAACCGTTTCATAAACCCTGTGGAGCGGCATGATCCACGAAGGAACAGCTCCCTTGCATTCGTTCAGGCTTTTCTGAGCATCCTGACGATGCTTGTGAGCATGCTTCCCCGTTCCTTTGCCCAATCGACGCATGGATTGATGCCAGGAAACCAGATGTTGCTGATGATCTCTGGTCATTCTGGAAAAACAGTGTGACCATGCCTTAAGCGCGGCAAGTTCTTCCAATGCCTTTGCTGATGAGACTTCAAGGCGGTGAATGTTCCTTTCAAGCACATTCCCATCCTGATTATGGAACTTGTACATCCAGTCAGATGCCTGTTTCCATGCCCATGCATTATCCAATCCCTTGAGGCGTTGCACGGCAACCTGTTTATCATGTACGTTTTTCAGGGTTGCTGCAAACCGAGGGGCTTTTGAGGCAATGGCATCAAGGTAGGCCTGTTTTGCTATGACCCGTGAGCGCTGTGCCCCAACGGCCTTGATTTTACTGACGGCGGCACAATAACTGTCTGCGTTTCTCACCTTGAATGACTGGAAAAGCTCGCCACAAAGCGGATGGGCATTAGTATGGGCGACTACAGCCGATATGCGACCTTCTTCCTGCAGCATTTTTTGATAAAGATCTTTGAGAACAGACTGCTTGAGAACGTCCTGACAGGTGTTCATAAGCTCATCAAGCGATTCGACATTCTCGAATTGTGGACGGGGCAGACCATGAATCCTTTCGACTACCGCAAGAACTTCTGCGCGGAGCGTATACAGACTTAAAATGTGCTCTAGTGCTTCAATCAGCTCATCAATCTCTGCAATCTGCATTAGTGGGTGTTTTTCTGGCTGGCAGGTAACTTTACCAACCCAGAAAGACCAGATTTCTTTCAACAGAAACTTCACCTCGAGATAGCTGACCAGCTTTGGCAGCACATTCCTGTCTACGCATTCCTGACCGTTCACCCGTACCTGTTTTACGGATTCACCATGTTTTTTTACTATTGGATGTCCAAAAAAGCCGAACTGCTTGAGACCACCCCCAGCGGAAAAATGGTCCAGTAGGGTCTTGGCATCGCCATGCAATTTCATCAAATCCATGGATGCCGGAATTTCCACCGTAAGAGACTGAGTTTTTTGCGCAAGTGTTTTCAGCTCACCAAGCCGTTCAGTTGTGAGCTTGTGCAGCTGTTTCCATGGGGTGTCAAGGTCTGCCAGTACTTCCCTGATTGCCCCATTTACCCATGGCAGAGGACGACGCATGACGCTATGTATTTCAGCTACAAGACGGGTCATGGTTTCGTTCAGAGTGGTGATCTGGTCATATGCCGCCCGTGCTATAGCTTGTCCTGAAATGGAACTTAACCTGGCTTCGCTGGCTTTTGCCGTAAGCTCATGGTTTGTTAGCTCCTGCCATGCGTTGCGTAGGTATTCACAATCGGGGATATCTTTGGCAATGTCAGGAACATGCTTGCTGTACTCAGCTTCCATCTCATCACTGATCTCAAGCAGCATTGCAGACAAAATGTCTAAATCCGAACGAGTGAGGGGGATTTCGTCACTATCGCTGATTTCATCATCAAGCCAGTTATATAGGGGGGTATCCTCCAAAAGCTTGACAGCAATGGTTGCAGCGGTACCGGTATATGCTCCTCCAGCCAGAGTATGTTGGAATGTTTCTTTTTCCCGCAAGGCGATCAATGCATATTGGGCTTCGGCAACGGCTTTCTTGTTGTCATGGAGTTTTTGTTCAAGCTCTTCCATTTTCCTGGCGGCAACAAGATCGTTACGGGTATTGACGTTGTTCAGAATGCCATTAACGCTTCGCTCAAGCGATTCACGTTCTTCCGTGCCGCTGCCAAGCATGCTGATGCACAGTGGACTTACGACGGGAGGAATCTTTTGGTGAAGAACCTCAAGCGCCCTTGCCGTCTTTGCAGTTACAAGGACCCGTTGCCCGGTTGCCAACAGATGACAGATCAGGTTCGAGATTGTCTGAGATTTACCGGTACCGGGCGGGCCTTGCACCAGTACCCCATTCTGTTTGTTGTACTTGTAGATTATCTGTCGTTGCTGTTCGTTTGCAGGAAGAGGGAAGTAGATATGATCAGGGGGGGTAGCTTCCAGCGCATCCCCTCCATTGGCCATTTCATGCTGACCTGAGACTTCACACAGGTCAAGGAACTGCTCCGGTATTTCCAACCCCATTTCTACCTGTCGACGCATATCGGCAAGGATATTTAGCAACCCTTTTTGAGACCGTTTTCTCAGTATCAAGGCTGGAGCGAATTCGATAAGAGGGATATCGGTAGCACTGGCACCGCTTGCACGGTCGATTTCCGCCTGATAATTGCCTCTGCCTTGCTTTTCCAGAGAGTTCGATATGGAAGCCAGTATTGCATTGGAAATCGTTCTGTCCCAGAAATTGTCCCGCAATTGCCTGCCAGATGCTATCAGTGACGATGAATTTGCTGGATAGGATTCCGGGTCAAGCATATCGAGTTCGACTTCAGATTGATCGCCATCTGGAGCAGGTTTTACGGCAAACCGTCCTATTGCGGATTCGAATTCGAGAGAGGCCTTGGCTACCAATAAATGCCGACGCACTGATTGTCCACCCGGTTGTTGCCATGTCAACAACCCCAGGCCAACGACCAGTTCATATTGCTCGCCAAGACGTTGCTGTTCCTGGTAAATACTGAACAGAGCGCCAAAGACCTTCTGGATTTCAAGGTGCTTTTTGTAGATTGTTGTCCAAGGTTGCCATTTTTGCTGAATATAGCCATCCCATGCAATGACTACCGCTGGATTGTCAGATAGCTGTTTTGTCTCTATTTCTTCATGCTCTTCGCCTGTAACGGGGTCGATAAACTTTTTGCTCAGCACAATCGATTGCCGAAGAGTGGGTACAAAGTCGATCTTACGCAGGAGAGATTCATCAACCCAATGCTCACAAACCTTGGGGATTGCAGGCATTGGGGGTTCCGGCATTTTTTTCACTTCCAGCCATACATCGTCAGGAATGCTTTCGTCAGCCCCCCACGTCCTTGAATAGCAGTTTGTCCCGTCGCGGGGGATATCTGAAAGCCAGAGAGTGTTCTGGTAGTTAGTGATATCCCTGACTACTATAGAATTAACTCTGGCAAGGGATGACAGATACTCGATCACATTGAGAACGTGTACTTGCTGCTTATTAAGCTGTGGCTTGAGCACTGACGGTCTCACTGGTTGAGATTGGGATTGTGGTGGTGAAGTTGGTTCAGTTGTGGCTTTTATATGTGGTTCCGGCTGTGCATGCTGTTCGGATTGGACGGGTGGAGGATGGGGCGGTGCTGGTATTGTGGGCGGAGAAACTGACCGAGATTGCGTCTGTACAGGTGCTACACGAGCAATTGGTGGCGTCAATGCAAGTGAAGACTGGCTTGGCGTTGAAAGTGGCTTGGGGGCTGCAGCTTGTTGCTTGGTATCAGCTACAGAAGTACTCCCCTGTTTCTTCTTAGCTAAAGTAGCGGTAATTTCATTCCGTAATTGGACGGCTTTTGGTTTTTCGCGATGGTGAAGTTCTTTTAGAATTTCGTTGAGTATTGAGATGTTATCAATATTTTTTCTGTAAATTGCATCAAGTTCTGCAGTCGATGTGTTGAAATGTGGCCTCGGCTCCATAAAAAACGAGACCTCCTTATTTATTAAAGCATTTTAATACCATCATATCAGGCCAACCATTGCCTGCATAAAATAGTATACCAACCAACGATAAACAAGCCTTTAGTGGTGTGGGAGGTCGGCGGGGGGAGACCCCGTCTCCTGCCAGATTTGACAAAACAAATTAAAAATATATACACAAATAAAGCTGGAGTTTAAGCGAACCATGTGCTCGTAAAATGAATCACCCCGCCGCAAACAGCGGGGTATCTACTACCTTTATTGGATACATCAATCGCCCCAAGGGGTGGGGAATTGCACCAATCAAGCAGGTTCAATCCACAGAATTCGGTAGAGGCAAACTTTACTATTAAGACCAGAGCCGCCGCCCATCAGCCGGATATGTTCTACGTCAACAAGTACATACGGAGTGTTGCTGATGATTTATTGTAAATTGTATGGTGGGCCCGGTTTTCTCGGCACGAAAATGAGGTAAATCTACGTGTTCAAGGAGGTCGTTAATGGTAAAGGATGTCAAGGTGTCAGATTTCGACCTTTTTGGTGAAACCGGTGATTAGATCGCTTCCGAACAAATTTCATATCCATATTATGTCACGCGACTCCCAGCGGCGCCAAAGACCTTTGCGATGTCTGTTCGCTTCCTGAAGTCGATCCCCCTACCTATAAGCGATTTCACTCGATCCAATTGCACATCCATGTCTTTGGATTTCATATATTCCAATACACTCGAGACCTCGTCACAGCTTAAAGGCCAAAACGTATGGTCAAATCGGTCGACGATCTTGGAATACCAATAAGGAACGATACGCAAATCCCTCGTAAGTTCCGTCTTGCCAAATCGGTTCCGGCGGCAGTAATCCATCAGTCTGTGCGGGTAATCCTCGAACAGGTGCATCAGTCCGGAAAAAAACAGATACTGCTCCTTCAGGCGAATTTGATCCAAAACAGTGGGTTTGAGTTCCCATGTCAGGTCGTCGACGCGGTCTTTCATTACTTCATGATGCAAGAAGCCGTCGGTCTTATCCCAGAAATGGGCAGCCTTCCATAGTTGGTGGATGATGATAAAAAAGAGGAATGAGTAGACAGGCACCTCTCCGAGCATGATAAACCCGCAGCCTAGAATCGCATACATGCGTTTAATTGCTTTCAACCCGTATGAGCCCCTGGCGATCGGTTCGACTTCGGCACTTTTAAGCGGGAAGCCGCATTTGTCGCAGTTCGGGAAGTCCACCACCGAAGGTCTGCGGTAAACGGTGAGCGGAGCCAGGCAGGCCGGGCACCTGTCCCGAAGAAAGCATTTATGCCGCACACAGGCAGTTGAAAACGAAAGCCGCCACTTTCGCCTGAAGTAAGGCTGTTCATCTTCCCGCAGGCATACGGGGCAGAAGCGAAGGCCGTGTGAGGTGTTCTGACGCCCACGCATCCGAAGCGGCAAGATAAACTGCGTACCCCCAGTCTTCGTAAAAGCCTTTTCGAACAGATACCCTTCATAACCCTCAAGCGTCATTGCCTGCAGTGCTTCCAACGGCGCACCGCTTTTCGTTGCCAATGTCGACAGGAAATCCGGGGCTGACTGCAGGTCCATGTCGACAGACCATAACATGTTCTTGGTCTCCGGCATGTACAGGTTGGTGAACGTCATCGGCATGGTTCGGTGCCGCAGGGCCAGGCGGATGAGCCAGGAACTCAGGAGTTCATCCTTCTGGGGCCGCAGCTTGAGGGGGAAGTTGTAGTGGGCGTATGCCCCCCTCCTGCGAACCTTGTACACCAGCTTGGTCACTTGAGGCCTCGTTCCGCCGGCGGTTGTCTCTTTGACGACGGGGTGAAGTCGCAGCCTTTGATTTCTTCTGCAGTAATCTGCTCCTTCCCGCCATTGATCGCCATAATGGTTGCCTCATTGATCAAGTCCACAAAATCGCCGATACATCCGCTTTCTGTCCGCTCGAAGACCAGTTTTGACAATTCGGGAGCAGCGAGCAGAGACGCCATGCTCAACGGAAGGGTCAGCTCGAGCCGTGCGAGGAACCTCTGGAACTCGTTGCCGTATTCCCACCGCGGAAGGTGTTCTGCCTTGAACCTGCTGGCAAACTGCTCGTCACTGCTCGTTGCGTACAGGGCCTCCATCGTGCCGACCAGGACGATGGGGACGTGCATCTTGTTATGGAGCGCCTTAAGCGCATTCAGAAGGACCCGCTGCTTGAGAACTGACCCGCTCAATGCATGGCCGATTTCGTCCAGAATGATCATCTGGACCTGAATCTGCTCGAACTGGTAGATAACCTCGCTCAACTTCTTGTCTGGCCTGTCGTTGTAACGGAATGGGACCTTGAGAGTCGTAAGTATCTCGTCATAGAGCCTGCCTTCATCCGGCTCAGGGGGACAGGATTCGAGGTAAAAGACTGGGCAGGCCGACTCGTAAAGCCCGTCGGTGGGTGGGTGAGCGTCCTTGAATCGCCGCACCAAGGTGCTCTTGCCGCAATGGGAATCGCCGACGATGAGAAGGCTGGGCGGTCTGATCTTCCGCGGCATCTTCAACAGCATCTCGAATTTCGAAAGGAGACGGTCTGCCTGGGGATAGGGGAGCCAGCGATCCTGATGGATGTAATGGATCCTTTCTTCGAGGCTCCTGCCAATCATTTCCCTGGCATCGGGGAGCAGTCTGGCGACATGCTTGTCATCTATCGTCACGTTACTCTTCCCCCGAAGTTTTCTTCACGATCACGCCATCCAGCAGCGATGCGTCATCATAAATGCTCGCGATGTCATCCAATGGAGCGGACTGTTCATCGGTTCTTGCGAAGGCGTTGCTACGGTCTGTCTGATCAATAGGCTTGTTCTTGCCCCGTCGCCTCTCGGTCTCCCGCTCCCGCCGGGCCTGCTTGGTCTTCGCGACCGCCTCTTCCCGGATCTTCATCCGCTCAGCATAGGCTTCGAAAATCTGCTGTTCGCCTGGATCGTCGATCCCCTTTTCCTTGCAGCGCTTTTTGGAACCCTGAAGTTCCCAGATGGTCATCGGGGGCCGGGTGAGGTCCTTGTATGGAAGTTTGAAAAATTCCTTTCGGTCGGGGTCGAAAAAATAGAGGGGGCTTATCTTCCTCGGATCGCGTTTGAACAGAAACTTGCGAGCGTTGCCGTTTTCGTCCGTTTTGCCGACCCAGTGCCTCAAGATATCGTGAAAATATTTGATCTTGTCGAGTTTTACCCCCTCGCGTTGTATTGTGCGCCAAAACGTCGGAAGAAGAAAAATTTTGAGCCGTTCCTGGTCTTCGACTATGTCTGGGAGCCCGATTCCTACGGTCTTGTCGTCCCCGAAAATGCCGAGCTCGTATTTCTTACGTGGTGAAATGCCCAACTCTGAATGCTTTTCCTCGTTGTATTCCTTTGCGATGAGTACGGTGAGCCATCTCTCTATCTCATCAATGGTGTAGACGGCTTTTTCTTCAGAAGGGTAGTCGCCGCGATCATTGATGCCCGAAAACGTGCTGCCGGGTTCGTCATGGATTTTACCGTTAAGGGTCTTGGCATACCGCTCGATGTGCCCTCCGTATTCAGGCTTACCAACAGGGCGCCAACTGATCTCCACCCAATATTCTTCCTCAAACGGAACGAAGTCTTCACTGCGAAATTCCCCGGCGTTATCAAGTAGCAAGGTCCGCATGATACCGAATGCATCCCACCTCGCATTGACACCTACGCTTTCTAGGAAATGGTCTTTAGGAAGGATACAGTGGGCAATCAATTGGCCGACCGAAAAAATGCTCGGCGCATCGAATGATAGGCTGAAACCCAATACCATCCGGCTATAAACGTCAATGGCTAGAGAAACATATGGCTTGCCAATGGGCTCGCGGTCCTTATCGTCAACCAATATTAGGTCGAGTGGCGTATGGTCTATCTGCACCACGTCAAGAGGCCATTTCGCATCTGGGAATGTACCTCCCGCAGTGAGGCGTTGGCGTCTTTTCCTGCGGCCCCTCTGTCTTGGGATATTCTGCTCTTTTAGGTATGTCTCTAGCCGCTCGGCGACGGTGACCCACGTTGGCGCCTTCAATCCCGCAATCTTGCATTTGTTCTGGATGGCTGTTTGGAGAGACTGTATGGAGACCTTTGTGATGTCGACCAGTTTCGCTTCTGCTATGGCGTTGAAATGCTGCCGTATGATATCCTCCACAGCCTGGTCTATTCGATGTTGTCCCTTGCCGCCACGGCAATGCGTCTTCGGTAGCAGGGAAGAAGGCGTTGCCGATTTTCCGTATTCCCGAAGCATCCGGTAGATAGTCGTGAAATGAACTCCATTCTGCGCGGCAAGCTCTTCGATTTTCTTGCGTGAGAGTTGATTCCTCACGGCGGGTTTGATGATCTCGAACCGCTGCAAGGCGATCTTCTGCTCTTCTTCGGAAAGGCAGTTGAGTGGCGCAGCAGGGACCTTCTCTTCATCTGTACTTCGTGCCGATAGCTCGCCCAATGTCAGGACTCGAATTGCTCCGTCGATGACATTGCGCGCCTTGATGGAGTTGAAGTCTACGGGGCCAATGACCTCGTATTCCACGTTCCCGCAGTAGACGATGCTTCCGGCCTTAAGAGAGATTCTCTGTGCCATTTGAGATCCTCAATATGGTGCTATGACTTATTGGCTTGCTCAGATCGGCCTCAATTTCACGTGTGTACAACATGTGCCAGATTGCACGGGTGAAATGGGCTTGGGCTATGCGGTCCTCTCCAAGGGACTTTAGAAGATCTCTGAGAGGCAGGGGCCCGGCGTGCTCCAGTATTCCAATGATTAGCTTTCGTTTCGTTTCGATATTAGGGGGAGGCTTGACGAAGCGGTAGATGAGGCGATAGTTGGCAAGGGCGTCATCATAGATATCCTTTTCATTTATGATGACAAATTCGCCACCTTGTCCCTCGACGTGGTTTCTCGCAAGAGAGAACCTTCGCTCGAGGTCTTCGGCTTTCTTGTCTAATTCTTCCTGGGATTTGACTTCAACGATTCGTGGCGGTTTGCCGTCGAGGAATTTGACCAGGCAGTCTGGTGTGTAGGACACCTCCTTGCCATCAACCGAGCCGGAAAGTCTGATTGGCTGCTCCTCGTAGCTTGCGATGGTCTGATCGAACTCAAGGCGGAGATAGTAGTCCCGCTCAAGTTTGGATTCGTAGCCGATGCAGCGTCCGTTGATGGCGCTCGGGAACCTGCCGGAGATGGAGCGGTATGTCTTGGGGATCTTGCGGACTGGCATGCGCCCCTCTGCAATTTTGTAGCGCTATCTATTGAAAATTGCGATTTTGTAGCACTAACTATGCAAAGAGTAGCATTAACTTTTAAAATTTGAAACAATTAATCTATGTTGACAATTTAGCATAAATGGCTATATTCGACGCGTAAAAGCGACTTCGGGAGCAGGTGGGAATTGGTAGCACGAACTATTAAAAATGACAGGAACACACCCCGCCCCGGTGAGGTCTCCATGGCGAACCATGGTGTTCTTTTCCTCGATGAATTACCGGAGTTCAAGAAACATGTCCTGGAGGTTCTCCGCCAACCTCTGGAGGACGGTCGCGTCTCCATCTCCCGCTCTCTCATGTCCCTTACCTATCCGTCGCGCTTCATGCTCGTGGCGGCCATGAACCCCTGCCCCTGCGGCTATCTGGGAGATCCCCTCCACCCCTGCTCCTGCACGCCGGTCATGGTCCAGCGCTACCGGTCCCGCATCTCCGGGCCGCTTCTGGACCGGATCGATATCCACATCGAGGTTCCCGCCGTCAAGTACCGCGATCTGGCCGACCGCAGCGAGGGTGAAAGCTCCCGGGCCATCGGCAGTCGCGTGGAGCGTGCCCGGGAGGTCCAGCGGGATCGTTTCCGGGGCTCCAAAGTTCACAGCAACGCCCAGATGACACCCCGTTTCATAAAGAAGTTCTGTGAGCCGGACGCGGCCGGCAGTCGGATGCTGGAGCTGGTCACTGATCGGCTCGGCCTTTCGGCCCGCTCCTACAGCCGCATCCTCAAAGTGGCCCGCACCATCGCTGACCTGGATGGGAGCGATGCGGTCAGGGAGCAGCATGTCTCCGAGGCGATCCAATACCGCAGCCTGGACCGCAAGGTGTCGTCGTGACATCACTCTTTCTTTTCCTATTGTGCAGATGTCTGAAAGTGTATGCAGTATGCCGCATCACCCGCGCTACTCCATGAATAGTTAATAATTTTTTAGCTTGACTAAAGAATGGTGCGCAAGTAAAATCCGGTTCTAATTTTAGGTAAACGCTATCGCGAATTTGACGGATTTTTCGTTTCAGGTGTTTGGGTAGTGTCAACTTTTGTACCAGCGTTTACAGGCTTTGCTTGTAATCACCATCACAAAACGGAGGTAAGAGATGTCAGAGTACGGCACACTGCAAGACCGCGTACGTTGCAAGTCACTGCTCAGTAAGGTCATGACCCCCGAGCAAACTGTCCAGTTTTTCAAGCCGGGCATGAACCTCGGCTGGTCCGGTTTTACCCCGGCCGGTTATCCCAAGGCAGTGCCCATCGCACTGGCTGACCACGTTGAGAAGAACAACCTCCAGGGCAAGATGAAGTTCAACCTCTTCATCGGCGCCTCCGTCGGGGCCGAAACCGAAGACCGTTGGGCCACCCTCGACATGATCGACCGCCGTTGGCCGTACCAGACCGGCAAGAACATCGCCGCCGGCATCAACGAAGGCCGCATCCGGATGGGCGACAAGCACCTCTCTCTTTTCGCCCAGGACCTTGGCTACGGCTTCTACACCAAGGACAGCGAAACCGGCAAGCTTGACCTCGCCATCATCGAAGTCTCCGCCATCACCGAGGACGGCGGCCTGGTCCCCACAACCTCCTGTGGCGTCATCCCCGAAATCCTCATGATCTGCGACAAGATCATCGTCGAGGTGAACACCGGCGAGCCCTCCTTCGAGGGGATGCACGACATCGTTGTCTGCAACCATCCGCCGAAGCGCCAAATCCTCGGCATCACCCATGCCGGCGAGCGGATCGGCACCACCTACGTGCCGTGCGACCCGAGCAAGATCATCGCCGTGGTCGAGTCCAAGCACCGGGACAAGGGGCGCGCCTTCTCCGAGCAGGACGACACCTCCGAGGCCATTGCCAACAACATCATCGACTTCTTCAGCCACGAAGTGAAGATGGGCCGTCTCCCCAAGAACCTCCTCCCGCTCCAGTCGGGCGTCGGTTCCATCGCCAACGCCGTTATCGGTGGGCTGGCAAAGGGGCCGTTCACCAACCTGACTGTTTACACCGAGGTTCTTCAGGACACCATGCTTGACCTCTTCGACTCGGGCAAGCTGGACGCCGCTTCCTCCTGCTCCCTTTCCCTCTCGGAGACTCCGGGATTCCCCCGCTTCTTCGAGAACTGGGATAAGTACTTCGACAAGATCACCCTCCGGCCCCTCTCCATCTCCAACGCGCCGGAACCGATCCGCCGCCTCGGGTGCATCGCCATGAACACCCCGGTCGAGATCGACATCTATGCTCACGCTAACTCCACGCTGGTCGGCGGTACCCGGATGATCAACGGCCTTGGCGGTTCCGGCGACTTCCTCCGCAACGGCTTCCTGAAGATCATGCACACCCCGTCGAGCCGGCCGTCCAAGACCGACCCGACCGGTATCTCCTGCGTGGTGCCGCACTGCTCCCACATCGACCACACCGAGCACGACCTTGACTGCGTCGTTACCGAGCAGGGTCTGGCCGACCTCCGCGGTATGGCGCCGAAGGACCGGGCCAAGCGGATCATTGAAAAGTGCGCACACCCGGATTACAAGCCGATTCTCAGCGAGTACCTGGAAATAGCCACCAAAGACTGCCTCGCCAAGAAGGTCGGTCACGAGCCGCAGCTGTGGGACCGCGCCTTCAAGATGCATCTCAACCTGGCTCAGAACGGCACCATGAAGATCAAGAACTGGGACGTGAAGATCGACCTCTGCGAGTAAGATCAACAGTCAGTGCCAGACACGAAAAAAGCCCCGCCGGGAAACCGGCGGGGCTTTTTTCGTGTCTGCGGAGAGGAGCGACGGACGCCTTGAAGGAAGTCCGTCGCCGGTAAGGGAGAGACCCCGAAGATGACGCTTTGCTCGATCAGGACTGTCGGCGGGGTTGGCCGCTCCCCTCGCGTCCCTTGGAGCTGCGATATTCAACGACTGGACCGTTGGAAGTGGTGTGCTTGCCCCAGGGGGAACGCTTGGCGTTGCCGGGCCTGCCGCCCGTCTTGGCAGCGTCGCGGTTTCCGTAACTTTTCCGGGGACCGCCGGTGGAGTTCCCCGGCCTGCTTCCCCTGCCGGTAGAAACACGGTGAAGGGGCCGGCGGGGCTCCAGACCCGGAATCTGGTGCTCGGGAAGGGTTTGGCCGATGTAGCGCTCGATCCGGGCCAGGTAGCTGACCTCATTGAGGGAGGCGAAGGAGATGGCGATCCCCGATGCCCCTGCCCGGCCGGTGCGGCCGATGCGATGGACGTAATCCTCGGCGAATTTAGGCAGGTCGAAGTTGATCACATGGCTGATGCCGGAGACGTCGAGGCCCCGGGCTGCCACGTCAGTAGCCACCAGGAGCCGGATTCTCCCCTGCTTCATGGCGGCGATGGTCCGGTTGCGTGCACTCTGGGGCATGTCGCCGTGGAGTGCCGCGGCGGAGTGCCCCTGGCTCCTGAGTTCGATAGCCATGTTTTCGGCATCGCGCTTGGTGGCGGAGAAGATGATCGCCTTCCGGACATCGCCATCGGTGATCAGATGCTGAAGCAGCCTGTTCTTGTGGGAGAGGTCGTCAGCCACGTGGAGGCGCTGCTCGATATGCTCATGGGTCGTCTTGGTGCCCGCGACCTCGATGCGCTCCGGTTCGTTCAGGAGCCGCCCCGCCAGGCGCGCCATGGTGGCGTCCATGGTGGCGGTGAAGAGGAGGGTCTGGCGGTCGGAGGGGGAGGCGGCGGCGACCCGGTCGACATCATCGCTGAAACCCATGTCGAGCATCCGGTCTGCCTCGTCGAGAATCAGCAACTCCAGGCGGGAGAGGTCGAGGCTTCTCCGGTCCAGCAGGTCCACGAGGCGCCCCGGTGTGGCCACGATCAGGTCCACCGGCGCCGAGAGGAGCCGGAGCTGCTCCCGGTAGGGCATGCCGCCAAGGATGGCGCCGCTGCGTATCCGCAGGAACTTACCGTAGGAGCGGACCGCGTCGGTTACCTGTTGGGCCAGTTCCCGGGTGGGGGTGAGGACCAGGACGCGGGGTCCCCGACCGGGCTTTTGGGCCGGCCGAGCCAGACGCTGGAGGGCTGGAAGGACAAAGGCTGCGGTCTTGCCGGTGCCGGTCTGGGCCGTGGCGAGAAGGTCGCGGCCCTCCAGTGCCCTGGGAATCGCCTGGGCCTGGATCGGGGTCGGGTCGGTGTAGCCGCAGGCGGCGACCGCCTTGAGAATGGGGGGGAGGAGGTTCAGTTCAGCAAACGTCATGAATCGGTTCCTTAGGTCGTTTCCAAACGCCAACGGGCACAGCCGGACGGATTGCGGGCATGCAACGCACCATGCCACGCGCGTCGCGAAGGGCGCCGTGATCGTTACCGGAAAAGACGGAAATGAGTACGCGTGTGAGCCGCAGGGCAACCTGATGCCCTGAAAGGGGACGGCAGCAACACAGAATGACTGGCATGATACATCGTCGCCAACCGTGAGTGCTGCTGCGCCGTGGGGCGTTGCCGAAAGCAGAGGGGGTTAGTGAGCGATGAAGCAAATGGCGGGAGTACTTCGTGGGTGTGCCTGAAGGCAGGTTCCGCCTGAGCGTTGATCAGTCGTCGGTCACTCTACGGGATAATTAATGAAATGACAAGGAATTATTTCCGGGCCTTGGGGTGGGCCTTGTCGTAGACTTCCATGAGGCGGTCGATGCCGACATGGGTGTACTTCTGGGTCGTGGAGAGGGAGGCGTGCCCCAGAAGCTCCTGGATGGCTCGCAGGTCGGCTCCCCCTTCCAGCAGGTGGGTGGCGAAGGTGTGCCGGAGGGTGTGGGGGGAAATCTTTCGCATGGCGGCGATCCGGAGGATATGCTTGTCCACCACGCGCCGGACACTGCGGGGGGTGAGGCGTCCCCCCCGGGCATTGGTGAAGAGGGGGGCGTCGAGGGGGGGATGGTTTCGGGCGGTCAGGTAGTGGGAGAGGGCGGCGCGGGCGATGCTTCCCACCGGCACGATCCGCTCCTTTCCCCCCTTGCCGAGAACCCGCGCGGTGCCGTCATCCAGGTCGATCCCCCCTATGTTCAGGCCGGTCAGTTCAGACACCCGGACGCCGCAGGAGTAAAGGGTTTCGAGGATGGCCCGGTCCCGCAGGCTCAGGATGTCCGGCTCCTTTGGGGTTTCCACCAGGGCGGTCGCCTCGTCGATGGAGAGGTGATAGGGGACCTTCTTTTCCTTCTTGGGGGTGGAGACGAGCTCGGCGGGATTCTTGACGAGGCGCCCGGTCCGGATCAAGTGCTTGAAAAAGGCCCGCACCGCCGCTAGCTTCCGCCCCACGGAGCTTTTGGTGTGGTCCCGGTGCAGGAGCGCGAGCCAGCGCCGGATCAGGAGGTGCGAAACCCCTTCCGGTTCCGCCGCCGCTCCCGTTTCCTGCCGGACGAACTCCCGGAACTGGGCCAGGTCCGAGCGGTAGGCGGCGAGGGTGTGGGGCGAGACGTTGCGCTCCGTTTCCAGGTGCCGGATGAAGGCTGCTATCTCCTGTTCCATGGGGACTCCTTTTTGCTGCCAACAGCATAGCAGATTCTTTCCCTAAACCGAACCCCGGTTGTTTCCGAGAGGAAAACAGGATATTCTTCTTTCGTTTCCCTGTGGTTTTGACCACGGTCAAGGCGCGGGTACGGCTTTGAAAGTAAGTTTCGGAATAGTCAATCAATCCTGGAGGTACATGAGAGCGTGAAACGGGTGGTTATTATCGGCATGGGGTTCGGCGGCATCAGGGCGGCCCGCGTGCTGGCAGGGAAGGGGCTCGACGTGGTGCTGGTGGACCGGAACAACTACCACCTCTTTCAGCCCCTCCTCTACCAGGTGGGGACGGCGGGCCTCGAGCAGGAATCCATCGCCTACCCGGTGCGGGCCATGGCCCGCGAATGGCGCGGCACCCGCTTCCACCTGGCGGAGGTGGCCGGGGTCGATTTCCCGGCCCGGGAGGTGGTGACCGGCAACGGCCGCATCCCTTACGACTATCTGATTATCGGCGCCGGGAGCGTCACCAACTACTTCGGCCTCGAATCGGTGGAGCGCCACGCCTTCGACCTGAAGGAACTGGTGGACGGGGAGCGGCTCCGCAACCATATCCTCACCGCCTTTGAACGGGCCGTGGTGGAGCCCGACCCGGCGAAGCGGCGGGCCCTCATGACCTTCGTCATCGTGGGTGGCGGACCCACCGGGGTGGAATTTGCCGGGGCACTCATGGAGCTCGTCCGCTACGTCCTGGCCAAGGATTACCCGGAGTTGAGCGTCCAGGCGGCCCGGGTGGTCCTCGTGGAGGCATTCGACCGGCTCCTGGCCGCCATGCCGCAGGAGCTGCAGGTGTACACCCTGGAGAAGCTCCGGGCCATGGGGGTGGAGGTCCTGTTCAACGCCCGGGTGGTGGATGCGGAGCCCGAGCGGGTCATCCTCCACGACGGCGCCATCATCCCGGCCCATACCCTCTTCTGGTCGGCGGGGGTCAAGGCTGCCCCCCTGGCCGCGACCCTCGGCGTCACCCCCAAGCCGGGGGGGCGGATTCCCGTGGAGCCGGACCTGACCCTTGCCGGTCATCCCGAAGTCTACGTCATCGGCGACATGGCGCACCTCGAGCAGGACGGCGCGGCGCTTCCCATGGTGGCGCCGGTGGCGATGCAGATGGGAACCTACGCCGGCGAGGCCATCGTGGCCCGGGAGAAGGGTGAAACTCCCAAACCGTTCCGCTACCGGGACCGGGGAAGCATGGCCACCATCGGCCGGAGTGCGGCGGTGGCGTGCGCCTTCGGCATGAAGTTCCGGGGCTTTTCGGCGTGGCTCGTCTGGCTACTCCTCCACCTTTACTACCTGATCGGCTTCCGCAACCGGATCGTCGTCATGCTCAACTGGATCTGGTACTACTGGTTCCACGAACGGCAGGTGCGGCTCATCACCGAGCGGGTGGAGGAGTGAGGCACGCCGTCGCCATCGAGCGGGCCGGGGATTACCAGTCCGACGTGGTCAGGCCTGCTCTGGACCGCCTTCTCGAACCCTTTGGGGGGATGGCCTCCTTCGTCAAGCCTGGGGAGAGGGTTCTTCTCAAGCCGAACATGCTTGCTGCGAAGGAGCCGGAGCGGGCGGTCACGACTCACCCGGAGCTGCTCCGGCAGGTGATCGGGCTCGTGCGGGAGGCGGGTGGGATTCCCCTCGTGGGTGACTCCCCCGGCGTCGGCGGCATCCGGCGGGTGGCGGAGCGAAGCGGTATCCTTGCCGTGGTGGAGGAGACCGGGGCCGAGTTCATCCCCTTTGACGAGACGGTGACGGTACGGGGCAAGGGGCTCTTTCGGGAGTTCCAGATCGCCCGCCCCTATCTGGAGGCGGACCGCCTCATCAACCTCCCCAAGCTCAAAACCCACGAGATGATGACCATGACCTGCGCCGTGAAGAACCTCTTCGGCGCGGTGGTGGGGGCCGCCAAGGCGGGTTGGCACCTGAAGGCGGGGGCCGACCGGGAGCTCTTTGCCCGGATGCTCCTGGAGATCTATCTCTTGCGCAGGCCCGACCTGACCATCGTTGACGGCATCCTCGCCATGGAGGGGGACGGACCGGGAAGCGGCGACCCGCGCCTCTGCGGGCTCCTCCTCGCCGGGACGAACCCGGTGGCGGTGGATGTCATCGCCGCCGAACTGGCCGGCATCCCGAAGAAGCTCCTTTGGGTGGAGCGGGCCGCCGAGAAGCTCGGCATCGAGGGCTGGGACCGGGCCACCATCGACACCCGCGGCGTACCCGTTGACGAAGCGAAGGTTTCCCCCTTCCGTCTTCCCCACATTTCCGATGTCCAGTTCGGCCTTCCCCGCTTCCTCAAGAACCGGCTTCGCCACTACCTCACCTCGCGTCCCTGTGGCAATCCCGAGGCGTGCACCCTCTGCGGCATCTGTCGCGATGCCTGCCCCCCCGGGGCCATCACCATCCAGGACGGGAAGCTGGCTTTCGACTACCACGCCTGCATCCGCTGCTTCTGCTGCCGGGAACTCTGTCCCGAGGGGGCACTCGGCGTGCGGGAAGGGGCGCTCCTGAAAATGATTAAGAAATGTGTATAAAGATCACTACTGTCCGGTTAATAGTTGAATAAGTTCAGTTGGTTGCGCTCAGGATAATCAGCATTTCGCTTGAGAGCCTCCGCAACCAGCGATGAAATGGGCTTTTTCTCGAACAAGTTGACCTCCAGAATCTGTAGAAAAGTGTAGAGCGAACACGGAACCCCCAACTTCTTTTTCGTGATCGCCACCAGCAGATAGATGCACAAGGCAACCCATATCTGGCTCTTCACGGCATTGACTGACGTTCCGATGAACGACTTGATCCGCAGGTGCTGTTTGATCCATTTGAAAAACAGCTCCACCTGCCAGCGCTGCTTGTAAATCGCAGCCACCGTCGCTGCCGGAATCTCGAAGTTGTTCGTGAGAAATACGAGTCGCTTGTTCCGTTCTTTGTCAACATAGCTGACCCGGCGCAGTTTCTCCGGATACCCCTTTTTCGACTTCTGCGTCACCAGGGTGATAATCTGGTCTGCCCGTACACCTGATTCCTTGTCCTTCGGATGGGAATATAACCGCTGGCATTTCAGGTTGTCCTTTGCCCGAACTACGAAGAATGCTCCCTGCTTGTGGATGGAGTGGAGCCGGGCAAAATCGACATACCCTCTGTCCATCGTGTAAATGGCATCCTTTGCAACCGGCAGATGGTCCAGCATCCTGACATCGTGGACCTTGCCAGTGGTAATAGTGACCCAGGTTGGAATGGGACCACGCAGATCAATGAGCGTATGCATCTTGACCGCCGCCTTGGTTTTGCGGAACTCGGCCCATGGGAACAGCGTAAGGCACAGGTCGATAGTGGTCGAGTCAAAGGCGTAGAGCGGTTGCGTAAGCTCAACGGCGATGGCATCAGCCTGGTACAGCTGCTGAGCTATGCCGATCAGTACATGACCGAAGTCTTGGAAGATACGCCAGTCCCTGCGCTCGTTCGCGTCGGCAAGGGTCGTGCGGGAGACATCACCACGAAAGCCGATGTGGTACAGCTTCTCCTGGTGGGAGTTCAGGCAGGTCTCGATATCCCGCAAGCTCTCACGGCCAGCCATCTGGGCATAAGCCAGGCAGAGGAACTGGTCATAGGTCGAGAACTTCTTCTCCCGATACTCGCCACGGTGTCGGCGAACGCAGAGATTGAATTCGTACCGGGGCAGAAACTGCAGAAGTTGTTTGAAAACGGTCGGACCGGTGTGCATTGCTCCCCTCCTGTAAAGGGAGGAAGGCTACACCCAGAACGAATTCATGTCGAAAAAAGAACAATTGTGCCAAAGAGCAATAAAGTTCAACAAGTTACAGCTGTACAATCAAAGTTTACCGGACAGTAGTATATAAAGATATTTAATCGCCCCCTCCGTTGACATTCTCCGGGGGGGTGATTACTATTGAATCAGGCCCGCAAACGCGGGAACATCATTGCGAAAGGAGACCTCGGCCATGTGGACCACGATCTATATGCTTCGCCCGGTAACCCGTTGCAAGGAGGGTTGCCGACGCATGCCCGTCGCGTAGTGCGGCGGGCTTAACCACCAGCCCCCTGTCTGATGAAGACAGGGGGCTTTTTTGTGTCAACCGGTTGAGGTTTGCCTCGTTTTCATCTATACACAAAGCATAATTCCGATAAAAGATCATCCTCGCCGAGGTCCCCCATGAAGAAATTCCTCATCCCCGCCGCTGCCGTCCTCGTGGTGGCCGGCGTTGCCGCGTACTTTACCCTGAACAAAAAGCCGGAAACTGTGTTCAAGACCGCCAAGATCGAGCGGGGGGATATTGTCTCCACTGTCTCCGCCACCGGCAACCTTGCCGCCGTGGTGACGGTACAGGTGGGTACCCAGGTTTCCGGCACCATCCAGAAGCTCTTTGTGGACTACAACTCGCCGGTGAAAAAGGGGCAGGTCATCGCCCAGATCGATCCTTCCCTGTTTTCGGCCCAGGTGGAGCAGACCCGGGGAAACTACCTGAACGCCCAGGCCAACCTCCAGAGGGTGAGGGCTGATCTGGCAGATGCCCGGCGCAACCAGGAGCGGAACCGCCAGCTCCTCAAGGACGGCGTCGTCTCCCAGAGCGATTTTGACGCCGCCGACAACCGCTACCAGATGGCCCAGGCCACCGTGAAAGCAGCCGAGGGAAGCGTGGCCCAGACCCGCGGCGCCTTCAGCCAGTCGGAGACCAACCTCCGCTATGCCACCATCCGTTCGCCCGTGGACGGCATCGTCGTCTCCCGCAACGTGGACGTGGGGCAGACCGTGGCCGCCTCGTTCCAGACCCCGACCCTCTTCACCATCGCCCAGGACCTGACCCGCATGGAGATCGACACCAGCGTGGACGAGGCCGACATCAGCCGGGTGCAGGTGGGGCAGCCGGTCAGCTTCACCGTGGACTCCTATCCCGAGAACCGCTTCACCGGCACCGTCCGCCAGGTGCGCAACGCACCGGTGGTCACCCAGAACGTCGTGACCTACGTGGTGGTGATCGACGTGGACAACAAGGACATGAAGCTCAAGCCGGGGATGACCGCCAATGTCAGCATCGAGACCGCCCGCAAGGACAATGTCCTGAAGCTCCCTTCCGCTGCGCTCCGGTTCCGGCCCAAGAAGGGGGGTGATGAGAAGGCGGCGAAGGGACAGCAGGCTGGCCAGGAGCAGCGGAGGAAAAAGCGGGAAGGTGGGCAGCAGGTCTACATCCTGGGGGCGGAGAACAAGCCGGTTCCGGTGCCGGTTAAGACCGGCATCGGCAACGATGGGCAGGTGGAACTGGTTTCCGGGAACCTCAAGGAAAACGACCAGGTGATCATCGAACAGGTTACCCCGCAGCAGAAAAAAGCGGGCGGCATGGGCGGATCCATGGGGCCGAGGTTCTAGATGGGCGAGGTGGTCAAAATAACCGACGTCACCAAGGTCTATACCATGGGAGACCAGCGGGTGGAGGCCCTGAAGGGGATATCCTTCACGGTCTCCCAAGGAGAGTTCGTCGCCATCATGGGGGCCTCGGGGAGCGGCAAGTCCACCTGCATGAACATGCTCGGCTGCCTCGATGTCCCGACCAGCGGCGAGTATCTCCTGGAGGGGGTGAATGTGGGAGGGCTCTCCCGCAATGAGCTGGCCGAGATCCGGAACACCAAGATCGGCTTCGTGTTCCAGGGATTCAACCTCCTGGCCCGGACCACGGCCCGGGAGAACGTGGAGCTGCCGCTGGTCTATGCTCATGTGTCGGCTGCGGCCCGCCGGGAGCGGGCCCTGGCGGCCCTGGAGCGGGTGGGGCTCGCCGGCCGGGCCGACCACTACTCGAACCAGCTCTCCGGGGGCCAGCAGCAGCGGGTGGCCATCGCCCGTGCCTTGGTGAACGAGCCGGCCATCATCATGGCCGACGAGCCCACCGGCAACCTCGACTCCCGGACCACCGTCGAGATCATGGCCATCTTCCAGGAACTGAACCGCCACGGCATCACCATCCTCATGGTCACCCACGAGCCGGATGTGGCTGCCTTCACCGGCCGCCATCTCGTCTTCCGGGACGGCACCATCATCGCCGATTCGCCGAACGCCTCCCCTGCCGTGGCGTCGCCGGCCCAGGGAGAGGCCCCATGACGACCCTCTGGCAAAGTCTCCTGATCGCCCTCCGGGCGCTGCGGGTCAACAAGATGCGGGCACTCCTGACCATGCTTGGCATCATCATCGGGATCGCCGCCGTCATCGCCATGGTGGCCATTGGTGCCGGGGCGAGCAAGATGATCTCCGACCAGATCTCCAGCATCGGGAGCAACCTCCTCCTGGTCCTTCCCGGCTCCACCACCAGCGGGGGGCTGCGGACCGGGGCCGGCGGCACCCCGACCCTCACCTACGACGACGCCCGGGCCATCAAGGCGGAATGCCCGTCGGTGGAGAATGTGGCCCCTACGGTGCGGGGCTCGGCCCAGATCGTCTACGGCAATCAGAACTGGTCCACCATCGTCATGGGGTGCACCCCCGAGATGGTCGTCGTCCGGGACTGGTCCCTGACAACCGGCAGAAACATCTCTCTGTCCGATGTGGACGGCGCCACCAAGAACTGTCTCATTGGCCAGACCGTGGCCGAGAACCTTTTCGGCGATGCTGATCCCATCGGCAAGATCATCCGGATCAAGAAGATACCGTTCACCGTCATCGGGATACTGGACCACAAGGGGCAGTCTCCCCAGGGGACAGATCAGGACGACGTGATCTTCGTGCCGCTGCGCACTGCCCAGCGCAAGCTCTTCGGCAGCCAGTTCCCCAACACGGTGGGCGCCATGATGATCCAGGCGAAAAGCGCCGATGTTCTCAAAAAGGCCGAGGAAGAGGTGACCGCGCTCCTGGACCAGCGCCACCGGATCGGTCCGAGCCGGGAGCGGGACTTCACGGTGCGCAACCTGTCGGAGATCCTCGCGGTATCGGAACAGTCCTCCAAGGTCATGTCGATCCTCCTGGGGGCCGTGGCCTCCATCTCCCTGGTCGTCGGCGGCATCGGCATCATGAACATCATGCTTGTCTCGGTCACGGAGCGGACCCGGGAGATCGGCATCCGGATGGCCATCGGCGCCAAACAACGGGACATCCTCCTCCAGTTCCTGACCGAGGCGGTGCTCCTCACCACGGCGGGGGGGATCATCGGCATGGGGCTCGGGGTGGCGGGGGCCATGGCGGTCTCGAAGATCATGCAGTGGCCGACCCTGATCTCCACGCAGGCAATCATCATCGCTTTCCTCTTCTCCGCCGGCGTCGGCGTCTTCTTCGGCTTCTACCCGGCCCGCAAGGCGGCCAACCTGAACCCCATCGAGGCGCTGCGGTACGAGTGAGTCCCGCCAGGGACGCAATGAACGAAAAAAGGGGAAAGGCTGGTCGGCCTTTCCCCTTTTTCGCTCTATCCATCTTGTTCTGAATGGTTCCTATTCCGGCTTCGGCTTCTCCCCCGCCGGTTTCTTCCGGGGCCCGCGGCGGCGCTTCTTCGCCTCCCCTTCTCCCTCTTTCTTCTCCCCTTCCGGGTGCTTCCGGCCGTGGCGGGTCGGCCCCTTGGCTCGGGTCTCGTGCCCCTTGGGCTTCGGTTTCACCCGCTTGAAGTCGTGGACGAAGAGGTCGTCCTCGGCCCATTCAACCGGGATTTTGTCCTTGATGTACTCGTGGATCGCCTCCAGGTGGAAGGCGCCGTCCTCATCGGCCATGGAGATCGCCTTTCCCTCGGCGCCGGCCCGGGCGGTGCGGCCGATGCGGTGGACGTAGTCCTCGGCGTCCTGGGGAAGGTCGTAGTTGATGACGTGGGAGACCCCGTCGATGTGGAGGCCGCGGGAGGCGACGTCGGTGGCGATCATGATCGGGAGCTTGCCGTTCTTGAAGTCCTCCAGAATCCTCATCCGCTTGCGCTGCTCCACGTCGCCGGAGATGACCCGACAGGGGAAGTCGTTGGCATTAAGCCGCTCGTCCAGGAACTCCGCCTCCCGCTTGGTGTTGACGAAGATCATGGTCCGCTCCATCCCCTTCTTGCGCAGGAGGCCCAGGAGGAGCGGGAATTTCTCCTTGCGCCCCACGTGGTAGAGGACCTGCTCCACCCGCTCGGCGGTCATCTGCTCGGGGGTGACCGCCACCTTTTCGGGGACGTTCATGAACTCGTAGGCCAGTTCCATCACCCGCTGGTTGAGGGTGGCGGAGAACATGAGGTTCTGGCGTTTGTCGAAGGGGGGGAGCCGCCGGAGGATGAAGCGGAGGTCGGCGATGAACCCCATATCGAACATCCGGTCCGCCTCGTCGATGACCAGCACCTCGATCTCCTTGAGGGAGTAGACCTTCTGCTTCAGGTAGTCGATGAGGCGCCCCGGGGTGCCGACCACCACGTCGGCCCCTTCCTTGAGGGCGCTCCGCTGCTTCATGTAGTCGACGCCGCCGTAGATGGCCTGGATCACGAAGCCGCAGTGGGCCCCGAGGGCCTGGGCGTCCTTCTCGATCTGGACGACGAGCTCCCGGGTGGGAGCCAGGATCAGGGCGCGCGGATTGCGGGTTTCTCCCTCCGTGGGGTTCTTCAGGAGCCGGGTGAAGAGGCTGATGAGAAAGGCTGCAGTCTTGCCGGTGCCGGTCTGGGCCTGGCCGGCCACATCCTTACCGGAAAGGGCCAGGGGAAGGGTCTTTTCCTGGATCGGGGTGCAGTCGGTGAAGCCGGTGTCGGCGATACCCCGTTGCACCAGTTCGGGGAGGTTTAAGTCGGTGAATTTCATCTGGTGTTCCTTTTTTTCGTTATTTCAACCAGATAGCTATAGCACAGGAGGTCGGGAATGGCAAGAAAAGCGCTTCCGGGCTTCCGGGCTTTTGTGGTATGGTACGCCCACTTCAACCCCGAGGAACCGACAAGAATGCAGCGCATGATCGAAATCTCTTCACCCTTTTTCCTGAACCCTGACGAACTGTCAACGCCCGCCGATTGGGCCGCCGTCTTCGGCAACGCCAATCCCCTGGCCCTGGAGATCGGCTGCGGCATCGGCGACTTCATCGCCAGGACAGCCGCCGACAACCCCGGCACCAACTATATCGCCATCGACTTTTACAACAAGGGGTGCGACAAGACCTGCCGCCGCCTCGAACGGCTGGCTATTCCCAACGTCCGGGTCGTGCGGGACGAGGCCCGCAAGTTCATCGTCGAGCGCATTCCCAAGGGTTCCCTCTGTGCCGTCCACATCAACTGTCCCGACCCGTGGCCCAAGATGCGCCACCGCAAGCGCCGCCTCGTGAACCGGGAGTTTGCGGCGTTCATCCGCGAGTATCTGGCACCGGGGGGCGATTTCTACTTTGCCACCGACTTCGATGACTACGGCATCGACGTGGCGGAGTTCATGCCGGGAGTGGAGGGGTACGCGAATATGCTCGCCCCGGACCGTTACCGCCACGAGTTGGAAGGGTACCATCTCTCCAAGTACATGATGAAGTTCATGGCCGAGGGGAAGCGGATCTACTTCGTCCACTACCGGAAAACGGCAGAGGGGGCAGCGTGAGCGGCGAGAAGCGCTATCTGACCGCCGGCCTCCCCGGCACCGGAGGCACCATCAAGGAGACCGCCGACGATTTCGTGGTGGAGGAGATTCCCCTCTACCTCCCCTGTGGCGAGGGAGAGCACGTCTACGCCCTCATCGAGAAGCGGGGGGTGACGACCCTGGACGCCATCCGCCGCCTGGCCCGGGCACTGAAGCTCTCCGAGCGGGACGTGGGGTATGCGGGCATGAAGGATGCCCGGGGGGTGACCCGCCAGACCGTGTCGCTCCCCCGGATGAAGCCCGAGGAGGTGCTCGCCCTGGAGCTTCCCGGCATCCGCATTCTCTCCGCGGAACGGCACCGGAACAAGCTGAAGCTGGGGCACCTGGCGGGAAACCGGTTTCGGATCCGAGTCAGGGGGGTGGTGTCCGACGCCGTGGCCCGGGCCGAGGCGATCCTGGCGGTGCTGGAACGGCGCGGCGTCCCCAACCGCTTCGGGGAGCAGCGCTACGGTGCCCAGGGGAACAGCCATCTCATCGGCCGGGCCATGCTGGCCGGCGACTGGTGCGCTGCGGTGGATCTCCTCATGGGCGATCCGGCAAAGGTTACGGGGGAGGCATGGCGGAGCGCCATCGAGGCGTACCAACGAGGGGAACTGGAGGAGAGCCAGCGCCTCTTCCCGGGCCACTGCCGCACCGAGCGGGACGTCATCCAGCGTCTCGTGAAGCGCCCCGACGACTTCGAGGGGGCCTTCCGCGCGGTCAATCCCCGGCTCAGGAAGCTCTACCTCTCCGCCTGCCAGTCGGCTCTTTTCGACCACGTGGTGGAGGCCCGGCTCGACTCCCTCGACACCGTCCAGGAGGGTGATCTGGCCTGGAAGCACGCCAACGGCGCCTGTTTCCTGGTAACGGACCCCGCGGCCGAAGCGCCACGGGCGGAGCACTTCGAGATCTCCCCCACCGGACCCCTCTTCGGCTGCCGGATGATGATGCCCGAGGGTGAAGAGGGGGCGCTGGAACGGTCGCTTCTGGCGGCCGAAGGGGTGGAGCCGGCCAGCTTCGACCTCCCCGGCGGGCTCCGGATGGAGGGGGAGCGGCGACCCCTTCGGGTTCCCCTGGGGGATCCGCGGGCTTCCGCGGACGCTGACGGGCTGGTGCTGGAGTTCTCGCTTCCCAAGGGGAGCTACGCCACGGCAGTCCTGCGGGAGGTCATGAAGGGGGGTAGGCCGGATTGAATTACGCCCGCGGCCTGGAGAAATCGCGGTAAAAGCCGATACAATGTAAAACAGCCGCAATGCAGCCGATTCCCCATGGGGAGGTGCTCTATGGAGCATGATCGCGAGTGGTACGACGTCAACATCTTTCGTCCCCGGAAGGGGTACATGACCGGCGAGGTGGTGATCATCCTCTTCGTCCTCCTTGGCTGGGCTGTGGCCAACTTCGGCGTCCAGGCCATCCTCTGGCTCCTCTCCGAAACTCCCCAGGGGGAGGGTATCCTGACTCGCCTCACCTTCCTTTCGTTCCCCTGGCATTTCTGGTTCACGGCCCAGTTTCTCCCCCTCTGGTTCATCATTCTCTGCATCCTCTTCAATATTTACATCGACCGGCACACGGAGCAGCACAGCAGAAGGAAGGATCGAAGCCATGACTGACGCGGGGCCCAATCTCATACCCCTCATCATTGTCACCCTTGCCCTTGCCTCCTTCATCGTGGCGGGGCTCCGCGCCCGGGCCCGGAGCGCCAGCGATTACGGCATCGGTGGCCGCTACATCGGCCGGATCGGCGGCGGGGCCGCCATCGCCAGCAACTGGATGAGCGCTGCGAGCCTCCTCGGCATGGGGGGACTCCTCTACCTCCACGGGTATTACGCCCTGGCCTACGTGATCGGCTGGACCGGCGGGTACGTACTCCTTCTGGTCCTCATGGCGGGACAGATCCGGCGTTTCGGCAAGTACACGGCGCCGGACTTCGTGGGGGACCGTTACGCGTCGCCCATGGCAGGTCTCATCTCCGCCGGCATCTCCATCACCATCTCGATCATCTACTGCACGGCCCAGTTCAAGGGGATCGGGATGCTCTTCGGCTGGCTCTTCGGCACCGGCTATCGCAACGGCGTGATCCTGGGAGCCGTCGTGGTGGTTGGGTACGTGATCATCTCGGGGGTGCTGGGTGTGGCCCGCAACCAGCAACTCCAGTACACGCTTCTCATTGTCTCCTTCATTCTCCCCCTCATGGTGCTGGCGTACAAGCTCGGCTACTTCTGGGTTCTCCCCCAGTTCGGCTATGGGGTGGCCATCCAGGACCTGAAACGGGAGTTCGGCATCAACTTCGCTGCCCCCTTTGCCTCGGGTTCCCTCTTTCAGTGGATATCCCTCTGCTTCACCCTCATGGTGGGGACCGCAGGGCTCCCCCACGTGCTGTCGCGCTTCTACGTGGTCCCCAACATCCGGGACGCCCGGTGGAGCCTCGTGTGGGGGCTCTTCTTCATCGCCCTCATCTACTGGTCGGCTCCGGCCTACGCCGTCTTTGCCCGGCTTCTGGAGGCCCGAGCCGGAATGACCCTTCCGCCTGCCGCGGCCGAGAAAATGGCCGACCTTATCGTTATAAGGACAGCGGTCATGGGGGGGCTTCCCCCGTGGATGATCGGGATTCTCGCCGCCGGGGCCGTGAGCGCCGCCTTTTTCACCGTGGCCGGGCTCCTCATCACCGGCGCCTCCTCTTTTTCCCACGACATCTACTACCGTTTCATCAACCCCCGGGCGTCGGAGACCACCAAGATGGCCCTCTCCAAAGCGGCGGTGGTGGCCCTGGCCGTGGTGGTGCTGGTGATCGCCATGGACCCGCCGGGACTCATCGCCGAGATTACCGCCGTGGCCTTTGCCCTGGCCGGCAATACCATTTTCCCCGCGTTCCTCCTGGGTATCTGGTGGGGGCGGGCCAACCGCCACGGGGTTATCGCAGGGATGCTGACCGGGGTCGTCATTACCTTTTCGACTCCCCTATTCGGCCGTTTTCTGCCGGTAGTGGCGGATATTTTCCCCCTTACCTCGTCGGCCTTTTTCGGCGCGCCGGCCGTTATCGCCGTAATGGTAGCGGTGTCGCTCCTGACCCCTCCGCCCCCTGAAGAGGTCCGGCGGTTCCTGGCCGAGCAGGTTCACGGCCACATGGACTGACTATGACGGTAAAGGAGCTGTGACATGGCGCTGTTACTAGGTGCGAGGGGGGAGGATATCCTTACCCGGCGCGGGACCGCCGAGTTCATCGAGCAGGTGCGCCAGGGACTCTATGTCCGCATGGCGCACCTGTCGGCCGGGGACGAGGAGCTGCTGCTCTTGGGGGTGAAGGATGCCCTGGAAGAGGAACTGACGGCTGAACAGGGGTGCCGGGAGGATTTTTCCCGTGTCCTGGACGAAGCCGACCAGGCAGAGGATGTCCGGGAGCTCATGCCCATCCAGGACCGGCTGCGGGCCATGGCGGCCGATTACTTCAGCCGTCGCGGATCGGTTGCGGCCTACCACCTTATGCGCACGGTGGCCCTGGACCGGATCACGGGGGCAGTCCTGAGGATAACCTTGAGCCAGATGGCGGCGGGAGGTGTGGGGGTGCCGGCCGGGCGCTGGTGCTGGATGGCCCTCGGCGCTGCGGGGCGGGGGGAGGTGAGCCGGTTCGATGCCTGCGATTTTCTGTTGGTCCACGAGGAAATCGAGGCCGGATCGTCCTTTGTGGGGTTCAGCGGCAGGCCAGCCCCCCTGCTGGAGCGGTTGAGTATTGGCAGCCGCGCGGGTATCACCCCCGCCTCTTCCTCGTGGCGCGGGAGTCTCACGGAGTGGCGCCAGCGGATTGCCGCCAGGGCGGTCGAGGGGGGAGGAGACATGGAGTGGCTCGTCCGCCTGGCCGATCTGCGCCTGGTGGCCGGCGATCCCTCCCTTGCCGCCGAAATGGTCAACCTGGTCCGGTCCGCTCTCTCGGTCCAGATCGATCCCCTGCGGGAGATCGCCCGGCGGACGGCAATGATGCAATCGGGCTTCGACTTCTTCGGCAGGCTCCGGCTGGAGCGGGGGATGTTCAATCTGGCCCTCTACGGTATCGGTCCCCTTGTGGCCAACGTGCGGATCATGACGGTACGCTTCGACATTCAGGAAACGGCGACAACGGAGCGGATCCGGGGACTTCTCTACCAGGGGCGCATTGACGTGGAACTGGCGGAACGGCTCCTGCGGGCCTGGAATTGTTTCTATCGCCATGGCATCCGGCGGGAGATTGCGGGGGAAAACGGCATTCTCGTTGATACCGAAGAATTCGGAGAGGATGCCGAGCGCGAGCTTCACGCGAGCCTCGAAGCGGTGGGAAGCCTCCAGAAGATCGTTTACAGCAGTATCAGTGGGCAGGGGTAGGCGGGATGCGGATATCCCTCTCCACCGGCACCCTCTTTACGTTTCCCCTCGGCAAGGTCATGGCCATTGCCCGGGATGCGGGGTTCGACGGGGTGGAGCTCATCGTCAATCAGGACTTCCAGAAGGTCAACTGCCGCACCCTCATCCGGGAGCTTGCGGAAATCCTGCCGATTCACTCCATGCACGCCCCCTTCATGCCCCTGGATGGCTGGGGAAGCTCCATCGACTCGCTGAAGCGGTGCGTGGAACTCTCGGCCGACTGCGGCGTTCAGCTGGTGAATTTCCACCCCCCCTCGTGGATGGGGTTCGAACTGGGGTTCTGGCGCTGGCTCTACCGGGTGATGGATTTCCAGAAGGAGGTGGGGCAGGGGGGGGTCATCGTCACCCTGGAGAACATGCCGTGGGTGGGGAAACGGGTCAGGATGAACCCCCATATCCTCTCCAGCACGACGAAGTTCATCGACTTCATCCAGGAGCGCAACCTTTTCATGACCTTCGACACCACCCACATGGGGTCGGGGAAGGCCAACTTCATCAACGACTTCTATCTCTGTTACAACAGCGGCCGGATCAGGAACATCCACTTCTCAGACTATGGCCACGGTCGCGAGCACCTGCTGCCGGGACACGGCATCCTTCCTCTTACCCGCTTTCTCAATCATCTGCGCAGCACCGGCTACAACGATACCCTGACCCTCGAACTCTCCCCCGAAGAGTTTCCCCGCGACGAACGGATCATCGTTGAAAGCCTCAGGGAAATTCTCTCCTATCTCCGCAAGGAGACCGAACACCCTATCCCCTGACGATGTAGACCGAGCAGGGGGAGTTCTTCACCACCTTGTGGGAAACGCTTCCCAGAAGTTTCCGTTTCAGGAATCCCTTCCCCGAACTACCGATCACGATCACGTCAATCTGTTCCTTTTCCGCGAAATCAATGAGCTCGTCCGCGGGATCGCCATACACCACCTTGATCTCGAGGGGGATATCCGCCTCCCTGGCGTTCTTCTCGATGACATAGAAGACCCGCTCCCTCAGTTCGTCCCATTCCTTGGTTTCCGTGATGGGAGGCGGGGGGACGAAGTCGGTGAAGGTGCTCCGGGGTGCATTGGGGAGGACCAGCATGGCGTAGATTTTGCTTTTGAACTGGCTTGGGTTCCCCGCAGCCATCCGGACCGCTTCCTCGGCTGCTTTGTCGGAGAAGGGGGAGCCATCAATGGCCACAAGGATTTTTTTACGCAGGTTGAGCATGGAGAATCTCCTGGAATAGAACAGACATGGAGTTGTCCGGGAGTCTCGCCGGCTCCTGGGTAAGGCGGGAAAAATAATCGATTGGGATGAGGTTATGGTATGAGGCCATCGATATCGGCTGACGCTATCTCCGTGAGACGACTATAAAATAAATAATGAGTCTTGACAATTATAAAACGATATTCTACAGTTCAAGGGGTTTTCGTATAAATATATAACGGAGAAGTGGGCCTTGACAATGGAGTGACGGTTTCTGGCAGAGACGTTACCCTTGACTTATTTCCCCTTAAAGCTTATGTAAGAAGGCTTATTTCTTTCTGTGAAAGAGGAGGGCCAATGGCCAAGAAGGATAAATCGGAATATATCATTCAGGCGGTCGATCACGCCCTTGACCTTCTTGAGCAGTTTCATGAAGATGTGGACGAACTCGGCGTTACGGAGCTCTCCAAGCGGCTGAAACTCCACAAGAATAACGTGTTCCGGCTCCTGGCCACCCTGGAGTCGCGGGGCTATATCGAGCAGAACAGGGTTACGGAGAACTACCGGCTCGGGCTCAAGACTCTGGAACTGGGGCAGACCTTCATCAAGCAGATGGGACTTCTGCGCCAGTCGCGGCCGGTGCTCGAGTGGCTCGTCAAGGAGTGCAACGAGACCGCCTACGTGGCGATTCTCAAGGAGCAGAGCATTGTCTATCTGGATGTGGTGGAGACCGACCTCACCGTGCGGGTTGTACCCCGTGTCGGCTCCCGGCTTCCGGCATACTGCACCGCAGCGGGAAAGGTTCAGATTGCATACATGCCCGACGAAGAACTTGATGCCTTTTTCCCTGTCAAAGAGCTCAAGCCGTACACTCCCAATACGATCACCGACCGTGACGTGCTGAGAAAGCACCTGATGGAAGTGGCGGAGCAGGGGTACGCCATCGACAACGAGGAACTCGATCTGGGGGTCCGCTGTGCCGGCGCGCCGATCCGTGACTATACCCGCCGGATCATCGGCGCGGTCAGTCTTTCCGGGCCATCCATGCGTTTTACCGACGAGAGGATGGCAAAGGAACTCATTCCCCTCATTACGCAGGCCGCCGATGAGATTTCCATGAAACTCGGCTACCACAAATAAAAAAACCCCCGGATTTACCGGGGGTTTTTTTCTATTCTCTCCTTCCAAAGGGCAACCACCTGCCGTTCCGTCTCCTCTGACGTCCCCCGGTTGTCAATGACGGCCGAGCCATAGGAAGCCTTTTCGTCCATGGGCATCTGGGCTGCGAGTCGCTGTTCAGCCTCCCCTCGCCCGATTCCGTCGCGCTCCGTAAGTCGAGCGAGCTGTGTCTCCCGATCGGCGTACACTACCCAGATATCGTCAACCCGGTCAGCCGCTCCCGCCTCGATGAGCAGGGGCGCCACGTAAAAGACCGCTGGTGCGTCGGAGCGGCGGGCCTCTGCCAGCCGCGCTTGTGACAGGCGGGCGATGGCGGGATGGGTTATGGCCTCCAGGCGTCGCCGCGCATCCGGATTGGCGAAGACGATGCGCCCCAGCGCTTTGCGATCGATGGTGGCGTCCGGCAGGAGGATCTCCGTGCCGAAGGCGGCCACGATGGCCCGGTGGGCCGGGGTGCCGGGAAGAACAGCTTCCCTCGCGAGGAGGTCGGCATCGATAATCGTGGCGCCGAGTCGTTCCAATATCCGCGCAACGGTACTTTTCCCCGACGCTATCCCACCGGTCAGTCCTATGACTAGCATGGCTCCCTCCCCTGATGACCAGGAACCATTCCATACTTTGTTAAAGCTGTCAATCGGGAAGGGGGCCCGAAGTGGCAGGCTCACTGGGAGGCGACGATGGCGTCATCTTCCAGTCGGAAGGTGATCCCTCCTTCCATGTCATCTTTCACTTCGAGGGTCTTGGTGCCGATGGAGATGACAACGCCGCTCAATACGGCCCGCTCCACGCGTATCAGGGCATCGGAGGCCTGTTCGAGCCTCTTTTCGAGCCGTTTCCTTTCTCCCTTGAGTTCCGATAGCGCCGTCACGAGCTTGTCCTTGGCCTGGCGGGTCTCATTGATCTGCTCGGGGGAGCCTTTGAGTGGGGTAGAGGCAAAGTAGTCAAGTCTCTTGGTCAATTCGTCGAGTTCACGCTCCGCTTCAGCGATCTTCAATTTGACGGTGGAGAGCTTTTCCTTTACGTGGGGATTAACCCCCACGCTCACTGTGGTGTGGACTCCCGCGTGGGAACCGAGGGTTACTGCCTGGATCCGCGATACCGCCTGACAGGACCCGCCGATGATGTGCCCTTTCGTGGTCCCCTCCTGGCCCACCACAACCTGGGTGCCGGCCACCAAGTTGCTTTGCATGGCAAATCCTGCAATCTGGATCATGCCGCCGGCCTCCACAAGGGAGTTTTCCACAAAGAGCGCCTCAATGTTACCCTTTGCGCGGATCAGGGCGCGTTCTTGGCCTGACTTACCCTTGGGGTCCCGGTTCTCTCCCGGGCCGATTATCCCTCCCCGCACCACAATGTCCCCCTCCGCCTCAAGGGTGGCCCCTTCGACGACACCGCCGACGGTGATGTCGCCCGTGGCGCGCACCGTCATCCCCGGGGTAATATCCCCTGAAATGTCGACGGAACCCTTGAAGCTGATGTTGCCCGATGAAAGGTCGACATTTTTGATCTTTATGACCGGCTCGATCATGACGCCGTTGGCCACGAGCACCGGTTGTCCGTCGATGGCGGCAATGAGAAGGTCGGGGTCGTCGGGGGCAAAGGTCGTGCCGGGCAGGTTCGGGGTAAACTTGAGATCCTTTGCCGGTGGTGCCGGGACCTCCTTTCCCATGATGTTGGTACCCGGCTTTCCCGGGGTCGGAGGAATCCGGCGCATGAGGGGATCACCCGCCTTGACGCTGCTGATCTCTCCCCTGTCACGATAGTCGACGGTTTCGTTGTCCTGAAGTTCGGGTTGCCGGTCGCGTGCCTGGGGGATCAGGCTTACCAGTTCTGCGTCGGTCCCCTGCTCAGGGGGAATTCCCCGCGCAATGAGCAGGTCCGTGGCCTCGCCGGCCTCTATGGCCGTCTCGATTTCATCTGTGAGGACTCCATAGATAACCCCCTGCTCTCTGAGGGCCTGGTGCAGCTGTTCCGGGCATACCGGTTTCCCGCCATAGGGGCGGGTCAGGGTCAGATAGGCCTCGATGTTGTCAGGAGTGTTGCGGATGATGTAGGTCCCGTCGCGTTGTTCGCCGACATCGTAGACGAACTCCTGGGTGGCGGCATTATAGCGCTTGATGAGCTCCACGAGGGCATGGTCGTAGATGAAGAGATCGGCGAAGCCGCCGGCGACGAGGGCATGCCTCAGGAAGCCGAGGTTCACGGAGGCTTTCTCGGCCGCAGGCACATAGATGGCCTTGAGCTTGCGGTCATCGGCGAGCCTGAAGGTGAGACCCGAAGGGTTTGAGGGGGATTCTCCCATGCTTCCACCTTACTCGGTTGGGTGTTGTTGAGTCTCTCTGAAGACGTGCGTCTATAGGCATACTCATCGGATGGATGTAAAAAAACTTGAGCCACCCCAAGCAATTTGTGTGAAGGGGATTAGAGCAAAAGCGTACCGTCCCTCAACAGCACCGTGGGGGAGCCATTAGCGGCTACGGCGGTAAGGGTTGGTCGGTAGAAGACGTAGTCCTCGTGAAACGGCGTCTGGACCGTGCCGCCGAAACCTGAATTGTCACCGAGGGCGATGTGGATAGTGCCGAGAATCTTCTCTGCTTCGAGTATGTTGTCGGGCCTGGTAGCACGGTCATTGGTTCCAATGCCGAGTTCGGCGATGTTGCGGTTTTTTCCGTTCTCGGCGAACCGGCGTTCAAGCCACTCCCGATGGGGTTCGTCGCCGCGGATATCGGTAACGATTCCGTTGCGCACGATTAGTTCCACGGAGGAGGAGAGCTTTCGGGTCGGTCCATACTCCAGCACCATGACCCCTTCGCTTGTCCCTTCGAGGGGGGCCAGGTAGACCTCGCCGGCCGGGAGGTTGCCGAAGCTTCCCGGTGCGGTCAGGAGGCCGTCGTCTCCCTCGGCCTGTCGACCCGCCTTGCCGATCCGCATCCGCGTCCCGTTGGGGGTTTCAATAAGGATTTCCGTTGCTTCGTTAACTGCCGCCGCAAGCTGTTTGGTCCGTTCTGCCAGGGCATGCCAGTCGACCTGCATGGAGGTGAAGAACATTTCGGGATCGAAGTGGGGAAGACTTGCGAAGCGTCCTCCGGCCGCGTTCACGAGGGACCGGAAGCGGGTATGGCTCGTTGAGTTGTTTGCCAGGGCCACCACCACGTCAACCACGTCACGACGGGAGGCGAGTATCAGTTCCCTGGAGCGCTCAACATCGTCCGCTGTAGCCTCTTTTGCCAACAGACGCGGCAGGATGCCCTCGGCGGCAAGCGTGTCGACAATGCCATTCCCGAAGGCTGACCGCCAGAGAGTTTCCGGCGGCTCGGCTCCCGATGCGGCAGTTGCGGGGAAAGAAACGAAATCCGTCCTTCCGTACGTTGTTTCCGCGAAACGGGCGGCTTCCTCCGCTACCTGCAATAGGCGTTCGCGGCGGTTCCGCTCGGAAGGGATTGGTGCCTCGTCGATGCGGATCGTGTCACTGAAAACAAGTACCCGTTCTCCGCTACGAATCCCCATATTAATCTCAAATAGCGATCTGAAAGCATCCTGATACATTACAGGCTCCTTTTCCGTATGGATGGGTCACGACTGGTGGCTGTCCGGGAACTATACCAGAGGGGGAGAGGTGGAGCAATCATAAGGGAAAACCAATGATTTGTTATTTTTTCCCTTGATTTATCAAAGGATGTTGTGATAGATATTGCATACTGTATACAATTGTGGCTAGCTAAAACAATTAATAAATATAAGTGGTTAAGTGATATAGATCCTGTCTGTGAAGGTCTGAACGGAGGCGTGCGTGGCACAGGTGGTTTTTTCGAGCTGGGGAGGGACTGTCGTCGATAATCGCGCGGGTAGCGAGGCGAAGGACGCAAGCTTCAGGCTCCCGACTACCCTGGACGGTGACCGGGCGTTGGCCGCCTTTATGGGGTGGGACGGCATCATTGTTTTCGATAAGGGTGTCGATGTGCCGGCCATGGCCGCGGAATACATGAAGAGGGTGCAGACCCTGTACTGTTGCGGTAAGTGCACTCCGGGCAAGAAGGGGACCCGTGTCCTTATGGACGCATTGGCCGCCATCGTCGAGGGGAGAGGGACTGAAGCCCAGCTGGATACTATTGCCGATCTGGGTGATCTCCTGGCAAACTGCAAGTGTACCCTCTGCCAATCGTCCACGGTGCCGGTCATTGATGCGGTAAAGCATTTCCGCGATGACTTCCTTGCCTACGTCAATGGCGCCAAAAAGCCCACGGCAAGCCATCGCTATATCGAGAAGTACACCGCCCCGTGCATGGACCGCTGTCCCGCCCATATCGACATCCCTGCGTACATCGAGGCCATCAAGGAATACCGCTTCGACGAATCGCTTCACGTCATCCGCGATAATATGCCTCTTCCCTCTGTCTGTGGACGGGTTTGCCCCCATCCGTGCGAAACCCACTGTCGTCGCAAAAACGTGGATGATTCGATCAATATCATGGTACTCAAGCGCTCTGCGTCCGACTATGAGTGGATGCATAATGTTGCGCCTCCCATGAAGCCGAAGCCCCGCAAGAATAAGACGGTTGCCATTGTCGGGGCCGGGCCTGCCGGCCTTGCCTGTGCCTATTACCTGGCCCTGGAAGGATATCCCTGCACCATCTACGAAGCTCTTCCCGAAGGGTATGGCGGCGGCATGATCGCCGTGGGTATCCCCCCCTACCGGCAACCGCGGCATCTGCTGCAGCGGGACATCGATATTATCGCCTCCATGGGAGTTGAGATCATCTACAACACCCGCATCGGCGTTGATATCTCCCTCGAAGAACTCAAGAGCAAGTACAATGCTGTCTTTCTCGCTCCCGGCGCCCACCGCTCGAAGCCCATGGGGGTCGAGGGTGAGGACAAGGGGTACAAGGGGTTCCTCAGGGGAGGGATCGATTTCCTCCGTGAGGCCTATATGGGGCGCCCTACCGGCATGGGTAAGAAAGTGGTTGTCGTGGGCGGCGGTAACACTGCCATCGACTGCGTCCGTGTTGCTCTGCGTGAAGGGGCCGAGGAGTCGATCCTCCTTTATCGCCGCTCCAGGAAGGAGATGCCGGCCGACGTGTGGGAGGTGGATGGCGCCGACGAGGAGGGGGTACGCTTCGAGTTTCAGGTGCTTCCCACCAAAATCATCGTCGACCAGAACGAACAGGTTACTGGCGTCGAGTGTGTCCGGATGGCCCTCGGAGAGCCCGACGCCTCAGGGCGCCGTCGTCCCGAACCGGTTCCCGGCAGCGAGTTCGTGGTTGAGTGCGATACGGTCATCCCGGCCATCGGTCAGGACCCGGACCTCTCGTTCATTCCCGAGAACATGGGGATCGACATCACCAAATGGAATACCGTGGTCACCAAGTACATTCCCCTCAAGGACGCAGCGGGCAAGGATCTGAAGGATGGTATGGGGAACCCCCTCGTCCGGACCCTCATTACCGACCTGGACGGCGTCTTTGCCGGTGGTGACGCCGAGATCGGTCCGCTGACCGTCGTTGCCTGCATCGGCAATGCCCACCGGGCGGCACGGGTCATCCAGCGCTGGCTGGAGGAGGGAAAGGTGTACCTGACCGACGACGAGTTCATGGAGGACATCCTTACCAACCTGCCGGTCTACGACAAGGGTGAAGCGGTGCCGTGGCTCGACTCGGTTGAGAGGGCGCACCAGGCCGAAGTTCATGGCCGGGAGCGGGCCAGCAAGGGGAACTACCAGGAAGTCGAGCTCGGTTTTGCCGACAGTCAGGCGATCCGCGAAGCAGAGCGTTGTCTGCGTTGCTACCGCGTCGCTATGGCTGCGGTCTAATCCACACAAGTCAGCATGTCACTTCGGCCCAAGGCCGGGGCCATGGCGGCCCGGGAGTCGGTGACGACCCCGGGCGCTGGTGTGTCCCGGGTCTGGGCCGCTTTCCAGGGGTGAAACGGATATGGTCAGTCTTACAATCGACGGGAAGGACATCTCGGTAGCCAAGGGGAGCACCATCCTTGACGCGGCGGCGCAGCTTGGCATCACGATACCGACTCTCTGCTGGCTCAAGAAGGTATCGCCAACAGGCGCGTGCCGCGTCTGCGCGGTGGAGGTGGAGGGTGTCGACCGCCCCATGACCGCCTGCAACACGCCGGTCAAGGAGGGAATCAAGGTAACGACCCAGTCGGAGAAGCTCTCCCGGATCCGTCAGAAGATCATGGAGCTGATGCTGGTCAACCACCCCCTCGACTGCCCCGTCTGCGACGCCGGCGGCGAGTGTGATCTTCAGAACTCCTGCTACGGTCTGGGGGCATCACGCCAGGAATACTCGGCGCTCCTGGAACGGCGGGAGATCCGCTACAACTGGCCCCTCATCGAGAGCGATCCGAACCGCTGCATTCTCTGCGAGAAGTGCGTCAAGGTCGACCACGAGGTCGTGGGATGCGATGCCATTGCCGTGGTGAACCGGGGCGAGGCGACGATCATCGATACCATTGACGGCAAGCCCCTCAACTGCGAATTCTGCGGCAACTGTGTCGGTGCCTGCCCCACCGGTACCCTCATCAGCAAGCCTTTTAAATTCCGTGGCCGTCCCTGGGCCTTTACCGTAACCAAGAGCGTCTGTGCCTTTTGCTCCACCGGATGCCAGATCGAGTATCACACCCGCAACGGCCGCGTCGAAAGGGTCACGAGCGACGACGATAACTTCAACAGCGGCAATCTCTGCATCAACGGCCGTTTCGGGTACAGCTACATCAATTCCTCCGACCGCCTGACACAGCCCCTGGTGCGGGGCGAGAAGGTGGACTGGAACGCCGCCATGGGGACTGCCGCGACGGGGCTCAAGGAGATCGTCGCCAATTATGGTCCTGACGCAGTGGCTGGTTTCGGTTCGCCGCGGGTCACCAACGAGGAGAGCTACCTCTTCCAGAAACTCTTCCGGAACGCCTTGGGGAGTGGCAACATCGATTCCGAGGCGCGGCTTGGCTTTGCCCAGGCCCAGAAGGCGCTCCGTGAGCGGTTGGGCCTTCGGGGCGCCAGCGCCACCATCGACGCCATTGACAGGGCCGGTGCAATTCTTGTCTTCGGTTGCGATCTGAACGCCGAGGCAACCGGCATAGAGTATCGGGTAATCAAGGCTGCCACCAAGAACGACGCAAAGCTGGTCCTCGCGAACATGCGGGACGTGAAACTGAAGAAGTTTGCCAACAGCCACCTCAAGTACCGGCCGGGGAGCGAGCTGGCCCTCATCAATGCCCTCACACGGGTCGTGCTCGACGAAGGTCTGCAGGACAACGATTTTGCCTCAGCCCGCATTGCCAACCTGGCCGAACTGACTGCAGCCCTCGGCACCGTATCGGTTGCCGATGCCGCAGCTGCCGTCGGTCTGTCCGAGGCCGAGCTTCGCGCTGCCGCCCGGCTGCTCGGCAAGAAAAAGAGCGTGGCCGTTCTCTTCGGCGCCGATCTTATGCGGAGTAGCGGAGCCGATGAAGCCGTGAATGCTCTCGCGAATCTTGCCATCGTCCTGGGTGCCCTCGGCAAGGAAACGGGGGGCCTTTTCCCTGTCTATGAAAAGACCAATATCCGCGGTCTCCTCGACATGGGCGTTGCACCTGACATGCTTCCGGGGTACGCGGCACCGGCGGTTGCGGGCAAGGATCTCTGGCAGATCGTCGAGGGGATCGAGCAGGGAAGCGTCAAGGCCCTCTATCTCCTCGGGTGTGATCCCGTCGCCTCCTTCCCCGAGGGCGAGAGGATTCGGGCAGCCCTCGGCAAGCTGGAGCTTCTCATCGTCCAGGACCCGTTCCCCGGCGAGTCGGCGAAGCAGGCCCATATTGTCCTCCCCTCTTCGGTGGCGGCAGAAAAGAGCGGAACCTTCACCACCATTGACGGCCGAGTCCAGTCCATTGCCAAGGCAGCCAACCCTCCTGGCGAGGCCCGCGAGGACTGGGACATTCTGACCGAACTCTGTAACCGGCTGACGGGTGAGAGCCGTCCGGCGTCCCCGGCATCGATCATGGCCGAGATTACGGCACTCGTTCCAGGGTACGGGGCCGATGTGGTACTGCCGGCGGGCTTCCCTTCCGCTGGGCCGGTTTCCCTCGCCGTTTCGAAGGATGTACGTCCGGTTCAGTCTCAGCAGGCCCCTCTGCTTCTTGCTGGCGCTATCCTTTACCATAGCGGCACCACCACCACCTGGTCGAAGAACAACCTTGAGATTGTGCCGGCCGGCTACGTGGAGATCCACCCCGACGACGCCGCCAGGCTGGGCGTGTCGGACGGTTCCTCGCTTCGTATCTCTGCGGGTGCTGTGAGTGTAAACGCCCCCGCGCGGGTTTCGGGTAAGGTACAGGCTGGTCTCCTCTTCGCGCCTTCCCATTTCCGCGCCATGAACGTCAATGCCCTCCTCGGGAAAGGGGCCGGTGTGGTGCCGGTAAAGGTGGAAAAGGCGTAACCGGCCTTTTGCCCGAGAAAAAAGCACGAAACCCCGCCGTACGAAACGGCGGGGTTTTTTGTTTTTGGAGGCGCGCGAACACTATTGCTGACAGGCCGGTGTCCCTGGGTTTCGGTTCCGGTCGCACTGGTTAGCGCTGTTCAGTTGCCACGGTTCGTCTTCAGGTAGGTGGCGACAGCGGCGTTGTGCTCGTCGAGGCTGGTGGAGAAGTGATGGGTGCCGTCTTTCTTTGATACGAAGTACAGGTAGCGGGTGCGGACCGGGTTGAGGGCGGCCTCAATCGCTCCCTTGCTTGGATTGCCGATGGGGCCGGGGGGGAGCCCGGCAATGAGATAGGTGTTGTAGGGCGTTTGGCGCTCGATGTCCTGCTTCGTGACGGCGCTGGCGAAGGCCCTGACGCCGTAGACGGCGGTGGGGTCGCTCTGGAGGCGCATTCCCTTGGCAAGCCGGTTGTGAAAGACCGACGAGATGAGTGGGCGATCCGTGGCAACTACAGCCTCTTTCTCGATGAGAGAGGCGAGGGTTACAACCTGAAAGGGGGTCATGCCGATGCGGCGCGCAGCGTCGGCGAGTTGACCATCGCAGACCTTGTGGAACTGGGCCGTCATGGCCCTGATAAGTGCTGCCTCGTCCATGGTGCGCGTCACATCGTAGGTGCTCGGGAAGAGATACCCTTCGACGCTTTTCCCCTCAATCCCCAGTTCGGTCAGGAGCGCAGGGTCGGTGGCAGCCTTGAGGAACCCTTCTTTGCTAAAGAGTTTCTGACTCTCAAGGAGTTCTGCCAGTTGGTGGATGGAGTATCCTTCGGGGACGGCGAACCGGCGCACCGCGACCTCACCGTTGAGCATCATGCGGAGGATTTCCCCGGGCCGCATTCCGTTGCTGAACTGGTATTCCCCTGCCTGGAGTTTTCCTGATACTCCCTTGAGACGGGTATGGATGACAAAGATGCGGGCACTGGAGACAATCCCGTCCCGTTCGAGGTCGGCGGCGATCCTGGCGACCGATTCCCCCTTCGCAAAGTCGACGATCCGCACTGTCTTGCCGTCGCCGGCAGGTAGGGCGAGAAAGAATAGATAGCGGGCAGGGAGGACCAGGAGCAGAAGGAGGGCAAGGGCCGACGCCGCCAGAATACGGCGATCTTTCAGTACGAAACGCCGGGGCGGCTGATCACCGGTTTCGCCGGGGGTATCTTTTGGTGGTATGGACTCTTCCATGGAAGCAGGGTATCACTGAGTGCGTGTCATGCCTTGAAGCGGTTTTCCGTGCCAGCCCGCAGTCGCTGGATGTTCTCCCGGTGTTTCCAGATGACCAGAAGAGCGATCACAACGGTCACGCCAACGAGGGGGGGGCGCCCGCTCAGAAAAGCCACGACGGGCGGCATGGCTGCCGCGGCTGTTATGGAGCCGAGGGAAATGTAGCGGGACGTGGCGACAACGGCGACAAAAATGCCGAGGGCGATGAGCACCGCCAAGGGGGCAAGGCCGAGAAAGACACCGAGGGCCGTGGCCACCCCCTTCCCCCCCTTGAAGCCGAGAAAGACCGTGTAGACGTGCCCCAGAAAGGCAGCCAGCCCCGCAAGGGCAATCCAGAGGTCGGTCATTCCCAGGTATTTGGCGGCGAGGACCGGGATCAGCCCCTTGAGACAGTCCCCCACCAGGGTGGCGATGCCGACGGAGCGGCCCAGGGTGCGGTAGACGTTGGTGGCGCCGATGTTGCCGCTGCCGGTGGTCCGGATGTCGACGCCGGCAGCCTTGGCCAGCAGGAGTCCCGTGGGTATGGAGCCGAGGAGGTATGCTCCGGCCAGGAGAAGAATTTCGATCAGCATGTGCAACTCCGACAAGTCATAAAAACGCCGGGAATAGTACCCTAATTCAGCGCCAGGGGCAAGGGTGCGGCTTACTTTGTCCCCCTCCGGTAGACGAAGACGGCGGCCACCAGGAGCATGGTGTCCCGGAAGATGGCGGTCCAGGCCGTGGTCTTCTCTCCCCCCTGCTTGAAGCAGCCGCAGTCGATATCGAGGCCCCGCACAACCGTGGAGAAGAGGAGGACGATGAAAAACGCATTCATGCAGGCCACGAGGGCCGCCGCGCTCCGGGCTCGCCAACCGGTGACGAGGAGGGCGCCGCAGATGACCTCGACCCACGGCAGGATGGCCGCCACCAAGTAGTTGCCGGCATAGGGGAGGACCTGGTAGTTGGCGATGCTGCCGGCAAAGGCCGCTGGGGTGATGATCTTGATGACTCCGGCGTAGAGGAAGAGGGCACCGAGACCCACCCGGAGGACCGCGGTGAGGTGTTTCTTGACCGGTTCCATTACTTGTCCCCCTTCGTCACGGGGTGGCCCGCGTCCTGCCACTCGGGGTATCCCCCCTCGTAGACGAAGACCTGGGTGAAGCCGGCCGCCAGGAGTTTCTCGCCCAGGAGTTTACTGTCATGGCAGTCGTAGCCGCCGCAGTAAACCACGAGGAGTTTGTCCTTGGGAGTCCGGTCGGCAAAGGGAGTGATGAGACCGCCGGCCTCACCCACGGGGAGAGACATGGCGCCCTTTATGTGACCCTTGCGGTAGGCCTCCCGGTCCCGGGCGTCGATGATGATCGCCTCGCCGGTATCGAAGAGCTCCTTCACCTGCATGAGCCCCAGGGGGAGGGCTGCGGCCGCAGTTGGGGCCGCTGCCGGGGCACCCTTGGGCGCCGCGGGCGTTTGCTGGGCCTTGACCCCTTCTCCCCGGAAGACGTTCAGGAGGAGCCGGTGGTTCCAGGCGATGCCGATCACGGCGGCTATGAGGACGATCGCCGCCATCTCGGCTGCGAGGCGCTTCGCGTCTGACTTCATGGGATGTTACTCCTCCCTGCGATGGTCGTAGTGGATGACCGTGGCCTTTTCCAGCGTAATCATCCCGCCGCTCATCATGGCATCAATCTTCGGCATGATGGCGTCGAACCGCTCCTGGGAATCCACCACTTCCACCACGAGGGGAAGGTCAGCGGAGAGCCGGAGGAGCTTGTCGGTGTGGTAGACGCTGCGGGCACCGAAGCCGGCCACTCCCCGCAGCACCGTGGCTCCCGCGAAACCCTCCTGCCGGAAGAGTTCCACGAGGGCTTCGTGGAGGGGCTTGCGGCCATGCTTGTCCCCTTCGCCGATGAAGATGCGCATGAGAACCTGTTCGCCGATGAGTTTGGTCATGGGATCTCCCGTTACAGGTGCCGTGCCGTCATGATGCCGAGCCAGGTGCAGGCGAGGCAGACCAGCACGCTGGCAAGGACGTTCACGGCCGCGGTGATGAACTCGCCGTCTTCCAGGAGCCGGAACGTTTCGTAGCTGAAGGTGGAGAAGGTGGTGAGCCCCCCGAGGAAGCCGATGGTGAGCCCGATCCGCAGTTCCTGGGGAATGAGGGTCGTCCGGAGGCTGAACTCCATGATGAGGCCGATGAGAAAGGCTCCTACCACGTTCACCGTCAGGGTACCGTAGGGGAATCCCCTGCCGACAAAGGCGTAGACCCATCCCGCGAGGAGGTAGCGGGCAAGGCAGCCGAGGGCGCCGAAAAGGGCTATGGCAACAATGGTCAGCATGGGGCGGTCAGATGCCTCCGACGATCTTCCAGTCCTTGGCCTCGCGATGGAGCAGGATGGTCTCTTCGCCGGAAAGTTCCAGGGGTTTCCCGGCGGTCGTCACCTTCATGGCGTAGCGACTGTTCACCGTGGCGTTATCGCCATTGACCGCAATGGCGCGGCTGAGCGAGCGGTAGGAGACGGGGCCAAAGGCGGCGAGGGTTTTTGCGATCTCAGCCCGCTTGGTCCGGGCGTCAATGCCCTTGTCCCGGTAAGCGGGGGAGATGAGCGATGCGTAGCGGGCAACGTCGGCCGTTGCCAGTGCCCGTTCCCGCTGCCGCAGCACCTCTTCGATGGAGCGATCTTCCCGGGCGCAGCCGGCAAGGGCCAGGAGGAGCAGGGCTACCAGCGGAGCGCGCATCAGAAGTTCTTATCCATGAACTTCCGGGCCTCGTCCACGTATTTGCTCGTCCGGTACTCGGCGAAGAGGCGCTGGAAGGCATCGCGCCCTTTGGCCTTGTCGCCGGTGCGGATATAGGCCGACCCCAGATAGAAGAGGGTTTCGTCGTGGGCCGGCGAGCGGGGATACTTCTTCAGGGCATCCTCCAGGCGCTTGATGGCTGCCCCGTACTGGTCAGTACGGTAGTAGAACCGCCCCACATAGATTTCGTGCTCCACCTGCTTGAGGCGGCAGACTTCGAGCTTGTCCCGCACCTCCGCGGCGTACTCGGAGGACGGGTAGATCCGGAGGAACGATTCGAACAGGGTCACCGCGTTGGATACCGGCGTCTGGTCGGTGTCGATGCCGGTGATCTGCTCGTATTGGCTGAGAGCCTGACGGTAGAGGGCGTAGGGAGCCTTTTCGTGGTTGGGGTGGAGCTTGCGGAACTCTTCGTAGGAGGCGGCCGCCTCGATGTAGCTCTTGTCGGCGAATTGGGCGTCGGCGATCTTAAGCTCGGCCTCGGTGGTGAGTTCCGGCGAGGCATAGCTCTCCCGCACCTTCTTCCACTGGGCGATGGCGTCCTCGTAGCGGCCGGAGGTCTGGAACTCTTCCGCCGCCTTGGCCATGGATTCGGGATTGCGGCTCACCGCGTCCGGAGTGGTGGCGCAGCCGGCGACCACAAGGACGAGGAGGAGAGGGAAAAGAGAGCGTCTCTGGATACGGTTCATGGGGTCCCGCCTTCCGATCTGGTATCAGGGGAAAAGTAGTGAAATCCCCTGATAAAGTCAACGCAAAGTTCCGTCCCGTCCCCTGGGGCCAACAGTCGCCCAGAGGGCGGGACGGCAGATGCGTTACTTGCGCTTGCGCCGGTTCGGGTCCAGCTCCTTCTTCCGGAGCCGGATCGACTGGGGGGTTACCTCCACCAGCTCATCGTCGTCGATGAACTCCAGGGCCTGCTCCAGGGTCAGGATGCGGGGCGGGGTGAGCTTGATGGCGTCGTCGGAGCCCGAGGCCCGGACGTTGGTGAGCTTCTTCCCCTTGCAGGGGTTCACGTCCAGGTCGTTGTCCTTGGCGTGCTGGCCGATGATCATGCCACCGTAGACCTCGACTCCTGCCCCGATGAAGAGGATGCCCCGGGGCTGGAGGCCGTCCAGGGAGTAGGCGGTGGTCTCGCCGTTCTCCATGGCGATGAGGACCCCGTTCTTGCGTCCCGGGATGTCGCCCTTGTAGGGGGCGTAGTCGTGGAAGGTGTGGGTCATGACCGCGGTGCCCCGGGTCTCGGTGAGGAGCTCGCCCCGCAGGCCGATGAGTCCCCGGGCCGGCACGATGAACTCAAGGCGCACCGTCTCCCCCATGGGCTGCATGGAGGTCATCTCACCCTTGCGGGGTCCCATCTTCTCGATGATGGACCCCTGGAACTCGGAGGGGACGTCCACCACCAGGTACTCCATGGGCTCCATCTTCTTGCCGTCCAACTCCCGCATGATGACCTCGGGCTTGGAGACCGCCATCTCGAACCCTTCGCGCCGCATGTTCTCGATGAGGATGGAGAGGTGGAGCTCGCCGCGACCCGAGACCTTGAAGGTGTCGGCGTTCCCGGTATCCTCGACGCGCAGCGACACGTTGGTCCGCAACTCCTTGTCGAGGCGGTCACGGATGTTGCGGGAGGTGACGAATTTCCCCTCCTTGCCGGCGAAGGGGGAGGAGTTGACGATGAAATTCATGGCGATGGTCGGCTCGTCGATGGAGACGTAGGGGAGGGCCACGGGATTGTCGGCGGCTGCCAGGGTTTCGCCGATACCCACCTCATCAAAGCCGGCCACGGTGACGATGTCGCCGGTGCACGCTTCCGGAACCTCTACCTGCTTGAGCCCCTCGTAGCCCAGGAGTTTCGAGATGCGGCTCCTGACGATGCTGCCGTCGCGGCGCACCAGCGCCACGGTTTCGCCGCTCTTGACGCTGCCGTTGAAGACCTTGCCCGTGGCGATGCGGCCGATGTATTCGTTGTAATCAATGTTGGTGACCAGCAACTGGAACGGTAATTTGGCATCGCCGGAGGGGGGGCGGACATTGGATTCCACCACGGCGAAGAGGGGTTCCATGCTGGATGAGTCGGAGGTGAGGTCCAGTTTGGCGAAACCGAGCTTGGCACTGGTGTAGACGATGGGGAAATCCAGCTGCTCGTCGTTGGCGTTCAGCTCACAGAAGAGGTCGAAGACCATATCGACGACTTCGTCGGGACGGGAACCGGGGCGGTCGATCTTGTTGATGACTACGATGGGCTTCAGGCCCAGATCGAGGGATTTCTTGAGCACGAAACGGGTCTGGGGCATGGGGCCGTCCAGGGCATCCACCAGCAGGAGCACCGAGTCCACCATCTTGAGCACCCGCTCCACCTCGCCGCCGAAGTCGGCGTGGCCAGGGGTGTCGATGATATTGATCTTGTAGCGGCCATGGTGCACCGAGAGGTTCTTGGCGAGGATGGTGATCCCCCGCTCCTTCTCCAGGTCGTTGGAGTCCATGACCCGCTCGGTGATGGCCTCATTCTCGCGGAAGACCCCCGCGTGCTTCAGCATGGCGTCGACCAGCGTGGTTTTGCCGTGGTCGACGTGGGCGATGATGGCGATGTTCCTGATCCGTTCTTGCATGGGTGGTGCGTGCTCCTTCTGCCGTGAGGCGATAGATTCAAGGTGGTGGAGGCAAACGAAAAAGACGAGCATCGGCTCGTCTGAAAAAACGCCATAGTATGGCAATGGTAGCGACAAAAAACAAGTTAAATTTAGGTTAAATTTGAGGGGAGGGGTTGCCGGGAGGGGGGGATCCGTGGCATATTTGTTGCTTTGAAAAAGGGCAGCTGGTACCCGAAGGTGTGCCCATGTGGATCATCAGAGACTTCATCCGTACCATCAGCGAAGGAGCGGCAGACGGCGATGGGCCCATTCTGGCGGCCATGTTCTGCCTGTTCGTCCTCTCCCTCGTTCTTATCGCGTACGGCCTCGCCAAGTAGCCGGACCTGTTGGTGAAAACCCCATGAAACTAATAATCTCCGCAATCCTTTTCCTTCTCCTCCTTCCCGCCTTTGCCGCCGCCTCCCGTCAGCTCCCCGTGGACGGCGGCACTGTCACCTCCGGCATTGGCTGGCGCCTCGACCCCTTCGGCAGCGGCCGGATGACCTATCACCAGGGGGTCGACATCGCCGTCCCCGAGGGGACCCCGGTCTACCCCACCCAGCGGGGGACCGTCACCTTCGCCGGTCCCTACAAGGGGTACGGCAACCTGGTGGCCGTGGATCACGGCAACGGCTACGTGACCCTGTACGGCCACAACTCGACGATTCGCGTCACCCCGGGGCAGGCGGTGGATACGAAAACCGTCCTCGCCCTGGCGGGGAGCACGGGGCGCTCCACCGGCCCCCACGTCCACTACGAGGTGCGGCAGATCCCCGGTTATGACAAGAAGGCGCGGGAGCGGCTGGAGGAGCAGCTGAAGGCCCTGGTGGCCGAGAAGGTCAATGGCTGGGTCGAGGAGTATGTTGCCAAGGGTGAGGGTGACGAAGGGGGGAACCCGGAGGAACCCCGGCAGCACCCCCTGGCCGGACTGGCCCTGCCTGGGGGCGAGGAACTGCCGTAAGCTCTGCTGGAACTCCCTGGGGGAGGGCTTTCACCGCTCGATGGTTTTGAAGATGGCGGAGAAATCCTCGTCGCCGAAGCCGGCGGCCCTGGCCCCCTTGAACAGCTCGTTGGCCGCCGCGGAGGCCACGAGGGGCTGACCCACCCGGTCACCCAGGGCAACCGCCAGCCGCAGATCCTTCTGCATATGCTTCAGGGGGAAGGCCGGCGCGAAGTTCCGGTCGCGGATGAGCCCCCCCTTCAGGGCGAACATGGGATTCGCCATGGCGCCGGCGCCGATCACGTCGAGGATGGCGTCGGTGGCGAGCCCCGCCTTCTCCCCCAACGCCAGTCCCTCGCAGAAGCAGGCCATCATCCCACCCATGACCATGTTCACCACCAGCTTCATCTCGGCGCCCTTTCCCACGTCACCAAGGTGGATGATCTTCTTCCCCATCTTCTCGAAGCCGGGCATTGCCTCGTCGTAGAGGTTCCGGTCCCCGGCTGCCAGGATGATGAGGGTGCCGTCCTCGGCCGGCTTTTTGCTCCCCGACACGGGCGCCTCCAGGAACCGTCCCCCCTTGGCCACCACGGCCACGCCGATCCGCTGGGATGTGGCCGGGTCCACGGTGGACATGTCCACGTAGCCACGCCCTTCGCCGATCCCCTCCAGCACCCCGTGCTTGCCGAAGCAAACCTCCTCCGCCGCAGCTGGGTCCGCCAGCATGGCAAAGGTCACGGGGCATGACTCCACCACTTCGCAGGGGGTTGCGGCCCGTTCCGCCCCCAAGGCCGCCAGTTCCTCCGCCTTCTCCGGGGAACGGTTCCAGATCGTCACCGAACAGCCCGCTTTCACAAGGTTCTTAGCCATGGCGCTTCCCATGATGCCGAGGCCGATGAAACCGAATTTCTGCATGGATTACCTCCGTTTCCTTTTCAAGTCAGCCGCGCCCAGCGCCACTGCCGAACCGAGTTGACGAGGTAGATGTCCTCGGCCCCTTCCAGTTCCTCCCGGGTGATGACCCGCTCCCGCACCTGGCCCAGGGCCAGGATTTCCTCCCGGAAGGTGCCGGGAAGAAGCCCGCAGGGAAGGGGAGGGGTCACGAGGGTGCCGCCGATCCGGGCCACCACGTTGGCGGTGGTCGCCTCGGTCACCTCTCCCCGCTCGTTGACGAAGATGACATCGTCGCAATCGGGATGCCTCTCCCGCTCCCGCATGTAGAGGGGGCGATGGGTCGTCTTGTGGTAGAGGAACGGGTCTGCGGACTCGACGGCCTCCGAGGCGAAGCAGGTAATCATCGTCTCAACGCCTTCCGTCGGCGGGAGCGGCTCGGTCTCGATGGTGAAGGCCCCCCGGCGGTTCAGGAGGAGCCGCACCTTGTGCTTTCCTTCAAGGCTACCGGTGCGGTGGGCGAGGACCATGGTGATGGTGCCGAGGCGCACGGTGAAGCCGAAGTAGGCGGCGGAGCGGAAAAGCCGCGCCAGGTGCCGGTCGAGAAGGAAGCACCCCTTGTCCTCCTCGTGGAGCATGGTCTCCACGAGCTGGAAGTCGGGCATGCGCTCCCGGGCAAAGCGGGCCTTGGCGAGGCACTCCTGGTACTCGTCCTCTGCCTGGGAGCCGATGGTGACGCCGCTTCCGATTCCCAGTTCACCCCTTCCCGTCTCAGTGTCGACGACCACGGTGCGGATGGCTACGCTGAAGGTCATCTCCCCGCCGGGGGATACGTGGCCGATGCAGCCGGTGTAGACCCCCCGGGGGGAGTCCTCCAGCTCACGGATGATCTCCATGCTCCGCTTCTTGGGGGCGCCGGTCACGGAGCCGCAGGGGAAGAGGGCCCGAAAGAGCTCCGGCAGGTCTACCCCCTCCCGCTGCCGGGCCGTGATGGTGGAGGTCATCTGGTGGACCGTCTCCAGGGTCTCCACCGCAAAAAGCCCGTCCACCTGCACTGAGCCGGTCTTCGCCACCATCCCCAGGTCGTTGCGCAGAAGATCGGTGATCATCAGGTTCTCGGCCCGCTCCTTCTCGCTCTCGGCCAGGCGCGCCTTGATCTGCTCGTCCTCGCTCCGCCAGCGGCCCCGCGTAGCGGTCCCCTTCATGGGACGGCAGGTGAGGACGCCGTGGCGCAGTTCGAAAAAGAGTTCGGGGGATGCCGACAGAATCTGGAAGCGTCCCGTGTCCAGATGGGCACAGAACGGGGCATTCTGGGCCCGGCAGAGGTCGCCGAAATAGGCAGCGGGATTCCCCGTGAAGGCGAAACGCTGGCTGAAGGTGAAGTTCACCTGGTAGGTGTCGCCGGCGGCGATGTATTCCTTGGTCCGCTCGACGGCCCCCTGGTAGGCCTCGGGCGAGAGGGTGGTCTCCCAGCCGGAGGTTCCGCAGGCCACCCCGCATTCCGCGGCGCTGGGGAGGCGTGGGGCAATGCCGAGGCGGTTCTCGAACACGCCGAACCAGACAAGGGGGAGGGGGCCGGGGGAGTGCGTGGCGAGGCCGGTGCCGAGCCCCGCCGCCGCTTCGTAGGAGACGAACCCCGCCGCGTGGAGCCCCTGGGCAGCCGCCTCCTCAACCCTCTTCAGGGCAGGGATGACCTCCTCGGGGGTGCGGGCCGTGATCTCCTCCACGAATCCGTCGAAGCGGAACGAGGCCGGATGGTGCTCCGGCGCCAGGGATAACAGGGTGACCGTCGGCGTCCCGCTCATGGCGCACCCGCCCCACAGAGCTCCACCACCGGGCATTGGCGGCAGAGGGGCTGCACCGTGCCGTCGCACCCCTCCGAGATTCCCAGGTGGCAGAGGGGAAAATCGTACTTCACCGGGTCGGCCGGGTCCAACTGCCGGAGCGCCGCCGTGATCTCCCGGGCCATGCGCCAGTCGGCCTGCTTGCGCTTCGTGAACCCCAGGCTGCGGCAGATCCGCCGGATGTGGGCATCCACGGGAATAACCAGCTGGCCCGGTGAAACCCCCTTCCAGACCCCCAGATCAATGCCGTCGGCGGGGCGGACCATCCAGCGCAGGTACATGCAGAGACGCTTGCAGGCGCTCCCCGAGGCGGGGGAGGGGAAGAAGAAGGGGAAGTAGGAATCGGCAGGGATGGCATCGCTGCCGAAGACGGGGGCGTAGTCGAAGGCGAGGATGGCGGCGCTGAATTCCGTGAGGGAGGAGGTAATGTCCTCGGCATGGGGGTCGTGGCACCCCAGGAAGAAGTCGCCGATGGTGTCCGCTTCCTCGATCATGGTCCGGGCCGCCAGGAGCAGCGCGCAGAGGTCGCGGCCGTCGTTGAAGCGGTGCTTGAACCCGGCGAAGAGCCGCAGACCTTCTTCCAGCTCGAAACGCTCCACGAACCGCCGGGGCGACGGCCCCAGGGCGGCGAAGACCGTCTCCAGGTTCCGGAGGATGATCTTCACGTTGCCGTAGGCGAGGCACGACGCCACGAGCCCCGCGATCTCCCGGTCCTCGGGGGCCACAAAGCGGTGGCAGAACGAGAGGGGGTCGTTTGCCAGGTGCCGGGTCGAGCGGGCGGCGTAGAGATTGTCGAGAACTGTTTTGAAGTCCAACGGATACTCCCGGTCAAGAGAGAATACAGAAAGCGGCTATGGTACACCACGGCGGAGGGAAGCGCAAAACGTAAAAAGGGAGGGACATGCTTCGGTGAAAATGTCCTTCTTGCGCTCATATCTATGCTGGCATATTCTTATGGCAGGAGGTCTGTCATGAAAACATCACCTAAGCACAATTTCCATCTTCCTTTTCCGGCGGTGGAAGAGTGGGTGAGGCCGCAGCGGGTCAATGCTGTTAACGAAGAACTGGTTTCTTATGCCCAAGCCCATGCTGGCACCGCTGCCGACCTGGACGAAGCCCTGGAGGGGGCGGCGAGCGAGCACCTTCGCGGATCGAGGAAGGGACCATGATCGCCGTGGGGATTATCCCCCGGTAGCCTTCGGACTCTCCAGGATAAATGTCACCGGCCCGTCGTTCACCAGATGCACCTTCATGTCCGCCTGGAAGATCCCCGTGGCCGTGGGGATGCCGGTTTCCCGCATGAAATCAACGAAACGGCCATAGAGCCGCTTCCCCTCGTCGGGTGGTGCCGCCGTGTCGAAGGATGGGCGCCGCCCCTTGGCGCAGTTCCCCGCCAGGGTAAACTGGGACACGGCGAGGATCCCGCCGGTCACCTCCCGCACCGACAGGTTCATCTTCCCCGCCTCGTCCTCGAAAATCCGCAGCCCCGCGACCTTTTCCGCCAGCCATGCCGCGTCCCGCTCCGCGTCCCCCTTCTCCACCCCGAGAAGGACCAGAATTCCCCGCTCGATGGCTCCCACAACCTCGCCGTCCACCACCACCCTGGCCTCGCTTACCCGCTGGATAACCGCCTTCATGCGCCGAACACCTTCGCCAGGGCAGCCCGGTAGGCGGCCTCCGCCTCGGCACCGAAGGGGGTGAAGATCACCCGCGCTAGCTCCGGATAGCGCTCCAGCGCTGTCTTCGTCTCCTCCACGGCAATGGCGCACGCCTCAGTCAGGGGATAGCCGTAGACCCCGCAGCTGATGGCCGGAAAGGCGATAGAGGTGAGACCGGCCCCGTGGGCCACCTCGAAACAGCGGCGGTAGCAACTCCTCAGAAGCTCTTGCTCACCCTTAGCCCCCCCGTGCCACACCGGCCCCACCGTGTGGATCACGTGCTTCGCCGGGAGGCGATACCCCTTCGTTATCTTGGCGTCGCCGGTGGCGCAGCCGTTCAGGGTCCGGCACTCCGCCAGCAGCTCCGGCCCCGCGGCCCGGTGGATGGCGCCGTCAACCCCGCCCCCCCCAAGGAGCGAATTGTTGGCCGCGTTCACAATGGTGTCCACCGCCAGCTTCGTGATATCCCCCGGTATGATCTCGATCTTTTCCCTCATGGCGTTACCTCCGTGGCAATGACGTTACCGGACAATTCTACAGCCGATCAAGGGGACTTTCCACCCCTTTGCCGCCACGGTTCAGCACATGGGTGTAGATCATCGTCGTCTGCACATCCTTGTGGCCCAGAAGTTCCTGCACCGTGCGGATATCGTAGCCCGACTGGAGCAGGTGCGTCGCGAAGGAGTGCCGTAGCGTGTGGGGAGTGGCTGGCTTGGCAAGCTCCGCGTCCCGCACTGCCTGACGGATGGCCCGCTGGATTCCCTTCTCGTCAGCGTGGTGCCGACGGGTTACCCCCGTGCGCGGGTCCGTCGAAAGCTGCTTTGCCGGGAACACATACTGCCATCCCCATTCCCGACCCGCGTTCGGGTACTTCTTCCCGAGGGCATGGGGGAGGTGGACCTCGCCGAAGCCGGCCCTCAAATCCGCCCCGTGAAGAGCCTCCACCCGCCCCAGGTGCTCCCGCAGCGGGGCCGCAACCGCTTGGGGGAGCATGGTGATCCGATCCTTTGCACCCTTACCTTCCCGGACGATGATCTCGCTCCGCTCGAAATCCACATCCTTCACCCGCAGCCGCACCGTCTCCATCAGGCGCATGCCGGTACCGTACATCAGTCGCCCCATCAGCGCATGGGTTCCGGTCAGGCGGGAGAGGAGAGCCTGCACCTCGCTTACCGTCAGCACCACCGGCAGCCGTTGGGGCTTCTTCGCCTGTTCCACATCGTCCAGCCAGGGGAGTTCAATGTCGAGTACCTCGCGGTAGAGAAAAAGAATCGCGGCCCGGGCTTGGCTCTGGGTCGAGGCCGAGACATTGTGCTTCACCGCCAGATGGGAGAGAAACGCCTCCACCTCTTCCTTCCCCATCTCGGCGGGATGGCGTTTGCCATGGAAGAGAATGTAGCGCTTCGCCCATTCGGTGTAAGTCTGCTCCGTGCGGAGGCTGTAATGTTTGAGGCGGATTCTGGTGCGGAGGATATCCAGGAGGCGGGGTTTTTCGGGTTCGACAGCAGAGGCGTTTTTGCCCATGTTGATGGGGTGCATTTCAGAATCCCTTTACGAGTAGAATTCATTAATTAGCTTGACTCAAGACTGCCTTATACACCATACTGGCGCAAAATTCCACGCCTTTTAGGGCGTCCAATCAACGTTGGGGGGCTTGGTGACTCAAACACAATGAAATGGGCGAATGTAGGGTCGTTGCACAATGGGACTTTTGAAAAAAATAGCCATATTTCTTCCCCTTTGGTTGGTGCTAGCTGGTGTGTTTGCCGTTTTCATTGCCTTTACTTGGAGTAATTGGCCGCAATATTACCAATTAAGCCAAGCTCCAGTGGCTACCAAAGCCACCATCGTTGGCATAGACAATACGACACCCAAAAAGCTGGAAATATATTCCTACACCGTTGGCAACCAACTCTACCGCAGGACATGGCGAGTCTGCGGTGGAGCGGTCGGCGATGTTATCACCATCTACTACGATGCGCGCAACCCAGCACTCTCCTTCCCTACGCATCCGGACGAACTTCTGAAAAAGGAGTACAAGGGCCTTCTTATAAGTGGCTTTTGGTTCTCCACGTTCATTTCGATAATCCTTACTGGCCTAATCGGAGAATGGCTCAGTAAGGGCAAAACCAGTACCTTTTGCTAGAGGACGGCTGCCCAACTGACACTTCCAGGGGACCGTCGCTATCGCGCCGGCCCCTGAAGCGAGACGTTAGCCCGATAGAGTTTAAATATGGCCCACAGTTATCAAGTCTTCATATCGTTCAAGAATTCTGATGAGCAAGGACTACCAACGCGTGACAGCCAGCTTGCGGATCTTCTCTACCGGGAGTTTACAAGTCGCGGCTTGGATGTGTTCTACAGCAACCTTTCCCTTCCTCGCCTTGGAGAGTCTGAGTACAAGAAGTGCATAGACGATGCATTGGATTCAAGTACCGTACTCATTGCTGTGGGGACATCACGCGAGAATCTTGAGTCTAAATGGGTACGTTACGAGTGGGATAGCTTTTACAACGATGTCTTGAGTGGCGTAAAGCCGCAAGGGAGGCTTTTCGTCTACTACGAAAAGATGAGCACAAAGGAGTTACCTCGAACGCTCCGACAGAATCAAGCATTCCCACACGGGTTAGACCATCTGAATGAGCTCTCTGAGTACATAATGCGTGCTCTTCCTGCTTCTCCTGTTCCGAAATTTCAGGATTTAGCGATCTGCACCAACTGTGGCCACCAATTTGATCAGCGGGATCCTCCGCATTGCTCCTACCATCCGGAACCGGCTCTTCACGTCAAAAGCCTGGGTGCCCGAGATGACTACAGGGAAGTCTATAGATTCCCCTGCTGTGACAGTTTCGCGTTCGCGGCAATTGACTGGGCTAGGGGTGGCACAGACGTTCCGCCTTCCAGATTTCCAGGTTGTAAACAAGGACGCTGTATTGCTGGCTAACATTTACTTCCAGGGGACCGTCGCTATCGCTCCGGCCCCTGAAGCCTGACGTTATGCTTATTATTAAGAATATAGCCTCGTCCGCAGAATCTGTGGGTAGTTGGCTGAAAAAATAAGGGCATTGCCCCTCCGTGAAGGATAAGATTGTTTTTGCGAGAAACGATCAAGTCCGACACGGGAGAAGCAATGCTTATCAAGACTGTACTGAACAAGTTCGAGCGTTTCAAGTCCTTCATTTACGGAGATTGCCGACTGGCGAAAGTCGGCGGCTCAGAAGCACTGGTCATTGACATCAAGGCTCGTCGCAACAGCAAGCCCGAATGCCCGGAATGTGGCAAGCGAGGCAAGACATACGACACGCAACCGGCCCGACTGTTCGAGTATGTGCCGATCTGGGCGTTCAAGGTCTTCTTTCGCTACGCTCCCCGTCGGGTTCTGTGCCCAATCCATGGGGTAAAGGTTGAATCCCTCCCCTGGGGGTATGGCAAAGAGCAAATGACGATCTCGTACCAGGTCTATCTTGCCCGGTGGGCTCGGCGACTCTCCTGGAAGGAAGTTGCCGAAATCTTTAAGACCAGTTGGGACAGCATCTTTCGGGCGGTGCAGTATGCTGTCGATTACGGCCTGGCAAACAGAAACCTTGATGGCGTTACGGAAATCGGTGTTGATGAAATTGCCGTCTTCAAGGGCCATCAGTATCTTACGATGGTCTATCAGCTCAATGCCGGCGTCAGGCGTCTTCTCTGGTGTGGTCCGCAACGTCGGATAAGAACGCTACTGCGCTTCTTTCGGGAATTCGGCAAAGAACGCAGCGCCAAGCTCAAGTATGTCTGCAGCGACATGTGGGCACCGTATCTCAAGGTTATCGCCAAGCGGGCACCCAATGCCGTGAACATCCTCGACCGCTTCCACATCATGCGGAAGTTTAACGAAGCGATTGACGAGGTTCGGCGCACCGAAGCCAAGGAGTTCAAGGCCGCCAAGCAGGAGAACGTCCTGGAAAAGGGCCGTTGGTTGCTGCTGAAACGGCCGGAAAATCTGTCCGAGAAGCAGACGTCACGATTGGGAGATTTGCTCAAGCTCAACCTCTCATCAATCAAGGCATATCTGCTGCGCGAGGACTTTCAGCAGTTCTGGGACTACCAGCGGTCTGACTTTGCTGGCAAGTTCCTCGACGACTGGGTCATCAGGACAATGCAAACTGACCTGGAACCGATGAAGAAGGTTGCCAGGATGTTACGCAACCACAAACCGATGATTCTCAACTGGTTCAAGGCAAAAGGCCGACTTTCCAGCGGCGCGGTAGAGGGTCTGAACCTCAAAGCAAAACTGACTATCAGAAAAGCGTACGGTTTCCGAACCATCAAGTGCCTGCAAGTGGCGCTATATCACACACTTGGCGACTTGCCAGAACCCCTGTGTCACCACAGATTCTGCTAAAGAGCCAGAATATATATCGGTCATATTTTTTTAGGTTCAATATTTTCAAAAATTAAGAGAGGGTATGAAAATGAAAAAAATCTTGAATATTAGTAACACGTTCACATGGATTCTCATAAGTATATTGGTATTAATAGGGCTTTCAGCATGCTGCCCACCATTTTGTATAAACCAAAATGGGGATACAAAAAACCCCTATGTTTTTGCTTACGTTGACACGAGCTGGAATCTTCGCTTCCGCTGGTCAGATGATGGAACGACCTGGTCTGCGGCAGCAGGAACACCTCAAAATGTAGACTTTGCGCCGGGCATTGATACAGATGATGTGGGCATCTACCTGGCAATCTTTAAAGCAAGTGGGTCATATCCTGTAAGAGTATTAAGAGGCTTATACAACTCGTGGGACAACACACCTAGAACAGTGGGTGACGGTCATCCAAATGAGATCCATTCGGGAACATCGATTGTCCATATCGAGGGAGAGAAATGGTTGGTAGCGTATAATCATTACAATCAAGCAAAGGTCGTTATATATGACAATTCATATCCTCAGGACTTTAAAGCTGAGGTGACTCCTGTGAGCGGTGTAGCTGCGAATAACAATCTCATTGATAAGCCTGCCCTCGTGAACCGAAATGGCAAAATCATAGTCTCTTGGCTGATGAATAACCAACTTCAGATGGTAACGGGTGATATTCAAGGGGGAAATCCCGTGTGGCAACCAGGGTACTTGTTCAGTGCTAACGTACCCGAACAGGGATTTGGACCGCCTATAGGTGCGCACGCCCTCGCTCGCGACCGACAGCGCTTTTATGTCGCGGTGGTTCGCCAACGGGACCCACTACCCGGTGAACAAATTAGTCATTACTTTCTTTTCATTTATACTTCCGACAACGGACTCAACTGGGCTAGGCTAACTTACCGGGAAACAAGAAATCCCCAATCCATGAGCATTGCCGCCCGCGGGACAAATGACATCATCGTCATACTCAGCAGTCCGATCGTGACCGGCCCGGCGAATTCATATCGCTTCGACGGATCGAATTGGACCGTACTCGACAACAGCATGGTCTTTGGTAGCTACCCAATTAACGCAGGCCATGATTTCACGCTTTACTTGCGGTACTAGCCGTACGCGAGTCTGGTACGATCATAAATCAGTGAATTATTAAGTAAAAGGCGATGGGCAATAGGGTCAACACGTAACAAAAGACAGCATAAACAGCACGTTGACAGGGCATAAGTGCATAACCAGGTAATACACCGGACGCTCGTTCCTTGCGCCGGTGATTATTTCGTTGGCGGGACGGTAACGCCTTTGAAGTGGAGATTGTGGACTACCATTAGGGAGTGAGTCATGAGCAAAAGAGATTTTCCGCCCATTCATCCCGGCGAAATCCTGAGAGAAGAGTTTCTTGTTCCGTTGGGCATCAGTCAGTATCGGCTCGCCAAGGAAATTCATGTGCCTGCGCGGCGTATAAATGAAATCGTTCTGGAAAAGCGCGGCATCTCGGCAGACACCGCGCTTCGCCTTGGCCGGTATTTCGGAACTACCGCCCAATTCTGGATCAACTTGCAGGCACACTACGACCTTGAAGTGGCGCGTGACGCCGAAGACACATTGGAGCAGGAAATTAAGCCTTTCAACAAGGCCGCCTGAGTCCAACTGTAACTTCCAGTGCACCGTCGCTATCGCTCCAACCCCTGAAGCCTGACGCGGGTTGCCGTGCTCTTTCTGGAACAGTTCCCTTTCCCGCCATGAACCGTTTGCTTCTCATTCTCCGCTACCTGTGGGCCTCTCCCGCAAGCGTTCTGGGGCTTCTCCTGGCGGCTGTCGCGATATGTCTGGGGGCCACCTGCCGCGTGGCCGACGGGGTGGTCGAGGTGGCCGGCGGCAAGCTCTTTCGCCTCTTTCCCCTGCTCCCCCGCATCTTCCACTTCGAGGCCATTACCTTCGGCCATGTGGTGATCGGGCTCGATCACTCCCTCCTGGCGCAGCTGCGCACCCACGAGCATGTCCATGTCCGCCAGTACGAGCGGTGGGGCATCCTCCTCATTCCCCTCTACCTCGGCTCCAGTGCCGTTCAAAAACTGCTGGGGCGCAATCCGTACCTGCACAACCGCTTCGAGCTCGAAGCATTCGCGAAGGCCGCTGCTCCCCCTGCCGGGGTGCATGCGAGTGCCGAGAAGACCGACGCAAACGCCTGACGGCCCTGCGACTGCCTCAGCGCCAGGTCTCCCGTTGCCGACCAGCCTCTACCGGTGCCCCATCAGCCCAATTCGCAGCTTATCGCAAAGAATTCATCCTCGGATTCGATGAACGCTGCAACCACATCCGGGTCGAACTGGGTGCCTGATCCTTCCAGAATCATTGCACGGACTTCCTCATGGGGTAGTGACAACCGATAGCATCGATTGGAACGGAGTGCGTCGTAAACGTCCGCGACGGCGGTGATGCGGGCATGGAGCGGGATTTCCCTCCCCTTGATCCCGTCGGGGTAACCGGTGCCATCCCACCATTCGTGATGTGACTGCGCTATGGCAATGCCGGTACGGAGAAACTCGTTCTGCGGATATTTTGCCAGGGCCGTGGCAAGGGTTTGCGCTCCGATTACCGTATGGGTCTGCATGATCTTGAATTCTTCCGCTGTCAGTTTGTCGGGCTTAAGCAGCACGCGGTCGACTATGGCCACCTTTCCTATGTCATGGAGCGGGCTTGCAAAGGTTATGTTGTTGATGAATTCCGGGGTGACTTCTCCCCGGTACGGTCCCTTTTCCGCCAGTCGCTGCGCAAGCAGGCGGCAGTAAATCTGAACCCGTTCGACGTGCTTGCCGGTGTTGTCATCGCGGGACTCGGCAAGTTTCGCCAGGGCGAAAATGGTCGCCATCTGGGAGGCGATAATCTCTTTCGCATACGCCTCAACTTGGCTCTCAAGGTTGCGGTTATGGGATTCCACTTCCATCTGCAGACGACGAAGGTTGAGATGGGTTTCCACCCGCGCATGGACCTCTTCGAGCTGGAACGGCTTGGTTATGTAATCCACCCCCCCCAGGCTGAACGCCTTGACCTTATCCGCCGGCTCGTTCAGGCCGCTGAGAAAGATTACCGGAGTGGAGCATAAACGGCTGTCCGCCTTCAGGCTCGCGCAAAACTGGAAGCCATCCATTCCCGGCATGGTGATGTCGAGCAGCACCAGGTCGGGGGGATTTTTCTTCGCCGCTTTCAGGGCGATATCCGCCCGTGGAAACAACAGCACGCGGTAATTCTTTTCCTGCAGCATCGTTTCAAGAAGCCGGAGATTGGCAGGAGTGTCGTCCACTATCATGATATTGGGCGGCTGCTCAAGCGCTGGCATATCTGGCGTCCCCCCCTGCAAGCAGTGTGGTCAGTTCGTCGTAGGAATAAGAATCGACAAGGCGGCGTAACGCTTCGGCCGGTATCGGTTCGGACTCGCCTATCTGCTCGATGAGCCCCCGAAGTGAAGCAATGTCTCCCGCCTCAAGCGCATCACGCATGGCCCCCAGGAGAACGTCCGGCAGCGTGGTCAGCCTGTCAACCCAGGGGGGAAGGATCTCCGCGGCCGCATCCCCGGAGGACCTGCTGTCATCGTACAGATAGGCCACGTTGGTGAGACGCCGGATTTCCTCGAAGAGGCACTCCATGGAAACCGGCTTCATGATGAAACCGTCAAATCCAAGATCGAGGGCCTTCTGATGTTCATCCATCATGACGCTGGCGGTAACGGCGATTACGGGGGTAACGCCCCCCTCTGAGGTTGCCTTTATCTGCCGCAGGGCCTCATAGCCGTCCATATCCGGCATCAGGATATCCATCAGAACGATATCGGGAAGCCAGGCGCGAAACTGGGCGACGCCGTCAATGCCGCCGTCCGCCTCGCGAACCGCAAAGCCGGCCCTGGTGAGCATGTGCGACAAAAGGCTCCGGTTGTTCTCCTGGTCATCGACGACCAGGACGCGCCATTCTTTTTCGTCCGGGATAATCCGCCAGAAGAACCGCTCATCGACTGCCGGCTGCTTGAATTCCGCCAGGTCCAGCGCCTTTGCCCTGAAGACAAAACGGAATGCCGAGCCGATGCCGGGCTCGCCGCGCACAAGAAACAGGTCTCCTCCCATCAGTCGGGCGAACTGGCGGCTGATTGGCATGCCGAGTCCCGTTCCTCCTATCCTGCGTCGGCCGCTTTCGGTCTGCTCGAACAGGGCAAAGACTTGGTCTGCCTCCTCGGCAGAGATTCCGATTCCCGAGTCTTCGACATCGACGGTTATGGCCGTTTCGCCGTACGTGTCACGTTCTTTGTCCGGGCTGTCGGTCGAGGAGGAAACCGTGACGGCAATCGTCCCCTCGTCGGTGAATTTGAGCGCGTTGCCGATCATGTTGATGAGGACCTGGCGCACTTTCATCTCATCCGCATCCAGCACCACGGGTACCTCGCCCTGCAACCGGACGTCGAACCGCAGCTTCTTCTGCCTGGCCCGGTCGGCGAACAGGGATTCCACGTCGTGCAGCAGATTGTGAAAATTGAAGGGAACCGGCGTGAGGTTGACCGTGCCGGACTCGATTTTCGACATTTCGAGAATGTCGTTGATCAGCTTGAGGAGATGCTCTCCGCTGTTGTTGATGACATTGAGGTATTGTCCCTGTTGTGGCGCAAGATTGCCTTCTCGCTTCAGCAGTTGCGCATAGCCGATGATAGCGTTCATGGGAGTCCGGATTTCATGGCTCATGCTGGCGAGAAATATGCTTTTGGCCCTGCTGGCCGCCTCGGCAGCCTCCTTGGCGGCAAGGAGCTCGGTTTCCAGGGTCATCTGTTTCGACAGGTCGACAAAGCTTTTCAGCATATACCGGCGACCGTTTATGGCCACGTAGTTGACCGATTCAAGGACGGGAAGGCGTTCGCCATTGCACAGGCTCAACATCCCCTTGGATATGTCGATTGCCTTCCCCTCGTCATGCTCCGGATCTGTCCGCACATTGTCCCCATGGAAGAGACGCTCACTCGGATACCCTATCAATTCCTCCTTTGTTCCCCCGTGCAGGCGAAGCGCAGTCGGATTGACATCCACGATGCTGTTGTTATCGCAATCGATGAGCACAATGCCGGCGTTGATCGACTCGAACATTACCCGCATTCGCTCTTCGCTCTCCCGCAAGACCAGCTCGAACCGGGTAACATGCCGAATAAGCATGACAATCAGGGCAAGTGTGACGAGTGCTCCCAGTGCCAGGGCCGTGAACACCATGATCTTTCTGGACTGGGTGGAATTGATGTTCTCCAGGATCATTTGTCGATTTGTTTCGTCGCATTGTGCGGCAAGCGCCGACAGGTCCGCATCGATCCCATTGATGGTATCCCGCAGCGGCAGTACCTTCCCGAAGGAGCGGTCTTTCCTCAGGTGCGCGAGCAGGGCGTTTGTCCTGGCCGCCAGGGAACTGAAATCACTGCTGCGGTCCCCGGTGGTGATGGACTTGAGTTCAACGGTTGTATGTTCGAGGTTGTGGACGGCATCCTCGGAGACTCTGCCGGTATCGATCGCATCAACGACGCCGTTGACGAACAGTCTGTATCTCTGGTAGGCCGACGACGAGGCGGCAAGGAGCCGATGGGTGTCGGCAAGCCTGTCGGAGACGGTGATGTCGCTGACGGTCTGATAGATGAGCAGCATCGTCAGGGGGAGGAAGACGATGATGATTTCTGAGAATATGCCCGCACGGAGTGATTTGACGTCGTTTCTCATATCGTTGCCCATCAATAGGACCTGATAACCTTGAGCCCTTTGGGGAGGACTCTCACATAGCCAACCGCTCCGGGTGTTTTCCTCACGAATTCAATGGTTTCAGTATCACCAGCCTTCACAGGCGGTTGGCGGGTACCGTCCCTGAACGACTTTCGTATCCAGAGGGCGGTATAGCGCGAATGGCTCATCCGCAATACCTTGGCCAGGAACTCTTCGTGGGCGGCGGCATTGTCTACTGGAACCAGTTTTGTGTCTCCGCTGAACTGCTTGCCGCCGAGAAACACATCGAATATTTCATCGGAGTCAAGGGACGTGCCGCTATTGCTCACGACGAAGATCTCGGCCCGCGCCGATCCGGCCAGACTTGCGGCCAGCAGGGCGACGGTGAATAAAACCAGGCATCGTGCCATCATGCTGAGCTCTCTCTTTAAAAATGGATGGCGAGCTGGGAACTTATCTCGAAATAGTCATCATGCTCACGGTTCAGGATGCGCGTGTGGTCTCCCTCCACCTTCAGCGCCGTCTTCGGACTCAGGTCGAAGCGAACCCCTGCAAGACCACGCCGGTAAGAGGAACCTTCCTTCAGCCTGCTGAAATAATTGTCCTTCTGGTCAAGGGAAGCGAACTCGAACCGGGCGTAGGGGGTAAAGCTGCCAATGAGCCGGCCCGCCTGCAGGAAGCCGGCGGCACTGGAATGGTACCCGCTGCCGCCGGACCGGTCACGGTTGAGAAACTGGTAGAACTCTCCGATGATCTCCCAGTCATTGGTGGTGTATATCCCGTAACCGCCAAGAATATTCAGCTCGGAGCGGCTCAGGCGCTGATCGGCCGCATCATAACCGTCCACATCGGTGCGGAGTCCATGGGCGCCAAGCCTCAGGCCGTCGAGCGCGCCCGAAAAGTCGTAACTGACATTGAATCCCAGAGCCAGATTATGGTTGTCATCGGTGAACGAATTCGGTTCAAGCCTTCCGTCTCCCCCAGTGGCTAGGTCTTTTATTTTCGGGCCATTCGCCACATACAGGTCATAATTCATCTTCCCGTCGCCCAACCGCACCGACCCGGAACCCCACAGCCCTGTCATGTGCACCGGGAGCACGCCGTCATCTTCCTCGAAATCAAGGAATTTAGGGCGCAGAATTGTCGTCTGGATCTGTTTGCCGTGGTGAAACGCGGTATTCCAGTAGCCCAGGGGGGTGTGATATCGGCCGCCCCAGAGCGTGAGATAATCGTTGAAGGAGTATCCGATTTGAAGCCTTTCCAGCTCTGCCATGGTCTCGCCTTCGTTATTCACCTCGAAAATCAGCTCCGCAAGGCCCTTGACCCGGGGTCCCAATTGGGGAGTCAGATAGAAGTCCAGCGCTCCGACGGAAAAACCCTTCCTCTTCGCGTTATCGCCCTGGTGCCTCCCGCTGTAGGTGAGGCCGACATCGGCAAAGCCGTGGAGCCACGTGACATCCTCGAACATCGACAAATCGCTTCCACTGGCCGCCGGGGCATTCGCCACGGCCTCCACCGGCGGCGAAGAAGCACCTGCCGCTGCAACCGGTTCAAGGCTTTCCTGGGGGGGCTTCTTCTCCAGTTCCCGGATTCGTTCCACAAGTTTCTCGATTATTTTTGCATGCTCTTCCAGGCGTTTTTCCAGTTCGCTGATCCGCTCCGCGTCGGAGGGAGCAGCGCTCCCTCCCCACACCTGGAAAGGAAACGAAAAAAATACGATGGCAGCTGCAAGTAACGGAAGGCGAATTCGCCCTCTGAACAGGTTCCAACCCATCCTGACCCCCGGTTTTTGATCATTTAGCTGTAGTGCGTGGTTCAACTTGTCTATTCATTAGTTTCGGCCGGAAACGAGGAATACTTGAGAAAAAATAGATGCCGGTAACGGCCTTGGAACTGCCGGGAGAACTCCTCAGCGCCAGGTGACGTCGAGGCGGTTGCGTTTGGGGGGGCGGCGGTAGGTGGTCGCGGGGTAGCCGAGAAGCAGGGCGCATTCGGGATAGTACCCATCGGAGAGGTTCAGGGCAAGCCGCAGCGGTTCCCACACCTCGGCGGCCATCTGAAAGTAGCCTCCCCAGCAGGTGCCGATGCCGTGAGCCGGCGCTACGATTTCCAGATGGGCGGCGGCTATGGTGGCGTCGAAGGGGGCCAGCGAATGCTGCCGGGGGGTGCAGGGGATGACCAGGTGGGGGGCATTGCGGCAGATGGGATCGCTGCCATTGTTCCAGGAGCGGATCATCGCTGCCAGGGTCGTGCGGTTCGGACAGGAGGGGTCCGCCAATCGGGAGCGGAACCAGTCGATGACGAGTCCGGTGAGCCGGCGCACTTCAGCGGTGTCGTGGATGACCAGCCACCTGACGGCTTGCCTGTTGCTGCTGGTGGGGGCGTAGCGGACCACGTCCAGAAGGCTTTCGATGGTCTTACGGGGCACCGCCTCGGTCCGGAAACGCCGGATGGAGCGCCGCATCCTCAGGTAGGCATCCAGAATCTCAGGGGGGAGCGGGGCTTCGGGTGGTGGAGGCACAGTCGGGTCAAGGCGGGGATCGTTCACCGTCAGGGCGGCGGTGGGGCAGACCGCCTCGCAGTGGCCGCAGATGATGCAGCGCGCTTCCCCAGTGGCAGTGAAACGCGGCACCCCCTTCGGCAGCTCGATAATCCGCGCGGGACAGGTGGCAACGCAGGCGCCGCAGCGGGTGCAGAGGGAGCCGGTAACGATCAGGTCGGGCATCGCTCAGTTCTTTCCTGCCATCAGTCCCCGGAGCGTCTTCAGGTTCATGACGTCGAACTCGTCGTTGTCTCCCTTGGGGGTTTCGAGAATTTTGGGGACCTTGGCGAATCGCGGGTCATTGACCAGGGTGCGGAACCCTTCGAGCCCCATGGCCCCCTGGCCGATGTGCTCGTGGCGGTCGACCCGGCAGTTGAGCCCCTTCTTGGAGTCGTTGATGTGGAAGCACTGGAGCCTGTCGATGCCGATGATCCGGTCGAAGTCGGCGAAGACCTGCTTGTACCCTTCCGGCGTAGTGATGTCGTAGCCGGCGGCGAAGGTGTGGCAGGTGTCGTAGCAGACGGCGAAGCGGTCGGGGTGCGCGGAGCCGTCGATGATGGCCCGCAGGTGCTCGAAGGTGTACCCCAGGTTCGTCCCTTGGCCGGCGGTGGTCTCCAGGAGGATCTTCCCGGTGAACTCGGGGACCGCGGGGATGAGCGCGTCGAAGGCCTCGCAGATGCGCTTGATGCCGGTCTCCTCGCCGTCTCCCACATGGGCGCCCGGGTGCATGACGATCTTGTCGATGCCGAGGCGGGCGCAACGCTCCATCTCCTCCCGGAAGGAGAGGAGGCTCTTGTCACGGGTCTCCCCCTCCGGGGCCGCCAGGTTGATGAGGTAGATGTCGTGGCAGATGATCTCGTGGAGCCCCGATTCCGCCCACTTCTCCCGGAAGAGGGCCACGTCGGAGTCACTGGGGATTTTCCCCCGCCACTGGTTGGAGTTCTGGGTGAAGATCTGGATGACGCCGCACCCCACCTTCACCCCCCGGTCGGGGGCGTTGTGGAGACCGCCGGCGATGGACATGTGGGCGCCGAAGTAATCCATGAGTAACCTTCCTTTCGGATAAAACCGTCGTAAATAACACGGAGAGACGGAGGGCACGGAGGAAAAGCTGAGAAAAAACTGGTTTCTTGGACAAACATGCAGGACCGGTTGTGAATCACGTCAGTCTGTCCTGCATGTGTATTTACTGGTCTAGGATTTTCTCCGCGTTCTCCGTCTCTCCGTGTTATTCAATGAGCTGCTTTCTGATCTGCTCGATCCGCCCGGCATACTCTGCATCGGCGAGAATCACCTCCCCGTGGGGCTCGCTCCAGATGGGGCGGGGCCAGAGGGGGTCGGTCCCGAAGCGGGGGACCAGGTGCCAGTGCATGTGGGGAACCATGTTGCCGAGGAGCTCGTAGTTCATTTTAGCGGGGCGGAAGATGGTATAAAGGGCCGCGGCCACGGCGGTTACCTCATCCATGATCCCCTGCCGGATGTCGCGGTCCAGGTGGAAGAGCTCGGTGACGTGCTCCTTGGTGAAGACGAAGGTGTAGCCGGGGAAGAACTGGTCGCGGTTCAGCATGACGAGTGTGTGCTCCAGCTCGGCGATACGCAGGGGCGGTTCGTCGTGCCATTTCGTGCACATGGGGCAGGTGGACATGGATACCTCCAAGGACGAAGGGCCAAAGGCGCCCGGGGAGTGAACCCCGATCGGCCTTTGGCCCTTATTCTGTGGTCGTGTCAGCCGGAATTACAGCTTTGCCAGGTCGATCTCGCCGGAGAAGACCTCCGTGGCCGGGCCGGTCATGTAGAGGAAGCCGTCGTCGGCCCATTCCAGTTCCAGGTCGCCGCCCGAGAGGTGGTTGAGGATCTTCTTCTCGGTGAGGCAGTTGAGGGCTCCGGCCACGCAGACGGCGCTGGCGCCGGTGCCGCAGGCCAGGGTTTCGCCGGCGCCCCGCTCCCAGGTCCGCTGGCGCACCTCGGTGCGGGATATGATCTGGACGAACTCCACGTTGGTGCGGCGGGGGAAGAGCTCGTGGTTCTCGATGAGGGGGCCGTACTTTTCCACCTGGAAGCTCTCCACGTCGTCCACGAAGATGACGCAGTGGGGGTTCCCCATGGAGACGCAGGTGATGTTGAAGGTGGTGTGGAGGATGTTGAGGGGCTGGCTGACGATCTGCCCGTCGGCGGGCTCGCCCGCCATGGGGATCTCGGCCCGCTTCAGTCGGGGAACGCCCATGTTGACCCGCACCTTCTCGATCTTGCCGTCGGCACCGGGCACCAGCTGCAGCGTCAGGATGCCGGCGCCGGTCTCGGCGGTGATCTCCTTCTTGGAGACGATGCCATGGTCGTAGGCGTACTTGGCCACGCAGCGGATGCCGTTGCCGCACATCTCCGACTCGGAGCCGTCGGAGTTGAACATCCGCATCCGGACGTCGGCCTTGTCGGAGGGCATGATGAGGATGAGGCCGTCGGAGCCGATGCCGAAGTTGCGGTTGGAAACCTTTATGGCAACCTGCTCCGGGTTGTCGACCCGCTCCTCGAAGCAGTTCACGTAGACGTAGTCGTTGCCGGCGCCGTGCATCTTGGTAAATTTCATGGAAGTTCCCCTCGTTATTGAAGAAAGTGAATCGAATCCCGGTAGAAATACCAGAAACGCCCGTTGCCAACAAGGAAAAATCTCCCCTCCTTGACCGCGTCGCTGATTCTTGAGTATGATGCGTATAAATATTTATTGGAGGCATGTTCCCATGGAACTCAAAAACAAGATCTGGATGACCGGTAACCTGGACTGGTTCGCCTACGTGGGCGAAGAAGAGATGTACCTGGGGAGGCGCGAGGTTCCGTCTCCCCTCGAGGAGGGCGACGCCTGGGTCAATTCGATCGGCGACAGCTTCAAGGTGGAAGACGGCGAGATCAAGTATCTCGGCAGGGTGGAGCCTCCTCAGACGTTCTGGTGAGATGCGGGCGCGGCGGGGCCGTTGCGGATGGCCGGCCCCGTGGTATCCTTGTTGGGTACGATTCCGCTGAAGAGGTGCCGTCATGGGGTGAACCGCATCACATCCGCAGGTCTGGCAGTGGCGGTGGTGCTGTCGACGGGTTCGGCGTCTGCCCGCGCCGAAACGGTCGACCATTACGGCGCCATGGTCGACCGGCGCGCAAGCTTCGAAGAGTGCGTCGCCTGCCACGACGGAACTATCGCAAAGGATGTCGCCTACTGCCGCGAGAACTGTTCGATCAGAACCCCCCACCCAATCATGCGCCGCTACCCCCCACCGGGGCGAGAAGCTGCATACCGTCCGGTCGAGTTCCTTCGGGAGGCGGGAATCGAGTTGGCGGACGGGATGGTCGTCTGCATTTCCTGTCACAACCTCGGCAATCCACCCCCCTTTCATCTGGCCGTAGATCCTGCCACCGGCAGCCTGTGTTTGTCCTGCCATATCCAGTAATACCTAAGAGCCTCGCCTTTCACGTTCTGCCGTTCCGGAAGAGTTTATCGTGAATTCCCATGTTGTTTCCGTGGAAACTTTTGTGCTGATTGTTTATATTCTTGACGCTGCAGGTAAAGGAACGTATAGTGACGTAAAACGCTTAAGGAGGATCGTGTGAAGCTCTCGACGAAAAGCCGCTACGGTCTGCGGGCAATCTTTGATATAGCCTATAACTCCGGAAATCTTCCGTCTCAGGTTCAGGATATCTCCCGGCGCCAGGGAATCTCTCCCCGGTATCTGGAGCAGATCTTCCAAGGGCTCAAGCGGGCCGGCATCCTCAAGAGCAAGCGGGGCCCCCAGGGGGGGTACTGTCTCGCCAAGAAACCCGAGGAGATCACGGTGGCCGATGTTCTGCTCGCGACGGAGAGGGACATGAACCTCGTGGAGTGTACCAACAAGCGGAAGAAAAAAGTCGAGTGCGGCTTCGACGGCACGTGCGTCACCCAGGAACTCTGGTGCGAGGCAAGCAGCAGGCTTGTGGAGTATTTTTCGGCCATCACGGTGAAGGATCTGTGCGATCGGGGCCAGTCCATGGGGATCAAGCGGGAGCAGGACCACCGTTTTATGTATTTCATCTGAGAAAAGGAGACGGAGATGCCGGTATTTGACAGCGACAAGGTAATCGAGCAGATCGGCAACACGCCGCTGCAGCGTCTGGCGAAGCTTGAGGCGCCCGGTTCCGCGGCCGTGTATGGCAAGGCGGAGTTCTTTAACCCGGGTGGCAGCGTGAAGGACCGCATCTGCCTGGCGATGATCGAGGCGGCCGAGAAAGACGGTTCCCTCAAGCCGGGGATGACCGTGGTGGAGCCCACCAGCGGCAATACCGGGATCGGCCTCTCCATGATCTGCGCCATCAAGGGATACAAGCTCGTTCTCACCATGCCCGACACCATGACCGTGGAGCGGCGCAGGCTCCTGGCCGCCTACGGGGCCGAACTCGTCCTGACCCCCGGGGCCCAGGGGATGCGCGGGGCCGTCCAGAAGGCCGAGGAACTGGCCGCCCAGCCGGGGCACATCATGATGCAGCAGTTCAAGAACGGGGCGAACCCCGAGGCGCACCGCAGGACCACCGGCCCCGAGATCGTCAGGGCCCTCAGCGGCCAGAGCATCGACGCCTTCGTGGCCGGGGTCGGAACCGGCGGCACCATCACCGGCGTCGGCGAGGTGCTGAAGGAACACAACGCCGCTGTGCGAATCGTGGCGGTGGAGCCCGATGCCTCTCCCATTCTCTCCGGCGGGCAGCCCGGTCCCCACAAGATTCAGGGGATCGGTGCCGGCTTCGTCCCCGACGTGCTCAACACGAAGGTCTACGATGAGGTGATCCGGGTGACCAACGAGGACGCCTACGAAACCGTTCGGCGCCTGGCCCAGGAAGAAGGGGTCCTCGTGGGGATATCCTCCGGCGCCAACGTCTTTGCCGCCCTCCAGGTGGCGAAAAGGCTCGGCCCCGGCAAGAACGTGGTGACGATCCTCTGCGATACCGGGGAGCGGTACCTTTCGACGGGCGTGTTCGACTAGCTGTCAGCGTCGAAACTGCACGGATAATGACCAGAGAAGCCCGTTCCCCGAACGGGCTTCTCGTTTAAGGGACCACCGATGAACGACATTCACGATAAATATGAAAAACTCAAGGCCATCCTCAGGGAGATGGGTTCGGTGCTGGTTGCCTTTTCCGGCGGGGTGGACTCCACGTTCCTCCTGCGGGTGGCCCATGATGTCCTGGGCGATAGGGCCGTGGCCCTGACCGCCACCTCTCCCACCTATCCCGAGTCCGAGTTCCGGGAGGCGGTGGCCCTGGCCCTGGAGATAGGTGTCCGGCAGGTGGTGGTGGAGTCAAACGAACTGGAGATCCCCGGTTTTGCCGGGAATCCCCGCAACCGCTGCTACCACTGCAAGAAGGAGCTGTTCCAGCTGGCAGGCGCACGGGCCGCGGGGTTGGGGCTTTCCTGGGCGGCCGACGGGAGCAACGTGGATGACCTCTCCGATTTCCGTCCCGGCCGGCAGGCGATCCAGGAGCTCGGCGTCCGGAGCCCGCTCCTGGAGGCGGGGCTCGGCAAGGAGGATATCCGGCAACTCTCGCGGGAACTGGGGCTTCCCACGTGGAACAAGCAGGCTTTTGCCTGCCTGTCGAGCCGCTTCCCCTACGGGACCGAAATCACGCCGGAGCGGCTCCGGCAGGTGGGGGAGTGCGAGGAGTTCCTGAAGGGGGAGGGGTTTTTCACGTACCGGGTCCGCTACCATGGCGATACGGCCCGCATCGAGCTGGGCGAAGCGGAGATTGCGCGCTTTCTGGAACCGGCGATGCGCCGGAAGGTGGCGGCCTTCTTCAAGGGGGCGGGGTTTACCTACGTGGCGCTGGATCTGGAGGGGTATAGGACAGGCAGCATGAATCTGGGGACCGGGGACCAGGGACCAGGGACCGGGAAAACCGGGGATTAGGGACCGGGAAAACCGGGGATTAGGGACCGGGAAAATCTTTTGCTTCTTGCTGGTCCCCGATCCCTGGTCCCGGCTTTATTTCACTTCCACGTTGATCTGCTTCGGCTTGGTTTCCTCGCGCCGGGGAAGGGTTATAGTCAGGATTCCCTTGTCGCAGACCGCCTTGACGGTATCGCGGTCGATGGTGGTGGGGAGCGAGAAGCTCCGCATGAAGGAGCCGTAGTACCGCTCAACCCGATGGTAGTTCTCCTTCTTCACTTCCTGGTCGTGCTTGCGCTCGCCCCGGATGGTGAGGGTGTTGTCCTCGATTTTTACCTCGATGTCCTTCTGGTCGATGCCGGGGAGTTCGGCCTTGATGACGACGCCGTTTTCATCCTCGAAGATGTCCACCGGCGGCTGCCATACCCCTTCGCGGAGTTCTTCGCCGCTCTCCCTGCTCCACGCCATGTCCAGAAGCCGGTTCATCTGCTCCTGCAGATTCCTGAGGTCCCCAAACGGGGTGTACTTGACGATTGCCATGGTTCATGCACCTCCTGGTGGTTGTGTTACCCATAACATAATCACTCATCCGCCACAGTCAAGGGGGGAGGACGCCCGTTTGCGTTCCTCCCCCCTCATTTCCGCATCAGTGCTGCTATTTCATTGTCAGGCTGTCAGACCCGCTTCCCCTTGGGCACGCTGTGCTTGAGCTTCTTGGAACCGTCGTAGAGATTCCCCTTCTGCACCCCCCGCCGTTCCTTCAGGTCCCTCTTGTCGTAGTCGGTGGAAAGGTTGATTTCAGCGTCTTCAGCCAGCTTTTCGATCGTTTCGTTTTCTTTTTCCATCATACCGCACACCTCGTGTCGTTGATGGGCACGCCGTGGGGCGCGCCGGTTGGTCCACAATGAGAAATCCCTCTGGGCACCTCCTTTCTTCTGTGTGACTCCATGATACCATGGCATCCAGGAGATGCAATTGACGGAAAATTAAAATTTTGTCAGCATTATTAATGAGTTACGGGGTGATGGCATTGTCATTCCGCAGGGCCTTATGCCTTGATGGACGGCGCGATATGGGCTACTATCCTGCGAGGCTCAGAGGAGAACAATGAAAGAGGTGCGCAATGCCCATATACAAGGTTGTTGAGATAAATACGGTTACCGAGGATGTCCTGGAGGAGATCCTCAACGAGTGGACCGCCAAGGGGTGGCGGTTCGACGGGATGCAGTTCGCCATGCGGGATGCGAGCCGGCGCCCCGCCATGGCCTTTGTCTTTTTCACGCGGGAGGAACGGGAGGTGGCGCCATGACCGGGAAACAGACCCTCTACCTCATCGACGGCTCCTCCTATATCTACCGGGCCTACTACGCCATCCGGCACCTCTCGTCCCCCAAGGGGTTCCCCACTAACGCCCTCTACGGTTTCACCCAGATGCTCCTCAAGGTCATCAAGGACCGCCGCCCCGACCATATCGCCGTGGTCTTCGACGTGGGGCGCACTACCTTTCGCACCGACCTCTACCCCGACTACAAGGCCAACCGCTCCGCCATGCCCGACGATCTCGTCCCCCAGATCGCCCCCATCAAGGAGATGGTCCGGGCCTTCAATATCCCGGTGCTGGAGCTGGCGGGGTACGAGGCCGACGACATCATCGGCACCATCGCCCGGGAGTGCGAGGAGCGTGGGATGGAGGCGGTGGTGGTCACCGGCGACAAGGACCTGATGCAGATCGTGAGCGAGCGGGTCACGCTCCTCGACACCATGAAGGAGAAGGCCTCGGGCATCCCCGACGTGCAGGAGCGGTTCGGCGTCGGGCCGGAAGGGGTGATCGACATCCTCGGCCTCGCCGGTGACACCTCCGACAACATCCCCGGCGTTCCCGGCATCGGCGAGAAGACCGCCATCAAACTGATCCAGGAGTTCGGCTCCCTGGACACGCTTCTGGAGCGGGCTGGCGAGGTGAAAGGAAAGACCGGGGAGAAGCTCCGGGAGTTTGCCGACCAGGCCCGCCTCTCCCGGCAGTTGGCCACCATCGTGCGGGACGTGCCGATGGCGTTTGATTTTGCCGCCTTTGCCGCCTCTTCCCCCGACAACCGGCGTCTGGCCGAGCTCATCAAGGAGTACGGCTTCACCACCCTCATGAAGGAGCTGACCAGCGAGGCGACCCTCTCCACCGAGCAGTACCGGACCGTCGCCACCGAGGAGGAATTTGAGGCGCTTCTTGCAGATTTGAAAGCCGCCGGCACCTTTGCCGTGGACCTGGAGACCACGAGCCTGAACCCCCTGGAGGCGGAGATCGTCGGCATTTCACTCAGCTACCGGGACCACGAGGCGTGCTACATCCCGGTGGGGCACTTCTATCTGGGGGCGCCGGAGCAGCTCCCCCGCCGGCGGGTGCTGGACGCCCTGACGCCCCTCCTCATCGACCCGAAAATCCGCAAGGTGGGGCAGAACCTGAAGTACGACTACCAGGTCTTCCGGCGCCACGGCATCGAGCTTGGCGGGGTCTGGTGCGACACCATGGTGGCCTCCTACCTCCTGAACCCGGTCCGCTCCGGCCACGGCCTCGACTCCCTGGCCGTGGAGCATCTGGATCACAAGATGATCTCCTACGAGGAGGTGGCGGGAAAGGGGAAGGAGCAGGTGAACTTCGCCCAGGTGCCGGTGGAGAAAGCCTCCACCTATTCCTGCGAGGACTCGGACGCCGCGTGGCTCCTCCACCGTCTCTTCCTCCCCCGGGTGGCGGTGTGGGGGATGGAGCGGCTCTTTTTTGATGTGGAGATGCCCCTGGTGCCGATCCTGGCCGAGATGGAGCTGGCCGGGGTAAAGCTGGACCTCCCCCTTCTCGGGGAACTATCCGCCGGTTTCGGGAAACAGCTGGCGGAACTGGAGGGGCGGATCACGGGGCTCGCTCCGGAGCCCTTCAATCTCAACTCCCCCAAGCAGCTCGGGGAGGTGCTCTTCGAGAAGCTGAAGCTCCCCACCGGTAAGAAGACCAAGACCAAGACCGGTTGGTCCACCAACGTGGAGGAACTGGAGCGGCTGGCCGAGGCCGGCCACGAGATCGCGGCCCTCATCCTCCAGTACCGGGGGCTCGCCAAACTCAAATCCACCTATACCGACGCCCTCCCCAAGCTGGTGCAGCCAGCCACGGGAAGGGTCCATACCTCCTACAACCAGACCGTCACCAACACGGGGCGGCTCTCCTCGTCGGAGCCGAACCTGCAGAACATCCCGGTCCGGACCGAGGAGGGGCGACGGATCCGCCGGGCTTTCATCGCCGAGGAGGGGCACCTGCTCCTCTCCGCCGACTACTCCCAGATCGAGCTCCGGGTCCTGGCCCATTTCTCGGAGGACCGGGTCTTCTGTGACGCCTTTGCCAAAGACGAGGACATCCACACCCGCACCGCCGCCGAGGTCTTCGGCCTCTTCCCCGAGATGGTGACCCCCGAGATGCGGCGCCAGGCCAAGGCCATCAACTTCGGGGTCATCTACGGCCAGGGGGCCTTCAGTCTCGCCAAGCAGCTCGGCATCGCAACAAAAGTGGCCAGGGAGTTCATCGACAACTACTTCGCCCGCCATCCCGGTGCCCGGGCGTTCCTGGACGGCTGCGTGCGGGAGGCGGAGGAGAAGGGGCATGTGACCACGCTCCTTGGGCGCAGGCTCCCGATTCCCGACATCAAGAGCGCCAACGGTAACATCCGGGCCTTTGCCCAGCGCAACGCCGTCAACTACCCCATCCAGGGGTCCGCCGCCGACATCATCAAGGAGGCCATGGTGAAGGTGACGGCCCGGATGCGGCGCGACGTCGTGGGGAGCCGGCTCATCATGCAGGTCCACGACGAACTCGTCTTCGAGGTGCCCAAGGGCGAGGTGGTTGCCATGGAACAGCTCGTGCGGCGCGAGATGGAGCACGCCGTGAGCCTGCGCGTGCCGCTTAAAGTGGATATAAACCACGGCGGGAACTGGAGCGAGGCCCACTAGGCCATGCCGGAGTCCGGCAGGGGCAAACGGGGATTGATGCTTATTCTATAGATGGGTTTTATTAAGAATAACTGCGTGGAATTGCGGGCGTCTTTCGTGATAGTGTTTACAACCTTGTACTGAGGAAAACCCGGTCCCTGCCCATGGGTGGGGAGAGGAGGCGGCTGTGGGGTGTGACATTTTGCAGGAGATCCTTGACTCGTGCCTGTCCCTGGAGAAAAAGGCCGCGGCCATCTTCAGGGCCTTTGCCGCCCATGCCGTCCGGGACGATGCCCGGAGCTTCTGGGAAGCCGTGGCCGCTGAAACCAACCACCACAGCGCTCTCTACGAGCGCCTCAACACCCCCATCTCCGAGGGAGGGGCCGCTCCCCTCGTTATCTACAAGCCGGCCGAGACCCGGGAAGAGCTGGAGATGATCGGGCGGAACATCGACGAGCAGTTCGAGCTCTACCAGGCGGCGCCCACTCCCGAGGCCGCCTGTCTCCTTGGTTTCCGGCTCCAGCTCTATCTCCTTCACCCTGCCTTTGCCAGCCTCTGCCGCATGACCAAGGATGTCACCGGCGAGGATGCCAACGACCTGGGCTACGGTAGGTATCTGCGCCGGTTCATCGACGGGATCGGCATCTGCGGCATGGCCACGGCCGAATCGGAACTTCTCGGAGAGGCCCTCTTCCGCCTCTGGAACGAGGCGCGGCAGCTGGCAGTCCAGTCCCATACCGATGCCCTGACCGGGGTCCTCACCCGGGCCGGCTTCTTCCAGGCCGTCTCCCCCTTGGCCTACGCGGCCCAGCGTAACGGGAACAACGCGGCCATCATGCTCATCGACATCGACTACTTCAAGCTTCTGGGGGAAAATTACGGTCACCAGACCGGCGACCGGGTGCTCCAGGTGGTGGCCGACACCATCACGTCGCACCTGCGGCGCTCCGACGTGGTGGGGCGGTACGACGGGGACGAGTTCATCGTCTACCTCTCGCCGGTGGAGCCGGCCTCCCTCAAGTCCGTGGCCGAGAACCTCAGGGTCCAGGTGGAGGAGGCGACTGCCCGGATCGTCCCGGTCACCATCAGCATCGGTGTGGCCCAGGGGACTTTCGGCCCCGACGTGGACCATTCCCTCGAAGAGCTGGTCCGCAAGGCCGACGAGTGCCAGATGCAGGCCAAGTACACCGGCAAGAACAAGGTCGTCATGAAGTAACTTCCTGCGGGCCAGGTCCTGCGGCTTACCGGACTGCCCGTGGCGAAACCTCAATCTATCTCCCGCTTGCGTTGGCCTGAAACGGGGGCATACTTCCCTAGTGAAGCTGATTAACCACCGGGAGGTGCCCCATGCGCTACATTCTCGTCTCCATCCTTTCTCTCTCGCTTATCATCTCCGCATCCCCCAGCCAGGCAGGATTTCTGGACGACCTCACCCGCCAGGCGGCGCCGCTCCTCCAGGGGGGGATGGGGAGCAGCCTGGACGACTCCACCATCATCAAGGGGCTCAAGGAGGCACTTGCCACCGGCACCGAGCGGGCCGTGAACGAGGTGGCGAAGCCCGACGGCTACTTCGGCAACAGCCTCATCAAGATCATGCTCCCCGACAAGATCCAGAAGGTGGCCGATCTCCTGGGGACCGTGGGGTACCAGAGGCAGGTGGACGAGTTCGTTCTGAGCATGAACCGGGCGGCGGAGAAGGCGGCGCCCCAGGCTGCGCACTTCTTCGGCGACGCCATCCGGGACATGAGCGTGGAGGATGCGCGGGGGCTCCTGAACGGCGGCGACCGGGCCGCCACCGACTTCTTCGAGAAGAAGACACGCGGCAAGCTCTACGACGCCTTCAAGCCGACCGTGGGTAAAACCATGGGAGAGGTGGGGACCGTCAAGGCCTTCCAGGATATGGTCGGGAAGTACCAGGCGCTCCCCCTGGCCGCCTTCGGAGGAAAGCCCTCCCTGGACCTGAACGATTACGTGACCAATAAGGCCCTGGACGGACTCTTCACCATGGTGGCCGCGGAGGAGAAGAAGATCAGGACGAACCCGGCGGCCCGGACCACGGATCTGCTGAAGACGGTGTTCGGGCAGTAGGAAAGGTCCATGGCGGCACCGTGGGGCAATGGCGGGAATCGGTGGCGCCGGGAGGTTGCGCTGTTGGTGTGGGCGGCGCTTCTGGGGGCGCGGTTGGCAGGGGCGACCATCTTTCCGGGGCCGGCCGAGGTGGTGGGACGGAGTTCGCTTCAGGAGGCCCGGAAGGGAGAATCGCTCATCGAGGTCGCCCGGAGCCACGACCTCGGTTTCAATGAGATTGCGGCGGCCAATCCCGGTCTCGACCCCTTTGTCCCAACCGCGGGCAGCCCCGTCACCATCCCCGGACGGCACGTGGTTCCGGCGGCGGTGGTGCCGGGACGGCTGGTGGTGAATCTGTCCGAACTTCGCCTCTACTTCGTTCCGGAAGGGGGGACGCCGCGCATTGTCTCCTTTCCGGTCGGGACAGGAAGCGAGGGGAAGGAGACCCCCCTCGGCGTCTACCGGGTGACGGAGAAGCGCGCCAATCCCGCCTGGCACGTTCCTCTCTCCATACGCCAGGAGCGGCCTCGCCTACCCGCCGTGGTTCCCCCGGGACCCGACAATCCTCTCGGAAGCCACGCCCTGCGGCTTACCGACGACGGCCTGATGATTCACGGCACCAACCGGCCATGGGGGGTTGGTCGTAACGTGAGCCACGGCTGTATCCGGCTCTATCCCGAGGATATCCCCGTTCTTTTCCGGCTGGTTTCCCTCGGGACGCCGGTAGCCATCGTCCGGGAGCCGGTGAAGGTGGGTGATCAGGAGGGGCGGCTCCTCATCGAGGTCCATCGGGATGAGGGAGCCGGGATCGACTACGCGGCGGAGGCGACCCGCCTAATCATGGCGCGGGGGAGGCTCGACCGGGTGGATTTCCCGCGTCTCTTCCGGGCCCTGGCCGAAAAGCGGGGGGTGCCGGTCGACATCGGCCGGTGACCCGCTAATTCGGTAACAACAGAAGTTGAATAACACGGAGAGACGGAGAGCACGGAGAACCCAATAGAATAGAATAAGTTTTTTGCCGACCCCACAGGTGATAACAATCGGATGGTCCTTGAACTCACGTGCCGGACTTTACTCCGTGTTCTCCGTTTCTCCGTGTTATTGAATGCTTTTATTTTTTCTGCTGGAGTTCGAAGGCCTTCGCTGATTTCCCCGCCGACTGTTCCGCCTGCCGGGCGGCTCCCTCTGCCTTCGTTGCGGCCGCATCGGCCTTTGTGGCCGCCGTCTCGGCCCTGGTTGCAGCGGCGGCGGCCGCTTCCGCCGATTGCTGGGCGTTTTGGGCCGACTGCTGGGCCTGGGTGCGAATGTCGGCGTTTTCGCGTTTCACGGCGTCCAGGTCGGCTGGTGTGGCCACGGGGCGTTTCGACAGATCGGCAACCTGGGCTTCGATGGTATTCAGCCGCTTTTCCAGTCCGCTGATCCGGTCCGCCAGGGGGGCGGTCTGCTCCTGGACGAATGTTTTGGTGGCGCACCCCGCCGTGAGGGCGAGGAACGGGATGACTGCCGCAGTGACGATTCGTTTCATGGTTCCCCCTTGTGATGCCGTTCTGGCGTTATGACAGGCGATAGGCGACCATCACCCCGTCGCGCAGCGGAAGGATGGAGGTGAAAAAGTCCTTCCTACCGGTCATGAAATCGTTGAAGTCCCGGATGCCGCGGGTTTCGGGGTCGTCCTCTCCCTCCACCACCTTGCCGTACCAGAGGACGTTGTCGGCGATGACCAGGGCATGGGGGGCGAGGTGCGGGATCATGGCCTCCATGGCTTCCCGGTACTGGTGCTTGTCCAGGTCGATGAAGAGGATGTCGATGTCGCGGTAATCGCGGCCGATATTCAGGGCGTCGCCGACCCGGAACTCCACCCGGTCGCTGAGGCCGCTTTCCTGGAACATTTCCCGGGCATAAGCAATATTGGTGGGGGAGTAGTCGGTCATGACCACCTTCCCCGTGATGCTGATGGCCCGGGCGAACCACCAGGCCGAGTAGCCGAACCCCGAGCCCAGTTCCACCACGAGCCGAGGCTGCTTGATGCGTGTGAGGATATAGAGGAACCGCCCAACCAGGCGGTCAACGATGGGGAAGCCCAAAGCCTTGGCCCGGCTTTCCATTGCGAGGAGGCTGGGGTTATCCTCGGGCGCCAGCCCCATGAGGTACTCCTCGATGCGGGAATCGGTTATGGGGATCATCGTTCGTTTTCCTTCCAGGTATCCGTTACCCATACAGTCTGTTAAGTCTAACACTTTCGCCGGGATGCGCAATTCGAGCCGGGAAAAAGGGTAAAAACTGCGTGTTGACTTCCTCAGCCCCCCGGTCTTTAATGACCCAATGACACACACGCGCGAATCGGCACCGATGCCCCAGGGGAAGGTCACCGCCATCCTCGTCTTCACCACGGTCCTGTGGGGCGGGAGCTTCCTCTTCAACAAGATCGGAATGCGGGAGATTCCCCCAATCCAGTTTTTCTTCTTCCGCTTCGCCCTGGCGGCGCTTCTCATGGGGATCATCTGCATCCCGCGGCTTTCCCGCCTGAACCGTGACATTGTCCGGCGCGGAGCCATGGTGGGGGTGGCCCTGGCGGCGGTGAACCTCACCTTTGTCCTGGGGGTCTCGGGGACCACCATCTCCCGGGCCGGCTACCTCAACAATCTCTTCGTCCTCTTCATCCCCCTCATTTCGTTCCTGATCTGGCGGGAGCGGCTCGACCGGATCACCTTTGCCGGAGTTTTCCTGGCGGTCGCCGGTCTCTGGGAACTGGCCAGCGGTGGGGCCGAGGGGTTCAACCGGGGTGACCTCCTCTCCACGGTCTGCGCCGTGTTCATTGCCATTCACATCATTACCGTGTCGCGGGTCCTGCGGGATGAGGACGTCTACCTGGTCACCTTCGTGCAGTTCTCCACCGTGGCCCTCGCGGGGGCGGCCATCACCCTTGCCATGCCGTGGCCGGCGTTCACCATCGGCGCGGCCGGGGGGTGGTCCCTGGCCTACTGCGCCATCTTCCCCACGGTCATCTGTTTCACGCTCCAGAACGCCTTCCAGCGCTTCACCACCCCCACCAAGGCGGGGCTCATCTACACCCTTGACCCGGTCTGGAGCATGCTGGCCGGGGTCTTTATCCTGGGGGAGCGCCTCACCCCCCGGGAGCTCGTAGGGTGCATGCTGATCCTCGTGGCCGTGGCCGGTCCGCTCCTGGGGAGGCTCTACCTGGAACAGCGCCATCGGCGGCTCTACCACCTTGACGACGTGGAGGAGGCGTAGCCCATGGCCACCCCGACCTTTGCCGTCAGCGAGGAGAAGAACCGCTGGCTCCGGGAGAAGATGACGGAGCTGGGGGTGGCCGAGGCCGACCTGGAAGAGAGCTTCGTCCGCTCCTCCGGCGCAGGGGGGCAGCACGTGAACAAGACCGCCACCTGCGTCCAGATCAAGCACCGCCCCACGGGAATCGAGGTGAAGTGCATGAAGGACCGGAGCCAGTCGGTGAACCGGTTCCTGGCCCGACGGGAGATTCTGGTGCGGATCGAGCGGTTGCAGAAGGGAGAGAGCTTCCGGGACCCCAAGGCGGAAAAGCTGAAAAAGCAGAAGGCGCGGCGGAAGCGGCGCGCCAGCGGGAAATACGAGAAGGAATAAGTCCCAAAACCATTTAATAACACAGAGCAACTGAGCAACAGAGTAAACTCGATAGGCTGAAGGTCACACCCTTGACAATCGTTTGTTAGGCTCTTTCCGAAAACAGAAATTTGTCTTTTCTCAGTTGCTCAGTTGCTTGTATGTTTCAGTAACCGGTTATATGTTCTCCAGAATTGGACACGACAGCTTGGTCGTTGCTTGGGCCAATTGAGCCCGTCACAGAGCGTAATGCGTCGTGTCCATCTTTCCTCAACCCGAACGGTTGCTTGGGCCGAAACGAGCCCGAATTTTCGCAAGAAAGGGACTGGAGAGAATATGGAACCCAATGATGCAGTTGTTGGAGTCGACGTTAGTAAAGAGCATCTTGATGTCTACCTCATGCCAACTGGTGACCAGAAAAGGGTGACTAACGATGATGCCGGTTGTGCTGAGCTGACGACGTGGCTCATTACGAACGCCCCTTGTCGGATTGTTCTCGAAGCCACCGGCGGCTTGGAGATGCTAGCTGTCAGCACCTTATCAGCAGCGGGTCTGCCAGTGGTCGTGGTTAATCCTCGGCAGGTCAGAAACTTTGCCAAAGCATGCGGGCTGCTGGCGAAGACCGATATTCTTGATGCCAAGATCATTGCCCGATTTGCCCAAGCCATCAAGCCTGAAATCAGGCCGCTCAAGGACGAGACAAGCCAAAATCTAGCAGCACTGCTGGCCCGCCGCCGGCAGTTGGTCGAGATGCTTGTGGCGGAAAAAAATCGCGTGATTTCCGCTGCACCTACGGTCCGCAAAGGCATCATGACCCATATTGCCTGGCTGACACAGCAGATCGATGACGTTGATAAAGACATCTCAACTCTTATTCAGTCCAGCGAATCCTGGAAGGCAAAAGAAGAAATCCTTACCAGTGTCAAGGGCATCGGCCCTGTGACTGCGGCCACCATACTGGCAGCACTTCCGGAGTTGGGGACCATTTCCCGACAGCAGCTTGGCGCTCTGGTCGGAGTATGCCCCTATAATCGGGACAGTGGCAAATTCCGTGGAAAGCGCGCAATCTCCGGTGGCAGAGCAACCGTGCGTTCTGTCCTGTACATGGCAACATTGTGTGCCGCCAGGTTTAACCCGGTTATAAAAGCCTTCTATCAACGCCTTACAAGCGCCGGAAAACTTCACAAAGTCGCGATCACCGCTTGCATGCGAAAACTACTCACCATCCTCAATGCCATGGTGAAAAACAACCAGAAGTGGGATCACTCGAAATTCACTCCACTTCTGCACTAATTTGTTGACTGAGAACACGGTTGCTCTGTGTTTCAATAAGCCTTTTACTAAGGATTTTTCTGATGATACGACACGAAACCCTCCGCACCCTCGAATTCGACAAGGTCCTCGCGGCCGTCGGCGGCTACGGCCACAGCACCGCCACCCAGGATGAGATCGCCCTGATCCGTCCCCTGGACGATTGGTCGGCCATCACCCGGCGCTTCGGCCAGGTGGACGAGATCCGGCGCATGACCCAGCAGGGGATCGCCATCCCCCTCTCCACGTTCGACGACATCTCGGCCCTTCTGGACGCGGTGCGCCCCGAGGGTGCGGTCCTCGACCCCACGGAATTGGTGATACTCTTTCCGGTGCTCCGGACCATGACCGCCATCGCCAAACAGTTCGCCTACCGGTCCGACATCCCGCTCCTGAAGGAGTTGGCTGGCCACGTGACCGGCTTCCCCGACATCCTGGACGAGCTGGAGGTGTCCATCGACAGCGAGGGGGAGATCCTCGACTCCGCCTCGCCGCTCCTCTTCGACCTGCGCAAGAAAAAGCGCGCCCTCACCGAGCGGATCCGGCGGCGGCTGGCCGAGATCGTCCGGGAGACCGGCGTCACCACCTTCCTCCAGGACGACTTCATCACCCAGCGGGGTGGCCGGTGGGTGATCCCGGTCCGGATGGACTCCAAGGGGATGGTCCCCGGCGTGGTCCACGACGTCTCCAACTCCGGCGAGACCGCCTTCATGGAACCATTGGAAATCATCGGCCTCGCCAACGAGTTGGAAAACCTGGTGGCCGAGGAGAAGGCCGAGATGATCCGCATCGTCCGGGCCATCTGCCGGATGCTTCGCCGCGAGGCCGATCCCCTGGCGGAACAGTTCCGGACCCTGGTCCACCTGGACCTCCTGAACGCCGTGGCCACCTTCGCCGATTCCCTCTCCGCCGAAAACCCCGAGATCAACGACGCCCGCTTCATCCGGGTAAACGAAGGGCGGCATCCCCTCCTGGCCCTCATGGCCCGGGAGCGGGGTGCCGGCAGGGTCGTGCCCCTGGACCTTTCCCTCGGGGAGACTGAGCAGGTCATGGTCATCACCGGCCCCAACGCCGGCGGCAAAACCATCTCCCTCAAGACCACCGGCCTCCTCCACCTCATGGCCCTGGCCGGGCTTCCGGTACCGGCCGCATCCACCTCGTCGTTCCCCCTCATCTCCGACCTCCTGGTGGACATCGGCGATGAGCAGTCCATCGAGCAGAGCCTCTCCACCTTCTCGGCCCACGTCTCCAACATCGCGGGGATCCTGGAACGGGCCGACGACCGGACCGTGGTGCTTCTGGACGAGCTGGGGACCGGTACCGAGCCGGTCCAGGGGGCGGCCATCTCCTGCGCCGTCCTGGCCGATCTCCAGGAGAAGGGGGCACGGGTCATCGCCACGACCCACCTCACCGACATCGTCGGCTTCGTCCACAAGCGGGACGGGATGGTGAACGCCTCCATGGAGTTCGACCGGGCGACCCTCACCCCCCTCTACCGCCTCAAGAAGGGGGAGCCGGGGCAGTCCCACGCCCTGGAGATCGCCCGCCGTTACGGCCTCCCGGACCGGGTGGTGGAGTTCGCCACCGGCATGCTCTCCCGCATGGAGACCGAGTTCCACGAGCTTCTGGCCGAGCTGAAGGACCAGCGCCGGCGCCACGAGGAGGCCCTGGCCGAGGCGGAGCGACTGCGGCGGGATGCCGAGGAAAAGGCCCGCATCGTCCGTGAGCGGCTGGCCGAGGCCGAGGCGAAGCGGCGGGAGGCGGTGGAAAAGGCGTTTCAGGAGGCGAAGGAGATTGTCCGAAGTGCCCGGCGGGAGGTGAACGCCATCATCGAGGAGGCCCGGAAAGAGAAGAGCCGCGAGGCCCGGAAAAAGATCGACGAGGCCGAGGCGCGGGTGGAGGAGCAGCTCCAGGAGTTCCACCCCGAGGAGCGCGTTCCCCTGGAGGCCATCAGCGAGGGGGACACGGTCCATGTGAAGCGTCTCGGCCACGACGTGACCGTCCTCGCCGTGGACCGGAAGGGGGAGACCCTCAAGGTCCGGGCCGGCACCTTCGAGCTGGTGGTGGAGGCGGCCGACGTGGCCCCGCCGAGGGAAAAGGGGGGGAAGAAACCCAAGGCCAGGGCCGCCGCCAAGATCGCCGCCCCTTCCCGGGAGTCCACACCCCACGAACTGAACCTCATCGGCCTGCGGGTGGACGATGCCCTGGGGCGGCTGGAGCCGTTCCTGAACCATGCATCCCTGGAAGGGTACGGCGAGGTGCGGATCGTTCACGGCAAGGGGACCGGCGCCCTCATGCGGGGGGTGCGGGAGTACCTGGACGGCCATCCCCTGGTGCGGGAGTTCCGCCCCGGCGAGCCCTTCGAGGGGGGCGAGGGGGCCACGGTGGTGCTGCTAAGGTAGGGGGTAAATCTGCTTGACGTTTAACGTGGAGCGTTATATCTTTTTGCCATGATCAAGTCATTCCGCTGCAAGGACACCCAGGCTTTGTTCGAGGGGAAATGCCCGCGTCGGTTCAAGGCGTTCTCTACGGTTGCCGAGCGAAAGCTGCAAATGCTTGATGACGCCCACTCGCCCGAAGATCTCCGCTCGCCCCCGGGCAACCGCCTGGAAGTCTTGCGCGGTGACCGCAAAGGACAGTGGAGCATCCGGATCAACGATCAGTGGCGCCTTTGCTTTCGCTTTGAGGATGGCAACGCCTTTGATGTGGAGATCGTGGATTACCATTGAGGAGATGAAACGTTATGAACCCCACCAACAGAATGCGCCCCATTCATCCCGGTGAAGTGCTGCGTGAGGAGTTCCTGATCCCCCTGGGGATGAGTGCCCATGCGCTGGCGCTGGAACTCAAGGTGCCGGCGCCGCGCATCAACGACATCGTGCGCGAGCGCCGTGCCGTTACGCCCGACACGGCTCTCAGGCTGGCCCGGTACTTCGGCACAACGCCGCAGTTCTGGCTCAATCTGCAGACCAGTTACGACCTTAAGATCGCCGAACGGGAACTGGGCTCGAAAATCGAGCGTGAAGTTCACACACGCCTCGTGGCCTAGCCGAAAATAAATTTTCCCTCTACTCCGCGCACTCCTTCCCCTCGAACATGCCGGTGGCGCTGATGCCTTCGGCCACCTTCCGGAAGTGGAACCCGAAGATGGCCAGGGTGATGGCCAGGGGGAAGAGCCGGGGGCGCCGCACCAAGGACCAGGCGAAGAGCTTCCAGAACTGGAACCGCTCCCTTCCCAGCACCCCCAGGAACAGGATCGATGAGAAAAAGGCCCGGAGGTGGGCCGGGTTCGGCTGGAACCCTCCCGGCGGGGTCCGGTACTCCTTGAGGAAGGTGATGATCCGCCGGTAGTAGGGGCGGGGGGAGTAGATCCCCTTGAGGATCTGCCGATAGCCGCGGATGAGGTCGTCCGTTGGCATTCGGGGGACAAAGTTGAGGGCGATGGCGGTGTTGTTGCCGGAGGCGTCCCGCAACAGCCGCCCCTCGTCGGCCAGGCGCTGGTGGAGCTTGGTTCCCCGCAGGGCCGTGAGCATCCCCACCATGGCGGTGACGATGCCGCTCTCCTGGATGAAGCGGATCTGCTTCTCGAAGATGGAGGCCGGGTCGCTGTCAAAGCCGACGATGAACCCCCCCTGCACCTGGAGCCCCGCCCGCTGGAGCCGCTTGACGCTCTCCAGGAGGTCGCGGTTACGGTTCTGCACCTTGCCGCTTTCGTCAAGCCCCTCCTCGTGGGGGGTCTCGATGCCGACAAAGACCTCCGTGAACCCGGCCTCCACCATGAGGGCCATGAGTTGGGGGTCGTCGGCCAGGTCGATGGAGGACTCCGTGAAAAAGGAGAAGGGGCGGCCGTGTGCCTCCTGCCAGGCGATGATGGTGGGGAGGAGCTCCCGCTTCAGCTTGTTCCGGTCGCCGATGAAGTTGTCGTCCACGAAGAAGACGCCCCCCTTCCAGCCGCGGATGTGGAGGCTGTCCAGCTCCGCCACCAGCTGTTCCCGGCTCTTGGTGCGGGGTCTGCGACCGAAGAGTTGGGTGATGTCGCAGAATTCGCAGTCGAAGGGGCACCCCCGGGAGTACTGGATGTTCATGGCGGCGTAGTCCCCGATGTCCAGAAGCTCCCACCGGGGGAGCGGGGTCCGGGTCAGGTCGGCCCGCCCGCTGGCGGTGTAGGAGCGTTGGGCGTGCCCCGCCGCCAGATCCTCCAGGAAGGGGGGGAAGGTCAGCTCCGCCTCCCCCAGAACCAGGTGGTCCGCCTCGGGGAACTCCTCGGGCGCCGTGGTGAAGAGGGGGCCGCCGGCAACGGTGGTGACTCCGAGCGTACGGCACCGGGCGAAGAGGTCCCGCACCGCGTCCCGCTGGATGATCATGGCGCTCACGAAGACCATGTCGGCCCAGGCGAGATCAGAGTCGGTGACCTCCCGGACATTCTGGTCCATGAGGCGCGTTTCCCAGGAATCGGGGAAGAGGGCGGCAACGGTCAGGAGCCCCAGGGGTGGGAACGCAGCCTTCTTGCCGACGAATTTCAGGGCGTGGCTGAAGCTCCAGAAGGAATCGGGGTAGCGGGGGTAGACGAGAAGAACGTTCATGGAATCCTCCGTGATCCATGCCTCCCTGTCAGGGGGGCAATGTCCGGGTGAAATTGTACCCCCCGGCAGGTTTGGTAACTGTAATTTTTATGTAAAACAGGGGTAAACGAGGGAATTGCCGTGTTTCAGGACCCGACCGACGAGTACATCCGCACCATCACCGCCCACTGCGACCTGGCGGGGAAAGAGGTCCTCGAAGTGGGGTGCGGCACCGGCCGCATCACCCGTGATCTGGCCCGCCACGCCCGCCGGGTCGTGGCCGTGGATCCCGACGAAACTGCCCTGGCAAAGGCCCGCTCCGCCGTCCCCGCCCCCAACGTCCAATTCCTCCCCATGCCCGATGGCGTCCTCCACTTCCCCCCCGCCTCCTTCGATGTGGTCATCCATACCCTCTCCCTCCACCATGTTCCCCTCGATCGGATGAACGAAAGCCTCCGCGCCGCCGCCGGCCTTGTGCGGGACGGGGGCGTCATCGTCGTGGTGGAGCCCGGCGACGGCGGCTCCTTCACCGAGGCCAAGGAGCGCTTCGGCGCCGGCAGCGGCGACGAGCGCCCCGGCCGGGAAGCCGCCATCCGCGCCATGCACGGGCTTGACGGCTGGACCGTGGGGGAGACGGTCCTCTTCCGGGTCCGGTTCCTCTTTGCCGACGAGGATGACTTCATCGCCACGAAGCTCCCCGGCTTTGGGGAGAAGCCGGAGGCGTTCCAGCAGGAGGTGCGGGAGTTTCTGGCCCGGCACCGGACGGCGGAGGGGGTTGTGCTTGATGCGGGGCGGAGGTTGAATGTTTTACGGCGGGGATGAAGAGAATAAAAATGAAGTGTTGTAGGTGTTGACAACACTAATTGCCGTTGTTACTCTCTCCAACATGAATGCGAAACTTCTTCTGAACGAACGCCACATCATTTCTGAAAATGCGTTTGTAGAGATGGTGGTGTGGCGTGTGCCGTCGCCTCTTCCCGGAAGCGCACATGGCTTCAAGTATCGACTTGCCCTTGTTGTCGATGAGCAATGTGTGCTTCGCTATGACAATGAGGCGGGCAAGGGTGATCACAAGCACCTGGGCGAAGAAGAAATGCCGTATTCCTTTACCTCGCCTCAGGACCTGTTGGATGACTTCTGGAGAGATGTGGACAATCGGAGGTTTTAATATGCGTACCGTAACGTTGGAAATTGCTTCCCGTGAAAAAATCAATCGCAGGTTTCTGCGGGCGTTCGATGACGAATCGCAAGGGGCCTTTATCAGTTTCGAGTCGCCCGAACTCCTGTTCAAGGTGATTTCGGGCCGGCGCTGGGATCTGCTCAAAGTTATGACCGGTGCCGGACCGATGACAATTCGTGAGGCAGCCCGCCGAATGAAGAGGGATGTAAAAGCGGTGCATGCCGATGTGCATGTGCTGCTCAAGGCTGGGATAGTGCAGAAAACTGACAAAGGGCTGATTGTCTTTCCCTTTGACGCGGTGCATGTGGATTTTATGCTGAAAGCGGCCTGAGTGCTCGATGGGGAAGTGCCGCGCTTTTTCTTCGCCGCCAGCGAAATGTTCTATTTGGGTAGATGAGCGGTTCACGCGCGCACGTGAACCGCTCAATATCGAGTTAGGTGAATAAAAATGAAGACATTTTTCATGCAACTTCAAGTCGTGCCTACGCGAGAAAATGAAAATTACGATATGGCAGAAGGAGCTTTGGTGGGATGCTGGATTCTCGAAACTGACCCTGAAGTTGCCTTTGCGAAAGCTACATTCCAGGTTTCAAAATACGACTGGCTAATCACAGGAGTAGAAACCCCACCTATTGAAGTAACACAAGAGAACTTTGTCGGTGAGGACATAGGTGCAGAACAATATGCAAAAGCCCAGCAGGAAGGGCTCGCCTTCTTTTACGTCGGATGGGCGAGAGACAAAAAGACGTCTGTAGAGCCTATTACAATCAGGCCATCGTTCAAACCAAATGTCGAATCTCACTTAAGGAAGCAGAAACAGGAAAAAAATCGAGGAAGATGCCTGCATTACGATGGCGGAGTCCGATGTCGTGAATATATAAATGCTCATTCAATCCAAAAGAATCAAGCGCTGTCAGCAATATCGCGCGATGGCCATGTTTATACTCCTTCAGCGAACATGACTACGTTGAGGGAAAACAGAGGTGCACCTGCTTATGAATTGAATGGCATAGGCACCGTATCAACATTTCTAGGATTCTGTAAAAAACACGATAACGAACTTTTTGCTCCTATAGATAATAGCCTGCTTCTTCCTACAAATGAACAAGTGTTCCTGTATGCTTATAGGTCCATTTGCCGAGAGGTTTTCGTTAAGGATAATGCGTTAAATCTCATAACCCACAAGATAAATGATATCCCAGCCAATAACTTCTTAAGAGGCCACCTAGAAGCTTTCAAAGCTGGAACAGAAATTGGATTTAAAAACCTCAAACGTCACAAGTCAAATTATGACGATTCATTGAGAAAATCAGCCTTTAATGACATAAAGCATGCATTATTCACGTTCAAGGGCGCCCCACCTATCGCATTTTCGGGTTTATTCTACCCTGACTATGACTTTAAAGGGACACAGCTACAATATCTAGCCGACCATCGGAATGACTTTGACCTCATTACTTTTTGTTCTGCACCAATGGCGAAGGGATGGGGGTTTTTGTTCGCTTGGCACCATACAAGTTCTCAGATCTGCAATAGGTTTCTGTCGTCACTATTCGAAGAGATGTCAACTGGAAGCCGTGTCGCAGATATGCTTTTCCGCTTGGTGATTTCCGCCTGTGAAAATCACGCCATTTCTCCAATTTGGTGGGAACAATTGCCAAAAGATCATAAAGAGGAAATCAGCAGAACATTTGGCTGCACAGTCAGCTCGTTTTCACCCACAAAGGCAACATATTTAGCCAAGGGGTTAGAAGGAATAGCAGAATGGGATTTGTCATCTGTGATAACTAACACCGACCTAGCACCCAACTTGCGCTAAGACCATGACCGGGCGATAAGGCTGCCCGGCAGGTCAGGCGCAGCCCCGTTATACAGAGAACTAAGACATGAAAAAACAAACTGAAATTAATCCGGTCGAATTTGCAAAATGGTTCAGGGAACTACCAGAAAAAGAGAAGCGTAAGGGTAGTCAAATTGAGGCACTGCGGGCGGAAGAGGATTGGGAAAACTTCTCAGAACTCTTCAGAAAAGGCGTTTGCAGCATTTGCAACAAGCCACTGAAAACCTTTAGCGTTAGTAATCCTTGCCTTCATTGGCTTTTAAAACCAAAAGGGTTCAAGAAAAACCACTTTAAATACCTTATGGAGAACTTCAGGTACTTTAGAATATCCGCCTATGCAAGATGGGTGGCAGCTATTGATGGACCAATAAGAAATATCAACGATTTAAAAGATGAGCATTCAGGAAATAAGATTTTCGATTTTACTGCAAGATACAAGCATATAACCTGGTCGTATTCTTGTTCAGACACCGACTTTAAAGGGCATTCTACAAGTAGGAATAGCGATTTTCCGCACTACCACATGCAAATGTATGTGAACAAGATGCCCTTTATAAAGTACAACGATTTTCATATTCCGTTTCATAACGAGGACCTATGCGATCTGGAACTGCTTATAAACAACAGTGACATAGTCAAGCATTCGTATGGTCGAGGAGATGGCATGGAAGCCATTTTCAGCAATGAGGATGCTCTCAATTTCATCATAGACAAGTCAACACCTACGACTGACGCCGAAGCGGCTTTTCACATGAGTACAATCGTAATGGCACCAGAAGGTGGCACCATCTCAGGTGATGAAATCCATGAAGCCTTTGAAGAAGCTAAAGCGACAGGCAGAACAATGGCATCAGTGCTTAGAGAAAGGCTCAAAGATGCAAACATTCGGACAATAGTTTCGCCTGGAGAAGGAGTCCCTGAAGCAATGCCGCGGAGTGGTCGAAATAAAGATCGCGCAAGAGATGATGAGATATAAAAGCGATTAGGGCTTCTTCAGTAAAAATAGGAGCAATAATATGAACGAACCAATTACAAATGTCACACTGCGAGTACATGTCGGAGATTATATCAAAGAAATTACTCATGAGCGATTAGCTGATTTCGCCGACCTAACAGGACTTGATGCAGTAGCACCCAATCGATATTCATGGCTGCTTGTGGTGGATATGTTGGTAAATTTGGAAGTAAATGGCATCGACCCAACACAAATCGTTCAAGAAATTAAAGCATTGGAAAGCAGTAGTCATACCAGTTTCGTCAAACCTGCTACGCAGTTTAAACATCCTCCACTACATCCATTATGGCACAAGCACTACTTTTCAGCTCATTTCGTGCCTCACAACATACATGCAGAGTTAAATCGCGGAGGAAAGCTCGAAAATTTAGTAAACGAAGTATTAGATCCCAATAAGTCACCTATCATTACGCGTGAGATGATAAACGAGTTGGCGCATCGTGTCGTCCACGAACCTTTTGAGGCTCGTTCCGATGAAGGACGTATGACTGGAGAATGGCTCATCTTCGCCAAACAAGATGGAAACAATTACTATTTATGTATGGCAACACATGATGCTGGAGATCAGGCCATCTACGACAAACTCGCATATGCTGTTAAACGTCAATTCCCTATGCTTGAGCCATTTGCAAGCGCACGAACATAGAGAGGACAGGGTATAACCACGCCCTTGGACACCGACCGCCCAAAGAAACTGGGCGGGCGGGTCAAGTCCGGTCCAGTTGGTAGGCTAAACAAGTCGTCCCTGAAAAAGTCCCCAAACGGTCTCAGTTGGTCTGAAACCGGCAGGGTAAGCACTCCAGCAAGGGCATCAGGTTCAGATCGATGCCCCTGAATCGCTCTTTGAAAAGCCACAAAAGGATAGCTCTGAGGAGCTTCCTGATGTTGAAGCCGCACCCGGCCAGGATGGCGTTGATTTTGTCGCCTTCTTCGCCCTTCAGGTAGTTGCGGTCCATCCGGTGGTCTTGCTTGACGTGGCCGATAATCGGCTCGATGCCGCTGCGCCTGCGATACCATTTCCAGGCGCTGGCCTTCATGCTCTTCTTTTTCTTGTTGGCCAGATGGATCTCGGTGCTGTCGAGTTTTGCCGGGGCGCCTTTGTAGCCTTTGTCGCAATAAGCATGCTGGGGGCGCCAGCCACTGATGGCCTGTGCCTGATCGAGCGCCTCTTTTAGGGTATGCCCGTCATACGGGTTGCCATGGACGGCCTGAACGCCGACGATCCAGCTGTTCTCTGAGGTGCTGACCAGCGATACCTTGCAGCCAAATTCGTATTTCTTGTGGGCCTTGCCCTTGGCGATGCATTCCACTTCGGGGGCCTGCATGCTGTAGAGCTTGTTCGAGTCGTTTCGCTTCTGGCCAAAGATCCGCTTCGCCCGCTCCAGCATGGTGGCCAGCAGAGGGGCCGGAGCCTCGCATTTGCGTTGGATGTCACGAATCACCCGGCCAAGGTACAGGCGCAGCCGCTTTTGTTCCCGCTTGGCCCGTTTCGTCTGCCGGGCGTGGCTGTAACGACCCTGCATGATGAAGGCCCGCTTGCCAAGTCGCTCGTAACTCTGGCGAAGCTCGATGCCGCCTCTTCTGGCGAGCCGCACCAGAATACGCCGGGCCTTGTGGTAAAGTCGGGCGTCGGTCGGAAAGGCGATGGCCTTTTCCTGGACCGTGGTGTCGACGTTGACTCGCTCCAGGTCTTTTTCGGTCACGTACTCCTTGCCCTTGGCCGTCTCGATGGTCACCTGGAGCAACTTCTCCATCCCCTTGGGTCCGATGCGCTTGCGCCACTTGACCAACGTGGTCGGATCGAGCGGGAACTGGTGCTGGAAGTGTTCGAAGCCGCAGAAGTACTGCCAGTAACCGTTTTCGATGAACTGGGCTACCACCGCCTCATCGCTCACATTGTAGGCATGCTTGAGGTAGTGCAGCCCGACCAGCAAACGGATCGGCAGTCCCGGTCGACCGATTTTGGCGACGTAGTGGGAACCAAACTCCTTGTCAAAGACCGTCCAGTCGATGGTGTTGGCCAGGCGGAACAGGGGATGCCGGCGTTGAGGATCTGATCGAGTCGGGAGCGGAACAGATCTTCCTGGCCGGTGGCGCTTGTTTTTGGTTTCATGAAATCACCAGGTTTTGAGAGTGTTGATTCAATTGCTGGCGATTTTACCACACAATAAACGCAAATTATATCAATAACATCAGTATGTTATACTTTTTCAGGGGCGACTAAACAATCGGAGTTGGCAATGATCCCGAATTTGGATTGGTATTTAAGCATCAGTACGCAACAACAACTAAGTCCTCGCTGTCCCTATGCCACGGTATATCACTGCCCAAGATACTACCAAAGCCTATCCTTGCTTGGTGAGGCTGGAAGTACTGGAATCGCCCCTGCTGAAGATAGCAGATTAAAACAACAGTGGGAGCAAACTGAGGTATGGCCGGTCACCGCCGAACAAGCAACCTCAATATCAGGACCAGGAAACGAGGTTAAGCACTTCATGCGGTTTTGCCCTGAAGTGTCGTATGACCGCTTTGGTCTTTTTGCCGCTGAACTGCATAGGTTTGCAGATGAAATAGATGTAGATTGCACTCATAAAACGCTTCGCAATGAGGGGGCCACGCCCGAAGACTGGCGATGGAATTGGAGCTTGGTTGAGTCGATGCATTACACCCAATGCCCGCTTTATTCGTTGTTAAGGGTCGGGAAAGGCAAGGATGGCCCCAAACCGATTTTTCCCGACATCGGCATGCCGGATTCGATTACCAGCCACTTGGTTTCCATAACGGAATGCGACGACTATACCGCGCAGGACGTTGAAAACCTGATCGTTGAAATGTATGAACACCCTGAAATAAAAACGTACGAAATCTACTGTCGGCAAGAAAATCCGCACCTGCAAAGAGCGTTGGACGATTATAGGATTACTGGCGATACGGTGAAGATGCACTATTACAAAGATCCCGACTATGAACTGAGCTTTGTCAAGATCAATAAGAACGCCGCCACGTCGGACTGGGAAAAACATTTAATCGCAACCAGCCCGATGTATTTCAAACGGGAAATAACTCTATCGGACCGACAGCGGGAAAGGATGGACAGGGAAAGGAGCCAGACTGTATGGGACAGGGCACAACGGCATCCTGTCTATGTCATTCTGATGATTCTTGCGGCAATTGCCTCGCTGATAGGGCTTGTGGCGTTATTTCGCGGAACAGAGGACAATAACAAGATTAATTCTCAGACCGCCCCTCAACTACACGAAGTAGCGAAAACACCTGTCATGCGCAACTTGTCGTCCTCCTCAGTTGCCTCTCCTCCGCCTGTGCAGGAACACACGACTTCCAAAAACGTTAGATTTGAGGAAAGTCTTGCGAGGATGAAGGTGAAGCTACGAAGCGGTATGAGTTACGAACAGCTTGTTGAATTATTAGATGAAGCTAGAGTTGCGAAAACTATGAGTGGGGATATTGCTCCGGTACAGATAAGACAATTCAGCTGTTATGAAGAGCTGGAGAACTTGTGGAGCCAAAGAACTCCAAACGCTCTGTTACAGAGGGGTGTTGTGAGCAGCTGGGAGGAGGCAAAAAGGGAGTATTCTTTCACAGAAGAACCTATTATCAATAAGAAGTTTGCGGAGTGCTATTCTTATTGACAGCGAATGAGAGCCCAACCAAGCAGATCCCCCCACAATTTGGTCAGGCGATCTCCCCAACCGTTATTCACCACCCAAATTCAGAAAGATCGACAAGGATATATGAGAGGTCAGAATCAGATTGGCGGATGGTATTGCTCGGGTTTTCTTCACGGTGGACAGCGACTACATGATCTTACTGCATGGCTTCATCAAGAAATCTCAAAAGACCCCACAAAACGAACTGAAGACGGCATTAAGCCGCCTTGGCAATTGCAAGAGAGGCACAAAATGAAAAACGAACATGTAGGATCGAGCTTTGACGACTTTCTTGAAGAAGAAGGGCTGCGTGCGGAGGCGGAAGCTGCCGCAATCAAGAGGGTTATCGCATTCCAGATAGAGCAGGAGATGAAACTGGCGAATCTCTCAAAAACCGCCATGGCTGAAAGGATGTGCACCAGTCGCACTGCCCTTGACAGGCTCCTTGATCCCGCCAATGTTTCCGTTACCCTCCAAACCCTCGAAAGAGCGGCCCTTGCCCTCGGCAAAAGCCTGAAAATTGAACTGGCATGACCACGCACTCAGACCGGGCGGGGAATCCGCCCGGCAGGTCAATCCCCCGCTCCATTAGTTCCCAAGTACGGAGATCATCATGGCATGGTTTTACCTCGTTCTTGCCGGCCTCTTTGAGATCGGCTGACCAGTCGGCCTGAAGATGGCACAAGCACCCGAGACCCGGTGGCCGGGCATTGGAGTCGCCGTTGTTTTCATGGCGTTCAGCGGACTTTTTCTTTGGATGGCTCAACGGCAAATTCCAATCGGCACTGCCTATGCCGTCTGGACAGGCATCGGCGCTGCTGGAACCTTTCTTGTCGGGGTTCACTATTATGGTGATCCGACGTCAATTGCTCGATACGCGGGCGTGGCACTTATCGTGGCTGGTGTTGCCACGCTCAAAATGGCGCATTGATACCTGTGCGCCAACTCCATTGTCAGGAGGACCAATGCCAACACGCACACTCCTTTCCATCCTCATCCTGCACCTTTCCTGTTCCCTCGCCGGCGCCGAGATGTACCAGTGGGTGGACGGGAAGGGGACCGTGGTCATCACGGACACGCCTCCTCCCCCATCCAAGAAGCGCAAGAAGGTGAAGGTCTACAACGATGGCGACTTCGCTCCGGCTCCTCCCCCGCAGCCGACGCCCGCCAAGCGTAGCGCCAAGGGCGCTGCCGCAGCGGAAGCGCAACCCGCTTCCCCCAAAAAAGAACACTTCACCGGCACGGTGGAGATGTACGTGACTTCATGGTGCGGCTACTGCCGGCGGGCGGAGAGCTACCTGAAGAGCAAGGGGATTCCCTACGTGGCCTACGACATCGAAAAGGACAGCGCCGCCCGGCAGCGGCACCGGGAGCTTGGAGGGAACGGCGTGCCGCTGATCATCATCGGGTCGAACAAGATGTCAGGCTTCTCTCCGGAGACCCTGGAGTATTATCTGAATAATGGCAGGTAGGATTAGAGGAGCGCGACCGTGAGCGATGTGACAGACGCACAAGCGATTGCAGACCATTGGGGGAGAGGCGACGTGTTCGGCCTGATCGTGGCGGCTCTGAACCAGATGGCGAAGCCCCTGGATGGCCTGACGGTTGAAGAGCTGGCGCCGGTGGACCATTTCCACTCCCGGGGCTTTCCCGCAACCGTGGAGTTCGCCGACCGGCTCCCGATCAATGCCGGCGAGCAGATCCTGGATATCGGCTGCGGGCTGGGGGGCCCTGCCCGGTATATGGCGAAACGGTTCCAGTGCCGGGTGAGCGGCATCGACATCACCGGGCCCTTCGTGGAGGCGGCTAACAGGCTGACGGCGCTTCTCCACATGGAACAACAGGTGGAAATTGCCCAGGGCAACGGCCAGCGCCTGCCGTATCCGGATTCCTGCTTTGACGGCGCCTATACTCAGGACGTCACCATGAACGTGGCCGAACGCGCGGGATTTTTCGCGGAGGCGTACCGCGTGCTGAAGCCCGGCGCCTTCTTCGCGCTCTCGGAGCATGGGTTGGGACCGCAGGGGAAGCCCCATTACCCCGTCCCCTGGTCCGATGACGGCACCGGCGCCTATCTGACCGCACCGGCCGAAACCCGGGCGATTCTTGAAAGGACGGGGTTCGAAGCCATCACCGTCGAGGATACCGGAGCCAAGTGCGTGGCCGGTTACGGGAAGGTGATCGAACGGGCCGAAAAGGGCGCTCTGCCCCCCTTGGGGTTGCACCTGTTCATGGGCGAGTCCATGGTGGAGAAGATGCGCAATGCCGCGCGCAACATCGAAGAAGGCCGCACCCACCCCATACAGCTGATCTGCCGCAAGCCGTGATGAAGTAGACTGGTCCGGCAGGGGTCAGGGAAGGAATGACACGAGGAAGGGATGGCCGTATCCCGCCCGCTCCACCAGCTCCTGCACCGCATCCCGTCCCTTGGCGGCCGCCTCGCTCAGCCGGTGCTCGCGCTCCAGGAAGACCAGGGCCGGGAGGTTCCCGTAGAGGCTGAAGCCGAAGGTCTCGATCATGCGGCCGGCGCTGCGCTCCTCGAACTCCTGCCCCAGATCCTGAGTGGCCTTCACGTAGTGCATGGGAAAGGCCACCACCGTCTGGTCGAGGCTCTCCATGAAGGCCCGTTTTTCTTCCCGGGAAAGGATCGAGAAGTCGGCGCCGCACCAGTGGCTCTCCCTGGTGGCGAGGAGGGAGCGGCAGGAGAAGGGGCGCCGGCCATAGACGCCGCAGGCCCCGTCGTTGTCGAGGAAGGGGCAGTCGCCCAGCGCCCGACGTGCCCGGAGAAACGACGGGAAATCGGAGGAGGAAAAGGCAGCCGCCCGGATCGCTGCCGCGTGCTCTGCCAGGGCCGCGGCATGGCGGTCGGCAAGCACCGTGGAGACGGCCAGAGCCTCGGTAAAGGTGCAGTTTACCGCCAGGCTGCAACAGGCATGGCATCCCTTCCCGCAGAGAATGGTCCCCTGCTTCAGGGCGTAGCCGGCAACCCACTCCCTGACCGCAACGTCGAACAGCGCCTGCTGGTCCCTGACTTCAGCCATAAGTTGCTGCCACATGAATCGCTCCTTCTGTATGCTGCGGTTGGTGGCCGTTGCCGGCTCCGGCGACAGTAATGGATTGGCTTTTCCGTGTCAATGGTGTGACGGGACGGACACTCCGGCCCTCTCCCGTCCCTTGACTCTCAAGGCTGGCAATTTATTATAGTTTGATGGGAACGGTCGTCGCGCCCTTGTTCGTCAAGCTGCACCATCCGCCGTTGCGAGCCAGTATCCGGCTCAGGAAGAACCGGTTCTCCTCGAAACGGGCGCAGAGGCTTCAGTCCATGACTATAAAGACGAAAACCAGTGAGGAGTTGCTGGCGGAAAACAAGGACCTCCGCGCTCGCCTTGTTGAGGCGGAAAAGCGTGCCCGCGAGGCCGAATCGCAGGCCCGGATGGCGGAAGAGCTGACCCGGCGATTGGCCGAGGAGGAGGTGGAGCGGAAAAGCGCCGTGCTGGCGCGGAAGGAAAGCGAAACGCGGTTCCTGGCGGCCCAGGAGCTTTCACTGGACGGCTTTACGTTGATGGAAGCTGTCCGGGACGATGGTGGACATGTGGTGGATTTCCGCTGGACATACGTGAACCCGCCGGCAAGCCGGATGTTGCGGCAACCACAGGCAGAGCTGGTGGGCCGGCGGCTGCTGGAGGTCCTGCCCGGAAACCAGGAGAACAGCGACCTCTTCGAGCGCTACGTTCAGGTTGTCGAGACGGGCGAACCCCATGATTACGAGCTTCACTACCAGTCCGAGGGGGTTGACGGCTGGTTCCGCAACATGACCATCAAGCTCGGCGACGGCATTGCCGTCTGTTTCTCCGACATTACCCAGCGCAGAAAAACCGAAAAGGAACTGCGCGCGAGCGAGGAACGTTCGGAACTGTTGTCGCGGACCATCAGCGCCCTGCTGACCGCCGCGGATCCCCAGGACGTGGTCGAGCAATTATGCAATGAGGTTCGGGAATTCCTGCAGTGCGCGGTTTTTTTCAACTATCTCTTCGATCCCCACACCGGGAGGCTCAAATTCAACGCCTGCGGCGGGGTAGACAGGCGGCTGGCGCGGCTTGTGGAAGATCTGGAGCTTTCCGGATCCCTCTGCGGCACGGCTGCCCAGGGCCGCTGCCGGGTTCATGCGGAGAACCTCGGGTCCAGCGCCGATCCGCGCAGTTCCCTGGTCCGGAGCCTCGGCATTCGCGCCTATGCCTGCCATCCGCTGCTGGGCCCGGCCAACGAAGCCATCGGGACCCTCTCCTTCGGGGCGACCGACAGGGATTCGTTCAGCAGTGACGATCTGGAGCTGATGAAGACGGTCGCCGACCATGTGGCCGTCGCCATGCTTCGGCGCAAGGCGGAGAAGGAATTGCAGGCGGACTTGGCCGCCCTTACGCGCATGCACGAGTTAAGTGGCAAGCTGCTGGAAACGGCGGGTCTCCAGCAGCTCCTCCAGGAGGCGATGGACGCGGCATTAAGCATCGTCGGCGCGGCCAAGGGGACGCTGCAATTGCTCGAAGCCGATACGTTGCACATTGTTGCGCACCACGGCCACGAGCCGCCGTTCCTGGATTTTTTTACGGCCGCCGAAAACGTCGCCTCCACGTGTGGCAAGGCGATGCAGTGCGGCGAACGGGTGGTGGTCCACGACGTGGAGGAAAGCCCGTTGTTCGCCGGCACGCCGTCGTTGTCGGTGCTGCGCGCCGCCGGGGTGCGCGCGATGCAATCCACGCCGCTCTTCACCCGCTCCGGCCGGGTGCTCGGCGTCCTTACCACGCATTGGGACTCGCCGCACGTGCCCGATGAGCACGACCTGTGGCGGATGGACCTGCTGGCCAGACAGGTCACCGACCTCATCGAACGGACGCAGGCCGAAGAGGAGCTTAGAAAGCTGAACGAGATTCTGGAACAGCGGGTCGCCGAACGGACGGCGCAGTTGCGGGAAAAGGACCGGATGCTGCTGGTTCAGGGGCGCCAGGCAGCCATGGGTGAGATGATCGGCAATATCGCCCACCAGTGGCGGCAACCCCTGAACACCCTGGGGCTCACCATCCAGCAGTTGCCCCTGTTCTACGATCTTGGCGAGTTCAACAGGGAATTCCTGGAGCAGGCGGTCAACCGGTCGATGGAGCTTATCCAGTACATGTCCAAGACCATCGATGATTTCAGAAACTATTTCAAGCCGGACAAGGCCCGGATCGATTTCAGCGGGCGCGAGACAATCGCCCGGTCCCTGTCGCTCATCGGGGACAATCTACGGCACCAGCAGATCGATGTTGAGCTGAAGGTGCTGGATGATGTAGTTATAACCGGCTATGAGAACGAATTCGCCCAGGCGCTGCTCAACATCCTGGTCAATGCCAGGGATGCCCTGACGGAGAGGGGCGTGCAGCACCCGAAGATCACCATCGCCATCGGCGCCGAAGGCCGGAAGGCGGTCGTGACCATTGCCGACAATGCCGGCGGCATCCCGGAAGAGATCATAGACAAGATTTTTAATCCCTACTTCACCACCAAGGGACCCCATCAGGGGTCAGGGGTGGGGTTGTTCATGGCGAAGACGATCATCGAGAACAACATGGGGGGGAAGCTGACGGTGTGCAACACGGCCGACGGCGCAGAGTTCAGGATCGAGGTGTGACGGTGACTGCTGAAACGCCGGGGAGGCCGGTTTCAATGCTGCTGGTGGAGGATGAAGAAGAGACGCGGACTTGACCGCTGCACCCGCCCGGACCTACCGTTCCCGAAGCCTGGCGGCTAGCGTTGTCTGTTATTTTAAAGGCACTATATCACCGTGAAATCGAGAAGGAGCAGCCATGTCTGACCGGAAAACCATGTGGGATGAACGATACGATACGACGGATTTTGTCTACGGGCGGGAGCCCAACGCCTTCCTCGCCGAAGTGGTCCAGCAGATTCCGCCGGGGGATGTCCTCTGCCTCGCCGAGGGAGAAGGACGGAACGCCGTCTTTCTGGCAAAGCAGGGGCATCGGGTACTGGCGGTGGATTCCTCCGCCGTGGGGCTGGTCAAGGCGGCGCGGCTGGCCGAGGAGAGCGGGGTGCGGATCGAGACCGAGACCGCCGATCTGGCTGAATTCGCCATCGAACCGGTGTGCTGGGACGCCATCGTCTCCATCTTCTGCCATGTCCCGCCGCAGGTGCGCCGGGCACTCCACCGCAAAGTGGTCGAGGGGCTTCGCCCCGGCGGGCTCTTCATTCTGGAGGCGTACACGCCGGCGCAGCTGAAGCTTCGGACCGGTGGCCCGCCGACGGAGGAGGTGATGATGACCCTTGCCGGCCTGCGGGAGGAGCTGGCCGGTCTGGAATTCCTCCAGGCCCGGGAGATCGAGCGGGAGGTGGTGGAGGGACGGTTCCACACCGGGCGGGGCGCCGTGGTGCAGGTGGTGGCGCGCAAGCCGTGAAGAGGAGAGCCTTGGTACGACGAAAAACATTTATCGCCCAATCAGGAGGAACCATATGTCTCACAGAGCAGCAACCAAACGTATAATCTCAGCCTTAGGCCTCCTGCTGATTGCTTCTGCATCGGCGGATGCCTTCGTGTTTGATGTGTGGAAATCCGGCATGAAACCTGACCGAGTCATTGAGGCGGGGAAAAAGAAGGATGTCTCTGTCAAGTTGGCGGGTGGCGGGTTGTTTTCAAAAAAGGAGCCCGAGGATCTGGCCGTCAAGGTTGAATACCAGTGCGACACCAAGCTCATGGGGTATGATGCGAGGATACTGTTTTCCTTCGCGCCCTTGAGCCGCGTGCTCCACACGTTGCGGGTGACGGTGGTGCTCCCCATGTCTTCGGAAAAGGCGGATATGGATGTTCTGGCTGATACCATTGCCCGGCAACTCGATACCAAATACAGGGACCAGGGTGAGCCGGCAGCGGAAAGCATGATCGGGGGACTGGTCGACAAGGTGCGCGATGTGAAGCGCCGCACTTGGAAGGGGGGCGGCGACACGGTAACCATGGAATCGCACTGGAAAATGATGGGCGGAGAGGTGGTCGTCCTGTACGTTGACGACAAGCTTGCGGAAAAGGCGGCGGTTGAAGACCGGCGAGTCCGCGAGAAAAAACTGGAGCGTTCTTCGGGCGGTGACCGGAGTAAATTCTAGCCATAACAGCCAGGGACACGGTCCTGGCCGGGCGCGCAGCGACAGGCCTTCACGCTGTCACGACCATACCCCGAGAGGAAACTTCTTCAGATCATGGCAAACATTCTCATCATCTATGCCACCACGGACGGGCAAACCAGAAGGATATCCAGGAGATTGCAAGAGGTCATCGAACGTCAGTCACACCACGTCACCGTTGTTCCCATTGAGGATGCACCGAGCCTTGACCTGACGGCCTTCGACAAGATCGTCATCGGGGCCAGCATCCGCTACGGTAAGCACAGCCCGCTGATTACCGACTTCATCGAGAAGAACAAGTCATTTCTGGAGAGCAGACCGAACGCGTTTTTTTCGGTAAACGTCGTGGCGCGAAAACCCGAGAAGAGCAAGCCCGAGCACAACCCCTACCTGCAGAAATTCCTCAATCGAATAGAGTGGAAACCGAGAAAGCTGGCAGTCTTCGCCGGAAAAATCGATTATCCGAGCTACCGGTTTTTCGACCGCCTGATGATTCGGCTGATCATGCGGATGACCAAGGGGCCGACCGACCCCAAAGCCGTTGTGGAATTCACCGACTGGGGCCAGGTCGAGGCCTTCGGGAGAGTGATAAGCGATATGTAGGGGAAAGGACAGAGGACCATGAAAAAGGCATTGCTGGTCATCGACGTACAGAACGAATACTTCACCGGCGCGCTGCCGGTGACCCATCCGGCGGGGAGCTTCGCCAACATCCTCGCTGCCATGGATGCCGCCACGGCCAACGGGATTCCGGTGGTCGTCGTCCGCCATTCGTCCAACCGCCCCGGTGCGGCGAGTTTCCAGCCGGGAACGCCGGCCTGGGACCTTCACCCTGAGGTGGCCCAACGCCCCCACGACCTGCTGCTGGAAAAGCAGTTGCCGGGGAGCTTTACGGGCACGGGCCTGGAGGCCTGGCTCCGCGAGCGGGAGATCGGCACCGTGGTCATCAGCGGCTACATGACCCAGATGTGCTGCGACACCACGTCCCGCCAGGCGTTTCACCGAGGCTTCAGCGTGGAGTTCCTCTCCGATGCCACGGGAACGCTGGCGTTTGCAAACAACGCCGGCTCCGTCACCGCCGAAGAGCTTCACCGGACGGTGCTGGTGACACAACAGCTCATGTTCGCCACGGTGATGACCACGGCTGCGTGGGTCGGTTCGCTGGCTAAGAAGGGCTGAGGGCCGGGACAGGGGGGACTGTCCGGATGGGAAGGCATCGACTCGTAAAGGAAAAGGCTATGGACGATAGACCCCGCGGCACGTTCACCGGTTTCTCGCCGCAAACAGTAACGTTCTTAAGCAGTCTGGCCGGGAACAACACCAAAGCATGGTTCGAGACGCACCGAGGGGATTACGAAGAACGCCTGCTGGAGCCGATGAAGGCCCTGGTTGCGGAGCTTTCCGATTTCATGCTCTCCATTGACCAGGATTTTGTGACGGTTCCGGGCAGAGCGATTTCCCGCATCCACCGCGACACGCGCTTTTCCCGCGACAAATCCCCTTACAAGACAACCCTGTGGATCACCTTCAAGCGTCAGATTACGGAGTGGCGGGATGCGCCGTGTTATTTTTTCGAGCTGACCGCCTGTTCCTACCGTTTCGGCATGGGATTTTACAGCGCCTCGAAAGGGACCATGGACCGGTTGCGGGAAACGATCGAGCGTAAGCCTGCGCAGTTTCGGGAGACCGTGGCGTTCCTCGGGGGGCAGAAACGGTTTGTGCTTGAGGGGGAGGTGTATCGAAGACCCTTGCGGCACGATCTGCCCGAGGATCTGCAGGAGTGGCACCGGCGAAAAAACCTTTACCTCGTCTGCAACCGGCAGCCGGACAATGCCCTCTTCTCGCGGAAGCTGGTGGACGACCTGCGCACTGGCTTTGGAATGCTGGCCCCGTTCTACGATTATCTCTTAAAGGCGAGGGTCTAGTATGGATTCCGATCGAATCGCACAGCGCTACGAGCGGAATCCCCCGGTGTAGTAATCGGCTGCGGAGCGGTTGTTCGCCATTGCGGACACCTACTGCGTGATCTTCTCCCGCTGGCTCCCGAGCAGCGGCGAGAAGTTGCGGGATGCCCCCTGCTTCGAGGTCTATCTCAACCGGGACTCGCGTCGCACCAAACCGGAAAATCTCGGAACCGAGATATGGGTGCCGCTCCGGCGAATGGCTAAAATTTTTACTATCACTAAAATTTTAGTTTGGCTATACTTCCCTGGTGAGCACTCTCGCCTTTACCCTCATCGTCATCTCCGCCGTGATGCACGCCCTCTGGAACCTGCTGGTGAAGCGGAGCAGGCACAAGACCGTCTTCATCTGGTGGATGTTTGTCGCCTCCAGTTCCCTCTTCACCCTCACGATACCGTTCCTGCCGGAGCGGTTCCGGTGGCCCGACCCTGCTACCCTCCTCCTCGTGACGGCAGGGGCGGTCTGCTTTGTCCTCTACCACCTCTTGAACGGCCGCGCGTACCGGGGGGGGGACTTGTCGGTGGTCTACCCCCTCTCCCAGACTTCCATGGTCTACGTCCCCATCTGGGGAATGAGCATCCTGGGAGAGCGGCTGACGATGCCGGGGATCGCCGGCATCCTCCTGGTGATCCTGGGGGCCTTCTCGGTGCAGATGGAGCGCCTCTCCCTGGCGGAATTCCTGCGGCCCTTCCGCAATCTCGGTTCCCCGACGGTTCGAAACGCCCTTGCGGCGGGATTCATCTACTCCCTCGGCTCCATCGCCGAGAAAGTGGGGGTGCGGGACTACACCCCCCTCTACTTCACCTATTTCCTGGTTCTCATCATGCTGGGGCTCATGTCGGTCAACCTCCTCCGCCCCTGCTACCGCCCCCTTATCGTCGCCGAATTCCGGGAGCACTGGCCGCTCATCCTCGTGAGCGGCCCGGTGATGATGGCGTCGTTTCTCACGTTCCGCTATGGGCTTAACCTCTCCCCCATGAGCTATGCCGTGCCGGTGCGGCAGGTGAGCATCCTCATGGGGGTGCTCATCGGCATTCTCTTCCTCGGCGAGTCATGCGGCCGCATACGTCTCGGCGCGGCCCTGGTGATCCTCGCCGGTGCGATCATGATTCGGCTGGGATAGTCCAACTTCCCGAGCCGCTTGATTTTTTGTGTGGCTTCCGGCACTGTTAGATGTGTCTCACAGAGGCGCTCGGCAGGAAAGGAGGCGAATAGATGCTCGGAAAGCTCGTCTGGCTGGTGATTTCGGCGGTTGCGGCCGGTTCCCTTGCTGTAGTGGCCGGCGTCGTGAACCCGGGGGAGAAGGTGAACGCCCTCTGGCTCGTGACGGCCGCCGCCTGTTTCTACCTAGTTGCCTACCGGTTCTATGGCGCCTTTCTGGCGGCGAAGGTCCTCTCCCTGGATCCCCGCCTGAAGACCCCGGCCCGGCGCCTGGCTGACGGCATGGATTACCACCCCACCAACCGCTGGGTCCTCTTCGGTCACCACTTTGCGGCCATCGCTGGCGCCGGTCCCCTCATCGGTCCCATGCTGGCGGCCCAGTTCGGCTATCTCCCCGGCTTCCTCTGGCTTCTGGTGGGGGCCGTCATGGTGGGGGCGGTGCACGACATGGTGATCCTGGCGGCGTCGGTGCGGCGCAACGGCCGCTCCCTGGCTAGGATCGCCAAGGATGAGATCGGGCCGGTGGGGGGGCTGGCGGCCTCTCTCGCCATCCTCTTCATCCTGATCGTGGCCTTGGCTGGGCTGGGGCTCGCGGTGGTGAACTCCCTGGCCAAGAGCCCCTGGGGGACCTTTACCATTTTCCTTACCATCCCCATCGCCCTCTTCATGGGGCTCTACCTCTACAAGATCCGCCCCGGCCGGGTGGGGGAGGTGAGCGCCATCGGCTTTGTGCTTTTGCTGGCGGCGGTCTTCAGCGGCCACTTCATCCCCGGCTCTCCCCTGGAGCCCATCTTCAGTCTCGGGAAGGGGGGGCTGACCCTGGCCATGGCCGCCTACGGCCTCATCGCCTCCATCCTTCCGGTCTGGATGCTCCTCTGCCCCCGGGACTACCTCTCTACCTACATGAAGATCGGCACGGTGATCCTCCTGGCCTTCGGGGTCGTCTTCATGGCCCCCACCATCCAGATGCCGGCAATGACCCGGTTCGTGGCCGGCGGTGGGCCGGTGATCCCCGGCAAGCTCTTCCCCTTTATGTTCATCACCATCGCCTGCGGGGCGGTCTCCGGGTTCCATTCCCTCATCTCCTCGGGGACCACGCCGAAGATGATCATGAGCGAGCGGGAGATCCCCATGATCGGGTATGGCGCCATGCTGGCCGAGGGATTCGTGTCGGTCATGGCCCTGGTGGCGGCCACGATCCTCATCCCGGGGGACTACTTCGCCATCAATACGAAGCTCTCCTTCGACGCCATCGCGGCCCTGGGCTTCCCGGTGGAACGGGTGCGTGAGCTGTCGGCCATGGTGGGGACCGACGTGGCCGGCCGCCCCGGCGGCGCCGTCTCCCTTGCCGTGGGTATGGCCTCCATCCTGTCGTCCCTCCCCGGCATGAAGGGGCTCATGCCCTACTGGTACAACTTCGCCCTCATGTTCGAGGCCCTCTTCATCCTCACCACCGTCGACACCGGCACCCGGGTGGCGCGGTTTCTCCTCCAGGAGCTGGGGAGCCGGGCTTTCCCCCGCCTGGGCCAGCAGAACTGGCTCCCCGGCATCATCATCACCAGCTTTCTCGTGGTGGCCGCCTGGTCGTACCTGATCTGGTCCGGCAACGTCTCCACCATCTGGCCCATGTTCGGGGTATCGAATCAGCTCCTGGCGGCCATCGCCCTGGGGATCGGCACCACGATCCTCATCAAGAGCGGCAAGGCGCGCTATGCCTGGACCACGGTCCTCCCCATGGTGTTCATGTACGCCACCACCTTCACCGCCGCGTGGAAGCTGACCGGCAGCTTCCTCGGCAAGGCCGCCGCAGCTGCCACGGCTGCCGAGGCCTTCACCTTGAGGATGAACGCCGGCCTGGTGGTGTTGATGGCCATCCTGGCGGTGGTGACTCTGCTCGACATGCTCCTCAAGTGGCGCGGCTACCTCTCCGAGCGGAGACCCATCACCACGAGCGAGGTGCTGGAGTTCGAGGAGCCGGCATGATCGTCACCATCATTGCGGCCATGGCCGGGAACCGGGTCATCGGGAAGGAGGGCGCCATGCCGTGGCACCTCCCCGACGATCTCGCCCGCTTCAAGGCCATCACCATGGGGCATCCGGTCGTCATGGGGCGAAAGACCTTCGAATCCATCGGTCGTCCCCTGCCGGGGCGGCTGAATATCGTCCTCACCCGGCAGGCGGGGTATGCCCCCTCAGGGGTGACCGTTGCCCGGACCCTTGCCGAGGCCTTGATCCTTGCGGGGACCGCCGGAGAAGTCTTCATCTGCGGCGGCGGTGAGGTCTACCGGGAGGCGTTGCCGCTGGCCGACCGCATCCACCTCACCGTTATTCACCGTGCTTACGGAGGGGACACCACCTTTCCCGAGCTTCCCGCCGATTTCGAGGAAACGTGCCGGGAGCATGGGGAGGGGAAGCCGCCTCACTCCTTCATCACCTTCGAGCGGCGGAGGGGGTCGACGCCATGACCGAACGCCGCTTTTCCGTCTTTCTCGTACCTGCATCCGATGACCGCCGCTGGGCCCAGGGGGTGATCGCCGAGCTTGCCGCCCGCTACGACACACCTCCCTTCGAGCCCCACGTGACGGTCTACGGCGGTTCCTGCGTCGATGATGGGGAGCTGGAGCCGGTACGCCAGGTTCTTGCCGAGGCCGCGGCAGAGGGAGGGCCCATTACCCTGCGGGTGTCAGGGCTTGGCGTGACCGAGGAATATTTCAAGACCCTCTTTGTTTCCTTCGAAGAGGAACCCCGCCTGCGCCGGCTCCACGAGGGGGTGAAAGGGGCGGTGGCCCGGGATTCGGGGTACGTGCTCATGCCGCACCTCTCGCTCCTCTACGCCGACATGCCCCTGGCGGAAAAGGAGATGGCGGCCCGCACCGTCGCCCTGGACCGGGAGGAGATCCGTTTCGACGAGGTGAAGATCGTGACCCCGGACTCGATCACCGGCTGGAGCGATGTCAGACGGTGGCAGACCCTCTTCCGGGTGCGGCTCGGGGAGCCGGTAATCCGGGCGGTCCTCTTCGACTACGGCGGGGTGCTGGCCGAAGAGGGGTTCCGGGAAGGGCTCTTCGAGATCGCCCGCCGCCAGGGGCTCGACCCCATCGCGGTGCATGGTGCCGGCATGGAGGCAGTCTACGGGAGCGGCTATGTCCTCGGGAAGGGGAGCGAGACCGCGTTCTGGCGCCGGATGCGGGAACAGGCCGGCCTGCGGGGGAGCGCCCGGGAGTTGTCGGCCCTCATCCTCGACCGCTTCGTCCTCCGCCCCGGGATGCTGGAGCTCGTCCGGGCCCTGCGGGCGAAGGGGTACATCACCGCCATCGTCAGCGACCAGACCGATTGGCTCGAATGGCTCGACCGGCGCGACGGCTTTTTCCGGGAGTTCGACCGGGTCTTCAACAGCTACCGGCTCGGCAAGGGGAAGCGGGATCCGTCCCTCTTCGACGACGTGGCCCGGGAGCTCGGCATCGAACCTCGGCAGGCCCTCTTCGTGGACGACATGCTCGCCAACGTGGTGCGGGCCGAAAGCCGGGGGGTGCGGGGGATCGTGTTCGAGGACGAAGCGCGGTTCCGGCGGGAACTCAGGCGGTACGTGGAGGTATGACATGCGTGCGATGATCTTCGACGGGCCGGAGAGTGCCCCTTCACCTCACTGAAGTGCCGGTACCCGACCGGGGGACGGGGGGGCTGGTGGTGGGGCCGTGGTTTGTATCTGTAGGACTTTTTTGTTGCCAAATAGCTGAGCAGTTGTCGCAATTTGTTAATGCTTAGTAGTGATAATGGATTTATTTTTTAGCTAGTTGTAATGATTTTGAGGCGTTTGGCGGGTTGGGAGATATCGTTATATCGCTGGCTTGAATCTTGAATTAGGCAGGTTGAATCAAGTTCTGTCAGGGTTGCAACGGAACCGCGAGGCGCATCATGGAAACGTCACGTGTTGAAGAATGGTTTGAGCGGGGGGTAGAGGCCCTGGGGCATGACCAGGTCTATCTGGCGCGGAGCTGTTTCGAGCACGTTGCTCGGGTGAATCAGCATCCCGCCGCCAGTTCGTACCTTGCCCTTTGTCAGGCGAAAACCCGCGGGAAGTTCAGCGACGCCATTGCGCTGGCCCGGGAGTCCATTGCCCGTGAGCCCCACAATCCGCTCCTCTATCAGAACCTTGGCCGCATCTATCAGTTGGCCGGCATGAGGATGGATGCGGTGGAGGTCCTGCGCGAGGGGGTACGGCGCGGGGCCGGGGAGGAGGCCGTTGCCGAACTGAACCGGATCGGCACCCGGAAGCAGCCGCCCTTCCGACGGCTCCATCGCAATCATCCCCTCAACAAGTATGTGGGGAAGCTCCTGGCGCGGCTCAGGCTGCGGTAGACGGGGAGAATAAGCAAAGGGCGTCCGGATGGCCGGGCGCCCTTTGCTTTTTAGGTCTGCTAGAAGACAAAACCGAGGGTTACCTGGAATTTGTCGTTGTCCAGCGGTTTCTCGCCCCCGCTGCGGTGATCGTCGTAAATCTGGTAGTCGGCCTTGATGGCGACGGTGGGAACGGGCTTGAAGGAGAAACCGAAATTGGTGTAATTCCGGTCGTATTTGCCGCTTGCCTTGGTGGGGTCGGCGATGCTCCCCTGCTGGGTGTCGAATTCCGAGTAACGGGCAAAGGCGACCAGGTCGGCCTCGGCGAGTTTTCCGGTTTTCAGGGCGGCGGGCATCAGGTGGTAGGCCCCCTCGACCCAGTAGCCCGACATCCGGTGGCCGATGTCGCTTGCCAGGAGCCCCGGTTTGTCCTGGATTACCTGGACGTATTCACCGGCGATCTCGAAGTCGCTGATGCGGTACTTGCCGTCAAAGGCCAGAATAGTGGTGTAGGCGTTGTCCGACCCCTTGGGCGCCGAGTTGGCCGTGTAGAAGGAGAAGTTGGTGTAGAGGTTGGTGACGGGGCGCAATTCGAGTCGGCCCGTAAGCGCCTTTCCCCGGTTGTTGTCTTTGTTCATGTCCTGGCGGCCATCGCGCAGGCCGTTTTTGGCGGAAAATTCCTTGCCGTCAAGACCGTTCATGACGAGGAGCTGGTAATCGGCCCGGTCCCCCAGGGAGCCGTGGATGCCGATTCCCATCTCCCTCCAGGTGGAGGGGATCAGGTACTTGTCCAGGTCGGGCCGTTCGGAGGAGTTGAAGTTGGTGGGCTCATGGTAGAGGTTGATGGCCCCCACCGGCACGAGCATGATCCCTGCCTTTACGTTGAGGGGGCGGAACAGTTTGAAGTCGAGAAACGCCTGCTCGACGACCACTTCCCCGGAGAGTTCGTCGCCTTTTACTTCATCGTTGACCCCGCTATGCTCCCACTCAAGCTCCGCGTTGAGGGTGATCCAGTCGGCCAGATCAGAGTTGACGTAGAGGACGAAGCGGTGCGGGTCGAAGGTATTCCCCCCCTTGCCGTTGCCGTTGTCGCTCTTCATGATGTAGTCGAGCTCGCCGTAGCCGCCGATCCGTGTCCGGTCCCAGACAGTTTTCAGGTACCCCTCACCCTGAGGGGCGGGCGCTGCCGCCGGTTTTTGGGCCTTTTCCGCCTGGAGCGCCTTGATCTGGCCGCTCAGATCATCGAGCTGGTGTTGCAGTTCGTCCACCGTGGCCGCGCTTGCCAGGGTGGCGGCAGCGAGCAGGAACGATGCGGTTGTGGGAATGATGAAGCGTTTCTTCATGGTGCGATTCCTCCTGTGATGGTGTGCATGGTGAAAAGCTCCGCCGTTCGGCGAAGGACTTCCACCAGATGAAATGCAAGAAATTGAAATTCATATTCATGCAGGTGACGCACTGCCCCCTGTACGGGTACGGCTGATGGATTTGCAAAAAAAGCCCGACTCGACGCAGGTTATGCTTAAAAATGAAAGTCTTTTTCAAGTATCATGGTCCGACCGGCCCGGTCAAGAGGGGAGAGTATTATTTCCGTCCAATGTTGTGGCTGCCGTTGACGGAGGGCGCAATCCGGTGCTACCTTGTGCGCCATGGAATCGACCCGCACCGAAGCCATCGTTCTCGCCGCCATGGACTACCGGGAGAGCGACCGCATCGTCACCCTCTTCACGCTTCAGTACGGAAAGGTGCGGGGGGTGGCAAAGGGGGCCAAGCGGAGCGCCCGCCGCTTCGGCCCGGCCCTGGAGCCCTTCGCCCGCATCGGCGTGGAGCTGGTGGTGCGGGAAGGGCTCTCCTCGCTCCGGGGGGCCGATATCGTCACCCTCTATCCCGGCATCCGGCGTGACCTCCGCGCCATCGGCCTCGCCGGCTACGCCGTGGAGCTCGTGGACCGCTACCTTCCCGACGGGGCGCCGAGCCCCCGGCTCTTCCGGCTTCTGTCCTCCTATCTGGAGCGGCTCGACCAGGGGGAACCGCTGCCGTCGGACCGCCGCTTCTTCGAGGCCAACTTCCTCAATATCCTCGGCTACCGGATATCTCTGGACCATTGCGCCTCCTGCGGCGTGGAGCTTCCGGCAACTGCCGAGCGGCGCACCGGAGCATCGGGGATGATCCTCTGTGCCAATTGCGGTCGGTACGGCGCATCGGTCGGGCCGGAAGCCGCGGCGCTCCTGGGCCGATGCATCGCCACGGGGCGGTTCGGGGCTGTGCTCTTCTCCCCTCAGTCCCTGCGGGAGGCCGGTACCCTCCTGGACGGCGCCATTGCCGCCCACCTCACCCGTCCCCTCAACTCTCTCGCCTTTCTGAAACAGATTGAACCCGATTAATCCTTGACACGACCCGCCGGACAATGTAATCTTTCCGACTCTAATTGCCCGTAACTTGGACTGTTTTTAAGTTTCATCAAACACTGTTTATAACGGGTAAAGAACTCTCATTTTTCTGCCGACGGAGGAGCCGTTTTGACCTTTCAAGACCTGATTCTCTCCCTCCAGGGGTACTGGGCCAAACAGGGGTGCGTGATACAGCAGCCCTATGACACCGAAAAGGGTGCCGGTACCTTCAACCCTGCCACTTTCCTCCGCGTCCTGGGCCCTGAGCCCTGGAACGTTGCCTATGTGGAGCCCTCACGCCGTCCCACCGACGGCCGCTACGGCGAGAACCCCAACCGGCTCCAGCACTACTACCAGTTCCAGGTCATCATGAAGCCGTCCCCCCTGAACATCCTGGACCTCTACCTGGATTCACTGCGGGCCTTCGGCATTGATCCCCAGAAGCACGATATCCGCTTCGTTGAGGATGACTGGGAGTCCCCGACCCTGGGGGCCTGGGGCCTTGGCTGGGAAGTCTGGCTCGACGGCATGGAGATCACCCAGTTCACCTACTTCCAGCAGGCCGGCGGCATCGACCTGAAGCCGGTCTCCTCGGAGATTACCTACGGTTGCGAGCGGATCGCCATGTATCTGCAGGGAGTGGACAATGTTTACGACCTGGAGTGGATCAAGGGAGTCAGCTACGGCGACATCCACCACCGGAGCGAGGTGGAGTTCTCCACCTACAACTTCGAGGAAGCGGACGTGGCGATGCTCCTCCAGCTCTTCACCATGTACGAGAAGGAGTGCGTCCGGCTGGTGGAACGGGGACTCGTGCTTCCGGCCTACGATTTTGTCATGAAGTGCTCCCATACCTTCAACCTCCTGGACGCCCGGGGCGCCATCTCGGTCACCGAGCGGGCCTCTTACATCGGCCGGGTGCGAAACGTGGCGCGCCTCTGTGCCGAAGGGTATCTGAAACTGCGCGAAAGCCTCGGCTTCCCGCTCCTGAAAGGAGGCCGCTAGCATGAAAGAGTTGTTCCTTGAGATAGGCACCGAAGAGATCCCGGCGGGCTTCATCCCGAAGGCCATGGCCGATATGGAGGCCCTGCTGGCGAAGGAGCTTGAGAATGCCCGCATCTCCTTCGACGACATCCGGACCCTCGGCACCCCCCGTCGCCTGGCCCTGACGGTGAAGGGTCTTCCGACGGTCCAGCCCGATGCGGAGATCACTGCCATGGGGCCGGCCAGGAACGTAGCCTTCGACGCCGAAGGAAAACCCACCAGGGCTGCCGAAGGGTTTGCCCGGGGGCAGGGGGTGGACGTGGCGTCCCTCACCCTCGTCGCCACTGAAAAGGGTGAGTACGTGGCCGCCGTCCGCAAGGAGAGCGGTCGCCCCGTGCCGGAGCTCCTGGCCGAGATCCTGCCGCGGCTTGTTGCGAATATCCCTTTCCGCAAGTCCATGCGCTGGGGTGCTCTCGACGTCCGCTTCGCCCGCCCCATCCACTGGATCGTGGCCCTCTTTGACGGCGTCGTGGTTCCCTTCACCTTCGGGAACATCGAAAGCGGCACCATTTCCCGGGGGCACCGCTTCATGGCCAACCAGCCCTTCCCGGTGCGGGACTTTGCCCACTATCTGGAGGAGTGCGAGCGCCACTTCGTCATTCCCGACCCGGAACGGAGACAGGAGATCATCCGGCGGGAGATCCACCGGGTTGCCAAGGCCGCCGGCGGGCATCTTCTCCCCGACGAGGGGCTTCTGGAGGAGGTCTCCTTCCTCTGCGAGTACCCGAGCGCGGTTCACGGCACCTTTTCCGCCGAGTTCCTGAAGGTTCCCCGGGAGGTTCTCATCACCTCCATGCGGAGCCACCAGCGTTACTTCTCCATTGTCGACGACGCCGGTAAGCTCATGCCCGGTTTCATCACCATCAACAACACCCTCACCGAGGATCCCACCGTGGTGGTCAAGGGGAACGAGCGGGTGCTCAGGGCCCGGCTCTCCGATGCCCGTTTCTTCTTCGAGGAGGACCAGAAGGTCAAGCTGGAGACCCGGGTGGAGTCCCTGAAGAACGTGGTCTACCAGCAAAAGCTCGGCACCTCCTTTGAAAAGATGGAGCGGTTCCGTGCCTTGGCCGAGGGACTTGCCGACCTCCTGAACCCGGCGGTGAAAGTGAAGGTTTCCCAGGCCGCGTTCCTCTGCAAGGCGGATCTCGTCTCCGGCATGGTGGGTGAGTTCCCCGAGGTGCAGGGGATCATGGGGCGCGAGTACGCCCTCATCGAGGGGGAGGACGCCGAGGTGGCCGCGGCCATCGCCGAGCACTACCTCCCGACCCAGGCGGGGGGCGAGCTGCCGGCGTCGGACATTGGCGCCTTCGTCTCCATGGCCGACAAGCTGGACACCATCTGCGGCTGCTTCGGCGTGGGGCTCATCCCCACCGGTTCCGCCGACCCCTACGCCCTGCGCCGCTCGGCCCTGGGGATCATCAATATCATTCTCGACAAGGGGTACCGCCTCTCCCTGGAGGAGCAGGTGGACAAGGCCCTTGGCCTTCTGGCCGCCAAGCTCACCCGGCCGGCCGTTGACGTGAAGGCCGACGTTCTGGAGTTCTTCCGGGGCCGGTTCGTGAACCTGATGGCCGACCGCCATGCCTCCGACGCGGTGGATGCCGCCGTGGCCGCCGGCTGCGCCGATCTCGTGGATGCCGCCGCCCGGATCGCGGCCCTTTCGGAGTTCAGGTCGCACCCCGACTTCGAGCCTCTGGCCGTGGCCTTCAAGCGGGTCGGCAACATCGTGAAGGAAGGGGTGGACGCCCCTGTGGATACGGCTCTCTTCCAGGACGCCGCCGAGGGGCTCCTCAACGATGCCGTCCAGGGGGTTGCCGTATCGGTGCGCGAAAAGATCGCAACCGGAGCCTATCTGGAAGCCCTCACGGAGATCGCCGCCCTGCGGGGACCCGTCGACACCTTCTTCGACAAGGTCATGGTCATGGCCGAGGACGAACGGGTCCGGACCAACCGTCTGGCGCTCCTGACCGGGATCGCCCGGATGCTCGGCGCCATCGCCGACTTCGCCAAGATAGCCGCCTAGCCCACGCTAGGCGGCTTTTTTTATGTTTTAGTCCGGCTGAATCTCTGTTGAGTTACGCTTAATCACATTTAATGCAGCTGAAGGGTTTTGACTTTCAGTAAACGGCGGTGTCACCGTCACAACCACAGAGGAGGAGTGCAATGGCTGAAAAGTATGTCTATTTCTTCGGGAACGGCAAGGCAGAGGGCAAAGCCGACATGAAGAACCTGCTGGGGGGCAAGGGGGCCAACCTGGCGGAGATGACCGCGATCGGACTGCCGGTTCCCCCCGGCTTCACCATCACCACCGAGGTCTGCACCTACTACTACGCCAACAATAAGAGCTATCCGTCGGTCCTGGCCGCCCAGGTGGCCGAGAACCTGAAAAGTGTAGAGGCCATCATGGGGCGTACCTTCGGTGACCCGAAGAATCCCCTTCTGGTTTCGGTCCGTTCAGGCGCCCGGGCCTCCATGCCGGGGATGATGGATACGATCCTCAACCTGGGACTAAACGACGAGACAGTGCAGGGGATCATCGTCCAGAGCGGTGACGAGCGCTTTGCCTACGACGCCTACCGCCGTTTCGTCCAGATGTACTCCGACGTGGTCATGGGGATGGACAAGGAGGCTCTGGAGCACCTGCTGGAGGAGAAGAAGGCGGCGAAGGGGGTTCACCTGGACACCGACCTCACCGCCGCCGACTGGAAGGAGCTGGTGGGGGCCTTCAAGGCCAAGATCAGGGAGACCCTCGGCACCGCGTTCCCGGAGAATCCCCAGGAGCAGCTCTGGGGGGCCGTGGGCGCCGTGTTCGGCTCGTGGATGAACCAGCGGGCCATCACCTACCGCCGCCTCAACGGCATCCCCGCCGACTGGGGGACCGCCGTCAACGTCCAGTCCATGGTCTACGGCAACATGGGGAACGACTGCGCCACCGGCGTCGCCTTCACCCGGGACCCATCCACCGGCGAGAACTACTTCTACGGCGAGTACCTGGTGAACGCCCAGGGCGAGGACGTGGTTGCCGGCATTCGGACCCCCCAGCCCATCAACCGCGCCAACAGCAAGGACGCGACTCTCCCCTCCATGGAAGAGGTGCTTCCCGAGTGCTACCAGCAGCTGGTCCAGATCCGCGGCATCCTGGAGAAGCATTACAGGGACATGCAGGACATCGAGTTCACCATCGAGAAGGGGAAGCTCTTCATGCTCCAGACCCGCAACGGTAAGCGGACCGCCAAGGCGGCCATCAAGGTTGCCGTGGACATGGTGAAGGAGGGGCTCATCGACGAGAAGACCGCCGTGCTGCGGGTCTCTCCCTCCCAGCTGGATCAGCTCCTCCACCCCTCCCTCGATCCCAAGGCTCCCAGGACGATTATCGCCAAGGGGCTTCCCGCATCGCCGGGGGCGGCATCGGGCGAGGTGGTCTTCACCGCCGACGAGGCCGAGGCCGCCGGTCGCCTGGGGCTCAAGGTCATCCTCGTTCGGATCGAGACCTCTCCGGAAGATATCCACGGCATGCATGCGGCCCAGGGGATCCTCACCGCCCGGGGGGGCATGACCTCCCACGCGGCGGTCGTTGCCCGCGGCATGGGCAAGTGCTGCGTTGCCGGCTGCGGCGACATCAAGGTGGACTACGCCGCCGGCCAGTTCGTGACCGCCAAGGGGCAGGTGGTGAAAAGGGGCGACACGATCACCCTTGACGGTTCCACCGGAGAGGTGATGCTCGGCGAGGTCCCCACCGTGGCGCCACAGCTCACCGGCGACTTCGGCGTTCTCATGGGATGGGTCGACACCTACCGCAAGCTCAAGGTGCGGACCAACGCCGACACTCCCAACGATTCCCGCGTGGCCCGCGAGTTCGGGGCCGAGGGGATCGGCCTCTGCCGCACCGAGCACATGTTCTTCGAGGCGGACCGGATCGCGGCCGTCCGTGAGATGATCCTCTCCGAGGACGTGGAAGGGCGCACGAAGGCCCTGGCCAAGATCCTCCCCATGCAGAAGGGGGACTTCCTCGGTATCTTCCGGGAGATGAAGGACCTGCCGGTCACCATTCGCCTCCTGGACCCGCCGCTCCATGAGTTCCTCCCCCAGGAGGAGAAGGACGTGGATGCCCTGGCCAAGACCATGGGGGTGACGGCCCAGACCCTCAAGAACAAGGTGGACTACCTCCACGAGTTCAACCCGATGCTGGGGCACCGGGGGTGCCGTCTGGGGCTCACCTTCCCGGAGATCTACGACATGCAGGTCCAGGCCATCATGGAGGCCGCCTGCGAGCTGACCAAGAACGAAGGGTTCACTATCGTCCCCGAGATCATGATCCCGCTGGTGGGGGTGGTGAGCGAGCTGGCGCGGCTTCGTGAAAACACCGTCCGGGTATGCGAGGAGGTCATCGCTCGTTACGGCGTGAAGATCGACTACCTCATCGGCACCATGATCGAGCTTCCCCGGGCCGCCCTGACCGCCGACGAGATTGCCCGTGAGGCAGACTTTTTCTCCTTCGGCACCAACGACCTGACCCAGACTACCTTCGGCCTTTCCCGTGACGATGCCGGCAAGTTCCTGCCGTTCTATGTGGAATCGGGGCTGTTGGAAGAGGATCCCTTCGTCTCCCTGGACCAGAACGGCGTCGGTATTCTCGTGAAGATGGCCGTGGAGAAGGGGCGCACCACCCGCGCCGGCATCAAGCTCGGCATCTGCGGCGAGCATGGCGGCGACCCGTCGTCGGTCATTTTCTGCCACAAGATCGGCCTTGATTATGTCTCCTGCTCCCCCTTCCGGGTGCCCATCGCCCGCCTCGCCGCTGCCCATGCTGCTCTGGGTGAAGGGAACTGAACCTCCGTTAGTCTTCCGTTTGCAAAGAAAGCCCCGGTCACGCCGGGGCTTTCTTTGTTGAGCCTGCCCGTAACACTTCGTAATCCTGTCTAAACTAATTAATAATCAAACACGTTTCTGAAATCGATTAAAGGATTGCCTCTCGGTACCGATAAGATACTAGCGGTCATGTTATCGGAGAGAGGTGTCATAATGCGTAACAGGCTCGAGTTCAAGGTGCTGGGGATTATTGGAGCAACCCTTTGCGTGGGATTCGCCATCCTTGGTGTAACCGCCATCTGGCTTGAATACACCGCCCTGATGAAACTTCAGGCTGCCAATACCCGCGGCCTCTCAACCCTCATCTCCCAGGAAATCGCTGAAAACATGATGTCGGGCGACATGGCGGTGATAAACCGATATATCGCACGGGTGAAAGGGAAGGGGCAGGTGCTCGACCTCAAGGTGTTCGGTCCCGCCGCAAAGCCGTGGGGGGACAAGGGCGCGGCTGCTGACCCGGTGGTTGCGGAAGCCATTGCGGCAGGCCGTGCCCGGGAACTGCGCCATACCCTGGATGACGGGAAGCATGTCCTGAGCTTTGCCGTCCCCCTGGTGAACGAGGAGCGCTGCACCACCTGCCACGAGAAGGGAGCCCGGTACACCGGTGCGATTCTTCTCACCACCTCGCTTCAGGATGGGTATGTCAGCGCGCGGAACCTTACCATAGCCCTGGCTGCAACCGGCTTTGTCTTTTTCCTGATCATGCTTGGTACCTTGTACCTCTTCTTCCGTCAGACCATCGTGCGGAACATCCGTGAGCTGTCCGACAGGATCCAGGTCATCGCCCACGGCGAGGGGGATCTGACCTCACAGATGCCAGTCCGGACCGGCGACGAGCTCGGAGAGCTTGCCGAGGGGGTCAACATGCTGATCGCCAAGCTGCGGGAGATTGTGACATCCCTCTACAGCCAGGCGGGGCACATCGCCATATCGGCCTGCCGCACCGTCAAGGGGACCGAAGGGCTCGTCGCCTCTACGGCGGAACAGAAGGACCTTTCCACCTCGGTGGCCGTGGCGTCGGAGGAGATGTCGGCTACCCTGAACGATGTGGCAGCCACCACCCAGCGGGCGGCGCAGCTCTCCATTAACGTGGATCAGGCTGCAAAAGTGGGGATGGAGACCGTGGAGGAGACCTCCCTGAGCATCGACCAGATCCGGACCAGCGTCCTCGGCACCCTGGGAGCCATGGGGAAGCTGGAGACTTCGTCGGGGCAGATCGGCGAGATCGTGGGAATTATCGAGGATATCGCCGACCAGACCAATCTCCTGGCCCTCAACGCGGCCATCGAGGCTGCCCGGGCCGGCGATGCGGGGCGGGGCTTTGCGGTGGTGGCCAACGAAGTGAAGACCCTGTCAAATCGCACCGCCACGTCCACAAGACAGATCGCCGCCATTGTCCGGAGCATCCAGGAAGAGATCGGGACGGTGGTGACATCCATTGGCGAGGGGAAAACGAGGGTTGAGGAAGGGGTCGAGAAGGCGGGGCATGCCCGCCAGCAACTGGAGGGGATCCTGCGGTTGGCGACCGATTCAACGGACATGATCAGCCAGATTGCCACGGCCACTGAGGAGCAGAGTGCCACGACCGTCGAGATCACGGAGAAGATCGGCCAGGTGTCGGCCACGGCAGGGGCGGTGAACGGCCAGATGGAGGAGACGGCCCGCATCTTCCGCGAGTTGTCGGAAACAGCCGAGAAAATCTACGGGACCGTGGGCCGGTTCAGCGTGGGGTGCTACCATGATGCCGTCAAGGGGTATGCCGCGGAGCTGCGGGACCGGGCGACGGCGGTCATAGAGAAGGCCCTGGAGGACCGGAAGATCACCATCGATGCCCTCTTCAGCACCGATTACACGCCGATTCCGAACACCACTCCCCAGAAGTACCGTACCCCCTTCGACCGGTTCTTTGACGAACTCGTCTCGCCGGTTCAGGAGGAGATCCTGGGCCGGGACAGTGGGGTGTACTATGCCATCTGTGTCGATCGCGAGGGGTACTGCCCCTCCCACAACCTGCGCTATTCCCGCCCCCTGACCGGCGACGTCGCCGTGGACAAGGACCACAACCGCACCAAGCGGATCTTCAACGACCGGACCGGCATCCGTTGCGCCACCCATACCCAGAGCTTTCTGCTCCAGACCTATCTGCGGGACACGGGGGAGGTCATGAACGACCTGTCAACGCCCATAACAGTCGGCGGGAAACACTGGGGAGCGGTCAGGATCGGCTACCGGGCCGACGACTGATAGCAAGCCCTAAACCCGGAACCCGGTCATTGCCTCGTTCAGTTCGTCGATCTGGCGGGTGAGGCCGTTGACGGCATTTTCCATGACCCGGGTGGTCTCCACATTCCCCTCGGATGTCCGCGCCATGTTGTCCACCGCCTGGACAATCTTTTCGGTGCTCTGGGTCTGGACCTGGCAGGCCTGGCGGATCGTGGCGATCATCCCGGTGATCCCCTCGCTGGACCTGACGATGAGGGTGCTCGCGTTGCGCTGCTCCTGGCTGGACTGCCGCACCTGAGACGTGACGCTCTTCATACGGGCTACGGCATCCATGATGAGCCCTGTGCCGTAGGTCTGCTCTTCGGTGGCCCGGGCGATCTGCTCCACCATTCCCGCCACCCGCTCCACGGCGTTCCGCATGTGCTCGCTGCTCTGGGCCTGCTCCACGGTGGTGCGGGCGATGTCATTCACCTGCCCCGCAGCCATTTTGACGCCGTCGACGATCTTGTCGAGAGCCTCGCCCGAACGGTACGAAAGTTTCTCCCCTTCAGTGATCCGCAGTTCCGCATGCTTGTTGGCCGCAACCGCGCGCTCGCTCTCTTCCCGCAGCCCCATGATAATGGTGCCGATCTCTCCGGTAGAGCTGGTGGTCCGCTTGGCAAGTTCCTTGATCTCGTTGGCAACCACCGCGAATCCCTTGCCGTGCTCCCCTGCCTGGGCCGCGATGATGGAGGCGTTGAGGGCCAGAAGCTTGGTCTGCTCCGCGATGTCGTTGATGACCGAAATGATCGTGCCGATGTGGCCCGCCCGCTGTGACAGGGTTTCGATGGTTTCACCCACGGAGCGTGAGGAACGACGGATCTCGTCGATGCCGGAGATGGTGCTCTCCACAGCCTCGCGCCCCTGCTCGGCATCCCTCAGCACTTCCTCGGAGATTGCCGCGGTCTCCACGGCGCTCTTCTCGATCTGCTTGATGGAGGTGTCAAGCTCGGCAACCAGCGACGCCGTACGCATGGCATCGTTCATGAGGGTGGCGGCGTTGGAGCCTATCTCCTTCTCGGCAGTCGCCATCTGGATGATGGAAGAGCTCACCTCTTCAACGGCATTGGCCAGGGATTCCACGTGGTCGGCCACTTCCTCGATGCTTGCCGACATCTGGAGGATGGAAGAGGAGTTCTCCATGGCGGTGCGGGAAAGCTGCCCCACGGACAGGGCCACGTCAGTGACCGACCGGTCGATGGCATGGATGCCGTCTGTGGTCCCCTGGACCGCCTCGGCCTGTATCTCCGCGGTGGCAACGCCCCGGTCGGCCGCATCCCGTACCGTTGCAGCAATGGTACGCAGTTCTGTCACCGATGACTTCACCTTGGTGACTGTCGCGGCCAGGTGCTGGAGCATGGCGTTGAAGTTGGTAGTCAGCAGTCCCAGTTCGTCCTCGGTATCATCCCGTACAGATATTGTCAGATCGCCCTCGGCGCCACGATCCATGGCACCGGCCAATTTGCCGACACGGACGACCATTTTTCTGGCAGTGAACATCCAGAGGACAAAGAGAAAAAGAAGCGCATTGATGAGGGAGATGCCCAGGGTTAGCCGGGCGTATCCCTGGGTCGCGGGGGTGCCGCCGGCATTATAGGCGCAGATGATGCCCACCAGGGCAATGACGAAGCCCGCAAGGAGCGAGGAGCGGATCAGTTTTGAGCCGAGGCGCAGGTTTTTGGTCATCGGGGTCTCCTTCTGCGATGGCGTACCCAGGATTTATCGGGGATGAATCAGTCCAGAGATTGATGCACGAAATCAGATCATCTCCTAAAATATGCAAAGGGCGTACCCGAGCATGTGTTCGATTCGCTAGGATAACCGCTTCCCGGCAGCACAGCGGAATCCGGGATCGCGTGAGAATGGCCGCGCCGATTTTACCATCCGGGGGAGAGAGGCGACAAGGTCTGAAATCGAAATGGTGGCTCCAAAAAATCAGAAAGGGGATGGATTCCATCCCCTTCCGCTCATCCGCAACATCCTGCCGGTTCCTTATCCGAGAACGGCATCTTCTTTCCGCACTTCTGGCACCGCCAGAAGAGGGTCCCTCAGCCGGGAAGAAGGAACATCGTCCCCTGGCACTCCGGGCATGTTTTCTGGGTTTCCATTGCCCACCTCCTGTAATTTGCTGACAATACCGATTTCGGCCAGAATAACCCGGTGCGGAAAATAAAATCAATAATTTGAGTATTTAAATTATTTAACGGAGACCTGGAGCCGGGCAACACCCGGTATCTCAGCCACGAGACGATCTCCCGAAACAATGGGGCTGACGCCGGCGGGGGTTCCGGTGAGGATCACGTCCCCCGGTTCCAGGGTGAATATCCCCGACATATGGCTGATGATCTCGCGGACCGTGTGGATCATGAGGGAGGTTGAGCCGTCCTGGCGCGTTTCGCCGTTGACGGTCAGGATAATCCGCAGGTCTTGCGGATCGGCGACCCGGTCGGCAGGCACAAAAGGAGAGAGGGGGCAGGCGGTGTCGAACCCCTTGGCGATGTCCCAGGGGAGCCCTTTCTTCTTGAGCTCGGCCTGCACGTCCCGTAGCGTCAGGTCGATGGCGACACCGTAGCCGGCCACGTGTTCCAGGGCGCGTTCAACGGGGATATCTTTTCCCGCTGTCCCGATGAGGACCGCCAGTTCCGCTTCGTGGTGGCAGTCTCTGGAGTAAGGGGGAATCACAATGGCGTCGCCATCACCGATGACCGACGTGGCGGGTTTGGTGAAAATGACCGGCGCATCCGGGGTTTCGTTCCCCAGTTCCTTGATGTGTTCCGCATAGTTGCGGCCAATGCAGAGGATCTTGCCGATGGGGTATTCCGTGGCGCTTCCTGCCAGGGTGGCAAACGTCATGATGTTCCTCCTGAAAAAAGGGCGGGTTTGAGACCCGCCCTACAAGTTACCCGCCTTGAGGCATGAGTCGGTAAGTCGGCATCCCTGCCAGGTGCCGCGGCGTTTCAGCTCGTTCACGATCGAAAACCACATCTGGTTGTTCTTCAGATTCCAAGTGGGAGCAACCCGGATGGTGAGGGGGGCCGAGCCGTAGAGTCGCTGGATGGCGATGCGCGGCGGCAGGATCTCCAGGAAGTCGCAGGCGGTGGCCACGTACTCCTGGTGGGTGATGGGAACGAAGTCGCCCTGGTGGTACAATTCCGCCAGCCGCGTCCCCTTCACCGCGTGGAGTTGGTGGATCTTCACCGAGTTCACGGGAAGCCCCGCCATCATGTCGGCGGTTCGCAGGAACCCGTCGCGGGTCTCGCCGGGGAAGCCGTAGATCAGGTGGGTGCAGAGCTCGATCCCCCGTCCCTCGATCCGTGCAACCGCCTCCAGGTATTCGGTCAGGGTGTGGCCACGGCCAATCTGTTGGAGGATTTTGTCGTCCATGGACTGGAGGCCCAGCTCGATACAGACGTAGTGACGTTTCGCCAGATCGGCCAGAAGGTCCAAGGCCTCGTCCGACAGGGAATCGGGGCGGGTGCCGACGGAGATGCCGATTACGTCCGGATGGGCCAGTGCCCGGGCGTAGAGGTCCCGGAGTCGCTCCACCGGGGCGTAGGTGTTGGTGAACTTCTGAAAGTAGACGATGAATTTCTCGCTCCCGAGGCGGCGCCGGTGATAGGCCATCCCCTCGGCCATCTGAATCTCGATCGGTATTTCGGCCACGGTGCCCCCCGGCGAGAAGGAGGCATTGTCGCAGTAGATGCACCCCCCTGTCCCCCGAGTGCCGTCGCGATTGGGGCAGGTGAATCCGCCATCCACGTTCACCTTGCTCACGCGGCAGCCGAAGCGGCGGCGCAGGTACGTGCCGTACGAATTGAAGCGGAGATCGGGGTTGATGAGCAAATCGGGCATTGGTTACTCGGTGCGTCGTCCCTGCTCCAGGAGCGTCAGGATGGCGCGGGCTTCTTCGTTGGGGTTGACGGCGGCGATGACGGCCGAGATGAGGGCAACGCCGGCGGCGCCTGTTGCCAGGACTTCCGGGATATTATCCCCCTTGATCCCGCCGAGGGCGAAGACGGGGATAGTGAGGAGCGCCGCCGCTTCGGCCAGCCGCTCCACCCCCACCGGCGCGCCGTAGGCCGCTTTGGAAGGGGTGGGGTAGACGGGGCCGAAGGTGATGAAGTCGGCCCCCGACTTTTCGGCGGCCAGTGCCCCCTCCCTGTTGTGGCAGGAAACGCCGATGAGCCTGTGGGCGCCGAGGATCCGCCGCGCGGCATCGGCGGGGATGCTTGCTTCCCCCAGGTGTACCCCGTCGGCATCCGTCGCCAGGGCAATATCCACCCGGTCGTTGATGATGAGTTTCGCCCCGTAACGGCCCGTCAGCTCTCTCATTACACGGGCCAGCTCCAGAAGTTCCCGGGAGGAGAGGTCCTTCTCCCGCAGCTGTACGGCCCGCACTCCCCCTGCCAGGGCCTCCTCCACCACGGCGGGGAGGTCCCGGCCAGTCGTCTGGCGACGGTCGGTGATGAGGTAGAGGGAAAAGTCAACCTTACTCAATCATCCCCTCGATGGGGCTCGATGCGGTGGCGTAGAGCTTTTTCGGGATGCGCCCCGCCCGGTAGGCGAGCCGCCCGGCCCGCACCGCCAGGTTCATGGCCTCGGCCATGGCGATGGGATTCTGGGCGCCGGCGATGCCGGTGTTCATGAGGACGCCGTCAACCCCCAGTTCCATGGCAATGGCCGCGTCAGAGGCCGTTCCCACGCCGGCGTCAACGATGACCGGCACCTTTACCGTCTCCATGATGATCCGGATGGTGTAAGGGTTGCGGATGCCGAGGCCGCTCCCGATGGGTGCGCCAAGCGGCATGACTGCGGCACAGCCGATGTCCTCCAGCTTCTTGCAGATGATGGGGTCGTCGCTCGTATAGGGAAGGACTGTGAACCCGTCCTTGACGAGGATCTTGGCCGCCTTGAGGAGCTCCTCGTTGTCGGGGTAGAGGGTCGTCTCGTTGCCGAGAACCTCCAGTTTAACCATGTCGCTCATCCCCGCTTCCCGGGCGAGTCGGCAGGTGCGGACCGCGTCGTCGGCCGTGTAGCAGCCGGCGGTATTGGGAAGAAGCGTGTATTTCCTGGTGTCGATGAAGTCCAGGAGCGACTCCTTGGAGCGGTCGGTGATGTTGACTCGCCGCACCGCCACGGTGATGATCTCGGCTCCCGAGGCCTCCAGGGCCGCCACCATCTGCTCGTTACTGGCGTATTTGCCGGTTCCGACCATGAGGCGGGAGCTGAATTCCCGGCCGGCGATGATCAGCTTGTCGTTCGTAGTGGACATGGGTAGTCTCCTTTGTTATCCCCCGCCCACAAAGTGGACGATCTCGATCCGGTCTCCGTCGTTGAGGATGGTGGATTCGTATTCACCCTTGGGAAGAATGTCGTGGTTCAGTTCTACCGCCACCCGGCGGGGGTCGATGTCGAGGGAGCGAAGAAGCTCAAGCATCGACATGGGGGTGGCAGCCCGTGCTTCGCCGTTGACGATGATTTCCATTGTGTTCTCCGAGTATGGGTGCCGGTTCGTCGAAACCGGCATCTGGTCGCGTAAACAAAAAAGGCCGCAGAAGCGGCCCGTGGTCGTGGAATAGACCATGGTGGAACGCTTCCCTACGCCGGCATTATCCGGATCAGGTTCAAAGGGTTGTCCGTAGCAGCGCGTCGGACTCTCAGTCGAAACTCCCCTAGCGAGTTGGTTCTATGTGATTATAAAACAGCGTAACCTCGGAACAAAGCTAACAAGTATGCCGGAATTCGTCAAGGGTTTTCAGCCGAACTCCTGTGACGGGGATGGGAGGAAGGAGCACGGAGATGCTACGATTTTCTTAACCGCTCGATGGAGTCGAGAACCTCCTGCTCGCGGCGGATCGCTTCATTGCAGAAGTTCCAGATGTGGTAGCTTTCGAGCCCCAGGATGGTGACGCCTGCAACAAAGACCGCCCAAAAATTCTCATTGAGGGCCTTGGCGAAATGGTAGAAGCCGTAGAAGGCGGCGAGGTATCCCACATGGGCAAAACCGCTGTACTCTTCCTTTCCTCCCATCATGCGCGAAAGGATGAGGATGATCGCCGAGAAAGTATAGAGAACGAGGGCTCCGCTGATCATGATGGCGGAGGGTGGCTTTCCGAGGGTTGCGCGGATCGATGGAGGGAGCGGGGGGAGGATGCTGAAGTCCCCTAACGCAACGATACTGACGGCGATGAAGAGAGCCATGGCCCAGAGGCCGCGGTTCGACTTGCTTCGGAGTCGTTTGATCCGTTGAACGGTTTCCTGTCGCACCGCGTCCCTGTCCGGGGGGGTGCCCGTTGCGTCGGGCTTGGGAGGGGGGGGCTGGAAGCGCTTCATGGAGGATGGGTCACGGATGTCGGCCATGAGCGACGGATCAGGAACGGCTGTCGGCGCCGTCGCCTTCGGCTGACCGCTGTTGTTTCGACTCATTCTGAGTCGCCGTCAGCCTGGTTGCCATCTCCTCGAACGAACGGGCCAGTTCGCCGATTTCATCACGATAGGCCGGAGCTTTTCTGTTCGCGTCGCCCCTTTTTATGGCAACAACATAGTTGGCCAATTCCTTGATGGGAAGAAGGACATTGCGGAGCAGGAGCGCGGAGACTCCCCCAACCGTGAGAATGAGAACCATGACGCAGAAGACGATCATTCTGCCGCGCAGGGTACCGAGCGTTTTTTGGAGCGGTTCCTCCGAGAGGCCAATGTCCAGAGTGCCGAGAAGTTTCAGGTTGGGGCTGTGGACGTGGCAGGCGGCGTTGAAGCAATCGGGTTCGTTGTAAATGGGGACCGTGATGGCGATGACGCTGTGGCCTTGTTCGTTGATGTAGCGTCGGGCCTGTTCCATCCTTCCCATGCTGGTGAGGGGAACCGGGCCGGTATGGCAGGCGATGCATCCAGCGGCCTTTTTGTCGACGAGTTTGTTCACGTCCTCGGTGTGGGCCGAGAACATGATGACCCCTTTCTTGTTGAAGATGCGGGTGTGCTCAACCCCCTTCTGCTGGCCTATGTTGTCAATGATGTTGCGTAATGTCTCCCGGTCGTCCTTCAGCATGGCGTAGCGGGCCGATTTGACGATGGTTCCGGCCAGATTGGTTTCGTGCTCTATGGCATCATTGAGCATGTCGGTCTTGATGACCGAGTAGAGGAGGATGCAACAGACTACGACGAATCCTGTTACGGCGATGGCGGGCGGCACGGTTGCCTTGGCGGCGAAGCTTTTCAGCATGGGCGCTCCCTGGATGAGGTTCTTTTAAGTTAGAGAATAACCCGTTCGGCCGATAATGCAAGGGCGGGAGTCGGAACTCCCGCCCCTGGGTGATCATTTCGTCAGCAAGAGACCTGAATTACTACATGTCGTGGCATTTCACGCAGTCCTCGCGTACACTGAAGGCTTTCTTGCCGTCGTGGCAGGCGCCGCACGATTTCCCCTTCTCCATTTCGAACATGGTCACTACCTTGGCGCTGCGGCCCGCTTTGAAGATCTTGGTGTGGCAGGCGTTGCAACTGTACATCGCAAGGTGGACATCGTGGCTGAATTTGACCGGTCCAGCTCCCGATACTTTGAAGTTTACAGCTTTGACGGGGTGGCACTTGGCACACTGCTTCACGTCGAAGAGTCCCTTGCCGTTGTGGCAGGCCCCGCAGGATTTCCCCTTTTCCATGGCAGCCATGCCGACCGGCTTGTTGCGGCCCGCTTCATAGAGCTTGTTATGGCATTCTCCGCACTTCCTCTTTGCTGCATGGAGTTTGTGGCTGAAAATGATCTTGCCGGTTTCCTTTGAGGTGAGCCCCACTTCCTTCACCAGGTGGCAGCGTGCACATTCATTCACGCTGAAGGCCGACTTGCCGTTATGACAGGCGCCGCAGGACTTCCCTTTCTCCATTTCGGCCATGGTGACCGGCTTGTTGTGGCCGGCCTTGAAGAGCTTGGGATGGCAGGCGCCGCAGTCTGAGTACTTGGCCAGGTGTTTCTTGTGACTGAAGGGGGTGGGACCCGCGGACTTCACCTGGTAGGTGATTTCCTTCACCGCGTGGCATCGGGCGCAATCCTTGAGGGGGAATACGCCATCTTTCCCGGTATGGCAGGCGCCGCATGATTTTCCCTTTTCCATGTCGGCCATGGTGTAGGTCACCTTCTTCTTCATGTCGAAGATGGCAGGGTGACAGGCCTTGCAGTTGTTTTCGATACCCTTCTTGCCGATATGGACCTTATGGCTGAAGACGATCTTGCCAGCGTCCTTCGTGGTGAAGACCACGTCTTTGATGCTGATGCCGAAGGCAAGACCGGCAACGGCGAGTGTACAGGCCACGAGGGGAAGGGTGAAGCGGAATCTCATGTTAGCCTCCTCAGGAATGATTGAATACTGTATACACCGGAACTGGCCGAATTATAGGTAATGAAGCAAGATTAGTCAATTTTAAATACCCTGCTTTCCATTCAGTTTGGATAGTGGCGCAAAAGAAAGGCGAAACGGCAGGCCGTTTCGCCTTTGAGAGATCTGTCTCCCCGGGTCAGTGGTGCTTGACCTCTTCCCAGCCGTCCCACATGGGCTTGAAGTGGGCAAGCATCGTGTGCCCCATGGTTGCCAGGTAGATATGGACGAAGAGGAAGGCGCAGAAGCAGCAGGCGATCAGGAAATGGGCGCTGACGAGAATTTTGAGGCCTCCCAGCAGCATGATCATTTCTCTGAGGGGGGCAACGTTGAGGATGAGAATGCCGGTCAGGATGACCAGGGGGAGCAGTACGAGCATCAGCCCCATGTAAGCCACCTTCTGCATCGGGTTGAATTTGTCGTCAGGAGTGGCGTGGTGCGGACTCGGACCCCCCTTGAAGAAGTAGTAGAAGTAGTAAAGCACCTGCCGGAAAATTCCCATTTTTATGTCATAGGTGTTGGGGACGTAGAGCTTGAAGAGATTCCCCTTCACGATCAGGTAGTACGCGAACCAGATTGCGTAGAAGATGGAAACGGTGATGCCGGCGGTGTTGTGGAGCCTGATGGCGGCTTTGTAGGTCCCGAAGATGTTCACGTATTCGGGGAACCTGATCTGGAGCCCGGTGACACAGAGGGTAACGATGCCGAGGGCGTTGATCCAGTGCCAGATTCTGACCGGCATTGGGGTAAGGTAGATATACTCAGCGTGTTCCGCATGCTCTGTATGCAATGCTTGCTCGTTATGGGCGCTCATGATTAGTGCTCCTTTCTATTTTTTCTGGTGAGGAATCTTAGTGTCCCGTGCACTCCGGCAAACCCCATGCCGCCGAGGACGATGAGTCCGCCGACGATGGAGAGCGCCGTGCTGCGGGTGGAGCCCATCATGTAGAAGTCGGGAGTCCCGTAGAGGACGTCGAGGACGGCTCCCTTCTCGACGGCCACGCGGGTGTAGGTGCCTCCCTTTTCCGGGAAGGCGACGAAGCTCGTCTGCATGGCCCTGGGGCCGGAGGCATGGCAGAAGGTGCAGTCCCAGCGGTTGTCCAGAATCTGGTAGCTGTGGGTTACCTTTTCGGGGGTCATCATTCCCCAGAGTCTCATGTCGTCATGCTTCGAATTGCGGTTGAAGGACCGAAGCTCAGCCAGGGAGATGAAGTTGTCGCCATTGGTGTCGATAAGGGCTTTCACGTCCTTGTCGCCCGGCACGAGCTGGGTGAGCTCGTCAAAGCTGGCCACCTTGAAGTCGCTGTGCTCCTTTGTCCCCAGCCGTTTCTCGATGTACATGGTTATGACGTAATTTTGCGAACCGGTGTGGCAGGTGATGCAGGGGAGGGCGTCGATGTGGAGGTCTGCCTGCGGAAGCCATTTGGCGTGAACATTGACCATCTTGGCGGTTTCGTGGCATTTGGCGCACATGGCGTTCATGTCCCGGGCCGACGTCATCGCCGGCGGCTTCACCGCATGGGGATTGTGGCAGTCGGCACACGCCGCGTTATTGGCGTGGAGACTCGCGGCATACTCCTGGTGGACCGGGCTGTGGCATTCCTTGCAGGTGGCCCGCGACGGCCTGATGCCGTCATTCGGGTGATTGGATGTCACCGATTCATGGCAAGAGGTGCAGCCGATGATCGAATGGCTGGTTTTCTTGTACTGGCCCGGGTCGATGAAGAGATGGGACCCGCTCTTGCCGCTGATATTCTTGTCGCCGTGGCAACCGATGCATCCGTCTTCGGTAGCTGCGGCGGCAAGGGCCACCATCGGGAAGACCAGGAGAATCGATAGCACGAGAGTTGCTGATCGTAGGGTTGTCATTACGTCGCCTCCTTTTCCTGTGCGGTGAATACGTTGGTTTCTCGTGACGCGGTGCGGCATTCATTTAGTGGTGCGCAGACTCTTTGGCCATGGGCTGTTCCTTCTTGAGCCCCTTGGCGAAGCCGAGCATCATGAGCAGTGCCGGAAGAAGTTGGGCGACGACGATAAGGGCGCAAAATCCGAGGAATATCCAGACGAAGATGCCGCTGTTGTCTTCCCGCGCTCCTGATGCTGCCAGCGCCGGAACCGCCATGCCGAGCCAAACTGCGATTGTTTGTGCCAATGAGCGTTTCATGGTGTCCTCCTTTTTTCCCTTTGATTCCGTGGTTGGTTAACCAAAAGCGTTATCTTGCCGGCCGTGCGCTGAGAAGGTTTTCGAAGGCGCATCGCACGGCCTGGCGGATTTCTTCTTTGTCCTCCGGTTTGACCGGTCTCAGTGCGTGGTAGAATATCCCATCCTTGCGAAGCTTACGCATGACCGGGAGGGAGTCCTCATCGGATACGAGGATAATCGTAACGTTCCGATCGCATTGCTTGAGGAGTGGTATCAGATCGCCGGCCTTGAAATTGTCGAATTCGCTCCCGATAAGGACCACCTGCGCGGTTTTTTTGAGTATCCCATAGAGGGCGTTGGCCGCTGAGTTGGTCACGGTAACGTTGTAGCCTGCTTCGATGAAAAGATCCGCCAGTTCCTTGCGAGCAACAGTATCGTTGTCTGCGATGAGAAGTCCTAACATGGCTGTCCTCTCTCCGTCGGAATCGCCAGACCTACCGTTCGTTGCCGGAGTCGCCCATGACGGTTTCGTCGGCCGGCCTGGAGAAAAGCCCTTTCATCATGGAGCCGAACAGGATCAGGCCGGGGGCCAGTTGGAAAGCTATGACCAGGGCACCAAACGCGAGGAAGAGCGTCACCAGGAAGCCGTTGGCCTCGGATTCGGCACCGCTTGCCGCAAGGGCTGTACCGGATGCTGCAAGAAGTGCTAAGAGTGCTCTCGCTGAGGTTTTCATGGCATTCTCCCTGGGTATGTGAATAACGATGCGTGCCGTCTTGACCATTACAAGTGCATCCGTTATGCCAGATTGATTAAATATTTTTAAGTTATTGAAAATTGGGAAGAATTCGTTTAAAGGCCAGAGCCTGAGAGGACGGGGATGGGGCGATGTGTATAATGTAGTTATACGGGCACCGGGCAGTCCCGGAGCGGCCTGAAAGGGTGTCTGTGGCTAACTTGCCGTAATTGCATGGTATTGTGCTTGGGTTTGGAGTGTATAAATTATTGTACAGTCGGGTTTTCGGTTGTATCATATTGAAATCATGTAATAAATTCAAGCGAGTCGACTTTCGGTCGATAGGTGTGACTCCATAAGGTGTTTGACTTGTCAGGGTGGTTGATGTAATTTAGAAACTACTAATCGTCTGTTGCTTTGTCGCCGGTCTGTTATGAATGAGTAACCCACCCGTATGGGGGATGAAAAGGGAAGGTGGCGATGGAAAACATTGATGTTCTTGTGGTGGACGATGAAGCGGTTATTCGCGAGGGACTGCGGCGCATCCTGGAGAAGGAGGGATTCCATGTGGAGACCTCGGCCAGCGGGCAGATTGCCCTCGAACGGATGCAGGAGGAAAACTTCAGTCTTGTGATTACCGACCTGAAGATGCCCGGCATGAGCGGCATGGAGGTTCTCAAGGCAATCAAGGTTCTGCAGCCGGAAGTTCCGGTTATCATCATTACCGGCTTCTCAACCGTCGACACCGCTGTGGAGGCCATGAAGAACGGTGCCTTCGACTACATCGCCAAACCCTTTACCCCCGAGCAGATTACGGAGAAAGTGAGGAAAGCTCTCGATCAGCGTGCAGTCCTGATTGAGAACATCTTTCTGAAGAAGGAGCTGGGAGAGCACCACGGCTTCGATCTCTTCGTGGGGGAGAGCAAGGAAATCCAGAAGGTCTACCGGCGCATCATCCAGGTTGCCCCCACCGACAGCACCGTTCTCATCACCGGCGAGAGCGGTACCGGGAAGGAGCTGGTTGCCCGGGCCATCCACAACCACAGCAACCGCCGCGAAAATCCCTTTGTTGCCGTCGACTGTACGTCCCTGGCCGAGAACCTCCTGGAAAGCGAATTGTTCGGCCACGTGAAAGGATCGTTCACCGGTGCGATCCAGACGAAAACCGGACTCTTCAAGGTGGCTGACGGCGGCACCCTCTTCTTGGACGAGATATCCAACATAAGCCTCACCACCCAGGCGAAGCTCCTGCGGGTTCTTCAGGAGCGGGAGATCACCCCCATCGGCGGCACCCAGCCGGTCCCCATCGACATCCGCCTCGTGGCTGCCACCAACAAGAACCTCCGGACCCTGGTCCCCCAGGGGACCTTCCGGGAAGACCTCTTCTTCCGCCTGAACATTATTCCCATAGACCTTCCTCCCCTGCGTGAGCGCAAGGGGGATCTGCCGCTCCTCATCGCCTTCTTCCTCAAGAAGTTTTCCGAGGAGATGGGGCGGGAAATCCGGGGACTGGCGCCTGACGCCATGGCACTCCTGGAGGATTACACGTTTCCCGGCAACGTACGGGAGTTGGAGAACATCATCGAGCGGGCCGTGGTCCTTGCCGAGGAGGATTTGATCCAGAAGGAAGATCTGGAACTGCGTCTCTCCGGAAGCGAGGGGACCGGAGTTGCGGCCTATGTCCCCCAGAACGTCGAGGAGTTGAAGGAGACCAAGCGGCAGATTCGGGAGCGAGCCGTGGAACCCATCGAAAAGGCCTTTGTCCTCCAGGCCCTCAAACGCAACAACTGGAACATTACCCGGGCTGCTGAGGAAACGGGTATGCTTCGGCCCAACTTCCAGGCGTTGCTTAAAAAACTGCGGATCTCAGTGCGAAGTCAGATGAACAATTGACGCGAAGCCGCTGCTGCGGGGCGATTGAAACGAAAAAGGGGGCCACAATCCGTGGACCCCTTTTCTTATGCCGATGAAAGCGGATGGAGAGTCAGGAGGATTCCGGCAAGGGAGCCGCCTGATTGGCCGCCGCCGCTTCGGCCGTAGCCGTTGCCCTGTCATGGTTGAGCGGCAGCCAGCAGGTGAAGGTGGTCCCCGCTCCCATGGTGCTCCGGACCTCGATTCTCCCACCGTGGCCCTCGATAATTCCGTAGGAAACCGAAAGTCCCAGGCCGGTACCCTTGTTTTCCTTGGTGGAAAAGAAGGGGTCGAATATTTTGGATAAATGTTCCTCGGGAATCCCGCAGCCGTTGTCGGTAATGGCGGCGTAGGCCTCTTCCCGCTCCTGGTCGAAGCCGGTTCTGATCCTGATCTCCCCAGGACCCCCGATGGCGTGGCAGGCGTTCAGGAGCAGGTTGATAAACACCTGCTCGATCTGGTTCGGGTCGAGGTTCATCTCGGGGATGTCGGGGTTGTACTCCTTGATGACGTTGATATCGTGGAAGCTCGACTGGTTGCAGACCAGCGTCAGTGTTGCGTCCATGATGGCGTTCAGGGACGAGGGCTTTTTCTGGGGCATCGATTCCCTGGAGAAATCGAGCAGCCCCTTCACGATTCGGGCGCAGCGCTGGGTTTCCTTGACGATCAGGTCCAGGTCCCCCTTCAGGGACGGATCGAGCTTCGAATCGCTGGCAAGCAGCGACGCGAAGACGAGGATGCCGGTCAGGGGGTTGTTGATCTCGTGGGCAATCCCTGCCACAAGTTCTCCCAGGGAGGCGAGCTTCTCGGAGTGGACCAACTGCGACTGGATTTTCTTGATCTCCTGGGTCCGCTCTTCCACCTTGTCTTCAAGGTTTTTGCCCCAATCCTCCAACTCTACCCGTGCCTTTTTCAGGTTTATTGTCATGCCGTTGAAGGCATCGGCCAGTTCGCCGAGCTCGTCGCGGTTCTTGACCCTCACCGTGGCGTCGAGGTCGCCGCCGCCTATCAAATGGGCATGGTTGACCAGCGCCCGGACCGGCCGGTTGACCAGGCGCTGGGTGAGGAAGGTGAGACAGAGGGCGATAAGGCCGATCTGCAGGACCGTGAGAACGATGATCTCGTTGCGATAGGCGTATACCTTCTGGTGCATCTGGTCGAGGGAAACGATAACGTCCAGGACGCCGAGGACCTTGGCCTCCTTGGGGTGAAAATGACAGGGGGCCGTGTAGCAACGCTCCTCGTTATAGATTGCCTTGGCGAGGCCCAGGACCTCTTTCCCCTCCCTGTTGGTGAAGAGACGGCTGCGATTCATGGTGGTAGCGTGGACAAGGGGAGATGGCCCCGAGTGGCACATGCTGCACGCCTCGGCCTTCTTGTCCAGATAGAGGCCTTTCTCCTTTGAGTCCGTGGAGTGGGTTACGAGGCCAAATTTGTTGACCATCCTGATGCGGTCAATGATTCCCCGCTGGGACCCTACCTCGTCGATGATCTGGTAGGCCCGTTTCAGGTTGTTTTCGAGCATGTGGTAGTGGGTGGTGCGGATGATGGTCTCGCTCAGCTTGTCGGCATCGATGACCGCCTCCTCGTAGAGGAGCTTTTCGAGTTGTTCTACGTTAATGTAGGCAAAGAGCCCCATGGTGGCGAGGAGGATGAGGCTTATGGCGAGGGAGAGTTTGGCAATGAGCGACAGGCGCAAGGGCATGACCTCGGGTGGTACTGTTGTGGCAAGGATCGATGGGGTGTAGTAAATTTAAATACAGCTTAATCTTTGCTGCAATATTAGTCAAGCTCCAGGCGATTACCCGCCTCGGTCCGGCAAGGGGGACGGCGGCGTTGACGGAGTATGCGGGATCAGTTACCATCTGCTATCAGTTCGTGCCGGAGAGACCATGCGTATATCCTCTGTTGTCGCTCTTATGACCCTGCTTTTGCTCTGCACGGGCTGTTCGTCGTTGATCTTTTATCCCCAGCGGCACCTGGTGGACAATCAACTGCTCGTTCGTTTTCCCGCCGAAGATATCTCATTCCGCGCATCCGATGGTGTCCGGCTGCACGGTTGGCTCCTTCGCCCCTCCGGCCAGCCGCGGGGGAGCATTCTCGTCCTCCATGGTAATGCCGAAAACATCAGCACCCACGTGAACAGCATTCTCTGGCTGGTCAAAGAGGGGTTTGCGGTTTTCATCATCGACTATCGTGGCTACGGCCTCTCCGAGGGGACGCCGACCATCGACGGGGTCCATCGGGATGCCGAGGCGGCCCTTGCGACCCTCCTCACCCTGCCGGGTGTGGACCCGCAGCGGGTCGCGGTGCTGGGTCAGAGCCTGGGAGGCGCCATTGCCATCCATCTGGTTGCGACCACGCCCCACAAGAAGGCGGTCAGGCTTCTTGTTGTCGACAGCCCCTTCGCCGACTACCGCCTCATTGCCCGGGAAAAGCTCGGCGGTTTTTTCCTCACCTGGCCCTTCCAGTATCCCCTTTCCCTTCTTTTCAACGACGACTACAGTCCCCTGCGTTTCGTGGGAGAGGTGGCGCCGGTGCCACTCATCATCATCAACGACGAGCTGGATCCGATAGTCCCATCCCGCCATGGCCGGCTGCTGCGCGAGGCGGCAGGCCCTTCCGCGGATCTCTGGACCACATCGGGCCTGGGGCATGTGGGCTCATTTGCCGACCCGGCGTTGCGGCGCGCCCTGGTGGAGCGTCTTGACGGGGCGTTTGCTCCCGGCGCCGACACGCAGAGGCGTTGACAACACTTTATGCTGTGGTAGGGTTGAATCAGTAGGAGGAAAATTTTTACAAGGAGGTAGGATATGAAAAGAGCTCTTCTCGCTGTGGCAATCACGGTCGTCACTGCCGCCTCTGCCTTTGCGGCCAGCGGCAAAGCCAATACCGGCTGTGGCCTTGGAACGGTCCTGTGGAAAGGCCGGGCAGACAGTTCGGTTTTCTCGCAGGCATTACAGGCAACCACCAACCAGACCTTTGGCACGCAGACCTTCGGTATCACCTCCGGCACCCTCGAGTGCGGCACCCCTGGCAAGGTGGTGCAGAACGAGCGCCTGAACCACTTCGTCCGAGCCAACATGGATAACTTGGCCCGTGACATCGCCCAGGGGCGCGGTGAGTCCCTCGACGCCTTTGCCGAGCTTCTCCAGGTGCCGGCTGATAAGCGTCCCGGCTTCTATGCCGCGCTTCAGAGCAACTTCGCGTCGGTCTTCACCTCCGAGAACGTTGTTGTGGCCGAGGTGATCGACAACGCCGTTGCCCTTGCCAACTAGCTAGTCCATTGTGACCAGTCCAACTGAGGGGTGCGTCCCGTGGCGCGCCCCTTTTCTGTGTAAGCTATCACCCCCAGGCGGCGACGCGGCCCTTTGCAATGATTGTGACTATGCCCATGCTCTATTGCCCGTTCCGGAAGAGTTACGATGCAATGGGGGTACATCCCCTGCTGATATGGTTGCTGGTGTTGATCGTAAACCTGGCGGCTTTTGCCGGCGTCTGCGCCGGGGCCGACGATCCGTACCTGGCGGAACTCCTGAATCGGGCTGCAGAGCGCCAGCTACACCGGGAGCGCGCCTGGGAGGTGCTCCTCCACTACCGGCCCCGGGGCGACGAGCGGGAAAGCCTGGTGGACGATCCCCGCTTTTTCCTCGCTCCCGAGGGGAAGACCGACCCTGAGGCGGAGCTGTCGGCGACCCTGCGGAGCCTCTTCTCCTCCGAGGCAAGCGGCGACGAGCACCCCCGTTGCCGTTTCCCGGCCCGCGCCGCCTGGCTCGCCGAAGAGCTGGCCATCGATGCCGGCCATCTCCCCCCCATGGCCTGCCCCCAGCTGGACGAAGCCCTGGCGGCCGTCAATCCCCGGTCCGCGGTGCTGGTCTTCCCCGCGGCCCATCCCAACGGCCCCGCCTCCATGTTCGGTCACACCCTTTTACGGGTTGGGAGCACCTACCGGAGCGACCTTCTCTCCTACGCGGTCAACTATGCCTCCCACACCACCGACACCAACGGCATTGTCTACGCCTTCAAGGGGATCTTCGGGGGGTACTCGGGGTATTACTCGATCCTTCCCTACTACGAGAAGGTCAGGGAGTACAATGACCTGGAGCATCGGGACGTCTGGGAGTATCCCCTCACCCTCGCCCCCGACGAGGTTCGGCGGATGGTGCTCCACATCTGGGAGCTGCGGGGGATTGCCTCCGATTACTACTTCTTCGACGAGAACTGTTCCTTCAATCTCCTCTTCCTTCTTGAGGCGGCTCGGCCTGAACTGCGGCTTGCCGAAGAATTCTGGGACCGCTCCAGCTTCTGGGTGATGCCGGCCGATACGGTTGCGGTCATTGGCCGGGCGGGGCTCATCGAGAAACAGGCCTACCGCCCTGCCCAGGCGACCCGCATCCTTCGCCGGGCATCGCTTCTGCCGCCGGATGCCCGCCATGAGGCCCTGCAGACGGCCCTTTCGCCCCAGCGGGCACAAGCGGTTGCAGCTTCCAGCCGCCCGGTGGAGGAGCGCCGCCAGATACTCAATCTGGCCGCCGAATACGTGCAGTACCGCTACTCACGCAAGGAGCTGGAGCAGCCGGAGTTCCAGCGGCAGTTCCTGGAGGTGCTCAAGGTCCGCAGTCCCCTGGGGCCCGACGAATCGGACGCGGGGGAGGTTCCGGTCCCTCCCGCGCCGGAAACGGGGCACCTGCCGGGCCGGATTGGGCTTGGTGGTGGCTACCGCCACGACACCCCCTTCGTGGAGGCGAGCATTCGTCCCGCGTACCACGCCTTGATGGATGCCGATGAAGGATACAGCCCCCACTCCCAGATCATCTTCGCCGAGGCGGTGGGCCGCTACTACCCGGAGCGGCACTCCATCAGGCTCCAAAGGTTCTCGGCGGTGGATATCGTCTCCCTGGCCCCCCGGGACGAGTTCTTCAAGCCCATTTCCTGGAAGGTGAACGGCGGCCTGTTCCGTCGACCCTTTGCCGACGGCGCCGATCGCCTCTTCTTGCGGCTCAACACCGGCGGTGGCATGGCCTGGCCCGTCCCGGGCAACGGGGTCGCCTACGGCATGGCGGAACTGGACCTGAACCTGAGCGATCGCCTGCGGGACAAGGCGGTGCTCGGGGCTGGAGTGTCAGCCGGGGTGATCGTCTCCCCCGCCGACTGCTGGAAGGTAGCCCTCTCGGGGAGCGCCTTTGCCTACGGTCTCCAATACCATGAATACTACCGGTTGGCCCTGGAACAGAATCTGGCCCTGAGCCGTACCCTTGGCCTCGGCCTTACGGCATCCTGGGAGCGGAGCTTCGACCGCAGCCGGGCCGAGGCCCTGCTGATGGTCAATCGCTATTTCTGATGGGTCCTTCCCGTTAATTCCGGTATACTCTTCACGGACGAGGAAAACGTACATGATTCTGCGAATTATCGTTGCGCTGCTCACGGTTGTCCTGGCTGTTGCCTTGCTGGCAGGATGCACCCCCGCCCGACCTGCGGTCCCGCCGGTACCTTCGGGCGCGGCGGCGGAGAACCGGCACGAGGTGGTCGTCTATGTCAGAACCGGCTGTTCCTTCTGCCAGGAGGCGCGGGAGTTTTTAGCCGCCCGGGGGGTACCGGTCCGCGAGCGCAACGTGGCGGCCGACCGGAGCGCCCTGGTGGAAATGCTCGATATTCATGTCCGCCGGTTTCCGGACGAGGAGCCCCTTGTCCCGCTTATCGTGATCGGTGACCGTGTGGTGAGAGGGTTTGATCGCCAGGAGGTCGAGGCGGCGTTGGCCGAGGTGGAGCGCACATCAACAGCAGGGAGTAAACAGTGACCATTACCAGCAACTCCACGTATTTCCCCTTCAATCTGCAGGTTGCCGCCCGGTTCTGGCGTGCCCTGGATCTGGCGCCGTCGGCCCGGGAGCTGGAGCGCCTGGGGAGGCCGCCCATCCTGTTCTGCCGGGAGCTGGCGGCACGGCTCAACCGCCTGCCGGAGCGGGCGGGTCGACCGGTTCAGGGAGGAGTTCTCAATCTCTACTCACTCCAGGGGGCCATCTTCCGGCATCTGATCACCCGCTACGCACAGGGACAGGCTCCGGGGGTGCTGGAGAAGTCCCTGGCCGATGCCGGTTTCCCCCTTGACTCACCGCAGCTGACAGCTCTTCTGGAGCGGTTCGCTACCCTCTTTCCGCCGGCGGCGCTCCTCTATGGCGATGCCGAGTCCCCCGCGGCCTGGCTTGCGGCTGGCGGGACTTCTCAGCGGCTCCAGGCCGTGGAAGAACTCCTTCTCCTCTCCCTCGCCGCCGAGAACAGCGCCCTGGACAGCTTTAGGGAGCTGGTGGACGACACCGAACTGGCCGCCACGGCCCCCTACCGTGCTGCCGTTACCGGCCTGGAGAGGGCGTTGGCCGATGCCCTCCCCGTGGCCGGGTTCGGCGTGTCGCTGACGGAGCTTCTCCGGGCGCCGCTGCGGGCCGCCCCCGAATCCCTGGCGGGTCAGCTGGCATACATGCGGGATGCGTGGAGCCCCTTACTCCCTGATGAGCTTCTGGCCCAGTTGGAGGTGGCCTTCGGCATCGTGGAGGAGGAGACGCGCCCCTTCTGGAGCGGTGGCGGTGGCGCCCCCGCGCCGGTCCTGGAGTTCGGCCCCGGCGCGGGGTTCCCGGCCCCCGATGACCACTATCCCGAGCCCGAGCAGTTCTCCGCCGACGTGGACTGGATGCCCAACGTGGTGCTCATGGCCAAGATGGTCTATGTCTGGCTCGGCCAGCTCTCCGGCTGGTACGGGAAAGATATTCACCGTCTCGACCAGATTCCCGATGAAGAGCTGGACAAGCTCGCCCGTTGGGGCGTCACGGGGCTGTGGCTCATCGGCATCTGGGAGCGTTCCCCCGCCTCCCAGACCATCAAGCGGATGTGCGGCAACCCCGAGGCCATCGCGTCCGCCTACTCCCTCTACGACTACACTATCGCCCATGACTTGGGAGGATGGGAGGCCCTGGCGGACCTGCGGGAGCGTGCCCTGAAGCGGGGCATCAGGCTTGCCAGCGACATGGTGCCGAACCACACCGGCATCTACTCCAAGTGGATCGTGGAGCATCCCGACTGGTTCGTGCAGCTGGACTACCCGCCGTACCCCACCTACCGCTTCACCGGCCCCGACCTCTCCTCCTCCCCCGAGGTCTCCATCCACATCGAGGATGGCTACTGGGACAAGAGCGACGCCGCCGTGGTCTTCAAGCACTACGACCACCGCAACGGCCGGACCCGCTACATCTACCACGGCAACGACGGCACCAGCACCCCCTGGAACGACACGGCCCAGCTGGACTACCTGAACCCCGAGGTGCGGGAGGCGGTTACCCGGACCATCCTCCACGTGGCCCACAACTTTCCCATCATCCGCTTCGATGCCGCCATGACCCTGGCCAAGAAGCACTACCAGCGCCTCTGGTTCCCCCAGCCGGGCCTGGGGAGCGGCGTCCCCTCTAGGGCCGAGCGCGGCCTGACCCGGGCCGTCTTCGACGCCGCCATGCCCGAGGAGTTCTGGCGCCAGGTGGTGGACCGGGCCGCGGCGGAGACGCCGGACACGCTCCTTCTGGCCGAGGCCTTCTGGCTCATGGAGGGGTACTTTGTCCGGACCCTGGGGATGCACCGGGTCTACAACAGCGCCTTCATGAACATGCTCAAGATGGAGGAGAACGCCAAGTACCGCCAGACCATCAAGAACGTGCTGGAGTTCAATCACGAGATCCTCAAGCGCTTCGTCAACTTCATGAACAACCCCGACGAAAAGACCGCTGTGGAGCAGTTTGGTAAGGAAAGCAAATACTTCGGCGCGGCGGTGCTCCTGGTGACCATGCCCGGGCTCCCCATGCTGGGCCACGGCCAGGTGGAAGGGTTCCACGAGAAATACGGCATGGAGTACAGGCGGGCCTACTGGGACGAGCCAGTGGACGAACACCTGGTGGCGGAGCATGAACGGCGCATCTTTCCCCTCATGCGGCGTCGGCGCCTCTTCTCGGGCTCGGAGAATTTCGTCCTCTACGACTTCTTCGTGGATGGAGCCGTGAACGAGGATGTCTTCGCCTACTCCAACCGCCGTGGCGACGACCGGGGGCTCGTCCTCTACCATAATCGCTTCGCCACTACCGCCGGGTGGATCAGGAGCTCCACGTCCCGTCTCGTGCGGATCGACTCGGGGGAGACCGTACTGCGGCAGACCGACCTGGGGGCGGCCCTCGGGGTGAACGCCGATGGCCGCCACTACTACGTCTTCAGGGATTACGCCACCGGTCTGGAGTACATCCGCCATGGCAGGGAGATTGCCGAGAAGGGGTTGTTCGTGGAGCTGGAAGCCTACGAGTACCACGCCTTCCTCGATTTCCGCGAGATCCGCGACGACGACTACGGCACCTGGGGCAAGCTTTGCTTCGGGCTTGAGGGGCGAGGGGTACCGAGCATCGACGAGGAGGTGCAGCTTATCCGTTACGCATCCCTGGTGGAACGGTTCCGGGGACTCTCTCCCTTTGCTGGGGGAAAAGCAGCGCCGAAGACGTCTTTGGAACGTTCGAAAGCGTTTCAGGCGGCCCTTGCGGCGTTTCTTAAGGAACTCGCTTCGGTTGCCGGCGTTGACGGCGATCGTGCCGCGACGGCCGGCGCCGTGACGGAGCGCCTCGATCGCCTCCCCGGCCTCTGGAAGTCTCTGGAAAAAGGAGAGCCTGCGACAGAACTGCCGCTCTTTCCGGCAGACCTCACCGCGCGATGGCTTTGTGCGATGCTCCTTGTCCTCCATGAGACCGGTCGGCTTGGTGGCGACGACGCGGAGTATCCTGCCCGCTCTGTCCAATGGTTTGGCACCTTCGGCCTCAGGCGTGCCCTGGCGGACCTCATCCACGAGGCCGTCGAGGAAGGGGACGAATCCCCCCACGGGGACCCTGACCGTCTAGCCCTTTTGGCGGATATCGTCGTGGTCTATCCCAGCCTTGGCGGGCTTCTCGGAAGTTCTGGGCGTTCCGGAGCCCTCCAGCGCCTTATGGACGACCGTCGGGTCAGGCGGTTCATCGGCGTGAACCGCAGCGGCGTCGTCGAGTGGTTTGTCAAAGAACCGTTCGAGGAACTCCTTTCCTGGCTCGTTCTTTTTGCTGCGGTGACACAACCTCCCGTTGGAAGAGCGCTCAGTGGATTTGGTACAGAACTGGCGGAACTAATGGGAGTGCGTGCGTCGCTGATGGCTCTGGCAGAAGAGGCCGGTTACCGGGTTAAAGCTTTCCTTGCCCTTGTGACCCCATCTTCCGGCAGACCGGAAGAGGAATCACGGCAGGGCATCCTACGGACCACTGCGGCGACCCGGGAGGAAGAGTGGTCAGGGTGAGATAAAGCGGCGTTCCAGCAAGGGCGCCGCTTTTTTTGTAGACTATCCCGGTGCCCTTCAGATAATGGCGCCGGAACCATCGCATCACCGACACGAGGGAGCAGGGTATGGGATTTTTCGCTCGTCTGAGACGAAAGCGGCTTGCCTGTCGGGAGTTTCCCTCCGCGTGGCTCGGGATCATCGAGCGGAACGTCCCCTTTTACCGGATGCTCCCGCCGGAGGACCGGCAGGAGCTTCTGGGGCACGTGCAGATATTCCTGGCCGAAAAGCACTTTGAGGGTTGTGGCGGCGCCGAGGTGACCGACGAGGTGCGGGTGACCGTCGCCGCCCTTGCCAGTATCCTTCTTCTCCACCGCGCAACCGACTATTACCCGCTCCTCTCCTCCATCGTCATCTATCCCGACGAATACGTGGGGGAGCGCCGCCGCTGGGACGAGGCCGGAGTTGTCACCGAGGGGCCGGAAACCCGCATCGGCGAATCATGGGAGCAGGGGACGGTGGTCCTTTCCTGGAAGGATGTGCTCCTGGATGCCGAGGCCCCCGACGATGCCTTCAACGTGGTGTTTCACGAGTTTGCCCATCAACTGGATCAGGAGGAGGGGATTACCGACAACGAGGGATTCCTGCCGGGGCTTCCTGTGGAGGACCGGTGGCGGGAGGTGTTCGAGGGGGAGTTTGAGCGGCTCCTGGCCGATGACGAGGCGGGGCGCTGGACCCTCCTGGACCCCTACGGGGCGGAGAGCCCGGCCGAATTTTTCGCGGTGGCTACTGAAACCTTCTTCGAGATGCCCGGGGAAATGCGGCGGCAGCATCCGGAGCTGTACGAGGTCCTGGGCCTCTACTACCGGCAGGACCCCGCATCGTGGAGCTGGTGAAGGGAATGAATGGGTGGCGGATCAGTTCTCCGCCACCTCGATTTCCACGTAGGGGAACAGGTTCGGATCGTTGGCGTGGCGCAGGGTTACGTCGGAATTGACAAGTTTTTTGTCGATGTAGCTGTACCCGGAGAGGACGATGACCTGGGCCGATGTCTTGACGCCGAACACCTCGGCCGGCGAAGGGGCGCTGTCGGCGTCACCGGCCACGATGACGGTCCGGTGGATCTCCTTGAGCTTCGCGTCGAAGAACTGCTCCACGGCGTGCAGATCCCCTTTCACGGCATAGATCACATGGCGACGTTCCCCGTCGTTCTGGCGCACGAGCCACACCCTGGAGCCGGGATAGCGGCCGGTCTTCAGTTCGGGAGCCGCGGGCTCCACCGCGGGAATGATCTCGACCCGCTTCCATGCCTTGCCGAAGTCCTCCTTCAGCGGAATGGAGAGATCATAGATGGAAACGGTCAAGGGCATGAGGGGGAGGTTGGTTTTCGGATCCCGGGCGATTCCCTCGGAAATCTCGATGGTGTCAGGCACCCCCGCAACCGGGCGGGTCATGGTGATGGCCGCGTCGATGACGGTCCTGTCCCAAGAGAAGTCACCGTAATAGGCGGCGCCGTAGACATTGATCCCTTTCTCAATAAGTTTCTGGTTGAACTTGCGGACCGCCCTTCCGTTGAGGATGGAGTCGGTGGTGAGGGTGAGGAGCCGTGTTCCATCCTTTCCCGCAGTCACCTTCGCCTCGCGATGATTGATGGCCGGGGAAAAGATTTGAACCAACTCCCGGCTTTCCGGGGCCGTTTCGCGTGCTTCGACCGCCAGGTATCCAGTCCCCTTGTCCGCAGGCTGCTCAAGGGCAAATGCCGGGGAGCTGACGGCCGCGAGGCCGGCGAGGATCAGGGAGAGTTTCACGCCATTCATGAAATTCGTGCGAAATGACACGGAATGATCTCCTTATGGTGTGGTTTATCTCATCGTGCCGGCGATACTGTTGGCAATGAGAGGATGCTCATTTTACATGGATCGGGGAAAATATCCAGAGTTTCGTTTCGCGAGTTTGAGTCCCTGCGGCAACAAGGCGTAATCCTTGAAGAGTGATGCCGCTTCTGCCGACAAGGCGGAGAGCAACGATACCCTCAGAGGCATGGGGACGTCAAGACCTTAGAGTCACATGCAGGGATACAAGGGAGCCAATCTTTTTATACACCCATCCTGTTGATGCGCAAAGCTATAGATATCAACAAGTTGTGCGGGATAACCATCGTCGGTAACCGACATAACGGGTTAGAAATTGTACATACTTTCTATACGTTTCCCTCCCTTCATGGCACATCCCGATCAGTCGCAAAATGTAAAAATACCTATAATCTCAAGTTGTTAAGAGAATAGTTCTCGCTGTTTTCTGTTCTGGCATGGCGGCTGCTATAGAAAAAGTCAAGACCCAGCGAATTCATCTCATCCGCAGAACCGGGAGGATGCCATGAAAACAACGCTCGCCACCATGATTACCCTGATTGCCGCCTCATCAGCATTCGCCGCCAGCGGAGCGGAGTCCGAAGGAAGCGGCCTTTTTCTGATCCTCTTCATCGGCATCGGCGCGCTGATAATCGTCGGTCAAATGCTGCCCGGCCTGACGCTGTTCGGCTCGATGCTCAAGGGGCTCTTCTCTGGCAAGGATGCCGAATCCCGCAACTGACCGGCAGAAAGGCTGCTGGCCGCAATCCCGCATCCCTGTGCGGAAAGGGGGAACCGTCATGGAAGAACTGCTCATCGCCGAAAAGGATCCGGCCACCCGCCAGCAGATGGCGGAACACTTCATAAAGGAAGGGTATTCGGTCACGGTCACCGACTCCCTTCCCAACACACTTTCCAATATCCTGAAAAAGGTGACGCGGGTCGTCCTGCTGGGGGCGAAATTCGATGAACTCCCCACCTTCGACCTGATTGACCTCATGAAAAAGTGCAACCAAAAGCTGGCCATCATCCTGGTGTCCGATGAACTCCCCCTGCCGCTCCTGCGCAAGGTTCGCAGCAGCGGAATCTTCTATCACGCTCTCAAACCGTCGGGGCCTGAAGATGTGGAGGAGATCTGCCAGGCAGTTCGGTGCGCCTTTGGCAACGGCATGAAAGGCCATGCGGCGCGATAGACGGCAACCGCCCACGATGTTCGCAGAACTAAGGAAAAGGAGGATGTCATGAAAAGCTCGGCCCCCATCATCAACGCCCTGGTACTCCTTTTTGGCTCCGTCTCGTCTGTCTTTGCAGCCTCGGGCGCACGGGAAGACAACAGCGGCATCTTCGTCTGGATTTTCCTCGGGTTCTGTGCCCTGATCGTGGTCCTGCAACTCGTGCCGGCAGTGCTCATGATGCTGGGAATGGCCAAGGGGCTCAAGAAGGAGTTGCCCCAGGAGCAGAAGGCAACCCACTGATCGGCAGCACAACAATCCGGGTATCGTGAACGAGGGGGGTGATCCAGGGTCACCCCCCTCTGCTTTTCTCTCCCTCCCTGGCGCTTGCATCGCCTTCAACCCGCCCTATACTCAATGCAGGAACTATCTGACGGGGTATCCCATGAAAAATTCGGCAATGTTCATCATCGTGGAGCTTGAGGGTCGGAAGATCAGGATCCCGGAGGGGTTGACAGTGATCGAGGCCCTCTGGGACACGGGGTATGACGTGAAGCGGGGGATCGGCTGTCTCTCGGGCCTGTGCGGCGCCTGCACGGTGGCCTTCATCGAGAGGGAGAGTACGAAGGTTAAGTTTGGCCTCGGCTGCCAGAAGGTGGCGGAGGAAGGGTTGAATGTCATTATGATGCCCTGTTTCCCGTCCCGGGCTGCCCGCTATGCCATGGAGGCCATGGCCCATCCCCTGGAGGAACTGGGGACACACTATCCCGAGCTTTACACCTGCAACGACTGCGGTGCTTGCAACGTCTGCCCGGAGTGGATCAACGTCGCCGGGGTGATGAAGTTCGCCAAGGACGGGGATTACGAGGCCGCGGCATCCCGGGTGACTGACTGCATAATGTGCGGTCTTTGTGCCTCCCGCTGCCCCAAGAGCATCGCTCCCCAGTATGTGGCCCTCTATATCCAGCGGGCCCTGGCCAGAGAGCGGCCGTTTCCCCCTAATCTTGCCAAGAGGCTGACTCAGATGGAATCGTTTGTCTTCGAGGCGGAATGGAGTCGGATCGTCGCCATGGGGGATGATGAGCTGAAGGCCTACTGCGCGGCCATGGAGGGCCCCTAGCATGTATCCGGATTCATTGTGCGATTCCATAGCCATTGTCGACGCCACCCGGGAAAAGCGGAAAGGGGAGGAGCTGCTAAGGCTCACCAGTGCGGAGATGGAAGGGCTCCTCAGGCGGTACCACCCGGACTACCGGGAGGCGGGATTCCGGAACCTGAGGATCGGCGCCAACCGGGGCGACCGCACGACCCATGAGATCGCTGACCTTCTGGAGGCATTCAGCAACCTGGACCACTCGAAGATCAGCCTCGAACCCGAATTCGACACCGATGTGCTGGTTCTCGGCGGGGGAGGAGCGGGGGTGACGGCGGCTCTTTTCGCCGAGAGCATGGGGGCGCGGGTCATCCTGGCCACGAAGCTGCGGGTCGGTAACTCCAATACCATCATGGCCCTTGGCGGGATGCAGGCGTCGGTCCACGAAGACGATTCACCCGTCAGACATTTTGCCGACACCATGGGGGCGGGGAAATTCGCCGGGAAGAGGGAGCTGGTGAAGACCATGGTGGAGGACGGGCCGGCCATCGTCAAGTGGCTCCTGGAACTCGGCGTCGATTTCGACCGGGACGAAGAGGGGAACCTCGCCACCCGCAAGGCGGGGGGGATCACTGCCCCGCGGATCATCTCCATCGGCGACTATACCGGACTGAACATCATGAAGGTGCTGAAGGACGAGATCCGGAAAGGTGAGGGTATCGAAGTCATGGAATTCGCCCCGGCGGTGGAGCTTACCACCAACGGGTTCGGCGAGTGCAACGGCGCCGTGCTCTTCGACCTGGGGAGGAAGCGGCATTTCACGGTGCGGGCGCGGGCGGTGGTCCTGGCGACCGGCGGTTCGGGGCGGCTCCACTTCCAGGGGTTCCCCTCCTCCAACAACTTCGGCGCCACCGGGGACGCCATCGTCCTCGCCTACCGTGCCGGGGCCAGGCTGGAGGGGATCGACTCGTTCCAGTATCATCCGACCGGTGTCATGTTCCCTGACCACATGGTGGGAGTCCTGGTGACCGAGGCGGCCCGGAGTCTTGGCGGCCAGTTGGTGAATGGGAAGGGGGAGCGGTTCATCAACGAGCTGGAGACCCGCGATGCCTGCTCAGCCGCCATCATCCGGGAATGTGAGGAGGGAAACGGCGTCAGGACCCCAGCCGGCAAGGTGGGAGTCTGGCTCGACACCCCTCTCATCGAAGAGACCCAGGGAAAGGGATTCCTCAAGAGGCGCTTCCCCTCCATGTACCGGCATTTTATGCGGGTGAAGATCGACATCTCCAAGCGGCCTCTCCTCACCTATCCCACCCTCCACTACCAGAACGGCGGGATTCTCATCGACGAAAAGGGGGAGACCACGGTGAGAAATCTCTTCACGGCGGGGGAGGCCGCAGGGGGAATCCATGGCCGGAATCGCGCCATGGGGAATTCGCTCCTGGACATCTTCGTCTTCGGCCGAAGGGCGGGGCTGGCGGCGGCAAAACGCAAGTACAGCGAGCCGGGGAACGTCACCCTCGGTCATGTCTATCGCTACTACGACCGGCTCAAGTCGCTGCGGATATCGAGCGTTGCCACGTCGCCGACCCTCTTTCCCGAGTTCATCGTGAGCAAGCTGTAGTTTCTGTTCCTGAACAATCAGAAATAGGTTACTTGCAGCAGCGGCGCCAGGATTCCCCGGTTTGAGATGGGATCGGAAATCTCGATGAGGCCGGGGGTGACGGGTCCCAGATCCTCCAGAATCCTCCAGAATCCTCACCTGGAAGTGGGGTAGCCCCAGCCGTTGTGCTTCCACCATGAGTTGCGTCACGTCAATCGATACATGCCTGCCAACGTCGGCCAGTGAAATCGGCGGCGCGATGGTGGTGAAGGCAAGAGGCGGTTGAATCGTCCGGTCGAAGTCGGTTGTGAGCAATGTGGGCGGCTGGAACGATACGAGCTCGATCCGGATCGGTATGGTGCCGGTGGTCGGCTGGATGCTGTTAATGACTATATCGAGAAATGCCGAATCGATAACGGCGTTGGCCGGGACGCCATTGGTGCCCCCTAGGGGGAAGTCGAGAAATGCCCTGAATTCCGTGAGTGCCACGGGATCAATGCCGGCAAAGACGCTTTGCACGCCCGCGGTCATCCCCTGGGTGATCGCAAACGTATTGGGAGCAGTCTGTTCGATATCGCCGTCAAAGACTGGGTTGCTGGGGATTTGGGAAACAAAGGTGGGAGGCGGAGTGCTGTGGTCATCGCCGCAGCCGGACATGGAGATGACGAGCCAGACCAATGTAATCGCAAGAAATACCCTTTTCATCGCTCCCTCCATTCTGTCGCGCTGGTTCATACCCGCGTTTCAGCTTCGCCATGCGTGCAGGGCCACACATCGAATACATTCATAAAATATCATAGGTCGAGCCGAGTACAAGCAAGGCAACGGCGGCTGTCGTTGGGGAAGGGTAGCGCGGAGAGGTGGCACGAAAAAGACCGGCCCGGTCCTGGATGTGGCAAAAAAGAAGGTTCACGGCGAAAACCGTGAACCTTTGTTGTTGGTGGAGCCACCGAACGGATTTGAACCGTTGACCTGCCGATTACGAATCGGCTGCACTACCCCTGTGCTACGGTGGCGAATGAGGAAAAAATAAATACCGTACTTTGTCTGTCAAGTCAACGGCTAATCGGCCGGTCAGTGGCCGGCGGCCCGCTGCTTTTCCATGGCGTCGTCCATGACCTTGTAGGCGCAAAACTCGCCGCACATGGTGCAGGCGCCGTGCTCGGCAACCCCCGATTCGGCCCGTAGCCGCTGAGCCTTCTCCGGATCGAGTGAGAGATTGAACTGCCCCTCCCAGTCGAGCTTCTTGCGGCACTTGGCCATGGCGATGTCCTTCTCCATGGCCCCCTTGACCCCCTTGGCGATGTCGGCGGCGTGGGCCGCGATGCGGGAGGCGATGACCCCTTCCCGGACGTCTTCGACGCTCGGCAGGCGCAGGTGCTCGGAGGGGGTCACGTAGCAGAGGAAGTCGGCCCCTGCCGAGGCGGCGATGGCCCCGCCGATGGCGCAGGTGATGTGGTCGTAGCCCGGGGCGATGTCGGTGACCAGGGGGCCGAGGACATAGAAGGGTGCCCCGTGGCAGAGGCGCTTCTGGAGGAGGATGTTGGCCTCGATCTGGTTAAGGGGGACATGGCCCGGCCCCTCGATCATGACCTGGACGCCGGCGGCCTGGGCACGCTGGGTCAGCTCGCCCAGGATGATCAGCTCGTGGATCTGGGCCCGGTCGGTGGCGTCGGCCAGGCAGCCGGGACGGAAGCCGTCCCCCAGGGAGAGGGTCATGTCGTAGGCCTTCGTGATCTCCAGGAGCCGGTCGAAGTGCTCGAAGAGGGGGTTCTCGCAGTTGTTGTAGGCCATCCACTCCACGGTGAAGGCGCCGCCCCGTGAAACCACGTCCATGAGCCGCCCTTCGTTCTTCATCCGCTCAACGGTGGAGCGGGTCACGCCGCAGTGGACGGTGATGAAGTCGACCCCGTCCTCGGCGTGCTTGATGATCCCCTCGAAGATGTCGTCCACGGTCATGTCGACGATGGCCTTCTTCTTGGTGCGCACTGCGTCGAGGGCCGCCTGGTAGAGGGGGACGCTTCCGATGCAGGCGTTGGTCTCGGCGATGATGGCGCGGCGGATCTCGTCGACAGGGCCGCCGGTGGAGAGGTCCATGATGGCGTCGGCGCCGTGGCGGACCGCAACGCGGGCCTTTTCCAGCTCCTTGGTAATGTCCGTGTCATCGGCCGAGGTGCCGATGTTGGCGTTCACCTTGGTGCGGAGCCCTTTTCCCACGGCCAGGGGGCGGCCATTGCCGTGCTTGATGTTGTGACAGATGATGATGGTGCCGGCGGCGATCCCCTCGCGGATGAACTCGGGGGAAACCCCCTCGGCCAGAGCGGCTTCCTTCATTTTGTCGGTGATGATTCCCTGGCGGGCGTATTCAAGCTGCGTCGTTGCCATGTGCTGATACTCCTTGGTTTGATTGAACGCTGAATTCGTGAGGCGAGGAAACCTGCCTCCGCTCAGAGCGCCCTCCTTCTGCCGCTCTAAGGCTCGTTACGCTACAGCCGATCAACTCACCCTGCGGGTTCGGACACGATCGGCTGTGGCCGCTCCATGTCGCCAAGAGCGGCGACGAAAGAGGGCGCATTCGCTCCGTCAGGCTCCCTCGCCTCACGGATCTGGTTGGACAAAACGGTATTACCGGTCCCCGGTCCCCGGTCCCTGGTCCCCGACTTCAAGCGCGGCGAGGAGGTGGTTCACCGGTCCGTGCCCCCGGCCCAGGGGCTGGCCCAGGCGGATTGCGGCGGTGACGAACTCCTTGGCGCGGCCAACGGCCTCCCGGAGCGGCTCTCCCTGGGCCAGGTAGGTGGCGATGGCCGCGGCGTAGGTGCAGCCGGTTCCGTGGGTGTTCTTGCTGAGGATGCGGGGCGCGGTGAAACGGTGGAAGGCGGAGCCGTCGAAGAGGATGTCCACCGCATCACCGGCCACCAGATGCCCCCCCTTGACGAGGACGTTGCGGGCACCGAGACGGAAGAGGCGCCGGGCCGCCTCCTGCATTCCCTCTTCGTCGACGATGGTGAGCCCCGTGAGCCGTTCCGCCTCGGGGATGTTGGGGGTGAGGAGGTAGGTGCGGGGCATGAGGCGGTCCTTGAGGACGTTCACGGCTCCCCGGTCGATGAGGGGGGCGCCTCCCTTGGCGACCATGACCGGGTCCACCACCACGATCCGCTTCCGGTACTCGGCCAGCTTGTCGGCCACGGTGGCGATGATTTCGGCAGAGAAGAGCATGCCGGTCTTTACCGTGTCCACGGGGATGTCGGAAAGGACCGCATCGAGCTGCTCGGCCACGAAGGAGGGGGGGACGCCGTGAATGCCGGAGACCCCCCGGGTATTCTGGGCAGTGAGCGCCGTGATGACCGATGAGCCGTAGCTCCCCAGCAGTGTCGCGGTCTTGAGGTCGGCCTGGATGCCGGCTCCGCCCCCCGAGTCACTTCCTGCAATGGTGAGCACAGCCCCCCGGGGATGTGGTGCGCGCCGGTTGAAGAGAAGGCCCAGCTCCGTCGCGGCCAGGAACGGGTCCGGATGGGCGAGAACCGCCGAGATGACCGCCAGGGCGTCGGCTCCGGCGTCGACCACCCGTGGGCCGTTGTCCCGGCTGATGCCGCCGATGGCAACAATGGGGATCATGATTCGGCTGCGGATGGCGGCGAGCCCCTCGGGCCCGGCCAGGTGCCCGATCTCCTTGCTGTTGGTGGGGAACATGGCGCCGAAGCCGATGTAGTCGGCCCCCGCCGCCTGGGCCGCCAGGGCTTCTTCCATGGTATGGGTGGAGACGCCGATGATTCTACCCGGTCCCAGTTCGCGCCGGGCAATACGGGGGTCGCCGTCCTCCTGCCCCAGGTGGATGCCATCGGCCTTGAGTTGCAGCGCCAGATCCAGGTCGTCGTTGACGATGAAGATCACCCCCCGCCGGCTGCAGAGGTCCCGTAGTTCCTCACCCACGGCGTAGCGCTGGGCCCGGTCCTTTCCCTTGTTCCGGTATTGGACGATGCGGACCCCGCCGTCGATTGCCGCCTCCACCCGCTCCGCGAGACGGTCGCCGTGGTCGGTGACCAGGTACACCCCCCGGATGGGGGAGTCCTGCTTGTCGCGATTGACGACCAGCCGGAGATTGTGGCCGTTGCTGCCCATGGTGATCTCCCAAACAAAAAAACCGTGACGATGGTCACGGTCCCAGAACTCAACGAGGTAAACGAGGTCTCTGGCCGCTTCCCTACGCCGGCATTACCCGGATCAGGTGGTAAGGGTTCGGGCGGTGCCCGTCTCAGTTCTCGAAGAACTCCCCCAGCAGGCTGCTTTTGTGTAGACAAAGCTAACCGAATTTTCCCGTTAAGTCAATGGATTTAACCCGTTGACGCCGGGCGGATTTCACCCTGAAGCGGGGGCATCACAGTGTCAGGTTCATGCTTTACACCACCGGCGGGAAGTGGTAGGAAAAGGGGCATGGACAGTCGCCCCACCATTGCCGAAATCGATCTTGCCGCCCTGCGTCATAACTTCGAGCAGGTGCAGCGTGCCGTTCCCGCCGGATGCGGGATTCTTGCCATCGTGAAGGCCGATGCCTACGGCCACGGCTTCATGGATATCTCCCGGGAACTGGAGTCCCTGGGGGTGACCGCCTTCGGCGTGGCGTTTCTGGCCGAGGGAATCCAACTGCGCAAGAGCGGCATCGACCGGCCGGTCCTGATCCTCGGCGGGGTCTATCCGGGGCAGGAGCGCAAGTGCGTCGGGTTCAACCTCTCCACCGCCGTCTTCTCCCTGGAGCAGGCGCGGGTCCTGAACGACACCGCCGCCCGTCTCTACCGCAAGGCGAAGATCCACGTGAAGATCGATACCGGCATGGGGCGTCTCGGGGTCGCCGCGGCCGAGGCCCCGGCCTTTTTCCGGGAACTGCGGGAGATGAAATCCCTGGAACTGGAGGGGATCATCTCTCACTTCGCCTCCGCCGACGAACTGGATGATGATGGCCGCCGCTTCTCGGACCGCCAGGCTGCCGTCTTCGCCCAGTCGGTGGCAGAGGCCCGGTCCCTGGGACTCGACCCCCGCTACGTCCACATCGCCAACAGTGCCGCCGCTTTCGGCATGGATCTCCCCTTCTGCAACCTGGTCCGGCCCGGCATCGTCCTCTACGGGGCGCTTCCGTCGGGTGACTTCGAGGGAAAGATGGCGCTCCGGCCCATCATGCGGCTGCAGAGTACCGTGGCCATGCTCAAGTGGGTGGAGCCCGGCACCAGTATCAGCTACGCCCGCCGCTACACGGCCCCGGACCGGCGCCTTATCGCCAGTGTTCCCGTGGGGTACGCCGACGGCTACAGCCGGGCCCTGACCAACCGGGGAGAGGTCCTGATCCGGGGCACGCGGGCACCGGTGGTTGGGACCGTCTGCATGGACTGGATCATGATCGATGTGACCTCCGTCCCTGGCGTGGCTGTGGGGGACGAGGTGACGCTCCTTGGCTGCGACCGGCAGGGTCATTGCGTGCGGGCCGAGGAACTGGCCTCGTGGGCCGGCACCATCCCCTACGAAATTTTCTGCGGCATCAGCAAGCGGGTGCCGCGGGTCTACCTGAACGCGACCCGGTGACTGTGATGATCAAGCTGACATCCCTCGTAAAAGCGGCCGGCTGAGCGGCCAAGCTGGGCCCGGCGGGCCTGGAAGACGCACTGAGCGGCATCCTGGGGAAGGGAGACGATCCGAACCTCCTCGTGGGGCCGGAGACCGCCGACGACGCGGGGGTCTACCGGATAGGGGAGGGGCTCGCCCTGGTGGATACGGTGGATATCATCACCCCCCTGGTGGATGACCCGTTCACTTTCGGCCGGATTGCGGCGGCCAACGCCCTCTCCGATGTCTACGCCATGGGTGGAAGGCCGGTGACCGCCATGAACCTGGCCTTCTTCCCGGCCTGCACCCTGCCGGGACAGATCCTGGCCGACATCATGGCCGGTGGCCTTGACGCGGTGCGGGAGGCGGGGGCCTGCCTCGTGGGGGGGCACACGGTGGAGGACCACGAGCTGAAATACGGTCTCTCGGTCACCGGTCTCATCAGCCCCGGGCGGATCGTGCGCAACTCCACGGCCCGCCCCGGCGACAGGCTCATCCTCACCAAGCCCCTGGGGACGGGGATAGTCTCCACGGCCATCAAGGCCGACATGGTTGCACCCGGCGTTGTCGACGAAGCGATCCGCTGGATGGCGCTCCTGAACGCTTCGGCTGCGGGGCTCATGCTGGAATGCGAGGCTTCCGCCTGCACCGATGTCACCGGTTTCGGCCTTCTGGGGCATGCCTGCGAGATGGCCCGGGGAGCCGGCGTTACCCTCGAAATCGCCCTTGACGCCGTTCCCCTCATGGGAGGAGTCGAGGACCTTGTGGCCGATGGCCTCGTGCCGGCCGGCTGCTACCGCAACCGCGATCACTATACCCCCTTAGTCTCCGTTTCCGCCGGGGCGGGAGGCCGGCTCATCCCCCTCTTCGACCCCCAGACCTCCGGGGGGCTCCTCATCACCCTTTCGCCGCAATTCGCCGACTCCTTCCTCTCCATGGCCCGGGACCGAGGGCTCTTTGCCGTCGCCGTGGGTGGGGTTCTCCCTCCCCGGGAGCATGCCGTTGTCATCGCCTGATCGGCTTGCCATTGCCGTTGACCTTGGCACCACGACCCTGGCCGCCTCCCTCCTCGATATGGCCACCGGCGAGCGGTTGGCCGTTGCCGGCAGCCTGAACCCCCAGCGTGAATTCGGTGCCGATGTCATTGCGCGCCTCGATGCCGCCTGCCGTTCCAAAGAGGCTCGACACCGGATGGCGGAGTTGGTCCGCGGGGCGATTGGCCGCCTGGCGGGGGAGCTTCTGGAGAGCGTCGGGAGATCTCCGGAGCACCTCGTCACTATAGCGGTGGCCGGCAATCCCGCCATGGAGCATCTTCTGCTGGACCTTCCGGTTGATGCCCTCGCGTTCCCCCCGTACCGTCCCCTCTTCACCGCCGGCAAAACCGTTCCCGCTGTTGGGCTCGGCTGGGATCTTCCGGCTGAGGTATTCCTCTTTCCCCTCCCCGGCGGCTTTGTCGGCGGCGACACCGTGGCGTTCCTCCATGGCGTTCCCGGTCCCCGGTCCCCGGTCCCTGGTCCCCGTCTTTACCTCGATATGGGAACCAATGGCGAGATCGCCCTGGCGGCGGACGGAAAGCTCCTCGCCACCTCTGCCGCGGCCGGCCCTGCCTTTGAGGGAGGGAACCTTTCGTGCGGCATGGCGGCGCTTCCCGGTGCCATCAGCGGGGTGACTTTTGACGGTGAGCGCCTGCTCGTCTCGACCGTCGAGGGGAAGCCGGCCACGGGCATCTGCGGCTCCGGCGTCCTTTCGGCCATTGCATTGCTCCTCGATCAGGGGGCCATCGACTCCACCGGCCGGCTCCTGCCGCCGGAGGAGATCCCGTCGAGCATCGGCAACCGGCTTACGACCATGGGGGATGAGCGGGCCTTCGTGCTCCATCGGGATGCGACGAGGACGGTCTGGCTCTCCCAGGAGGACATCCGTCAGGTGCAGCTGGCCAAGGGGGCGATCCGGGCCGGCATGGAGGTTCTGTTCGACCGGGCGGGGATCGAAAGCGGGGCGGTGGGGAGCGTGGTCCTGACCGGCTCCTTCGGCGCCGTTCTCGACCCGCATAGCCTAAAAAGCCTTGGAGTCTTCACGGAAAACATGGTACAAACGACGAGTTTCGTCCGGGAAGGGGCGCTTCGCGGCGTTGAGCACGCGCTCCTTACCTCCGGGGGGCTTGCGGCGGTTGACCATCTTGCCGGAACGATCCGCGTCATACCACTTTCCGGCACCCCAGCCTTCGAGAAGCACTTTCTGCAGCATATCAATTTCCCGCATACAATCTGATCGATTCATCAATTCAATTCTCAAGGAGTGACACCATGGCAAAGATTACCCGTGCGCTTATCAGTCTTTCCGACAAAACCGGCATTGTCGAGTTCGCCAGGGAACTGGCCGGCTACGGCGTCGAGATCCTCTCCACCGGCGGCACCGCAAAGCTGCTCCGGGATGCCGGCCTGACGGTGAAGGACGTGTCCGAGCACACCGGCTTCCCCGAGATGCTGGACGGCCGGGTGAAGACCCTCCATCCGAAGGTCCACGGCGGGCTCCTTGGCATGCGCTCCAACCCGGAGCACGTGGCCACCATGAAGGAACACGGCATCCTCCCCATCGACATGGTGGTGGTGAACCTCTACCCCTTCGAGGCCACCGTGGCCAATCCCGCCTGCACCCTTGAGGACGCCATCGAGAACATCGATATCGGCGGCCCCACCATGCTCCGCTCCGCGGCCAAGAACAACGCCGACGTGACGGTCGTTGTGGACCCGGCCGACTACCGGACGGTCCTTGACGAGATGAAGGCATCGGGCGGCTCCGTTGCCAAGGAGACCAACTTCCGCCTGGCGGTGAAGGTCTACCAGCACACCGCTGCCTACGATGGCGCCATCTCCAACTGGCTCGGCGCCCGGACCGGGGAGGGGGTCGCTACCTATTCCGACACCATTACCCTCCAGTTCAAGAAGGCCCAGGAGATGCGCTACGGCGAAAACCCCCACCAATCGGCCGCCTTCTACGTGGAGCGGCAGGTGCAGGAGGCGTCGGTTTCTACGGCCCGCCAGCTCCAGGGGAAGGAACTCTCCTACAACAACATCGGCGACACCGACGCGGCCCTGGAGTGCGTGAAGCAGTTCAGCGAAGGGCCCGCCTGCGTCATTGTCAAGCACGCGAACCCCTGCGGCGTGGCCATCGGGAAGAACCTCCTGGAGGCCTACGACCGGGCCTACGCCACCGACCCCGAATCGGCCTTCGGCGGCATCATCGCCTTCAATGGCGAGTTGGACGCCGAGACGGCCAAGGCCATCTGTGACCGCCAGTTCGTGGAGGTGATCATCGCCCCCTCAGTTTCCAAAGCGGCCGTGGAGGTGGTGGCGGCCAAGAAAAACGTCCGGCTCCTGGAGTGCGGCATATGGCCGGCCCAGCCGGCCCAGCGCCTCGATTTCAAGCGGGTGAACGGCGGGCTTCTGGTCCAGGACACTGACTTGGCCCTCTCGGCCGAGTTGAAGGTGGTGTCGAAGCGCCAGCCCACGGCGCAGGAGATGATCGACCTCCAGTTCGCCTGGCGGGTGGCCAAGTTCGTGAAGTCCAATGCCATCGTCTATGGCAAGGACGGCATGACCATCGGCGTCGGGGCCGGCCAGATGAGCCGGGTCAACTCGGCCCGCATCGCCGCCATCAAGGCGGAGCACGCGGGGCTTGAGGTGCAGGGGGCGGTCATGGCCTCCGATGCCTTCTTCCCCTTCCGCGACGGCATCGACAACGCCGCCGCCGTGGGGATCACGGCGGTCATCCAGCCCGGGGGAAGCATGCGCGACGCCGAGGTGATCGCCGCTGCTGATGAGCACGGCATGGCCATGGTCTTCACGGGGATGAGGCATTTCAGGCACTAAGGCGAATATTACGAAAATCCACCACGGAGATTTTTTTATGAAAGTACTCGTTGTCGGCGGCGGCGGGCGGGAGCATGCCCTTGTCTGGAAGATTGCCCAGTCCCCTCTGGTTGGAAAGGTCTACTGTGCCCCGGGTAACCCTGGCATCGGCGCCCTTGCCGAGAATGTCCCCCTGACGGTGGACGACCTCCCCGGCCTCCTGGCCTTTGCCAAGGAAAAGGAAATCGGCCTTACGGTGGTGGGGCCGGAGTTGCCGCTCTCCCTCGGCATTGTCGATCTCTTTGAGGAACATGGCCTTCTGGTCTTCGGCGCCCGGAGGAACGCGGCCATCATCGAGGCGAGCAAGGCGTTCTCCAAGGATCTCATGAAAAAGTACGGCGTCCCCACGGCCGCCTACGACGTCTTCACCGAGGTGGACCCGGCTGTCGCCTTCATCGACAAGGTCGGGGTCCCCATCGTCATCAAGGCAGACGGCCTGGCCGCCGGCAAGGGAGTCATCATCGCCCAGAGCCGAGACGAGGCTGTGGCAACGGTGAACGACATGCTCTCCGGCAACGCCTTCGGCTCGGCCGGTTCCCGGGTGGTGATCGAGGAGTTCCTCGTGGGGGAGGAGGCTTCGTTCCTTGCCTTCACCGACGGAAAACAGATTATTCCTCTGGCCAGCGCCCAGGACCACAAGGCGGTCTTCGACGGCGACCAGGGGCCCAACACCGGAGGGATGGGGGCCTACTCGCCTGCGCCGGTGGTTACCCAAACCATCCACGACTTCGCCATGGCCGAGGTGATGCGCCGGACCGTGGACGGCATGGCCGCCGAGGGGCGCCCCTACCGGGGGGTTCTCTATGCGGGGCTCATGATCAACGGCAGCGACGTGAAGGTTCTGGAATTCAACGCCCGCTTCGGCGACCCCGAGTGCCAACCGCTCCTCATGCGGATGAAGTCGGACATCGTGCCGGTGCTCCTCGGCGTGGCCAGGGGGGACCTGTCTGGGGTTGCCATCGAGTGGCACGACAAGGCGGCCGTCTGCGTTGTCATGGCTGCCGAGGGATATCCCGCCGACTACCGGAAGGGGGACGAGATTCGCGGGCTCGACGAGGCTGCCGCCATCGATGACCTCTACGTTTTCCACGCCGGCACTGCTGCCGGGGACGGGAAGATCGTTACTGCCGGAGGGCGGGTGCTGGGGGTTACCGGCCTCGGCGCCACCGTGAAGGACGCCATCGATCGGGCCTACCGGGGGGTCGCGAAGATCTGCTGGGAAGGGGTCCATTTCAGGAAGGATATCGGGGCAAAGGCGCTGAAGCGGTAGCCGGCGCACGGAATCGAGACTGCATACACTAGGGGTACGTATGGGTAATCCACAGGTTCTTATTGTCATGGGGAGCGATTCGGACCTCTCTATCATGGAGGAGGCCGCGAAGGTTCTCGACGAGTTCGGTGTGGCGTGGGAGATGCGCGTCGCCTCGGCCCACCGTTCGCCGAAGAAGGCTGCGGCACTGGCTGCAGGCGCTGCGGCAAGGGGGGTCAAGGCGATCATCGCCGGTGCCGGCATGGCTGCCCACCTGGCCGGGGTCATCGCCGCCGATACCGTTCTGCCGGTGATCGCCGTGCCGATCCCCGGCGGAGCCCTTAACGGCGTCGATGCCCTCTACGCCATGGTCCAGATGCCGGGCGGAATTCCCGTGGCCACCATGGCCATCGGCAAGGCTGGGGCCAAAAACGCAGGACTTCTTGCGGTGCAGATCATTGCCCTCGGCGACCCGGCGCTCACCGCGGAGCTTGTTGCCCACAAGCAGGCCATGGCCGACGAGGTGGAGGCGAAGGACAACGCTCTCCAGGAGCGATTGCGCAGATCCTAGCCTGTTGTGTTAGTTGTGTGTAATTCAACCTGAATGAACAACTTTTTGACTTGCAGGGTTACTCTTGACAAACAAAATTGCTCGGGTATAAGTTTCTGACGGTTTTTTACAAACGCTTCAAGCAAAAGGGGGTACACCAATGAAAAGAATCATCGCATCTCTTGCCCTGTCCGTCTTCTGCGCCGGCCTTGCCTTCGCCGCTGACGAGCTTACCTTCAAGGCAAAGAACGGGGACGTCAAGTTCCCGCACAAAAAGCACCAGCAAGTGGTGGGCAACTGCAAGAAGTGCCACGAGAAGGGCCCGGGCAAGATCGAGGGCTTTGGCAAGGATTGGGCTCACAAGACTTGCAAGGGCTGCCACGAAGAAATGAAGAAGGGGCCGACCAAGTGCGGCGATTGCCACAAGAAGTAATGGTGTAGCAATCCGGCGTTACCAGCGGTAACGGAAAGGGGATAACGGACGACAGTTATCCCCTTTCTTTTTTGTTGATCTTATATGAGAAAAAATTAAATATTTGTTTTTTGACGCGAACTTTGCTTATAATGAGTCCCGTCCGCGAGGACATTTTTTTTGACAAAATCCATAGGAACCTGGGAGCGTTACGTTGACAACCAGCAATCGCGGCTTTTTGGAAACCCTCTGGGATTTCTTCTGCTCTCTTAAGCTTGCCATATCCCTTCTTATCCTGTTGGCAGCCACATCGATCATCGGCACGATCATTCCCCAAGGGCCTCCCCCCCCCGAGTATCTTCAGACGATCAGCGAGGGGAAACACAAGTTCTACCAGGCACTCGGCTTTTTCGACATGTACCACTCCTGGTGGTTCATCCTCCTGCTCTATCTCTTTACGGTCAATATTGTTGCCTGTTCCATCAAGCGTCTGCCGCGGGTCTGGAAGGCCATTTCCGAGCCTACCCTGGTCATGGATGACAAATTTGAAAAAACATTGAGCCTGACCCACGACTTCAAGATGAATGGCGATGCAGCATCGCTTCGGGACAAGATGGTAGCCTTCCTCAAGGGTGAATTTGCCGCACCGGTGGTGACCGAGCGGGATGGCGAGTTCCACCTCTTTGCCCAGAAGACTCCCTACAGCCGGCTCGGGGTCTATGTGGTCCACCTGAGCATTATCGTCATCTTTATCGGAGCACTCATCGGCTCATTCTTCGGGTACAAGGCCTACGTCGAAATCGCCGAGGGCACCAGCACGTCGGTCGTTCACAACCGTGCGGACATGAAGCCGATTGATCTCGGCTTCACCGTCCGGTGCGATAAATTCACGGTTTCATACTACGATACCGGAGCTCCGAAGGAGTTCAAGAGTCTCCTGACCGTTATCGACGGCGGCAAGGTGGTGTTCGACAAGCGGCCGGTCATCGTCAACGATCCGCTTACCTACAAGGGGATTACCTTCTACCAGGCGAGCTACAGGCCGGCCGAGGGGGCGGGGCTCTACTTCTTCACGGTACGTGAACGCAAAGGTGGCGCGCCGGCAAAGATTTCGATCCAGCAGGGTGAGCGGAAAGTCCTTTCCGACGGCTCAACCATGCAGGTTCTCGAGGTTGCCCAGGAGGTGAGCAAGTTCATTCCCCAGTTCCAGGGGCCGGCCGCGAGAATCGAAGTGACCCCCAAGGGAGGCGGCGCCCCCCAGGTCTTCATTGTCTTTCAAAATTACCCCGAGTTCGATGCCCAGCGTGGCGGCGACCTGATCTTCAGTTATGACGGCTCCGAAGAAAAAATGTTTACCGGGCTACAGGTGGCCAAAGATCCTGGGGTGTGGGTCGTCTGGGCCGGTTGTTTCCTCATGGTTGCCGGCTGCTGCATGGCATTCTTCATGTCCCACAGGCGTATCTGGATTCGGGTGCGCAAGGGGGAGGTCACCCTTGGCGGCAGCGCAAACAAGAACCAACCGGGCTTCCAGCTTGCTTTTGACGCGCTGGTCGACAAGCTGAAACAACAGTAACAGGCGGAGGACCACTCAATGACCAGTTCCATGCTGTTCAATATCGCAACTTTTTCCTATCTGATTTCCATGCTCGCCTTCTTCACCTTCCTGGCGGTGAAGGGGAAGTCCGTGGGACTTGTCGGAAGTCTGGCGGCATACTTTGGCTTCATCGTCCACTCCGCCGCGATTCTGCTTCGCTGGAAGGAGTCCTATGACATCGGGATGGGCCATGCCCCCCTCTCGAACCTCTACGAGTCGGTCGTCTTTTTCGCCTGGACCATCATCCTTATCTTCGGAATCATTGATCTCAAGTACAAATACCGGGTCGTGGGCGCCTTCGTGGTTCCCTTTGCTCTTCTCGGTATGGCCTGGGCCCAGTTGGGGATGGACAGCGGCATCCAGCCGCTGGTGCCGGCGCTGCAGAGCAACTGGCTCCTCTACCACGTCATTACCTGCTTCCTGGGGTATGCCGCTTTCGCGGTGGCCTGCGGCATCTCTATCATGTACCTGATCAAGGCGGGCAAGGATGAGTCGGCGGGGAGCGCCCAGTCCGGCGGAATAATCGCCATGTTTCCCTCCATCAAGATTCTCGATGACCTTAACTATAAGGCGATCATCATCGGCTTTCCGCTCCTTACTCTCGGCATCATAACCGGCGCCGCCTGGGCCAACTACGCCTGGGGTACCTACTGGAGCTGGGACCCGAAGGAAACCTGGTCCCTCATCGTCTGGTTCATCTACGCTGCTTTCCTCCATGCCCGCTTCACCCGCGGGTGGGTCGGCAAGAAGGCGGCCATCCTTTCCATTGTCGGATTTGCCGCAACAATTTTCTGCTATCTCGGGGTTAACCTTTTCCTTTCCGGGCTCCACAGCTACGGTGGAGGAGGGTAGCCTTCTCAAAGGGAATCACCTCTCCATGCCCGGACTGCGATATTTCACAGGCCGGGTTTTTTGTGTCGCGCCTCTGGACGGCAGCCATTTTGCATCAAGAGCTACGGCGGGGTGTGGCCCACGTAAACTCCAATGGCACATTCCCTAGATTACTCCCCGGAGCCGAGCCTGGTCCTATGACAGCATCCCCTCTCTTCCTTTCCGTTACTGCAGCCGCATTCTGGCTGCTGTTGACGGGCGGCTTTGCGGCAGCATCTTCCCTGCCTGGCGTGCCCGACGGCTGCAATACCCGCTGCCATAAGAGCAAGGTGCGGGAGGCTTTTGTGCATGGCCCCGTGGGGTCCGACGACTGTATCTCCTGCCATAACCCCACCGGCCTGGAGCATCCGAAACAGCGCGGAGCGTTCCGACTTGTTGCCGAGGGGGCGAAGCTGTGCTCCGTCTGCCACGAAGGAAAGGCGGACAAGAAGGTGGTTCACCCGCCTGTAGCCAAGGGGGCATGTCTCGATTGCCACGATGTGCACCAGTCCCCCTACCGGATGCAGCTCAAGGCGGACGGGGCAGCGCTCTGCTTCGGCTGCCATGATGAGGAAAAATTCAAGGCAACGCATCGGCATGCGCCGGTGGCTGAGGGCTCATGCCTCGGGTGCCACGATCCTCATCAGTCCGATAATCGTGCGCTCCTCAAGGGGAGTGGCGCCGGGCTCTGTTTTATCTGCCATGACAAAAAAATGGCAGAGGGGGTGTCAATTCATGGTCCGGTAGCCGCAGGGGGGTGTACCGACTGTCACGCCCCTCACGGTTCGCCCTTTTACAAGATTCTGAAAAACGCTTTTCCCGAACAGTTCTATCTCCCCTATGCCCAGGAAAACTTCGCCCTCTGCTTCGACTGTCACACAAAGGATCTTGCCCAGGACAAGCGTACCGATACCATCACCGGATTCCGTAACGGCGACCGTAACCTGCACAATCTTCACATCAACAAGCCCGACAAGGGACGTTCGTGCAAGACCTGTCACGATCCCCATGCGGCATTGCAGCCGCGGCTCATCAAGGAGAGGATTCCCGGTTTCGGCACGTGGGAGATTCCCATCCGTTATACGAAAACCGATACCGGCGGCACCTGTGTTGCAGGGTGTCACAAGCCCAAGTCATACGACCGTCTTCGGGCAGTGAGAAATCCCTAGATGGAGGAACCATGTCCCGGAGAGGGATAACAGGAGTCGTGACAGCGGTGTTTCTCGGGTGGGCAGCCGTGGCGTTCGGGGGGGTCTCCTTTATCTATCCCGCGCCGAATGCCTGGGTCGAGAACTCCAATCATCTGATTCTCAAGCTGAACAGTACCGAGGTCACCGGCGTCCGGATCGGGGTGAACGGAGTTGTCAGCGATCTCCTCGTGGTCGGCTCGCCGGAGTACCGACGGGCCTTCCAGGATTTTCTTATTGTGCAACCGGTGTGGGATCGTGGCCGCAACGAAGTGACAGTGGAAACGTTCATCGGCAAGAGCCGCGCGGAAACGGCCCAGGCATCGGTCTACTTCGCGCCAGGCGCCAAAGCGTCCGATATCCCTCCGGAATTCAAGGCGAATTCGTTTCACCAGCCGGATTTGGAGGCCCGGTGCGTCGGATGTCACGACATGGCCCCCTCATCCGACAAGTCCTTGAGTACCCTGGCCAAGGAAAACCCCTGCATCGGCTGCCACCGGAAAATGCTCGACGTGAAATTCGTCCATGGCCCCGCCGGCACCTACTCCTGCGGTTATTGCCACAAGGAAAAGGCGACGCCCAAGTACGTGGTGACCAAGCGGGAGGCCCCCCTGTGCAACGAGTGCCACGGCGACAAGGCCGCCGAGTTCGCCAAGCGGAAGTATATCCACGGTCCCATTGCCGGCGGGATGTGCGAGGTCTGCCACGATTCCCATGGCAGCGCCAATTATGGGCAGCTCAAGGCTCCCATCAACGAGCTCTGCCTGTCGTGCCACGAATCCATCAAGAAAACTCCCCACGTGGTGCGCACCACCACCGGCGCGGGGCACCCGGTGAGCGGTGCAAAGGATCCGTCGGCCCCCAAGACCGGCCGGGAGATGTCGTGCATCTCATGCCACAACCCCCATGCGGGTGATGCGCGGTATTTCTTCGTCAATAACTCCGAGGACCGGTTGCTGCTCTGCCAGATGTGTCATAATAAGTGAGGCCGGGACTGGGGATTGGGGACCAGGGACCGGGAAAGCCAGTACTGCTCAGTAAATCTCATGGAGTGAGGGGAAAATATGAAAACAATACGAAGCATCGGTAGATTTGCTGTGCTGGCGGCCATGGCGGCGCTCTTTGCCGGGTGTGCCGGGCAGCAGGTGAAGAGTGAGCAGCGCTTTTTCTGGCCGCCTCTGCCCGAGCGGCCCCGCATCGAGTGGCTGAATGCCTACAGCAGTCAGAACGATTTTCCGAAGAGTGCCACTGAGAAGTTCTTGACGACTATTATTGGTGAAGAAGAAGGGATATCACTCTCCAAGCCGATCACCGTCCGTTCCGATGGCCGGGGCAAGGTCTACGTGGGTGACCCGGGGGCGCCGGGAGTCTATGTGTTCGATTTTGTAAACAATATCATGCGACCCTTTGGCAAGGCCGAGGCCGAGGCACGCATTGAGCAGCCGGTCGGAATTGCCATCGACGAAAACGGACGTATTTATGTCTCCGACACGAAGAAGGCTGCCATTATGGTGTTCCATCAGGATGAAACCCCGGCAGCGCTTATCAATTTGAAGGGAATGGTTGAAAAGATAGGGGACATTGCCTATGACCGGATCGGGAAACACCTCCTGGCGTTGGACGTGCGCGGGCATAAGGTGCTGGTGTTGTCCCTGAGAGGAGAGCTTCTTTCAAGCTTTGGCAACCGCGGCACCAAGCCCGGCGAATTCAACTTCCCCAGTGCGCTGACCGTTAACAACAAAGGCGAGATCATTGTGGCGGATGCCATGAATGCCCGCATCCAGATCTTCTCCAGCGATGGCAAATTCCTCAGGATGTTCGGCCAGCGGGGGGATTCGCCCGGGACCCTGCAACTGATCAAGGGGGTTGCGGTTGATTCCGACGACAACATCTACGTAACCGACGGCAAGGGGCATAAGTTCGAGATCTTCAGCACGACGGGCGATTATCTGCTGACGGTTGGGGGGGCCTTCTCGGCGCTTACCACCGGCAAGACCGCGCCCGGCGGATTTGTCATCCCCCAGGGGATCGACATCGACAAGGACAACATGATTTATGTGGTTGATCAACTCAACCGCCGTTTTCAGGTATTTCGCTATATTTCCGATTCCTATCTGAAGGCGAATCCCATCCCCGGCTACACCCCTTCTCCCTGATGGCAGAAGCGGCCCTCCACCACGTTACTCTGGGTGGTGGAGGGCCGCATTGTGCCGCTCAAATCTCTCTTCTCCACCTTTCCAGCCTGCCGGATCCTGTGTCTCCATTCCATACCTGCTTTCGTCAGTTGCCAAACTTCCACGTTTCGGTGTCCGCCTCATCTCCGTAAATTTTACGCGAAATAGCTGAACAGGGGCCATCTGATTGACTGTTTCGGGGGAAGGTTTTGTCCGCAATCGTGGGGCGGTCAAGAAAAGGGTAAGTGCGGGAATCCCGGGCGTGGGGCTCGCAGATGGTGTATTTCAGACACTGGATGCGGTCGCCGGGGTGCGAAGGGTTCTTGTTGGAGCTAGTCGACGTTTCAGTGCTGAGGTTGGCATTGTTGTTGCTGTGGTTGTGGTAACACAAGAGATCCGTCGGGATACGGACAGCAGAGGATAGTGCTCGACAACCCACAATAACGAGGAGGAAGGAACAATGAAACGAAGGATTCTTATGACACTGGCAGCGCTTGCACTGATGGGGATGGCTTCGTCCTCGGGTGCGGCACCCTCTGGGACGGTAAAGGGGATTAAGGGATCACCGCATGACCTGAGTTTTACCACTCCCGGTACGAACCAGACCGACCAGGTCTGCGTCTTCTGCCATACCCCCCACAATGCGGTCCAGGCGGTCCCCCTGTGGAACCGTAACGCGTCGACAAACACCGCCAGCAGCTTCAAACTCTACACCTCATCCCAGACCTTTGACATGAAGCCGAATCCCTCCCGTAACGGATTCACCGCCGACAGTATCTCCCTCTTCTGCATGAGCTGCCATGACGGCAGCGCACTTGGCGGCAGCATGATCGGCGCCGAGCCGGTGGGGGTTTCCAATAACGCGTTGATTCCGAATGGTGGTGATACCACAACTGCTGCATCAAAAATTGTCGGTAGCGCGAACTTCGGTACTGACCTGACCAAGTCGCATCCGGTCAACTTCGTATACGATTCGACCAAGGACGCCGGCATAGTTGCCAACGCCACGCTACTTGCCGGTAAAAAATTCCCCCTGTTCAAGGCAGACGGCGTTGCCAATAACCTGGAGTGCGCCTCGTGCCATGCGGTCCATGGGCAGACAAACACTACCTATAACTATCCCAAGTTCCTCCGTTCCACCATGGCGGGGAGCGCCCTCTGCCTCGGGTGCCATATCAAGTAGGTTGTGACGAGCCGATGGAGAAGGCAAGCCCGTCTCCATCGGTTCTGTCAAACGATCGTTTTCGGCCCGGCTCCCCTCTGTGCCGGGCCGTTTTTCCCCTTGTCCCCGTTTCGGTACCTGGTAGAGTCATGATTCGTCGCTCGCTCCTCATAACGTTTCTGCTGATGTCTGCGGTGCTGCTGCAGGCGTCCCGCGCGTCGGCGCGGCTGCGGGGCGATATAGAGCTGAACTATGTCTCCTACGAGGCGCAGGAAAAGGGGACGACGGTAACCGACGCCCATACCTTCAGCCAGCGCTATTCAGTGCTGTACGAAAAGAGCGGCGAACTGTACAGCGACCGCTTCGGCTTTTACAACGGCGCCCTCGGCTACGAGTGGGCCTCCTTCGATTCACGGGTCTACAACGCGGCGGACAACGCCACGTGGAAACCTTCGACGAGCGCCGGCAAGATCCTGTTCAACGGTGAACTGGTGCTGGATCCGGCCGAGCTTCCCCTGAAGCTCAAGGCTTACTCCCGCGACATGACCACCTCGACGTTCACCATGGATTCTCTGCTGACCGAGGGGAGGAGTGGGCGGATTTTCGAGCCGAACATCATTACCTCCCTGAACGGCACCGGGACCAACACCCTCACCGGGGCAACGATGGTATTGGGTGTCAAAAACGGCCTCACCAACGGCTATAACGCCATTTTTCGTCACATCCCCATGGTGCTCCTGGATTATCGGGACGAGCGGCACGAGGATTCGAGAAGCATCACGCCGGTCGACACCCGGTTGCGCAAGCTTGCCTTTGTCAGCCTCAACAAGCGCGACAACTGGTTCCACTACCGGACCACCCGCTTCGATGACTACATCAACCCGGGCCAGAGCTACCAGGAGAGCCAGGTGCAGTTGGGGACCGTGGACCACACGCTCCAGCGCCGCTGGATCGACCTCACCAACTGGCTCAAGATCTCCACTGATTTCCAGTACACCAAGCGGTCTGCCAGTCATAACGATGCCTATGACGTGAACTTTTTTGCCATGGCCCAGCGTAAGAACTGGGACGCCAGGAGTTTTCTCACCTTCTCCCGGGAGCGCGAGGGCAACGAGATCCGCCTGGAGAGAAACATCCCCCTCTACCTGTCGGGGGCGTTCGGCATGGATTCCAGTTGGAATGCGTCGGTTACCCGGCGCGACCGTGAGGTAAAGCAGAACCGCCTGACAACGACGATCGACAACAACACCAGTGCCATGTTCCGGCTGGAGAGCTTCAAACGGTCTCCCTTTACCCTTTCCCAACGGTATACGGTCGAGGATGCCGAATCCAACGGGACAAAGACCCTGGGACTGGAAGCCCTGCTGGAGACCATGAGCACGAGACGCTTTTCCGACCAATTTACCGTGGGGGGGAGCTACAATATCCGCTATCTCGATTCCGAGAGGGAGGGGGCGTCAAGCTATCTCTTCCAGAACGCCAGGGGACGGCTCGGTTACCGGGTAAACCCGCAACTGACCTTGAACCTCGATGAATCCGTGACCGCGGTGCGGGGCAACAGCGCGGCACTGACTGACAGCTACTCAATCACTACCCAGACCAACTTCGGCAACTCAAACGATGTGTTCCGCCGTGAGGAGCAGCCCAATGACTATTACCGCTCCGTCACCACTGCCGGCCTCTCCTGGCTCCCGCTTTCGCGGTTAACCGTCTCCCTGACTGCTACCGAAGATGTTCTCGTGAGTTCACAGGCCACTACGGACTACCTGACCACGGTTAGCAACCGGGTTGACTACACCCTTGACAACCTGCGCTTGAACATGGAAAATCGCGTCTCTCTGCGCAGCAATGCCGATGGCCGCTCAACCGATCTGCAGCACACCGGCAGTGCCCAGTATACGCCGAACCGCTCCCTTGACGCCCTGGTGCGCTATATGATTTACAAACGGGACGAAAAGGGAAACAACTCCACCTATGTGGATCTGATGCAGAGGCTTACCTATTCGTTTTATCAGTTGGGCGGCCAGCAGCGTAAACTTCTGGAGCTGACCGAAGAGTTCACCATATCCCAGAGCGACACGATTTCGTCAACGTCAACGACCACGGGGAGGAAGCGCTTCCTGCTCGGCGCCCGGTATTATCCGCTCCGAAACCTGTACCTTGGCGGCAATGTCGCTTATTCGCTCTTGCTGCCAAGAAACGCCCCTGAATTCATCTACAACGGTTATGTGGGGCTCAATTTCCGCAAGTTTCAGTTCAATATCGACTACAGTTACGGAAAACGCAAGGATGATGAACGGGTCGAGAAGCGCCTGATGGCCTCCATGAAAAAGTCGTTCTGACCGGCTGCCGGACAGGCCATTTCGCATCAAACGTCATGACCGGGATCTCCCGGTTTTTGTGTTTTTCAAGGCATTCAAGGATGAATGATAATCAGCCGGTTTCGATCATAATTCCCGTCCGCCCGGGGGGCGAGGTTCGGGCTGTGGAGCGGCTCCGCACGGTTAACTACCCGGCCGGGAGCATTGAGGTGCTTGTCGCCGAAGGGTGTTCGCCGAGCCGCCAGCGGAACCGGGCAGCTGCCATGGCCAAGGGGAAGCTGGTATATTTCCTCGATGACGACTCGCTGGTTGATCCCGCCTTTTTGCAGCGAGCGGTCGAGCGCTTCGTTGATCCGCGTGTGGCGGCAGTGGGGGGACCGTCCCTTACTCCGGCAACCGACACCTTCTTCCAGCGGGCTGTGGGGCTCGTTATTTCCTCTCCCTTCGGTGGCGGCGGGGCGCGCAACCGCTACCGCCGGACCGGCGCCGCACGTCCCTCAAGCGAGCGGGAGCTGATCCTCTGCAATCTGGCCTTCCGCCGGGAACTCTTCCTTGCCTTTGGAGGGCTCGATGAACGCCTCTACCCGAATGAAGAAAACGAGCTTATGGATCGCCTCCTGACCGATGGATGGCTCCTGGTCCACGACCCGGAGTTGGCGATTTATCGGAGCCAGCGGCCAAGCTTTCGGGCTTTTATGCGCCAGTTTTTCGGCTACGGGACCGGACGGGGAGAGCAGACGCGCATTGCCGGCCTCCGCCACGGGATCGATTTCGCGCCGGCGTTTTTTCTCGCCTATCTTCTGCTGCTCCCCTGGGCACCGACGCTGTTGTGGTTTATCCCCTTGATCTGTTACGGCGCGTTACTTATTGCAGCTGCCGTTGCCGCAGCATGGCAGGGAAGGGCTCCGGCTGCAATCCCTTTGCTGTTTATACTCTTTCCAACCCTCCATCTGTCGTACGGGGCGGGGTTGCTTAAGGGGGTGCTCCGACCCCGTTTCGCACAGTCTCAGACAGAGCCACCGGCGGTGGCGGTGCGGGTGATTAAGGAGTTGGGGATGCCGTGGGCCGCCGCCGGCGTTGCGCGCGCCGACAATGACGGACGGTTGACGCCGTGACCGGGTGTTTGACAGGGATCAGGAAGAGAACGGTCCTGCTGTTCTTCCTTGCGACGACCGTGGTGGTGTACGGGAATACCTTCCTCAACGACTGGACCTATGACGATGTGCCGGTCATTGTGCAAAACCCCGACGCCCATTCCCTTAAAGGCTTTGTTGAGAATAGTCGCCCCGGTCGTCCCCTGCGGGAACTGACCTATATCCCGGAGTATCACCTGTTCGGTGAAAAGCCGGCGGGGTACCGGGTTCAGCAGCTCGCCTGGCACGGGATGAACGGTTTTCTTCTGGTTCTGGTCTTTGGACTGCTCGGGGTCGAACTCCCGTACGCCCTGTTGGGTGCTCTTTTCTTCCTCGTACACCCCCTCCAGTCCGAATCGGTTGCGAATCTTTCGCACCGCAAGGAACTCCTGACGCTCTTCTTCTCCTTGGTTTCGCTCTACGGGTATGTGAAGGCTGCCGCTTTGGCCGGTGGACGGCGGGTGGCGTTTATGGCCGTTGCCGTTGCAGGCTATGTCGTTGCGCTCCTTGCCAACGAGACGGTGATTACCCTTCCCCTGCTCGTCATTCTCGTGGAGTGTTACGGGATGCCACGGGAACGGCGAATTCTCCTCCGTCGCCCCCTGCTTCTTGCCGTGTCCGGAGCCATTGCCGCGGCGTATCTGCTGTACACGTTCCGAGGGTTCATCCGGCCCGAGCAGCTCCTGACCATTTACTCTAAGAACAGTTTCATGGCTTCCCGAAGCTACCTTCCCCTTTTTATGGGGTCGATGACGGCATTCGGGTTCTATCTCTGGAAGATCGTCCTCCCCGTGGGGCTTGCCCCTGAATACACGTTCCGGCTGGCAGAGAGTTTCCTGCAACCGTGGGCGCTTCTTTCCGGTACACTCCTTGTCGTGCTGGTGACCGTGATGGTGCGGGCGGCCCGCCGCCTTCCCCTTCTGTCGCTGGGGATCGGCTGGTTTTTCGTGTTTTGGTTGCCGGTGTCAAACCTCGTGCCGGTTGCCTATTTGGCTGCCGACAGGTATATGTATCTCTGCCTTCCCGGTGTCGGCCTCGCCCTAGCCGTGCTGCTCCAGAGACTGAGAAGCGCGAAGGTTGAGGCAGGCTTTTGTGCCGTTTTGCTCGTCCTCGCCGTTCTCACCGCCATCCAGAACGGATACTGGCGCACCGAGCATACCCTCTGGCGCCATGCTGTCGCGGTGAATCCAGATTCGACCTGGGTTCAGGAGACTGTTGCCCTGAGCTATCTCCTGACGGACGAAACTGACAAGGCCGTTGCCCATGCACGGGAGGCAATACGGCTGAACCGCCTCAATACCCGGGCGTATCTGACGCTGGCAAAGGCGGAGGAACGTCGGGGCAATCTGGCTGAGGCGGTGAAAAACTACGAATTCTTTGCTGCGTACGGCGGCATGGAATACCCTAGCGAGGCCGCGGATGTTCAGGCATCTCTTCCGGCCCTGCGTGAGCGGCTTGCCTTGCAGAAGACGAATCTCCAGTGAGGTCCTTGGTGAAACTGAGTATCGTTATACCGATTTACAACGAAGAAGAGAACATTCCCCCTCTCTATGGACGGGTTACCGAAGCACTGGCCGGGACGGGCATCGACTATGAGCTGATCCTGGTGGACGACGGCTCCAGCGACGGCTCTTTCCCGCTTCTGCGGCAGATTGCCGAGAGGGATTCGCGGGTGAAGGTGATCCGCTTCCGCCGCAATTTCGGGCAGACAGCGGCCATGGCCGCCGGCTTCGACGCCGCCCGGGGAGAAGTTGTCGTCCCCATGGATGGCGACCTTCAGAACGACCCGGCCGACATCCCCATGCTCCTGTCGAAGATCAACGAAGGGTACGACGTGGTCTCGGGCTGGCGCAAGGACCGACAGGACACCTTCATCAACCGCCGGCTTCCCTCCATCATTGCCAACGGCCTCATCTCCCGCATGACCGGGGTCCACCTCCACGACTACGGCTGCACCCTCAAGGCCTACCGCCGGGAAGTCCTCGACGGGGTGAACCTCTACGGCGAGATGCACCGCTTCGTGCCGGCCCTGGCCTCCCAAGTGGGGGCGCGGGTGACGGAGCTGCCGGTGCGGCATCATCCGCGGCTCCACGGCACGAGCAAGTACGGCATCTCCCGCACCATGCGGGTGGTCCTCGACCTCATGACGGTGAAATTTCTCCTCGCCTACTCCACCAAGCCGATCCAGCTCTTCGGCAAGTGGGGGATTTATACCTTGTTTGCGGGCTTTCTCAGCGGGGGAGCAACCCTCTATTTCAAGTTTTTCGAGCATATCAACATGAATCGCAACCCTCTCCTCATCCTCACCGCGTTCCTGCTCTTTATGGGGGTGCAGTTCATCGTTCTCGGCCTTCTCGGCGAGCTTAACGCCCGCACCTATTACGAAGCGCAGGGGAAACCGATTTACGTGATTCGCGAGCGAATCAACGTAGGGGACCGGGGACCGGGGACCGGGGACCGGGAAAATCGCAAAGACTTATGACCGTCAGGAGGATTTGTGCGGGATCATAAGGAGTTGGATGTTTGGAAAACGGGTGTTGAGCTGGTGACGTCGGTTTATGTTGCGACTCAGTCGTTTCCGAAAGAACAACTGCATGGTTTGACAAACCAGTTGCGGCGGGCGGCAGTCTCAATACCGTCGAATATTGCGGAAGGGGCCGCGAGGCAGACGAACAGGGAGTTTGTGCAGTTTCTCTATATCGCTCTTGGTTCGGTTGCCGAAGTTGAAACTCAGTTGATCATCGCTGATAAGTTAAACTACATTGCGGACGTTACGTCTGTTCTCAACCGCATAGCGTCACTCCGCAAAATGCTCCACGGCCTGATTCGCCACTACCGGACCAAGGAGACACAAGGTGACTAGTTTTTCCCCGGTCCCCGGTCCCCGGTCCCCGGTCCCGAGGACGCTCCGCGTCCTGATGGTGGCTCCAACCCCTTTCTTTGCCGACCGGGGGTGCCACGTCAGGATTTACGAGGAGGCCCGGGCGCTCATGGCCTGTGGGCACGAAGTTCGGATCGCCACCTATCACCTGGGGCGCGACATGCCCGGAATTGCCACGGACCGCACCGTGCGCATCCCCTGGTACCGGAAACTCTCTGCCGGTCCCTCCTGGCACAAGCCGTACCTGGACATCCTCCTCTTCGTTACCGCCCTGCGAGCCGCCCGGCGAATGCGCCCCGATCTGATCCACGCCCACCTCCACGAGGGGGCCTTCCTTGGCGTTTTCCTGAAGAGACTCGTCGGTGTTCCCCTCCTTTTCGACTGCCAGGGGAGCCTCACGGGAGAGCTGGCCGACCACGGCTTTGCGCGGCAAGGGTCGCTTCTCTGCCGCTTCTTCGCCCGGCTTGAGGGATGGATCAACCGCAACGCCGATGCCATCATCACCAGCTCCGGCGCCGGCCGGGACGATCTCGTCGGTAAGTGGGGCGTCCCGGCCCGCAAGGTGACGGCCTTCATGGATGGGGTGGATACGGCGGTGTTTCGCCCCTATCCCAGGGACGAGGTTCGCCGCAAGCTCGGCATCGCGTCTCACGCGCCGCTGGTGGTCTTTCTGGGGGTCCTGAACCGCTACCAGGGGATCGATCTCCTCCTTTCTGCCATGGTTATCCTCAAGGCCAAAGGGAGCCCGGTCCGCTTTCTGGTCATGGGGTTTCCTGAAGGGGGCTATCGCGAAAAGGCCCGAGAGTTGGGCGTTGACGACATGGTGACCTTCCCCGGACGTATCGACTATGCCAAGGCGCCGCTCTACCTCTCGGCAGGGGATTTGGCCGTGTCGCCGAAGGTTTCCCTCACCGAGGCCAACGGCAAGCTCTTCAACTATATGGCCTGCGGGCTGCCCACGGTGGTGTTCGACACCCCCATCAACCGGGAGATCCTCGGTGATGCCGGGGTGTATGCACGGTTTGGCGATGCCGTTGATCTGGCGGCGAGGATTGACTCTCTGGCTGGCGATGTCGAGGAACGGGCTCGACTCAGTCAATTGGGTCGCGAGCACGCTGAAAACAATCACTCGTGGCACGCCAGGGGGATGGAGCTGTCCGAGGTCTACCGGCATCTTGTGATCCTGCTCGCTGCACGTCGATGATGACGGTGTTCATAGTGTGAACATTCCTGTTGCTATTTCCCTTTGATTTCAGTAGTGTTCATTGTATGAACGATAAGACCGATAAGGCGTTAGATTCCTACCGTTCCTTTCTCCTCCTCTCGGAAATCGCCGGCGAGGAGCCCCTTTCCCAGCGGGAACTCTCCCGCCGGGCCGGCATTGCCGTCGGACTAGTGAACTCCTACCTAAAAAACCTCGTGGCCAAGGGGTACGTCCGCGTCAAGAACTTCCCCCGCAACCGCTACGCCTACCTTCTTACCCCTACGGGGATCGCCGAAAAGAGCCGGCTCGCCTACCAGCATCTCAGTTATTTTACCAATCTCTACACCGTTGCTCGGCAGGACTATCTGGCGTTGTTTCAGTCTCTCAAGGCAGAGGGGGTGACGGAGGTTGTGTTCTGTGGGGTTGACGAGGTGGCGGAGATTGCGTACCTCTCACTGCGGGAAGCGGGATTGGAGTTGGTCGCGGTTTTGGATGATCAAGGTCATGGGAATAGTTTTTTTGGGGTCAGGGTCATGCCCTTGATTGTATGGGAGCAGCGGGGCAACGAGCCGATAGTTGTTACGTCACTAAAGCGCGGGGATGAACTGATTGAGGGACTAAAAAAGGCCGGTGTTAATGGTTGGCGGTTCATTGTCGCTCCACGTGGGTGTTGAGGTGACTGACCGCACGACTGACAATCAGCAGCAGGAGTTTCAAGAGCTGAAGAAAAAATCGCTTTCAGGGATGACGGCGCTCTTTATCCGCCAGGTCCTGGTGAAGCTGATTTTTTTCGGGGGCAACATCGTCCTTGCCCGGCTCCTGGCGCCGCAGGTCTTTGGAATCTACGCTATCGTCAACTTCGTCGTCACCTTTTTCTCTACCTTTGGCGATGTGGGGATAGGCGCGGCTCTGATCCAGAAGAAAGGAGAGTTGAGTCGGGAAGAGCTCTCCACTACCTTCTGGCTGCAGCAGATGCTGGTCTGGAGTGTGGTGGCGGTGGCGGTGCTGGCGGCGCCGTTGGCGCTGAGGGTCTATCCGACGCTTCCGCCGGTGGGGGTGTGGCTCATTCGGGCTATGGCGCTCAGCTTCTTCTTTTCTTCGCTGAAAACAATCCCGGCAATCCTGATGGAACGGGAGATCGACTTCAACCGGATTGCCTGGGTAGATATTACCGAGAACCTGGCATTCCAAGGTGTAGCCATCACTGGCGCCTTCCTTGGCTGGGAGGCGTGGAGCTTTGTGGCGGCGGCGGTGACGCGAGGGTTTCTTGGCGCGCTGCTGATCTACTCGCTGTCGTCGTGGCGGCCGAGCCTGCACTACCGGTTCGAGTCGGTGAAGGGGTTGGTGCGGTTCGGCCTGCCGTACCAGGGGAACCAGATTCTCAGCTTCATCAAGGATGCTGTGACGCCATTGTTTGTCGGGGCGTATGCCGGGGCGGCGGCGGTGGGATACCTCAACTGGGCGAGGAACTTTGCTTTCGTCCCTCTAGTTATCTCAGAAACCTTTGGCCGTGTGGCCTTCCCGGCGTTTTCCCAACTCCAAGACGATCGGGAGCTTTTGGGGCACACCATCGAGAACTCGATCCGCATGATGACCTTTGTCATGCTCCCTGTCACCGGGATTTTTATCGCGCTTGGGCCGGAGATAACGCACTATTTTTATACGGACAAATGGTTTCCCGCGATCAACGCGTTCTATCTCTTTTCGTGGGCGCCACTGATGATGGGTGTCACCCTGCCGATGTTCAGCGGGATATTGAGCATCGGGAAATCAAAAATTATCCTAGCAATGAGCTTGGCGCTTATCGGGATTGAGTGGGGAATTGGCGCCCCGCTGGTGACACGAATCGGGTTCACCGGAGTCGCTGTTACCCAGCCAATCTCCTACATAATCTTTACAGTGGTTTACAAGCATGTGCTTCGCCGTCAGCGGGTCAGGGTCAACGTCGTCAGGAACGCGTACCTTAACCTACTTATTGCTGCCTTGATGGCTGCAATTGTTTGGTATGCGAAGGGGGGGCTTGTTACATCTCTGCCGGCGCTGGTGGCCTTTGCTGGGATGGGACTTGTCGTGTATCTCTTGTTATCGTTCATGTTAAATCGGGGGACACTAAAGGAGTCCCTCCGTTACTTTCGCAAACTGAGAGAGCCAACATGCTAAACGCACTCAAAAACAGGCTCCGCGTCTGGTACGACCCGGAGATGAAGGCGATTGCCAGGATCATCCGGGAGATGAACTCTAAGGGTGGAGACGACCTTGTGGTAACCGAGTGCAACAAAGTGTTTGTTGATCGGCTTAGGGTTTTCCCGATCGCACTTAAAATGGATTTTTGGGAACACCATTTTGAGCTAGAAGGGTTCAGTGATTTTCCTGAAATTGGTGGGGATATTTTAGACTTTGGGTGTGGGTCTGGGCATCTGGACGTTTATCTTGCGCGGAGAGGTTTTACTGTGACTGGCGTGGATCTAAGCCCTGTCGGGATTGCCATCGCTTCCTTTATAAGAGAGAATGAGGCTGCTGATGTCAAAAAGCGACTTTTGTTTTTCGTTGCCGATGTCACTGCGGACCTTCCGCCTCGGCAATTTGATGCCGCATGGTCTGCGCATGTTTTTGAGCATATAAAGAATCCTGGTCCTGTCTTGGCTGGACTAAAAAATTGGATAAAGCCTGGGGGATCGCTTCTTATTTCTGTCCCATTTGGTCGCGCTTACGATGATCCAGGACATGTAAACCATTTTTATAGCGAAGCTGATTTGCAGCATTATCTTGGTGGCCATATCTCTGTTGAGCGCATAAAAATTTATAGAGATCATCAAGTTATTCGTGCCTTATGTAAAAATGATGGAGATGGGAAGAATGATAGATAATTGTTTGTATTGCGGTTCCGCAACGCTCTTGTCAATCATCCACCTTGCTAACGGTAAAAATGCGGTGACGTGCGGTAAGTGTGGGCTTACAAGGACTATCCCTGTGCCATCTGCAGAATACTCGGAAGTTGCCGAGTATTTTGAGAACTATCTCTTGAAAGAGAAGTTGTTTCGGGCGTTTTCCCGCAAACTTCTCGATTTCGTACTATCGGTTGTCCAGAATGGAAGGCTGCTTGAGGTCGGTTGTAGTGTCGGTTTTTTTTTAGAGGAAGCCAAGCGCGCTGGTTTTTCTGTCAATGGTGTTGAATTGAACGAAAAGGCTGCGACTTTGTCCAAGGGAAAAGACTTTGATGTACGGAACTGTATGCTGCGTGAAGCAGGCTTTCCTTCACACGAGTTTGATGTCGTCGTGATGAGTCATGTGTTGGAGCATATTCAGGATCTTCGCGAGTTCCTCGCTGATATCAAGGTACTGCTGAGACCAGGCGGGAAGGTCATCGTTTCACAACCTACCCCAGACGGGATTGTCCCGAAGATGCAAAAAAAGAAATGGTATGGGTGGGTTCCGAATGAGCATGTCTGGCATTTCACTCCCAAAACATTGTCTTTAGTGTTTGCGGAAAATGGGTTTGATGTCGTAAAGGTGGAAAGAAATTCAATGTACTACTCTCTTTGGCCATCGTCCCTCCGCGGGATTCTCGTTGCACTGGTTGCGCGGACCGCTGCTGTACTTGGTTTGGGTGATCAGTTCTACTTAGCCGCGACTGTGTCTGAAAAGGATAGTCTATGACGACGATATCAGCAGTATTGATTGTTAGGAATGAAGAGTTGAATATCTGTTCATGCCTACAGACGTTATGTTGGTGCGACGAGATCGTAGTGGTAGACATGGAGAGTGAGGATCGCACTGTAGCATTGGCTAGACAGTTTACAAATAAAATATACTCGCATGAAAAAGTCATGGCATTCGATATTGCACGTGACTTCGCAGTCAAACAAGCTACCTGCGATTGGATTTTTATGATTGACGCAGATGAGCTTGTCACGAATACATTGAAAACTGCAGTTGTTTCTGTTGTCGATGAAAATGATTATGATGTGGTTTACTTTCCGAGAATTAATTTCATCTTTGGTAAATGGATTCAGAATGCTGGGTGGTGGCCTGATTATCAGGCAAGGCTTTTTAGGAACGGGGCTATATCCTTTTCTGGCCGAGTTCATAACTTTATCGAAATTGCTCACGGGTCTCGAATAAAATATCTTGATTTAGCAGAAGATAATGCAATTATACATTTTAATTACGAACACTCTCATCAATTTATCTCCAAGCTTAATCATTATACTTCAATTGAGGCACGTGATCTTAAGGCGGCAGGACATAAATTTTCAAAGAAGGTTTTTTTTGTAGAGGTGTTACGGGAGTTTTATAATAGGTATTTTAAGACTAAGGGGTATCGTGAGGGAATGCATGGTCTGTTCCTCAGCCTTTTGATGATGTTTTACCGAATTTCGGTTTTTATCAAACTGTGGGAATGCCATGAGCATGAGAAGAGAAGTGTCAGTGAAATGTATAATGCGATGAAGCAGGAGATTACGGCGCAGCATCTAACAGGTTCAATAAAGGATGAGAACCCACCGGTCGTACGATGAAATTGTCTGCAACAATTGCTATCATCCTTCTCAACTGGAACGGCTGGCGCGACACCGTCGACTGCGTCGAGTCCTGCCGGAAGCTGGATTATCCGAATTTTCGGATTGTCATTGTTGATAACGGCTCTACTGACGGTTCAGAAGCAATTCTGCGGGAGCGCTTCCCCGACGTGGAGCTGATCCAGACTGGTGCCAATCTTGGCTTCGCCGGGGGAAACAACGCTGGCATACGGCACGCTCTTGTCCGTGGCGCCGACTACGTCTGGCTCTTGAACAACGACACTGTGGTGGAGCCCGGCGCCCTCGGGGCGTTGGTCCGGGTGGCGGAGAGCGACCCGCGGGTCGGGATGGTGGGGAGCAAAATCGTCTACTTCGACGACCCGTGGCTGCTCTGGTTCGCCGGGGCGGTGATCGACCCAGAGAGACCACACCGGCCGTTTCACCGGGGGCTGCACGAGCGGGACACCGGCCAGTACGACCGTGTGGCCGAGACCGGCTACGTCACCGGATGCAGCCTCTTGGCCCGGCGGGAGATGATGGCGGAGGTGGGAATGCTGGACGATGACCTCTTCCTCTACTTCGAGGACGCAGACTGGAGCGCTCGGGCTGCCCGGGCTGGCTGGAAGCTCCTCTATGTGCCGGACTCGGTGGTCCGGCATAAGGAGTCGGTCAGTTCCGGCGGTGCTGCCTCGCCGCGGTTAGTCTACTACACGGCGCGCAACCGGCTCTACTTTGTGCGTCGCAACTTCCCGGCGAAACTAGCGGCGGCCCTCTGCTACGACCTCTTCGAACACGTCCTAGTGAACGTGAAGAAGGGGCGATTTCCCCTAGCGGTAGCGGGGTGCAGAGGAATCAGGGATTTCCTTGCCGGAAAGATTGGCCCGATGCCCTAACTGGTGTCAGTTGCGCCTCCTCTAGCAGGCCGTTGAAAAACTCCTTCATTTCCAGGGCAATCCCCTTCAAGGAGATCATTTTAGGCCGATAGTTGCATTGATCTCGCCCTATTCGTTCTTTGAAACTTTGCTTTTTACCTTGATTTGGCCTTTTCGGGCGGGCTTTGCCACCAAGAGTCGCATTATTCCCCTGATTATGCCGTTTTCGTCCCGAGATTGCGCAGCCGGACCAGATTGTATGCCGCAATGGCCATGGTGAAGTACCAGTCGACTTTCGCTATTCCCCGATGCCGGGTCTTGCGGAGATTGCCGACAGTCTTGAGCCAGCCGAAGGCCTCTTCGATCCGCTTGCGAATCCTCAGGCTGGTTTTGTAGCCTTCGTGGCGGGTAGTCCTGCCATCGATGGCTGAGCGGCGGTTAGCGGTGTTCTGAGCAATGTGAGGGGTTACCTTGAGTGCTCGCAGATCTTTGACGCACTCTTTGGTGTCGTAGCCCTTGTCGCCGCCCATGGTGATCCGCTTGTTACCGGCGACGTCTGCGATCATCTCGACTGCGGTATCCCGCTCAGCGGTACCGGTTGCGTGGGTGATTCTGGCATCGACGATGATCCCGTTGCGGTTCTCCATGAGAGCGTGCCCGTGGTAACTGAGCTTCGCCTCTTTGCCCGAGCTTCTCCTGGCAATCCGCGCATCCGGATCGGTGGTGGAGGCATGGGTGTCGTTTTTGAGCTTTTCGCCGTGGAAATCACGCTCCGTGTTACGACCCACTGGAGGCTTTGGTCCATCCTTGGGCCGAAAGCTCTTGATAGAAGCCCACGCCTCGATGAGGGTGCCGTCAACGCTGAAGTGCTCGTCGGACAACAGCTTTGCCCTTCGGGCCTGCTCAACTACTTTTGCCAAGAGCAGCCGTGCCACGTCGGTATCGATCAACCGCTCCAGGTTGGTGGAAAACGAGGAGTGGTCCCAGACCTTCTCGTCCAGGGCCAATCCCACAAACCAGCGGAACAGGATGCTGTAGCTGATCTGCTCCACCAGCAGACGGTTACTCCTGATGGTGTACAGCGCCTGAAGCAGAAGTGCTTTAAGCAACTGCTCAGGAGGAATCGAGGGCCGGCCGGTGTGGGAGTACATGGCCTCGAATTGCGGGCTGAGCTCTGCAAGGGCCTTATCCACCATCGCCCTGATCGACCGCAAGGGGTGGTCCTTCGGGACGTACGACTCAGGGGAGAGATAACAGAACAGAGCTTCGGTTTTTGTCTCGGCGCCGCGCATAACTTTTCTCCTGTAAATTCAGATTGTTACGCGTAAAAATATAGCACAGTTCGCTAACTTATTGAATCAAAAAGGTTTAGTTTTTCAACAACCTGCTAGGAGGACATTCTTTCATGTATATTAATCAGCAACCGGAATTGGAGGAGTTATGTGGCGGGATTGGCTGTCTCTCCAGGGATTGAGGGTTGCAATCAAGGACCCTAAGTACAAGGTCCTCCACGGCCGTTTTGCCAAGTCCGGTTTTGACCTCCTTGATGTCGGCTGCGGGAACCATTCTGCTGGTTTGACGAAAAGGTTATTCCCGAAAGTTAGGTACAGTGGAGTTGACAGAGACGTCTACAACAATAGTGACGAAGACTTCAAGTCTATGGAACGGTATTACCGGATCGATCTCATGGACGGCGACCTACGAGAAATTCCGGACCGGGGATTTGATGCCGTCTGGGTGAACCATGTGATCGAGCATATTCCGAACGGGATAGAAATTGTTGTAGCGCTTACCGGAAAGCTCAGAGAAAAGGGACTTATTTACATTGAATTTCCTTCGGTTCGATCACTGTCTCTTCCCAGTTGGGAAGGGACCCTCAACTTCTGTGACGACGAATCGCACGTTCGGGTCTACGATGTGAAAGAGATTTCAAACGCCTTGCTGATGTCGGGGTGTAGGATCGTAAGGGCGGGTCAACGGCAGGACAAGATCCTTATTGTGTGCAATTTTGTCAGATGGATATTCTTGAAAATAGCAGGTAGAAAAGTGCCAGCCTCTATGTTATGGGACTTCTTCGGCTTTGCCGACTATGTCCTTGCAGTGAAAAATTGAATTAGGATACCGATATGACACTGAGAAACGTCCGCACCGACTGTATCCATCTCGATGGCTACAAGCCGTGTCCTCCCCACAAGAGGAACGGCGTCGTCTGTGGCAACTGTGCCGAGTACCGCCCGGCCCGCTCCCGGATTCTCATCTTGAAGGTGGGGGCCGCTGGCGAGGTGATCCGCAACACGCCGATCCTCCACCGGCTCCGCGCTCTCTACCCCGGCGCCGAGATCACGTGGATGACCGACTACCCCGACTTCATCCCCCGCTCCTTTGTCCAGAGGGTGCTGAAGTTCGACTGGAAGAACGCCCTGCTGGTTCAGGAGCAGGAGTACGACCTGCTCCTGAGTCTCGACAAGGACACCCAGGTCTGCGCCGTGGCGAATCGGGTCCGGGCGGCGGTGAAGAAGGGGTTCCTCCTGGGCCCGCAGGGGAAGATCGTCCCCGCCGACGACGATGCCCGCCGCAAGTGGCTGACCGGGATCTTCGACGACCTGATGAAGGAGAACACCCGGCACTATGTGGAGGAGACCTTCGAGATCTGCGGTTGGGAGTGGGCGGGGGAGCGCTACATCCTGGAGAACGTCCCCCGGGTCCCACTTTCGTTCCCCCGGACGGAGGGGCGGCCGCTGATTGGCCTCAACACTGGCGCCGGCAGCATCTGGCCGACCCGCATCTGGCCCGAGGATAGTTGGCGGGATCTGGCAGCGGCGTTGCAGACGCGGGGGTACGACGTCCTTCTTCTCGGCGGCCCCGATGAACACGAAAAGAATCTGCGGCTTGCGCGGGAGAGTGGAGCCCGCTACGAAGGGCTGAAGAACTTCCTGGAGTTCTCGGGGTTGGTCGGCTGCTGTGACCTGGTGGTAACCGCCGTCACCATGGCGCTCCACATCGCCATCGCCCTGGAGCGCCGGATCGTGCTGCTGGACAACATCTTTAACGCTTCCGAGTTTTATCTCTACGGGCTCGGCTCCATTGTGCAACCGGAGCTCGACTGTCTCGCCTGCTACAAGCGCGCCTTCGACGGGGGCTGCCCGGTGGAGGACTGCATGGAGCTGATCAGCGTGGCGGATGTGGCGGCGGCGGTGGAAACGAACCTATCCGCACAGGAGCCGGTTTCAAGCCCATGATGCAGGCAAGACCAAAAATCCTGGCGCTTTACCCGCGGTTGCCGTCGATGGCGAGGGCGGCTGGTGAGAAGACGGCATTCAAGTTCGTTGAGACCCTCCATGGCCTGGGCCACCGAATCGTCCTGCTCTCATTCGCTTTCAACGGCTACGACGAGAAAGACTACCAGGCACTGGAGCCGTTGTGTGAGAAGATTGTGCTGCACCCCTTCGGCTCCGGAGAGAAACTTGCCAACGTTCTGCGGGGGTGGCACCTGTCGCCGACCCTTGCCGCCCGACGCAGCCCCGGCTTCGGCCGGCTTATCGACGAACATATCGCGGGGTGCGACCTCGTCCACATAGAGTTCACGGAGCTCCTCCCCTGGGCCTGCCATATCTCTAAACGGTATCCGGAGAAGCGGGTCAGCTATGTCGCCCACGACATCGTCTTCCAGAAGAAGTACCGGGAGGCACGCAGGCACCTCTTCCTGAATCCTTGGCGCGACCTGGACCTGGCAATGACCTGGTGGAGCGAGAATCGTTTCCTTGCCTGCACCGATCGGATAATCGTGCAGAATCGCAAGGATGCGGCGCTGATTCCTCGACATCGGGAGCGGGTGCGCGTGGTGGTCCCATACGCGCAGACGGCGGCCTCGGAGGAGTCTAGCGTTCCCCCACCGATCTCCGGACGCTATCTGATCTACTATGGTGCGATGGATCGTCCTGAGAATTATCTCGCGGCTATCTCTTTTCTCCGCATCTGCTGGCCGGAGTTGCGACGGGAGTTCCCGGACTTGGAGTTCTGCGTGCTCGGCGCACGCCCCCATGACCGGCTCCGTGAATTTGATGGCCGTGACGGGGTAACAGTCACCGGCTTTGTGGAGGATCCGAATGCCTACCTTTCCGGCGCATTCCTTACGGTTGCCCCGATTACCCTCGGCGCAGGAATTAAGGTGAAAGTGCTGGAGTCGCTTCTGAGCGGTTCCCCGGTGGTAGCCTTCCCCGCGGGGGCCGAGGGGATCGACGTTGGACCGCGGGAAGGGTTGACCGTGGTGGAGGGGTATCGGGAGATGACTGCAGCGATCCGGCGTGCACTGCATGGCGCGTTGCCGGACCGGGGGGAGATCCGTGCCGCTGCGCGGTGTGCCTTCGACTGGGGTATCACCGAGAGCTTCCTCCGGGAGGACTACCGGTGACGGGACTCAAGCCTCGCGTTTCGGTCATCGTGCTGACATGGAACGGGAAGAGGTATCTCCCCGGCTGCCTTGGGGCGCTGGCGGTACAGACTTTTCGGGATTTTGAGGTGATACTGGTCGATAACGGTTCCGAGGACGGATCGGGACAATATGTTCGGGAGGCGTTCCCGTGGGTCCGACTGGTTGAGCTTCCCGAAAATCTCGGCTTCGCGGAGGGGAATAATCGAGGACTGGCGACCGCGCAGGGGAAATTGATTGTGACGCTCAACAACGATACGCTGGCGGAGCCGGGTTTCCTGGCTGAGCTCGTTGGCGCAGCGGAGCGGTATCCTCGCGCCGGAATGATCGCGGCCCTGCTGGTGAACTTTTACGATCCCGCTCGAATCGATGCTGCAGGAATCGCCCCGGGGTTCGATGGGCTCGGCTACTGCCTCGGGCACGGCGAACCGGTGGGCGCTCCGTGGGATACATCGAGGGAGGTATTCGGCCCTTCTGCGGGGGCGGCGCTGTATCGACGGGAAATGATCGATGAGATTGGCTTTTTCGATGCGGCATTCTTTGCCTACGCGGAGGATTTCGATCTCGCCTGGCGCGGACGGCGCGCCGGCTGGCCCTGCATGACGGCCCCGCAAGCCGTTGTTCGCCATGTCCATTCGGCCACGAGCGGTACGGAAAGCCCATTCACCATTTACCATATTCATCGCAACAAGTGGTACGTGCTCCTGAAGGATTGGCCGACACGCCTTCTGCTGAGGCACCTCCCACGGATTCTGATGGCAGATTTGGCCGCATTATCCGTGGCATTGCTGAAAGGGCGGGGCGGTGCTGCCTTGCGAGCCAGATGGGGAGTGCTTGCTGCGCTCCCATGGCTTCTGGTTAAACGCCGAGAAGATGATGGGAAGCGTGCCCCCCTGCCCGTGGAGCAGTTGTTTGCCCGCGGCCTTTCGCTTGCGGCACTGAAGCGGAAGCTGGGGATGAGCTAGCCGCTGCCGGTTTTTCGTGGATTTCGACGGCCTGGGACCGGCCCATCATTATAGATTGGGGATGATCGTAGCAATGGCTGCTGTCGCACATGTAAAAATTGATGCCGCAGGGGAAAAGCGTGTCCTGTACCTCGTGGACAAGTCGGGATTCGGTGGTGTCCAGACGATTGCGTACACTCTGATGCGCCATGGTGTTGACGAACGGATCGGGATGGATTTCTTCTTCTTGAGAAACATCAATGATCGGTTCGGCATGGAAGACGTCCGTGAACCCAATGTGTTCTATTCACGAGCGACGCATCGGTACAGTCTGCGTCCGTTCGTTGAGATTCTTCGTTTCATCAGGGAGAAAAAAGTTTCGATTCTCCATCTCAATGGCAACAAATCCATTATCCTCGGCCTCGTGATAAAGAAGCTTTTTCAGCCGACGATTAAAATAATTGCCCATGAGCATGGCGGGGTATTTGACTACTCCCGCTGGTATGCCGCGTTCCTGAAGTCTTTCCGCAACTCCTTCGATCTCTTTATCACGATTTCGAACTACCGAAAGCACTTCCTCGTCGAGCGGTGCCTGGTTGCTCCTTCAGCCATCAGGGTAATCGATAATTTTGTCGATCCGGCGCGCCTTGCCACCGCCAGCGCGAGCGCATGCGGCCACACTGACCGCTGCGACTCAGAGGGAGACAAACCCTTTGTCATCGGGTATGTTGGCGGACTCAGCAGAATCAAGGGGTGTGATGTGCTGATCCGGGCACTTCCCCCGTTGCGGGAGCGTCTCGGCAATTTCAGGGTGATGATAGCGGGCGACGGACCGGCCCGGGCGGAACTCGAGGAGCTCGTTGCTGCTCTCGGCCTGGGTGATATCGTTTCATTCCTTGGATTTGTGGATCCACCGGGCATCGCATATGCCCAGTTTGATATGATGGTGATCCCTTCGCGTTCCGAGGAGGGGCCGATTTGCCTCTATGAAGCGTGGATGATGGGGCTCCCGGTCGTGGCCAGCAATGCCCCGGTGCTCAACGAACGCATCCGGGACGGGGAAACGGGCATTCTGTTTCAATCGGATGAGCCGTGCGATCTGGCAGAGAAGATCTATTCGGTTTGCCGTAATCCGGATGTCGCCGCGCATATCAGGGCGGGGGGCTCTTGTGAGGCCGCGCGCCATACGGTGGAGCGCTATCGGGGAGATTTGCGGGACGTCTACCTCTCACTTTGAGATGCATCACTCGAGTGCGCGTTTGCCCGTTCTCGATGAATGAAGACAATCGGAGGCTGCATGGAAAGCAATGAACGGCCGCTCCTTGAGCAAAACTGGTTCTGGATAACCGCGATGGTGGTCATTCTCATCGGAGTTTTCAGCCCGATGCTGTTTACCGGCAAGATTATCCGTGCATCTGACGTCATCACCCAGCTTTTCTGGAATGTCAAGGCGGTCAAGGATCAGTCGCTGCTGGACTATATCCGGTCATTTCCGGATATCTTTCGCGCCGATTGGGATCCGTTGAGTGACGGCGGACGCACCCTGGAGGGAGGGTGGAACGCAATCAACCTGCTGGTCCACCGCTACCTCATCCAGCACTTTTTCCCTTTCCCCGCGAGCATTGCCTGGTTGGCGGTCCTTGCCATGTGCTGGGGAGCGGCTGGGACCTTCCTCTATTGCAGGCTGATCGGCATCGGCCGTTTCGGGGCCTTCGTCGCGGGTCTGCTCTATGTGCTGTGCACCGAGAATGCTTCCCTTATCAATGCTGGTCATATCCAGAAGCTTGAAGCGGTCTGCTGGTTTCCGTGGGTGTTCCTCTTCCTGGAAAAAGCCCTCCGGAACGGCCGTCTTTTTCATTATGCGCTGGCGGCCCTCATGCTTGCCATTCAGTTCTTCCACATGCACTGGCAGATATCGTTCTACAGTTGCCTCGCCGTGGGAGTGTACTGGTGCTGGCATGTGGGGGCGAGGTTCCTTGCGGAGCGGGGAGGCTACGCAAAGCCGTTTTGCAGGGATGTGAGCCTGGTGGTGGCCATGGTAGTTCTCTTTTTCAGTACCATCGCCATGTCTTTCGCTCCCTTGGTGAGCTGGTCACAACAGTCCGAGCGGGGGGATTCTGTAGCCGGCACCGTCGCAGGATCCGGTAAGGACAAGGGTATCGGTTATGAAGAAGGGATGAGCTGGTCCATGCCCCCCGAGGAGGTTCTCACCTTCGTCGTCCCGGGACTGCTCGGCTTCTCTCGCCAGGAGGGGGGGGATGTTCCCTCGCCGGGGCAGGTTTACTACTGGGGAAGGATGCGTTTTACCCAAACCGGCGACTACCTCGGTCTTCTCCCCTGGTTCATGCTTCCGCTGCCACTCATCTTCCGGCGGGACCGTTATACTTGGTTTTTCACTCTTTTCATGGCGGTAACGCTCGTAATGGCTCTGGGTAAATACACCTTCGTCTACCGTTTCATGTTTGACTATCTTCCCGCCTTTTCCAAGTTTAGGGTGCCGAAGATGATACTCTTTCTCTTTGCCTTCGGCGCAGCGGTTCTGACTGGCCGCGGGATTGATCTGCTGGAGAAGGAGGCTGCGGCGCGGGAAAAGCTTAGGTGGTGGCTTGCCGGTGCGGCTCTCTCCGTGGCCGCCATAGGCGCGCTCTGGTTTATCCTTCGGGGGAGCGCGGCCTGGCTTTCGGAAAATGCGGCGGAATACATTGCCGCCCCTACCCGCTATCAGCAGAATGGGGGGGGACTTGCCCCGCAGCGCTACGACTTCATGCTCCGTGAAACGGCCATTGCGTTCGGTGTCGCCTCTCTCTATCTGGCAGTTCTTCTCGCCTGGTTCAGAAGATGGCTGCCAGCACGGGTAGTCTTCTTGTCCCTAGCGGTTCTCCTCGTCGCGGATCTCTGGCGGGTGAACCAGCATTTTTTTGTGCTCACGACGTCGCCTCAGTCTGACAGAAGGGCGGCCCAGAACGACATCGTCCGCTTCTTGGAGCCGCGCATCGATCATTACCGGGTGCAGCCGCTCTCTGATGAGAATGCCCACTATTATGCGGATTACGGCTTTGCCAACCTATCAGCCTACGTCACCATCAGCGAGAGACGTTACAAGGAGTTTCTTGAGGGCTTTAATCTGATGAGCGGGATGCCGGATATCATGAATCTGAGGTACGTGATAATGCCGGCCGCCGATTATGAAGCCCAGAAGGGGATGCTGGCAGGCAAGTATGTGCCGGTATTTGCCTCGTCCAACGGTTCGGTGGTGCTGGAGAACAGGACGGTCCTTCCGAAGGCATGGCTCGTCCCTTCGGTGGCGGAAGTAGTTGATCCGCAGCAGCGGATCAGTATCATGAATTCCGACCCCACCTTTAGCCCTGCTATCGTCGCTCTCACGGAAAGCCGGCCGCCGCTTCCCCTTGCTCCCTTTGGGCAGTCGGCGGCAGCGGGCACTGCCCAGGTTAAGGTCTATACCCCCAATCGGATTGTGGTGGAGGCAGCAGCGTCGTCGAATGCCCTCCTCGTCCTCGGAGAGAAATACTATCGCTGGTGGTATGCGTGGGTGGATGGCAAACCCGAGGAGATTTATCCGGTGGACCATGTCCTGCGGGGCGTTTATCTGTTCCCCGGAATCCATACGGTGGAATTCCGCTTCGATCCGCTCCCCTTTAAAGTCGGCAAGTATCTTACACTTGCCTCTCTTGCGCTGTTTGCCGTCATGCTGGGACGTGAATGGCGGTTGCGTAAACGGGTGAAGAGTGAAGGCTGACGAGACCATAGACGAACTGCAGACCTACGACCTGCGGATTGCTCAAGAGCGTCATGGATACCGGTTTTCCCTCGACCCGCTGCTCCTCTGCGCTTTTGCCGCCCCGCAAGTTGGGGCACGGGTCATTGATCTGGGAACCGGCAGCGCCGTCATCCCGCTCGTCCTCGCCCGTCGGACCGTGCAAGCCACTTTTGTGGGGGTGGAACTCCAGGAAGGACTGGCCACATTGGCAGAGCGCAACGTAGCGTTGAACGGGCTCGTCGACCGGATATCCATTCTCTGTGATGATGTCCTCGGGTTGCGCAAGCGTTTTCCCGTTTCCTCCTTTGACGTGGTCGTTTCCAACCCCCCCTACCGCAAGCGCGGAACGGGGAAGGTAAGCCCCAAGGTGGGACGCGATGATGCCCGCCATGAGTCATCGGCAACCCTCGCCGACTTCCTTGCTGCTGCCAAGTACCTGGTGAATCCCACCGGCCGCATCTGTTTCATCTATCACCCGTCGCGGCTTCCGGAGCTTTTCTCGGAGGCGCATGTCCAGAAACTTGCATCCATGAGACTGCGTCTTGTACATGGGACCTCAGACGCTGAGGCCCGAATGGCCCTCATCGAGTTTTGCAAGGGACGCAGGGCGGATTTGAAGGTGCTTCCACCCCTGATTGTCAGGGGAGATGGGCTGGGCTACACCCCCGAGGTCGCTGAGATTCTGGGTGGTGACAGGCAAGGAGATTGCCGGCAGTCAGTAAAAGCGTCGGGATAGGGACGTTACGCTTCGTCCGGTGGCGACGATGCGAGGTGTCGTGCCATGAGGCGGGAGATGATGGCGCGGAGTTCAGGGTCTTCGATGGATTCGGTCTCTTCCCGAACAAATTCTTTTTCGACGGTGGTCAGTTCTCGAACAGGGGGGCGCTGCTCGGAAGAGGGGGCGGGAGGGGGCTCGGTCCTCCCTGCCTTCAAGTAGATTTCCGTGACTACCGGTCCGCAGAGAAGGGCGTTCAGTTTATCCATTATTCCCTGCTTCAGGAAGTTCAGTTGCTGCATCCAGGGGGCGTTTGCCACCGCTACGGTCAGTGTCCCCCCACGAAACCCCACGGGGCGTGCAACGGAAGCGATCCGCTCACCCACTGCCTCATCCCAGAGAAGCCAAATCCGGCCCTCTTTGAGGCGCCGCTCCGCGGGCTTGCCGCGCAGGGCCTCCGTCAGCAGGTCGGCGACGGGGCGTGGGCGCGTCATGCGGGAGCGGGCATTACCCATTGCGCTGGCGCCGTCGGTGGATCATGCCGCCGATAATCTGGCCGACCATGGCTCCTCCGAGGGTAAGGGGGATAAATTTCCAGCTGAAGCCGGATTTAACGCGGAGATAGATGATGAAGGGGATGGAGATGTGGACGTAGAAATACCAGCCGAAGGTGAACTTCTCGTACCCTTGCCGAAGAAAGCCGCAGGGAATGTTGATGATGAGTGCGAGCAGTATTAGCCCGAAAATTATTACATAGGGATGCATCGATTTACCTCTTTGCGGCATGGTACGTGATGAGTTCTCACTTTGTCAATCTGCTTGAGCTGTTGCAAAGGCACCACCGGCGTGTATCATTGCTGCGGGTAATGAAAAGGATTAATGATGATTCGAGATGGCGATTGTGTTGCGATTTTTCATTCGATACACCGGGTCATGAAGGCTGAGAAAGTGCTCAAGGGGCAGGGTTTCCCGATCCTTCTTATTCCGGCTCCCCGTGCCCTCCATGCAGACTGTGGCCTGGCCATCCGCTACGCCTCAGCGGACCGGGATGCGGTGGAAGAGGTTCTGGCAGCGGAGGGGTTGCTGCCGGAAGAGATCCATGTGAAGCAGGGTGAGCAGTACCTCAAGATCGGCTAGCGTTTCGGGTAGAGCTGCAGGTCGCTATCCCCTTGTGGGAAAAATGTTTTTGCTTGACACTGGCTTGTGGCCTCATCTATAGTTAACCTCTTTCTCAATGGATACGTGCGCCCTGTGTGGCGCTTTCCGCCGCTTGTACGGCATTGTGGAATAGATGTTCGAAAACCTTTCCGACAAACTTGACCTCCTCTTTAAAAAGCTCCGCGGCCAAGGGGTGATGACCGAGGAGAACATCAAGGAGGCGCTCCGTGAGGTGCGGCTTGTCCTTCTTGAGGCAGACGTCAATTTCAAGGTTGTCAAGGATTTCGTCGAGAAGGTCCGCGAGCGGGCTGTCGGCACCCAGGTTCTCCAGAGTCTCTCGCCGGGGCAGCAGGTCATCAAGATTGTGCAGGAAGAGCTCGTGGCCCTCATGGGGGGCGGCGAGGACAATAGTCTCGATCTTGCCGCGAAGCCCCCGGTCGCCCTCATGATGGTCGGTCTCCAGGGCTCCGGCAAGACCACCACCTGCGGCAAGCTGGCGCGGCTCCTCAAAGGGCAGCGGCGGCGTCCGCTTCTCGTGCCCGCTGACGTCTACCGCCCTGCCGCCATTGAGCAGCTCAGGACCCTTGGTCGTCAGCTTTCGGTGGAAACGTTTGATTCGCGGGCCGACCAGGACCCGGTTGATATCTGCCGCGAGGCGCTCCGTTACGCCACGCTCAATGGCTTCGATACGGTGATTCTCGATACCGCCGGTCGTCTCCAGATCGACGAGTATCTCATGAATGAGCTCGTCCGTATCAAGGAGGCGGTACAGCCCCGGGAGATTCTCTTTGTGGCCGACGCCATGACCGGCCAGGAGGCGGTTAACGTCGCCACCGGCTTTAACGAGAGGCTCGACATCACCGGCGTGGTCCTTACCAAGCTGGACGGCGATGCCAAGGGGGGCGCTGCCCTCTCTATCCGTGCGGTCACCGGCAAGCCGGTGAAGCTCGTGGGGCTCGGCGAAAAGCTTGATGCCTTGGAGGTCTTCTACCCGGACCGCCTCGTTTCCCGCATTCTTGGCATGGGTGATATTCTCACTCTGGTCGAGAAGGCCCAGGCCACGTTCGATGCTACGGAAACGGAGCGGCTTCAGCAGAAGCTCAAGAAGAGCCAGTTCGATCTGGAGGATTTCAGGAGCCAGCTCCAGCAGATCAAGAAGATGGGGTCCCTTGAATCGATTCTCGGCATGATTCCCGGCGTGGGCAAGGCCATGAAGCAGATGCAGGGAGCCCAGCCGTCGGAGAAGGAGCTCAAGCGGATCGAGGCGATTATCGATTCCATGACTCCCGGCGAGCGGGCGAACCATCAGATCATCAACGGCAGCCGTCGTTTGAGGATCGCCAAAGGGAGCGGCACAACGGTCCAGGAGGTCAATCAGCTCCTGAAGCGGTTCACCGAGGCACAAAAGGTGATGAAGCAGCTTCAGAAGATGGGCCCCAAGGGGCTGATGCGGGGGATGAAAGGGATGGGAAAGGGAATGTTCCCCTTCTGAGAGGATGCAGCAGGCAACGCTCGATTCGTCACCAATGTGACGTACAACATACACACGAAAACTCTCGCCGGTCAGCGGCCGGGAGAACACCAGGAGGAAGAAGATGGCTATCAAGATGCGTTTGGCCCGTGCAGGGGCGAAGAAGAAGCCCTTTTATCAAATTGTTATTGCTGACGTGCGCAGCCGCCGTGATGGGCGGTTTATCGAGAATGTCGGGACCTACGACCCGAACCAGAATCCTGCCGCTGTGAAATTCGAAGAGGGCAAGGCCCTTGAATGGCTCGGCAAGGGAGCCCAGCCCACCGATACCGTCAAGCAGATGCTCAAGACGGCCGGTCTCTGGGAGAAATTCACGACCAAGCCTGCATAATTAACACGTTGTAACGCTGCTTCGTTCCCGGTCCGCCGGTCATTCCCATTGCAGAGGTTACCGACATGAAAGAGCTTGTAGAGACCATCGCAAAGGCGCTTGTGGACGACCCCTCCCAGGTGAGAACCACCGAGGAGATGGAAGAGGATACAATGGTCATCAAGCTGACCGTGGCCAAAGAGGACATGGGACGAATCATCGGCAAAGAGGGGCGGACAGCAAAGGCAATCCGGACCCTGCTCAACGCGGTGTCCACCAAGGACAACAAGAAAGCCGTGCTGAAGATCGTCGAATAATGCTGGGCAGTACCGATCTCGTGTTGCTCGGCAAGGTCGTCGCAACACACGGCATCAGGGGACAACTGTCAGTCGTCCCCTTTTCGGGCGAGTTCAGCACCATTCTTTCGATGCAGACAGTTTACCTCAGTGGGCCGGACAACCGTAAGGAAAGCTTTGAAGTGGACCGCGCGGCTGTCCATCGCAATCGGGTTCTCCTGACACTGAAGGGATTCGCGAATATAAACGAAGTTCTCCACCTGGTCGGGCGTGAGTTGTTCGCTCGACGGGACCAGTTTCCCCCCCTTGACGAGGGGGAGTTCTACTGGTGTGACCTCATTGGCCTTTCGGTAACGACAAGTGAAGGGTTGTCCCTTGGCCGTATCGAAGAGATTATTGCCACGGGAAGTAACGACGTCTATGTGGTCAGGGACGGGGAGAGGGAATATCTGATTCCGGCCCTTGAAGACATAGTTGTCGGTGTTGATTTGGATAAGGGAATCATGACCGTCAGCCCCACAGAGGGGCTGCTTGATCTATGAAATTCGATATTTTGACCCTTTTCCCTGCCATGTTCGAGGGACCGCTTACCGAAAGCATCATCCGGCGGGCAGTCGAGAAAGGGCTCCTTGATATCCGGTTGCACCAGATCCGTGACTTTGCCACTGATCGGCACAAGGTTGTCGACGATGCACCCTATGGTGGTGGTGACGGGATGGTCATGAAGGTTGAGCCGATTGCCGCCTGTCTGGAAGCGGTCAAGGCCGAGCGCCCAAAGGCGCGGGTCCTACTCACCAGCCCTCGGGGCCGTCTCTTCGATAATGCGGCGGCCCGCGAGCTGGCCCAAGAGCAGGAAGTCATCATTATCTGCGGACGGTATGAGGGGATCGACGAGCGGGTCCGCGAGCTTTTCGTGGAGGATGAGTTTTCAATCGGCGATTTTGTCCTCACTGGCGGAGAGTTGGCAGCCATGGTCATGATCGACGCCACCGTGCGGTTTGTTCCCGGAGTACTCGGCTCGCCCGGGTCGGCCGAAACTGACACGTTCTCCGACGGCCTGCTTGAGTACCCTCACTATACGCGTCCTGCCGAATTTCGCGGCCATTCGGTCCCGGCTGTGCTGTTGTCCGGCAACCATGCAGAAGTGGCGCGTTGGCGACGTCGCAAGGCCTTGGAGGAAACGATCCGTTCGAGACCGGATTTGCTCGAAAAGGCAGTGCTGGATAGTGACGACCGGCGCTACCTGCTAGAACTCGAAGAGGGAGCCTCGAAGTGAGCGGGGCGACTCTTTCCAATGCCAATGTGAGTGTCGCGCTCCTCCACCATCCGGTTTATGACAAAAATCGGCAGGTGGTCTCCACGGCGGTAACGAATCTCGACATTCACGATATCGCGCGGTCAGCGAGAACCTTCGGGCTGCTCAGCTACTACATCGTGACGCCAGTTCCCGGACAACAGGAACTTGCAGGCCGAATCGTCCGGCATTGGCAGGAGGGATGGGGTGCCACATATAATCCCAAGCGGAAGGCTGCGCTTGAGCTCATAAAGATCGCCGCAACTCTAAATGATGCCCTGGAGGATATGCAAGAGCGCTTCGGACGGCCAGTTCGGCTCGTGACGACCGGAGCACGACTCCATCCCCGAAGCGTCACATTCAGCGACCTGCAGCACCTCATTACCGAGCGGGATCAGCCCTATCTGCTCCTTTTCGGTACCGGTTGGGGGCTCGTCGAAGAGGTGTTTGAAAAGGCCGACCTGGTTCTCGAGCCGATCCAAGGGGCTGGAGATTACAACCATCTCTCGGTGAGGTCTGCGGCAGCAATCATCATGGATAGACTGTTCGGAGCGCGTTGAGCGTCTCCGTTCGTAATATACGAAACCAGTACGCGTTTGCGCACATAAAGGGAGGAAGACGCAGATGAACACTATCGACATGCTTGAACTTGAACAGATGAAGAAAAACATCCCCCCGTTTAAACCGGGAGATACCGTCAAGGTCCACGTCAAGATCGTGGAGGGCGACAAGAGCCGGATCCAGGCCTTCCAGGGTGTGGTAATCGCTCGTCAGAACGGCGGCATCCGCGAATCGTTCACGGTCCGTAAAATCTCCAATGGCATCGGCGTTGAGAGGGTCTTCCCGCTCCATTCGCCGTCACTTGATGCCATTGAGGTGATCACCCGTGGCCATGTCCGCCGCGCCAAGCTCTACTACCTCCGCAAGCTCCGCGGCAAGGCCGCGCGGATTCGCGAGAAGAAGTACGTGGCTGCCCACTAACGAAATTGCCCCGCCTGGCGGGGCTTTTTCATTTCAGGAGAGATCGGTGCGTCTACCGTTGTTTGACGACATTGGTGAGAGATCCCTCTGGACATTTGAAAACCTTGTCAGCCGAAATGGTTTCCACGCGGTAGCGGGGGTTGACGAGGCCGGACGCGGTCCCTTGGCCGGTCCTGTCGTGGCGGCTGCAGTCATTCTTCCGCAAGGGGCAGAGTTGCCGGGGGTCGACGACTCAAAGAAGCTTTCTGCACCAAAGCGCGAACATCTCTTCGGCCTGATATCCGGTTGTGCCCTGGCCGTAGGTGTCGGAGTGGCTGACCACGCCTGCATTGATCGCATCAACATACTTCAGGCCACTCTCCGCGCCATGGCGGAAGCTGTCGGACAACTGGCCGTTCCTCCTGATTACCTCCTCATAGATGGAATTTCAACGATTCCCCTTAACCTCCCTCAGAAAACCATCAAAAAAGGGGACAGCTCCAGCATTTCCATCGCATCCGCCTCAATCGTTGCCAAGGTTACCCGGGACCGGATGATGATGGAATATGATCAACAGTTCCCCGGTTACGGATTCGCCGAGCACAAGGGCTATGGCTGTGCCTCTCACCTTGCTGCGATTGCGGAACTGGGTCCATGCCCCATCCACCGGAAAACCTTCAGGGGGGTGAAAGAGCATGTCGCTCCATAACAAGTCCCTGGGCAGCAAGGGGGAATCCCTGGCGGTGACATATCTGGAACGTCATCGTTACAAAATCCTGGAGAGAAACTTTCGTTGCCGCGGCGGCGAGATAGATATTGTGGCTCGCGATGGCAAAACCATTGTCTTCGTGGAGGTCAAGACGAGGACAAGCGGTCACTATGGACCACCGCAACTTGCAGTCACCTCCTTCAAGCAGCGGCAGATATCCAAGGCGGCGCTTACCTGGCTTGCTAAGCAGCGGCAGCTTGACGCCTGCGCCCGCTTCGACGTCATATCGATTACGTTCTCGGGTCAGATGCCACAAATCGAGCATATTCCCAATGCCTTCGAATTGGCGTATTAGCCCGGAAATACCGTTGAAAACGGCAGTTTGCTATGCTACCTTTGACCGAAAAATCGGGGGCTTATACCGTGGATTTCATTGTCGCACTGGCGCAGATAAAGCCGAAGCTCGGCTGTCTTACTGAAAACTGCACCCTTGTCGAGTCCGCCATTGAGCGTGCTGTCGCTGATAAGGCTGACCTGATCGTGTTTCCTGAGCTTGCTCTAACCGGCTATTTTCTCAGGGATCTGGTGCCGGATGTGGCGTTGCGCCTCGATGCCCCGGAGATCGCCCGTATCCGCGAACTTTCCCGTCATGTCGCGATCGTTGTCGGCTTTGTGGAGGTCTCCGACGATTATCGCTTCTTCAATTCCGCGATCTATGTGGATGGCGGCGAAATCCGACACATCCATCGCAAGGTCTACCTCCCCACCTATGGCCTCTTTGACGAGCAGCGTTATCTTGCCCGCGGTGAACGGTTCCGCGCCTTCGATACCCGTTTCGGTCGGATGGGGATGCTCATCTGCGAAGACATGTGGCATCTCTCCGCTCCCTATATCCTTGCCATGGATGGGGCTACAACCCTTGTATGTCTTTCCAGCAGCCCGGGTCGGGGGATTAGCGAGGACGAAAGCCTGGGTTCAACCGCTGCCTGGCAGAAACTCACCTCCACGACGGCAATGTTTCTCAACAGCCGCGTGTTTTATTGCAACAGGGTCGGCTACGAAGACGGCGTCAACTTCTGGGGGGGATCCGAAGTGATTGCTCCCTCCGGCAGTGTTGTTTCCCGTGCCCGGTTGTTCGACGAAGATCTGCTTGTCACCCGTGTCGATGGAGGAGAGTTGCGGCGTGAGCGCATTTTTTCCCCAATGATGCGCGACGAGAGCCTCTCTATTACCATGAAGGAGTTGCGGCGTATTGAGAAGGGGAGGGACTGTTGATGGCTGACGTTAATGTCAAGCTGTTGCGTCGGATACTGGTCGGTTTTATCCGTGAGGAAGTCACCAAGGTTGGAATTCGCAAGGCGGTTCTCGGCCTCTCTGGAGGGATCGACTCCGCTCTCGTTGCGTATCTCGCTGCCGAGGCCCTCGGCCCTGAAAATATTCATGCCTGCATCATGCCGTATAGAACCAGTAATCCTGAAAGCGAGGCCCACGCAAGGCTCGCCGCGGAGCATCTCGGCATTCACTATCAGGTAATCGACATTACGCCGATGATAGATGCCTATTTTTCACGCTTCCCCGATGCCGATAGCATGCGTCGCGGAAACAAGATGGCCCGCGAACGGATGACAATTCTCTACGACCACTCGGCGGCACTTCCTGCCCTTGTCCTCGGAACAAGCAACAAGACGGAGCTCTTGCTTGGCTATGGGACCCTGTATGGAGACATGGCCAGCGCCCTGAATCCCATCGGTGACATTTACAAAACGCAGGTCTGGCAGCTTTCCGAAGAGATGGGAGTTCCCCGCGACATCATTGAAAAACAGCCTTCCGCT